>NZ_BAABAQ010000014.1:0-305032 GCF_039537505.1 Streptosporangium oxazolinicum
GTTACGGCGGTTATGGCGAAGGGGAAACACCCGGTTACATTCCGAACCCGGAAGTTAAGCTCTTCAGCGCCGATGGTACTGCACCGGGGACGGTGTGGGAGAGTAGGTCACCGCCGGACAATCTTTCATGAAGGGCCCCCACCAACGGTGGGGGCCCTTCATGCTTTCCCGGACCTGTTGCTCCGGCCCCTTTGTCAGGACCATGTTGCCCCGGCCCCTGTTGTTTCGTCTCTGTCCCGGACTTCTCTGTCCCGGGCTCCGCCTGTTGTGGGTCCTGGGTTCTTCCAGGCCCGGCCACCTCAGACGTGGAGCTCGCCGGAAAGAACGGTCATCGCGTTTCCCGCGAGTTCGACCCGGTCACCCCGTACGGTCGTGCGGACCACGCCTCCGCGCTGTGACAGCTGAGCCCCCACCAGCCTTTCGGAACCGAGCTTGGCCGACCAGTACGGCGCGAGCGCGCAGTGGGCGGAGCCCGTCACCGGATCCTCGGGGACCCCGACCCTGGGAGCGAAGAATCGGGACACGTAGTCGGCACCGGCCCGCGAGGCCCGAGCCGTCACGATGACTCCCCGCGCGTCCACGGCCTCCAGGGCCCGGAAGTCAGGGGCGGTGGCGAGCACGGCCTCCTCGGACTCGACCTCCACGAGATAATCCCAAACATTTTTTCCTGTCCAAACAGGTTTAACCCCGAGCGCAGCGATCAGTCCCTCTGGAGGACTCGCCGCTTGGAGTACTTTTGCTGGGAAATCCATGCTGATTAAACCGTATTTATCCCTGGTCACAGACAGGATTCCGCTCTTCGTTGAGAATTCGAGGGTTTCTGGGACCGTTCCCGTGGAATAGAGCACATGCGCCGTGGCCAGGGTCGCATGCCCGCACAGGGCCACCTCGGTCATCGGCGTGAACCAACGGAGCGGGTACGGTCCGCCGTCCCCCGCTCCGAGCAGGAAGGCTGTCTCGGAGTGCCTCATCTCCGCCGCAACGGACTGCATCCAGGCGTCGGAGACCGGATTGCCGAGTACGCAGACCCCGGCGGGGTTACCCTTGAAAAATTCATCGGTAAACGAATCGACCGTGTAGACGAGCATGACGCGATGCTAGCGGCGCCGAAGATATCGGTTGAAGCTGGGGCAGGAGATCAGGCACAGTCGGGGATCAGGCAAACCAGTGCGGTAGCCGTACAAAGTGGAAATAAGCGCTGGGCGTGTCGCATGGCGAACTTCTCGTCGTCGGTTACCGTCCAAGGTGGAGGGACAAGCCGGGGACGGCGTGGTCCTGGCGAAAGGACGAGCCGATGGGGGCAGTGCGCAAGGTGGCGAGCTACCTTGGCCTGGGCGGGGCCGAGCATTATGACGAGTCCTATGACTACGAGGACGAGGTCGAGGGCGAGGAGGAGGACTGGCAGTCCGCCTCGGAGCGTGCGGCCAAGCGCTGGCACGCGATGAACGAGCCCTCGCGGATCGTGATGCTGACGCCGATGAAGTACAACGACGCACCGGTGATCGGCCAGCACTTCCGTGACGGTCAGACCGTCATCATGGATGTCAGCGGGATGAGCACCGCCGAGGCCACCCGCATGGTCGACTTCGTCGCGGGGCTGGCGTACGGCTGCGAGGGGCGTATCGAGAGGATCGCGGAGAAGGTCTTCCTGCTGGCTCCCGCCGAGGTGGAGATCACCAACGGCTGACACCGGAGCGGCCTCGCCGGTACGGGTCCTGAGCGATCGTCCGCGATCGGACCCGGCACGGGTGCGAGGCCGTTCTCGGCGAGGGACCACGCATCGAGGGACCGCGCACCGAGGGCGAGGTCGTACGGCGAATCCTGCCCCGCGGGTCCGTGGATGTCTCCGGCGATGCGCGCCCATGACGGGGGCACACCGGTGACGGCCGGTCAGCCGGCTCGGGGGCCCCGGCGGAGCAGGCGGGTGAGTTCGGCCAGGTCGGAGGTCGCCGTTTTGATCCGGCCCTCGGACTCGTGGGCGTACTCGTGCAGTGCCCACACCGCGCCCTGGGCGAGCTCCCTGAGTTCGGCGAGCTGTGTGACGACGTATTCGGCGTCCGCTCGCTCACGCTGCCGCCTGCGCCACAGCCTGTAGGCACCTCCCGCGACCGGCAGGGGCGCGAGCAACGCGAGCGGGAGGACGGGGAGGACGAGCGCGACCACCAGGATCACCGGGGCCAGGGCGAGCAGCGCGTAGGCCGCCCAGGGACGGCCTCGGGCAGGCGCTCCCTCGGTGGTGATCCGCTCCTCGGCGGCGCCCAGCGACTCGGGATCCGGGCCCTCGGGCCTGAGCGTCACGCGGTGACCGAGGATCGGTATGGTGACCGACTCGGGCGCCTCGGCACGGGTGGCCTCGGCGAGGCTCTCACCCGCCGCCCGCACGATGGGCGCGGCCACGTGCAGCGCGATCGCGGCGAGGTAGGGGTGGGAGCCGGGGCGCAGGTCGCCGAGCAGGTGGCCGGTGAGCGGTCTCATCGGCCGCTCGGCGGTGCCGGACCCCATCAGCTGGCGGAGCACGGTCAGCGGCTCGTCCTCGCTCCACACGACGGTCGCCTCGCCCGAACGGTCCGCCTGCGCGGCGGTGATGAACGCGAGATCGCCCAGCTCGCCGACCGTGCCCTTCGTACGGTCGGGTGTCTCACCGGCCGAGTCACCGTCCGCCCGAGCCGCGGAACCGCTCACGGAATCGGACTTCTCGACGGCGGCGGCGGTGACGGCGGTGCCGTCGCCTCCCCTGCTCTCGCGGGCCGAGGTGATCTCGGCGCAGCGGTCGAGCAGGTGGGCCAGCCGGGCGGCGGCGTGTACGGGGGCGGCCAGCTCGGGGAGCTCGGCGAGCTCCCCGAAACCGGTCAGGGCCGGTGACACGGCCGTGGAGGGCTCGTCGGGGATCAACGCGCGCAGCCACCGGTCGGGCTCGGATGCGGGAGAGGCGGCCACCGCGTCGAGCTTGCGAAGCACGAAGATCTTGCCCGCCGGACCGTACGCCCCACGGGCGGCGGCGAGCCAGAGCGCCCGCTGGCCATGGGTCACCGGGCGGTCCAGGGACAGCTCCCCGAAGGCGGTGCCGAGCCATGAGGCGTGGATGCGGTCGCCCTGACCGGCCACGGCGAGGGCGAGGCAGAGGAAGAGCGCGGTCCGCTGCTCGTCGCGCTGTGCGGCGCGGGCGAGGGGTTCGAGTGACTCCTCGCCGCGCATGAGCAGCACGAGCGCCTCGACGGCCGGAGCCAGCCAGTGATCGGATGCGTCTTCGACGTCCGTCGGCATCCCGGTGGGGACGGTGCCGGCGGCCAGATCGGAGAGGAACGCGTCGGCACGGTGGCGCAGCGCTGTCCCGGCGTACGAACTCGCGGCGTGCGAGGTTTCGGTGGTCAGGTCCGTGTCCACGCCCGAGGTCGGCTCCGTGCCCACCCTCGCTGCCAGATCCGCGTCCAACGTCGTGGCCAGGTCGGTGCTCAAGCTCGTGCTCAGGCCCGCGGCCAGGTCCGTGCTCGGGTTCGCGGTGTCCGTGCTCAAGTTCGCGGTCAGGTCCGTGCTCAAGGCAGAGAGCTCCCCGAAGTTGTGACCGATGACCGCGCCAGCGTATTGCGCTTCGGACATCCCCGCGGGGAGGCGCGCCGAACATGACTTTGCCAGACGATCGCCTTCATTTTCCCAATAAAGACGATCATCTGGTGGACAGGTTACATGCGCTCGGGCACCGGGACGCCGAGAAGGCCCAGGCCGGTCTCCAGAACCTTCAGGGTCAGCGCGCACAGGGCGAGCCGCGAGGTGCGGGTGGCCGCGTCGACGTCGTCCTTGAGCACCGGGCAGTTCTCGAAGAACGTGGTGAAGGCGCTCGCGGTGTCGAAGAGGTAGGAGGCCAGCTTGTGCGGTGCCGAGTTCTCCGCCATCTCCTCGACGACCGCGCCGAACCCGAGGAGCTGCAGCGCCAGGGCGCGCTCGGCCGGGTGACCGAGCACGAGCGGCCCGTTCGCCTCGGCCGGGATCACCCCGCCCTTGCGGAAGATGGAGCGGATGCGGGCCTGGGCGTACTGCAGGTAGGGGCCGGTGTTGCCGGTCAGCGCGAGCATGCGGTCGAAGTCGAAGACGTACTCGCTGTCGTGGCTGACCGACAGGTCGGCGTACTTGACCGCGCCCATGCCGACGGCGTGCGCGATCTCCGTGCGCTCGGCGTCGGTGTAGTCGCTGTCCCTGAGCACCTCGGCGGCCCTGGTCTCGGCCTCGTCGAGCAGCTCCACGAGCTTGATGGACTTCCCGCTCCTGGTCTTGAACATCTTGCCGTCGGAGCCCAGCACGCTGCCGATCTGGACGTGCTCTGCCCTGATGTGGTCGGGCAGCCAGCCCGCCATCCTGGCCGAGTCGAACACCATCGACATGTGCAGCGACTGGGTCGCGCCGATCACGTAGAGGATGCGGTCGACCTTGAGGTCCTGGACCCGGTAGCGGATCGTGGCCATGTCGGTGGTGCCGTAGCCGTACCCGCCGTCGCTCTTGCGGATCATGAGGGGCAGCGGCTGGCCCTCGCGGCCGGTGTAGCCGGGCGGGAAGACGCAGAGCGCGCCGTCGCTGAGGACGGCGATGCCGCGCTCCTGCAGCTCGTCGCAGACCTGGGCGAGCACGTGGTTGTACATGCTCTCGCCGGCGATGTCGTCGTCGGTCAGCGTCACACCGAGCTGGGTGTAGACCTTGTTGAAGTAACGGACCGTGGCGTCCATGAAGATGCGCCACAGGCGCATCGTCTCGGGCTCCTCGGCCTGCAGGGTGACGACCCTGGTGCGGGCGCGCCTGTTGAACTCGGGGTCGGTGTCGAACTTCGCGCGAGCCGCCTGGTAGTAGGCGTTGCCCTCTCCGGCCTCCAGCTGGGCGACGGCGGCCTCTTCGCCGATGTCGAGCAGGTGCTCGATGAGCATGCCGAACGGCGTGCCCCAGTCGCCGAGGTGGTTCTGCCGGATGACCTTGTTGCCCAGGTGCTCGTGGACCCGGGCGAGCGCGTCACCCACGATCGTGGTGCGCAGGTGGCCGACGTGCATCTCCTTGGCCGCGTTGGGCGCGGAGTAGTCGATCGCGACGGTCTGCGGCGGGCTGGACAGGCCCACGCCGCTGCGCGGGTCGGCCAGGATCTCGGAGGCCCGCGCCCTGATCCACTCGTCGGAGAGGGTGAGGTTGAGGAAGCCGGGGCCGCTGACCTCGACGGTGCCGGGGAACGGGTCGTCCTGAGCGTCCCCGGCCCGGCCGGTGAGGTGCTCGGCGATCTCCTGGGCGACCTCCCGCGGGGTCCTTCGCAGTCGCTTGCTCAGGCTCATCGCCACGTTCGCCTGGTAGTCGGCGAACTGCGAGGGACGGATCAGCGGGTCTGCGTCGGAGTATTCCGCACCGAAGGCGGCGGCCAGCGCCTGCTGGACGCGCTCGGTCAGTGCGAGCTGCGGGTCGGTCATGCTCCAAGGGTATCGGCTGGCCGGTCCTGAACCGATGGGATATCACCCTGGATCGGCTCCGTACGGCGGGATCGCACGATCATGAAGACGCCCGTCAGCACGACCCCGGCGGCGACGCCGAGCCCGGCCGCGGTGAGACCGGCGGCGGGGCCGCCGATGGTGAGCGCGAAGAACTCGCGGGTGAACGGGACGGCGAGGGCGAGCGCGAACAGCCCGGCCATGGAGGCCACGAGCGCGACCCGCCACCAGACGTACGGGCGGGCGACCAGGACCAGCACCCACCAGGCGGCGACGAACAGCGTGATCACCGCCGAGGTGCGGCTCTCCCCCAGGGTGGAGGACCCGCTCTGGGCGATCCAGTACGACAGGTAGACGGCGGCGGCGCAGACGATCCCGGCGGGGACCGCCAGGCGGAGCACGCGGGGTACGAAGCCGCTCCTGGCGCGCTCGTTGCTCGGCGCGAGCGCGAGGAAGAAGGCGGGGACGCCGATCGTCAGCGCGTTGATCAGCGTGGAGTGCCGGGGGGCGAACGGGAACGCGAGCCCGATGACCCCGGTGAGCAGGGAGAGCACGATCGCGTAGAAGGTCTTGGTCAGGAAGAGCCCGGCGACCCGCTCGATGTTGGCCAGCACCCGGCGGCCCTCGCCGACCACGGAGGGGAGGCTGGTGAAGCCGTCGTCCATCAGCACGACCTGGGCGACCGCCCGGGTGGCGCCGCTGCCGGAGCCCATCGCCACGCCGAGGTCGGCGTCCTTGAGCGCGAGCACGTCGTTCACGCCGTCGCCGGTCATCGCGACCGTGTGCCCGCGCGACTGGAGCGCGCCGACGAACAGCCGCTTCTGGTGCGGGCTGACCCGGCCGAAGACGGTGTTGTTCTCCATGATCTCGGCGAGCTTCTCCGGGTCGTCCTCCGGCAGGGTGCGGGCGTCCACCGCGCGCTCCCCGCCGGGGATGCCCAGGGAGGTGGCGATGGCCGACACCGACTCGGGGTTGTCGCCGGAGATGACCTTGACGGTGACGCGCTGCCCGGCGAAGTAGGCGAGGGTCTCGGCCGCGTCGGGGCGGATCCGCTGCCTGAGCACGACGACGGCCGCGGCCTCGACGGTGCCGAGGTCGTCGGGATCGCGCAGCGAGGTGACGCCGCACAGGGCGAGCACCCGCAGGCCGGTGGCGGCGAGCGCCCCGGCCTCGTCGTACGCCGGGCTGCCGGGCGGCAGGAGGACGTCGGGGGCGCCCAGGACCCAGCCGCCGTGCTCGTCGAACTCGGCGCCGCTCCACTTCCTGGCCGAGGAGAAGGGGACCTTGGTGGTGGCGGTCCAGCCGGGCGAGCCGGGGTAGCGGGCCTGGACGGCGCGGGCCGTGGGGTTGGGGTCGGGGTCGAGGTTGGCCAGCGCGGCCAGGGCCTCGTGCACGGGCAGGTCGTCGCGGAGCGGGCGGACCTCGTCGAGTTCCATGCCGCCCGAGGTGAGGGTGCCGGTCTTGTCGAGGCAGAGCGTGTCGACCCGGGCCAGGATCTCGATCGCGGGCAGTTCCTGGACCAGGCAGCGGCGCCTGCCCAGCCGGATCACGCCGACCGCGAAGGCGATGCTGGTCATCAGGACCAGGCCCTCGGGGATCATGGTGACGATGCCCGCGACCGTGCCGGTGACGGCCTCGCCGACACTCGTCTGCCTGCTGACCTGGCTCCAGGTGAGCAGGGCGCCGATCGGGATGACCAGCCAGGTCACGTACTTGATGAACCGCGTGACGCCTTCGCGCAGCTCCGAGTGGGACAGGCTGAACGCGCTGGCCTCCTCGGCGAGCCTGGCCGCGTAGGCGTCGCGGCCGACCCTGGTCGCGACGTAGGAGCCCCTCCCGGCGACCACGAAGCTGCCGGACAGGACCTCGTCGCCGGGGTCGCCGGGACGCTTGTGCACCGGGTCGGCCTCGCCGGTCAGCAGCGACTCGTCCACCTCCAGCCCGTCGGCGTCCACCACCTCGCCGTCGACCAGCAGCTGGTCGCCGGGGGAGAGCAGGACGAGGTCGCCGAGTACGACCCGGCGGGGCGGGATCTCGGTGTCGGTGCCGTCTCTGCGGACCCTGACCGGCGACTCGTTGACGATGGCGAGCCGGTCGAGGGTGCGCTTGGCGCGGAGCTCCTGGACGATGCCGATGCCCGCGTTGGCCACGATCACCAGTCCGAAGAGCCCGTCCTGCCACTCCCCGAAGATCATGATCAGCACCCAGAGCGCGCCGATCACCCCGTTGAAGAGGGTGAGGACGTTGGCCCTCACGATCGCCGAGACGGATCTGCTCGACCGTCGCCTGACGTCGTTGACCTGTCCCGCGGCCACCCGCTCGGCGACCTCGGCCGAGGTCAGCCCTCGATTCGCCACCTGCTCCACGCGGCCCCCCGCTTGATCGACTGGAACTCAGGGTACGCGGGACCGGGGAACGTGATGGGAGGTGTCACCCGATACGCCGGTAATGTCACCGCAGGTGGGCGGCCCGTACGCGGGGTGTCATCAGCGGGTGTCACCGAAGGTACATCACCGAAAATACGTCACGGAGGGTCGATAACCGAAGATACGTCGCCGAAGGCGTGTCATCGGATCATCGAGGGCGTGTCGGCGCCAGGGCTGGTGTCACCAGAAGCGTCCGGAGACGTGTCACCAGAGGCGATGCGAGCGGGGGGCGGCGGCGAGACGCTCGCCGATGCGGTTCACCACGCCCTCCTGGGCCAGCGTGGCCGCGAGCACGCAGGCGGCGCTCACCCCCTTCGCCTGTGAGGCGCCGTGCGCGATGACCACGGTGCCGTTCAGGCCGAGCAGTACGGCCCCGCCGTGGACCTCGGGGTCGAGCCGCCGGTGGAGCTCCCTGATGCGCCGCTTCTGCAGCAGGCCGCCCACCCTGGCCGTCCGGCTCTCGTTGATCGTCTCGCGGAGCTGGGAGAAGGCGTAGCGGACGCTGCCCTCCATGGTCTTGAGCGCCACGTTGCCGGTGAAGCCGTCGGTGACGATGACGTCCACGGTGCGGGTGAGCAGGTCGTGGCCCTCGATGTTGCCCGCGAAGTCGAGGCCGGGGGCGGCCGACAGCAGCTCGTGGGCCCGCTTGACGAGCTTGTTGCCCTTCTCCGGTTCGCTGCCGATGGTCAGCAGGCCGATCCTGGGGCTCTCGACGCCCAGGGCGGTCTCCGCGTAGGCGGCGCCGAGGTGGGCGAACTGCACCAGCGTCTCCGGCTTGACCTCGGCGTTCGCCCCGGCGTCCAGCAGGACGGTCGGGGTGGGCCTGGTCGGCAGGGCGACGGCGATGGCGGGTCTGAGCACCCCGGGCTGGCCGCGGAGCCGGAGCTTGCCGGTGGCCACGATCCCGGCGGTGGATCCGGCGGAGACCACGGCGCAGGCGTCGCCTCGCCGCACGAGGTGGCAGGCGATGGCGATGCTGGACCGCGGGCGGCGCAGGCTGGCGAGGGCGCCCTCGTCCATGGCCAGGGCCTCCTCGGCCCGCACGATCGGGATCTCGGTGGTCGCGTCGTACCGGGAGAGCGCCTCGGACAGGGGGCGGGGGGCGCCGACGAGCACGACGGAGATGCCGTGCTCTCGTACCGCCCGCACGGCTCCCGCCACGATCTCGTCGGGGGCGTTGTCGCCGCCCATCGCGTCCAGGGCGATCGGCATGACGCCGGAAGCGTCGGTCTCAGGCAAGCGGTCACCTCGTGCGGGATGGTTTGTCCGCATCGTAGGCGGGCTTTGGACCTGATCGGTCCGTCGGGCCGATCAGGGAGTGCCGGGGAGATTCCAGTCGCTTTTCTCCCGGGAGACGATGATCTTGCCGAAGGCGGCCCGGCCGACGACCCTGATGACCGGGCCGTCGCCGTCGCCGGTGCCGCCGGAGACGCTGCGTTTGGCGAACAGCGCGCCGACCTCGTCGATGACGTGGGCGTCGCGGGGGACCCTGACGATCAGCTTTCCGCAGTAGGCGTTGACCTCAAGGGTGATCTCCCGGCCCGGGAGAACCGCGTCGGACAGGTCGACGATCAGCGCGCCGAAGGTGGCGCTCAGCGCGGTGTGCCGCCCGGCGATCCAGCGTCCGCCGCGTACGACCTTGCTGAAGACGGCGGCGACCTCCTGCCGCTCGGCGGTGGCGCCGAGGGCGGGGGCGGTGATGTCGGGCAGGTCGCGGGTGAGGGGGACGAGGTCGTCCATCGTGACGGCGGTGTAGGCGGCCTCCAGCCGGTCGGCGTGCTCGACGCTGGTCAGGCGGCCGGTGGCGAGCGCCTCACCCAGCACCGCGGCCGCATGGTCGCGATCGGCGTCTGAGGCGCGCAGGACGGGGTCGTAGGACGTCATGACTGTGAGTGTACGTCCGTTCAAGATATATCGCGATAGCTCCCAAAGGAAGAAATTACCGAGATATGGAACCGACCGTAGGTCGGTTTACGTCCGGTATGTAACACGTTCGAGACGCGCGAAAGGCTGATGAGGTTTACCGCGACGAGGACAAAAAATCTCGGCAAAGGACTGGTGATCTTGAACGAAGGCTCCAAGCGCGGGTTCCGCGCCTACACCGCGAAGCACCTCGACGACCTGCTGCGCAGAGGCGGCCTGGGTGACGCCGAGCGGCTCCGGATCAGAGCGGTGGCCACGGTGCTGCCCTTTCGCACCAACGCCTATGTCGTGGACCAGCTCATCGACTGGTCCGCCGTCCCGGAGGATCCCATCTATCGGCTGGTCTTCCCCCAGGAGGACATGCTGCCCGAGGCGGACGTCACCGGGCTGGCGGGTCTTCTGGAGGCCGGTGCCGGGAACGCGGAGATCCAGGCGGCCGCGAACAGGATCAGGATGAGGCTCAACCCGCACCCCGCCGGTCAGCTCGACCTCAACGTCCCGCGCGTCGGCAGGGAGCCGGTGCCCGGCATGCAGCACAAATACCCCGAGACGGTGCTCTTCTTCCCCCGGCAGGGGCAGACGTGCCACGCCTACTGCACCTACTGCTTCCGATGGGCCCAGTTCATCGGGGAGCCCGACCTGAAGTTCGCCTCCGACGACGTCGACGCCCTCGTCCGCTATCTCAAGGACCACCCCGAGGTGACCAGCGTGCTGTTCACCGGCGGCGACCCCATGATCATGGGCGAGCCCGTGCTCCGCCGCTATCTGGAGCCGCTGCTCGACATCGAACAGCTCGAATCCATCCGTATCGGCACCAAGTCCCTGGCCTACTGGCCGCAGCGGTTCGTCTCCGACCCCGACAGTGACGACACGCTCCGCCTGTTCGCCTCCGTGGTCGACGCGGGCAAGAACCTGGCCTTCATGGCGCACTTCTCGCACCCCCGGGAGCTGGACCTCCCGATCGTCGAGGCCGCCGTCGCGAGAATCACGGCCACCGGCGCGGTCGTCAGGACGCAGGCTCCGCTGATCCGGTCGATCAACGACGACCCCGGGACCTGGTCGTCCATGTGGCGCAGGCAGCTCACCATGGGCATGATCCCGTACTACATGTTCGTCGAGCGCGACACCGGCCCGCAGGACTACTTCGCGGTGCCGCTCGCCAGGGCTTACGAGATCTTCAGGGACGCCTACGCGAGCGTTTCCGGGCTGTGCCGCACCGTGCGGGGCCCGTCGATGTCCGCCACGCCCGGCAAGGTCTGCCTGGACGGCGTCGCGGAGGTCGCGGGGCAGAAGGTCTTCGTGCTCCACCTCATCCAGGCGCGCGATCCGGAGCTGGTCGGACGCCCCTTCTTCGCGAGGTACGACCCGGACGCCGTGTGGCTCACCGACCTGCGCCCGGCCTTCGCCGACCGCTTCCCCTTCGAGTCCTTCGAGCCCGCCACCGTCGCCTCCCGGCGGCTGTCGGCCTGACGCCCGCGTGTCGGCCTGACCCGCCCTCCCACCCGCCTGGCATCGCCTGAGGCCCATGGCGACGGACGCGGAGCACGGGGAAACCGGCCGGTGCGCACCGGCCGGTTTCCGCCGCCTCAGCGTCCGGGGCCCCGCACGGAGGTGCGACGGGCGATCTCGGCCTGGAGTCTGGCCATCTGCCAGTGCAGCTCGATGAGCTGCTCGGTCAGCTGGAGACGCGGAATCTCTGACGGGTCCTCGACGGACAGGTGGTCGATCGCGGTGGACAGCTCTCGCATCGCGCGCCCCCACTCCATGACGGCTTCCTTGGATCGAAACAACGTTCGAATCATACCGGAACACCGAACACGCTGTCAGTCCATTGCCTCCCGTGTCCCATCCGAGACGCGCCGTATCGCGCTAGCTCTGGTACTCGGGCGTCACGTATCCGCGGGCCACGGTGTGGGCGGTGATGTTGAAACCCACCACCGCGGGCGGGGTGTCGGCGTCGAGGCCGAGCTTCTCCACGTCGAGGGCGTGGACCGCGAAGATGTAGCGGTGCGGGGCGCCGGGCGGCGGTGCGGCGCCACCGTAGGCGTTGTGGCTGTAGTCGTTGCGTCCGTGCACGCCCACGCCGCCGTCGCCCGCGCCCGCTCCGGCGGGCAGCTCGGTCACGTCGGCCGGGATGTCGAACAGCAGCCAGTGCCAGAACCCGCTGCCGGTGGGGGCGTCGGGGTCGAAGCACGTCACGGCGTAGCTGAGGGTGCCCTCGGGGGCGCCGGACCAGCGCAGGTGGGGAGAGACGTTCTGGCCGGTCGAGCCCCAGTCGTTGAACACGTGGGTCTCCGCCAGGCGCTCGCCGTCGCGGACGTCGTCGCTCTCGACGGTCAGCGCGGGAACCTGGGGCAGGAAGTCATATGGAATCGGTGGCCGCGTGGACACGATTCACCTCCGATGGAAGCGTCTTGTCGGTCGCTTCTCATCCTGCCCTGCCGCCGACCGCGTAATGATCGGAGGCCGGGTGATCAGACCTTGTTGTAGGCGGCGAGGACCGTCTTCGGGTCGCCGTCCATCTTGATTTTGCCCTTGTGCAGCCAGAGGACCCGGTTGCAGGTCTCCTCGATCACGTCGAGGTTGTGGGCGACGAGGAAGACGGTGCCGGCCTCGTCACGCATCTTCTTGATGCGGTCCTGGCTCTTGCGCCGGAACTCGCGGTCGCCGGTGGCGAGGGCCTCGTCGATGAGCAGCACGTCGTGGGACTTGGCCGAGGCGATGGCGAAGCGGAGCCTGGCGCCCATGCCCGAGGAGTAGGTCGACATGGGGAACTGCACGAACTCCCCGATGCCGGAGAAGTCGACGATGTCGTCGTACTTCTCCTTGACCTGCTTGGGGTTCATGCCCATCGCGTAGCAGCCGAGCACGATGTTGCGCTCGCCGGTGAGCTCGCGCATCAGCGCGGCGTTCACACCGAGCAGGGAGGGCTGGCCGTCGGTGTAGACGGCGCCGGAGTGCGGGGGCAGCAGTCCGGCGATGGCGCGCAGCAGCGTGGACTTGCCGGAGCCGTTGCGGCCGACGATGCCGATGGCGTCGCCGTGGCGGGCCACGAAGGACACGCCGCGCACGGCGTGGACCTCCTTCATCTGCGGCCGTCCCTGGCGCTTGACGAGGCGCATGAGGGCGTTGACGGCGTTGCCCTTCTCCACGTCGCTGGCCGCGCCGTACACCCGGTAGATGATGTGCAGGTCGTCCACGATGACCGTGGGGGTGCCCTCGCGCTCATCGGCGGGCGCGGGGGCGGGTTCCGGGGTGGGGTGCACCCTGACGTCCGCGCTCGGCACGGCGGGCTCCTCGGCCTTCACTCGGGACAGCTCCTCGGTCAACTCAGCCACGGCCGTACTTCTCCTCGGCTCGCCAGAAGTACCAGAACCCGCCGAGCAGAGCGAACACCGCCCAGAATACGCAGACCGCCCAGATGTAGGGCCGGGGCGGGTGACTGTCCATGAGCAGGTCCCGCATGAGCTCGATGTACGCGGCGGCGGGGTTGAAATACATGATGTCGGCGACCCACTGGGGGAGACCGGCGCCGCCGGGGCCCACGACCTTGTCCTCGATGGAGAAGAAGACGCCGGAGGCGTAGAGCCAGGTGCGCATGATGAAGGGGAGCAGCTGGTTCAGGTCGCGGGCGGTGGCGCCGACCCGGGCGAGCACCAGGCTCGCGCCGATGTTGAACATGGTCTGCAGCGCCAGGGCGACCGGGATCAGCAGCCACAGCAGGGTGATGGGCTCCTGGGTGAGCAGCACCAGCCCGAACAGCACGCCCATGGAGATGAGCAGCTGCTGGAACTCCTGGATCGTGTAGGCGAGCGGGAGCGCGGCGCGCGGGAAGTGCAGGGCGCGGATCAGCGACAGGTTGCCGGAGATCGCCCTGGCGCCGCCGCTCACCGAGCGCTGGGTGTAGGTGAAGACGAACATCCCGGTGATGAGGAAGGCCGGGTAGTTGTCGATGCCCTTGCTCGCGCCGAGGATCAGGCCGAACATCAGGAAGTAGATGGCGGCGTTGAGCAGTGGCGTGAGGACCTGCCACAGCTGGCCCAGAGCCGAGTTGCTGTACTTCGAGACGTTGCGCGACGTGGCGTACGTCATCACGAAGTGTCGTCGTTCCCACAGCTGTCGCAGGTAGACGAACAGACTCGGGCGTGCGATGGCACGCCGAAGTCCGTGGCGCGCGGCGAGCTTGGCCAGCGGCTCTTGCCCCTGAGCGGGGGTGCCGTTACTCGGGCCGCCCGCCTGGGCGTCCGCGATCGCGGATTCCGGCTGGCTCATGGCAAGGACTCTATTGGATGTGAGTGGAGGAAGTGCCTGCGGCGGGGTCCCGCCGCACACATTGGACGGGATCTCCGGGCAACAGGTTCCAGGGCAATTGTGTAGTTCTCCCACGGGAGACCGGGCCTTTCGCGGTCAGGTCAGCGCAGGCCCAGGTCAGGGTCATCCGCGCGCAACGGATGCGAGCAGTCCCGGCGCGGGGGTATTTTGGCGTGACCGTTCACGTCCTACGTGTGCCTGGATGTCGTTTTCGTACACATCCGGGATCTTGGTCTCGTCGAGTTGGCAGGTATGTGACGCCGAATCGGTTCATGCGTGACCGAACTGCAACATCACAGATATAAGTCGTTGTGGAGCGGTAGGGAATAGTCGCGATCGATCGGTGTGGCGTCAGCACCCGGACCGGAACAGCGGGAAGCAGGGACCACAAGATCCTCCTTCGCGGTGCTCGGGTCACGGGACTCGGTGTCGACGCAAGCCTGCAAAGGGAGGATTTACCGCAATGCGTGTTTCTAAGGGTGCGCGGCTCACCGCCGGCACTGCCCTGCTCGCCCTCGCGCTAACCGCGTGTGGCAGCTCGACGTCCTCGGATGGCGGGACGGCCTCGGCCGACCAGCCCGTGCGCATGGAGCTCGGCGAGCCGCAGAAACTCTTCTACCCCGGTGACACCACCGAGTCCGAGGGCTCCGAGGTTCTAGCCGCCATCTTCGCCCCGCTGGTCGGCTACGACGAGAACAAGCAGGTCGTGGACGAGGTCGCCGAGTCGATCGAGTCGACCGACAACAAGGTGTGGACGATCAAGCTCAAGCCGGGCTACACGTGGCACAACGGCGACAAGCTGGTCGCGCAGAACTACGTCGACGCGTGGAACTACGCCGCCAACCAGGACAACGTCCAGGGCGCCAACGGCTTCTTCAGCCGGATCGACGGCTGGGCCGACCTGAACCCCGGCGAGGGCCAGACCGTCTCCACCAAGGAGATGAAGGGTCTGAAGGTCATCGACGAGAGCACCTTCAGCGTCACCCTCGCCAAGCCGTTCTCGCAGTTCAAGACGATGCTGGGCTACACGGCGTTCTACCCGCTGCCCAAGGCGGCCTTCGGCCCCGACGGCAAGATCACCGAGGAGTACGCCAAGAAGCCGATCGGCCAGGGCTACTTCCAGATCGACAAGCCCTACAACAAGGGCACCGACCAGACGATCGACCTCACCCGCTACGACAAGTTCGCCGGGGAGAAGCCGAAGTTCACCAAGCTCCAGTTCAAGCTCTACACGAGCCCGGAGACCGCGTTCAACGACCTGGCCGCGGGCAACCTCGACGTCCACGACTCGCTGCCCCCGTCGGCGATCGCCAGGGCCAAGTCCGAGCTCGGCGAGCGCTACATGGACGAGGCGGACGCCGGCGTCGGCTACATCGGCTTCCCGATGCAGTACAACAAGACGTACGCGAACGTGAAGGTCCGCGAGGCCATCTCCATGGCGATCGACCGCGCGACCATCGCCGACAAGGTCTTCTCCGGCACGCGCGCCCCGGCGGACGACTTCATCAACCCCCTCCTCGACGGCTACCGCGCCGGCGCCTGCGCGGTCTGCGCCTACGACCCCGCCAAGGCCAAGACGCAGTACGCCGAGAACAACGGCCCCCAGACGCTGGAGCTGGGCTACAACACCGACGGCCCGCACAAGGAGTGGATCGAGGCCGTCGCGAACAGCCTCCGCGCCAACCTGGGCATCGAGGTGACGGTCAAGCCCTTCGAGAAGTTCGCCTCGATTCTCGACGAGCTCGACAAGAAGACCTACGGCGGCATGTTCCGGATGGGCTGGGCGATCGACTACCCGTCCGCGGAGAACTACCTGACCCCGATCTTCTCCACCGTCGCGATCAAGACCGGCTCCAACTACGCCGGCTGGTCGAACAAGGAGTTCGACGAGCTCCTCTCCAAGGGTGACACCGCCCCGACGCAGGAGGAGGGCCTGAAGTTCTACCAGCAGGCCGACGACATCCTGATCAAGGAACTGCCGTACATTCCGGTGTACTTCTACCGGACGAACGCCGCGTTCTCCCAGCACGTCAAGGGCGTCAAGATCAATCTTCTCAACCAGATCGAGTGGACCAAGGTCGAGAAGGCCAGCTGACGACCGGTTGAGGGCCGGGCGGGAGCCCGGCCCCACCGGCCGCCCGGAACGATCTCGCGGCACCGCGCGACCCGCCGGTCCGCGAGATCGCCCCCGGGCACGTACGGGAGATACGAATGGGCCGTTACATCCTCAGGCGCCTGATCCAGTCGATACCAGTCCTGATCGGCGCCACCCTGCTCATCTACGCCATCGTCTTCGCGCTGCCCGGCGACCCCATCGCGGCGCTGGCGGGCGAGAAGCGTATGGACCCCAACATCGTCGCCATCCTGCGCGAGCAGTACCACCTGAACGACCCGTTCCTGGTGCAGTACTGGTACTACATCGTCGGCCTCCTCGGCGGCGACTTCGGTACCACCTTCGCCGGTGTCGGGGTCGACGAGATCATGGCCGGCAAGTTCCAGGTGACCATCAACCTGGCCGTGACCGCCCTGGTGATGGAGGCCGTCATCGGCATCGGGCTCGGCCTGTACGCGGCGCTGCGCCACGGCAGGGCGAGCGACTCGATGATCCTCGCCTCCACCCTGGTGCTGATCTCCATCCCCACCCTGGTCACCGGCTTCGTGCTCCAGCTGCTGCTGGGCGTGAAGCTCAAGCAGGCCGGGATCGACCTCTTCCCCGTCGCGGGCGTGGCCGACGGCTGGCGCAGCTACCTGCTGCCCGGCTTCGTGCTCGCGGGGACGTCGATCGCCTACCTCACCCGGCTCGCCAGGAACAGCCTGGTGGAGATCATGCGCGCCGACTACATCCGCACCGCGGTGGCCAAGGGCCTGCCCCGGAACCGGATCGTTGGGCGGCACGCGCTGCGCAACGCGCTGATCCCGCTGGTCACCTACCTGGGTGCCGACCTCGGTACCTTGATGGGTGGCGCGGTGATCACCGAGACGATCTTCAACCTGCCGGGGATCGGCCATCAGCTGTTCAGCTCCGTGTACCTGCGCGAGCAGCCCGTGGTCGTCGGCATCGTGACCGTGCTGGTGCTGGTCTACATCCTTGCCAACCTGGTCGTCGACCTGCTCTACGCCGTGCTCGACCCGAGGATCCGCTATGAGTGACACCCTTGTCCCGGCCGGAGGGCAGACCGGGAATCCCAAGCACGGCAGGCCGCGAAGGAGGGCGAAGGGCGCCAAGGCCCCCAAGGCCGCGAGCCTGTGGAGCGACGCCTGGTACGACCTGCGCCGCCGCCCGCTCTTCGTCGTGGCGTCCGTCCTCATCGCCGTCCTGGTCGTCATGGCGGTGGTCCCCTCGCTGTTCACCTCGGTGAACCCGTTCGACGCCAAGAGCTGCAACCTGGGCGACGCCCGGCTGGGCATGGGCGAGGCCCACTGGTTCGGCACCGACAACCTCGGCTGCGACATCTACGCCCGCACCATCTACGGCGCCCGCAACTCGATCGTGGTCGGCCTGGCCACCACCGTCGTCACCGCGCTGGTGGGCGGCCTGCTCGGTCTTCTCGCCGGGTTCAGGGGCGGCGCGCTGGACACCCTGCTCTCCCGGGTCACGGAGATCTTCTTCGCGATCCCGTCGATCCTGGGCGCCCTGCTCATCCTGGCGGTCTTCCGCACGGGCAACGTGTGGACCGTCATGCTCGCACTCGCCGTGCTGACCTGGCCGATGACGTACCGGATCATGAGGGCGGCGGTGATCACCGCCAAGAGCCAGGACTACGTGCTCGCGGCGCGGGCGCTCGGCGCCTCCGCGTCGAGGATCATGTTCCGGCACATCCTGCCGAACGCGATCGCCTCGGTGATCGTGGTCGCCACGATCAACCTGGGCTACTTCATCGCCGCCGAGGCCGGTCTGTCGTTCCTCGGCGTGGGCCTGCGCTCGCCCGACATCTCCTGGGGGCTCATGATCTCCGACGCCAGGGAGCGCTTCCTGGAGGCTCCGTGGGCGCTGCTGTTCCCGGCGCTGTTCCTGAGCCTGACGGTGCTGGCCTTCATCATGCTGGGCGACGCCGTCCGCGACGCCCTCGACCCGAAGCTGCGGTAGGGGGACCCGTGAAGAAGACCTCAACGCCGGTGGTGCCGTCCAGGGAGGCGCCGGGCAACGAGCCGCTGCTCGCCGTCGACGACCTGCACGTGGAGTTCGTGACCAGGCAGGGCGTGGTCAAGGCGGTGAACGGGGTCAGCTACTCGCTGAACCCCGGGGAGACGCTCGCGGTGCTCGGCGAGTCCGGCTCGGGCAAGTCGGTGACCGCGCAGGCCATCATGGGCATCCTCGACTCCCCGCCGGCCCGAATCCCCAGGGGCGAGATCCGCTTCCGGGGCACGAACCTGCTCGACCTGTCGGAGGAGTCCCGCGCCCAGGTGCGCGGACGGCGGATCGCGATGATCTTCCAGGACGCGCTCTCCGCGCTGAACCCGGTGTTCACCGTCGGGTCCCAGATCGGGGAGATGTTCCGGGTGCACCGGGGCGCCTCCAAGCGCGACGCCGAGAAGAAGGCGATCGAGCTGATGGACCGGGTCCGCATCCCGGCCGCCAAACAGCGGGTGCACGACTACCCCCACCAGTTCTCCGGGGGGATGCGCCAGCGCATCATGATCGCGATGTCGATCGCGCTCGACCCCGAAGTGCTGATCGCCGACGAGCCGACCACCGCCCTCGACGTGACGGTGCAGGCCCAGATCATGGAGCTCCTGTCCGAGCTGCGGCGCGAGAGCGAGATGGGCCTGATCCTGATCACCCACGACCTCGGCGTGGTGGCCGACGTCGCCGACAAGATCGCGGTCATGTACGGCGGGCGGATCGTGGAGAACGCCCTCGTGCACGACATCTACCGCAGGCCCGCCCACCCGTACGCCAAGGGCCTGCTCGACTCGATTCCCCGGGTCGACCAGAAGGGGCAGGAGCTGTACGCCATCAAGGGCATGCCGCCGAACCTGCTCGACATGCCCTCGGGCTGCTCCTTCCACCCCCGCTGTCCGTACCGTCAGGACAACTGCGTCGTCGACGCCCCCCCGCTGTACGAGATCGGCCCGACGCGCGGCAGCGCGTGTCACTACTGGAGGGAGGTCCTCGATGGCAGCCACGGGTGAGCCGATCCTTGAGGTCCGCGACCTGGTCAAGCACTTCCCGCTGACCCAGGGCGTCGTCCTGCGCAGGCAGATCGGCGCGATCAAGGCCGTCGACGGGGTCTCCTTCGACCTGCGCCGGGGCGAGACGCTCGGCATCGTGGGCGAGTCCGGCTGCGGCAAGTCCACGCTGGCCAAGCTCCTGATGGCGCTGGAACGGCCGACCTCGGGCTCGGTGAAGATCAACGGTCGGGAGATCGCCGACGCCAGGCGCGGCGACCTCAAACGGGCCCGCCGCAACATCCAGATGGTCATGCAGGATCCGTATACCTCGCTGAACCCCCGGATGACCGTGGGCGACATCATCGGCGAGCCGTTCGAGATCCACAAGGAGGTCGCCCCCAGGGGCGACCGGCGCCGCAAGGTCCAGGAGCTTCTCGAAGTGGTGGGCCTCAACCCCGACCACATCAACCGCTACCCGCACCAGTTCTCCGGCGGCCAGCGCCAGCGCATCGGGATCGCCCGAGGGCTGGCGCTCCAACCGGAGATCATCGTCTGCGACGAGCCGGTCTCCGCGCTGGACGTGTCGATCCAGGCGCAGGTCGTGAACCTGCTGGAGCGGCTGCAGGACGAGTTCGGCCTCGCGTACGTCTTCATCGCCCACGACCTGTCGGTGGTCCGGCACATCTCCGACCGCGTCGGAGTGATGTACCTGGGCAAGATGGTGGAGATCGGGAAGGACACCGAGATCTACGACCGGCCCGCGCACCCCTACACCCAGGCGCTGCTGTCGGCCGTGCCGGTGCCCGACCCCGAGGGGCGCGAGCGACGCGAACGGATCATTTTGCAGGGTGACCCGCCGTCCCCCGCCAACCCGCCGTCGGGCTGCCGGTTCCGTACGCGGTGCTGGAAGGCCCAGCCGATCTGTTCCGTCGAGGAGCCGCTGCTGCAGATCCGGCCCGGCACCGCGCACGCGAGCGCCTGCCACTTCGCCGAGACCCACGACGTGATCCACGCGTAGGGGAGCTCGCGCGGGCGAAGGCCCGGAACGGCGGAGGGCGCGGCCCCCACATGGAGTTGTGGAGGCCGCGCCCTGTCTGTTCTACCGCTGGGTGTCTGTCCTGCTAGCTGGGTGTCTGCCCTACTAGAGGATGTCGACGCCGACGCCACCGATGCCGACGAGGCCGCCGATGCCGACGCCGTGGCCGACACCGCTGCCGCTGCTGATGATGTTGCCGCCGCCGCCGATGGCGTTGCCGCCGCGGCCGATGATGCCCCCGCCGAAGCCCCCGCCGATGATGCCCCCGCCGAAGCCGCCACCGTAGAAGCCGCCGCCGAAGCCGCCACCGTAGAGGCCACCACCGTAGATGCCGCCGCCGTAGCAGCCGCCGCCGTAGAGGCCGCCCCCGTAGAGGCCGCCACCGTAGAGGCCGCCACCGTAGAGGCCGCCACCGTAGATGCCGCCGCCGAGGACGCCGCCGCAGCCGACGCCGGTGGTCACGGCCGTGGGAATGACGGTGGTGCCGTACGTGACGGTGCTCGTCGGGACGAAGGCCGACGCGCCGCTGACGACGCCGACGCCGCCGACGCCGCAGCAGTCGGCGGCCTTCTTGGCGGCCTTGGCCTTGGCGGCGGCCTTGACGACGGACGCGGCGGTGACCTTGGTCGCGGAGCTGGTGGAGGACGTGGACGCGGACGCGGCCACGGCCGGTGCGAGGACGGCGACACCGACGCACGCGGAGGTGATGAGAAGACGACGAATCATTGTGGTTCCCCCTGGAAGGAAATCGTCGCGGCAGTGTCTGGGGCCTCTGGAACGGACCGTCTGCACGCGGCTACTCAAAGTAACGGGAGTGAGACTATCCAGCGACATGCTTTCTGGAGGGTCAAGAATGGTCAGCTTGTGGCAATGATCGCGGGATCGTGGCCGGACAAACATTGGCCGATCGCCGGCCCGATCCGCGCGCCCGATCTGCCGTGCCGCGGCGAATTCCTTAAACTGCCAGGTCAGCTCGTATGTCCGGCGGAGGGCGGCCCCTTCGGGGATGGCGGGGCGCAACCGTCGTGGTGAGGACCCGTCCGGGACGGCGGGGAGAACGGCGAGGTGCCATTCTCCCGGGGGAATGCGGACACGTCACCGAAATTCCGGCATGCGTATTTCCAGGTAAAACGCCCCTTCAGCTGTAACGACAATTCAGCAAACGGGATAATGCATAGGGTGATTTCTTCTCGGGTCACGTTTGTTGCGTTTGTCGGGACGGTTGCCCCTGTCAGGGGGGTTGCGCCTGTCAGGGTGGGGGACAGAGCCGCACGTGGGCCCCGGGCGGCAGGCCCAGCCGCTGGGAGGCGTCGCCGGAGTTGACCGCGAGCGCGACCAGCCCGGCCGAGTCGGTGAAGGCCACGATCTCCCCGGGCGGCACCGCGGCGTAGGTCTCCCTGAACGGCACTGAGAGCCGCCGCCTGCCCAGCCAGACCACCAGCGTGTCTCCCGGCGCGACGCCCAGCGTCACCAGGTCGCCGGAGCCGATCGACAGCTGGGCGTTGCCGTGCCGGTCGATCGAGAGCACCTCCCCCTCGACGTAGCCCTCCTGGAGCACCGAGGTGGGCGCGGGCAGCGACACCAGCCGCTCCAGCGGGAGCCTCGGCCCCAGCTCGGACAGGTGGCGCCCGATCGTCAGGTACGCCGCCACGGGGGCGAAGAGGTCGCGCCCGTGGAAGGTCGGCGAGACCGGGGTCAGGAAGAAGTCCGTGTTGGACACCTCGTAGGCGGCGCGCGCGCCCCCGCTGGCGTGGACGGCCCACGACAGCAGCCCGTTGTCCGGGCCCAGGAACACGTGGTCGCCGGCCTCGACCGCCACGGCCCTGCGCGAGCCGCCGCCGCCGGGATCCACCACGGCGACGTGCACGCCGGGGGGAAGATAGGCGATCGTCTGGGCCAGGATCGCCGCACCGCGCCGTACGTCCCCCGAGGGGACCAGATGGCACACGTCGATGATCCGCGACTCCGGAGAGATTCCGGCGATCACGCCGTGGCACGCGGCGATGTAGCCGTCTTCCAGGCCGTAATCGGTGAGAAGGCTGATGACAGAGGTCACATCTGGTGACTGTACGTCTCCACATCCGTCATGAACAGCGCGAAATTCCGGACTATCCTGACTTCGGGCCGCGCGTGCGCGGTGTGATCGCCATATGCCCCCACAGAGCTCCCATAGAGCCCCCGCAGAGCCCCCACGGAGGAGGAAGCAATGGACACCGCGCCGAGTTCCGGTGACAGCGCTGCTCCGGAGCCCGCGCCGAGGGCTCTCACCGACAGGGAGCGCGAGCTGCTCGCCTTCGAGCGTCAGTGGTGGCGCTACGCGGGCGCCAAGGAACAGGCGGTTCGCGAGGCCTTCGACATCTCCGCGACGCGCTACTACCAGTTGCTCAGCGAGCTCATCGACCTACCTGCGGCGCTCGCCCACGATCCGATGCTGGTCAAGCGCCTGCGCCGGCTCCGCGACACCCGCCGTCGCGACCGTGCCGCCCGAAAAATGGGCTTGCGTCGCTGATCTCCGGGTACGACCGGTCCGGCGGGTCCACACGGGCTGAAGTGACCATGACGGTGACCACACTCGACAGGCTGAGGCGGGCATGACGACGAACACCTCCGACGGACTGAAGGCGATCGTCGCCGACCCCGCGGGGGCGGTGATCGGGCTCGACTTCGATGGCACGCTGTCCCCGATCGTCCCCGACCCCGCGGCGGCCAGGATCCACCCCGGCGGGGCCGAGGTGCTGGCCAGGCTCGGCCGCCTGGTCGGCGCCGTGGTGATCGTGACCGGCCGCCCGGCCGCCACGGCCGTCGAGTACGGCTCCCTGGCCGACGTGCCGGGGCTGGTCGTGCTCGGGCACTACGGCCTCGAACGCTGGGAGGCGGGCGCGCTCGCCGCGCCGCCCGTCCACCCGGGCCTCGACCTCGCCAGGACCGAGCTCGTCCCGCTGGCCGCGGGGATCGAGGGGATCAGGATCGAGGACAAGGAGCGGTCGGTGGCCGTGCACACCCGGCAGGCGGCCGACCCGTGGGCGACGCTCGACGCGCTGCGCGAGCCGGTGACCGCGCTCGCGGCGGCGGCGGGGCTGGCGGTGGAGCCGGGCAAGTTCGTGCTGGAGCTGCGCCCGCCGGGGATGGACAAGGGAGTGGCGCTGAGCGCCTTCCTGCACGAGCGGGCCGCCAGGTCGGTGCTGTTCGCGGGGGACGACCTGGGAGATCTCGCGGCGTTCGCGGCCGTGCGGGCCTCGGGGCTGCCGGGCGTGACGGTGTTCAGCGGATCGCCAGAGATCGAGGTGGAGGCCGATGTCGTGGTGAACGGGCCTCCGGGGGTCCTGGAGTTCCTCACCTCGATCGCCGACGCCGTCGAGGGCGGGGCGTAGGGCGGACTCCCTCTCGGGGACTCCCGAACGCCTCGTCAGGCAGGACCGAATGCCTGGCGACCTACCGAGGCCCGCTTGGCGACGCCCGGTCAGGCAGGCTCAGACAGGCTTGGCGACGTCTGTCCGGGAAGGCCCGAACGCCTGGCGACGCCCGGTCAGGCAGGTTCGGCGACATCCGTCCGGAAAGGCCCGGACGCCCGGTCAGGCGGGTTCGGCGACGCCCGCCCGGGAACGTCCGCTCGCGGTGAGCAGCAGCCCTCCCACGGCGAGCCCGATCAGGACGGGGACCATGAGGAACGCCTGCTGGGTGCCGAACCCGTCGGCCAGCGCGCCCAGCAGGAACGGCCCGATCCCCACCGCCAGCCCGGCGAAGATCGAGGCCATCGCCGACGCGCGGTCCCGCCGCCCGCCGGAGGCGGCCAGCACCCGCGACAGCGCCATCGGGAAGTGCAGCGCCACCCCCAGCCCGGACACGGCCAGGCCCGCGTAGGAGAACACCGGGTTCGTGCTCAGCCAGAAGATCGCCCATCCGGCGGCCGCGACCAGGAGGGCGCCGAGGAACAGCGCGGTCGGGGGCACTCGCAGGGCCAGCCACGCCCCGGTCAGCCGTCCGGTCGCCATCCCTGCGGTGAACGCCGCGACCGCGGTCGCGGCCACCGCCGCGGGCAGCCCGGTCTGGTCGGAGAAGAGCTTGGCCGCCCAGAGGTTGAAGCAGAACTCCATCGCGACGCAGCAGAACAGCACGGCCGAGGCCAGGTAGAACCGCCAGCCGAAGCGGGTCTCGCCCCCCGTGGCGGCACCGGCGGCGCCGTCCCCGGGCTCGGGGATCCGCACGCGTCCCATGGTCAGCGCGAGCAGCACGGCCAGCACGGGGGTCACCAGCAGCGCGGCCCGCCAGCCGAGGGCGCTCTGCGCGGCGGCGCTGACCACGAACGGGACCCCGATGCCGACGGTCACGCAGACGGCGTTGGCCTCGCTGATCGCCGCCGGGCCCGCGGGGCCGTGCCGGTCGTCGAGCGCGGCCATGCCCGAGTACAGGGTGATCGAGGACATCCCGCTGGCGACGCCGTACCCGAGGAGGGTGATCGGGAGCATGGTGGGGGCCGCCGCGACCATGAGCACGCCGACGCTCATCCCGGCCATCCCGGTCCAGCTGACGGCGCGGCGGCCGATCCTCCCGGTCAGCCAGGGCAGGGCGAGGCCGGTGATGATGCCGCCGACGGCCATCGCGGTCCCGTGCAGCCCGGCGACCGCCTGGGAGACGCCCTGGTCGAGGCGGAGCAGCGGGAGCGCGGCGCTGAGACCGTACAGGTAGGTGGCGAAGACGCCGAGCTGAAGGTAGATCAGCCAGGTCGCGCGGTCGCGGATCAGCCGGACGGGCGCGATCGCGGTCAACTCGTTCTCCCGTACGCCAGAAAAGTTAAATAGCCGCAAAAACTATCTCATACAGGTCTAAAACCGCTTAACGAGTTAGATCCTCACCCGAGGGCGTCGAGCTGCTCGGCGAACCACCGGTGCGGGGGGAGCGCGGTCGCCGCGGCGGCGAGCAGGACGCCCCTCCTGGCGCGCTCGTCCGAGGGCATCGTCAGGCCCTCGTGCAGCGCGGCGGCCGTGGCCGAGACGTCGTAGGGGTTGACCGTCAGCGCGTGCTCACCCAGCTCGGCGGCGGCACCCGCCTCCCGCGACAGCACCAGCGCGCTGTGCGGCGACAGGATCGGCCCCTCCTTGGCCACCAGGTTCATGCCGTCGCGGATCGGGTTGACCAGCAGCACGTCGGCGAGCCGGTAGGCGGCCAGCGAGCGCGGGTAGTCGTCGTTGACGTTGAGGATCAGCGGATCCCAGTCCTCGGTGGCGTACTCGTCCTCGATCTCCTCGGCGCAGCGCTGCACCGCCGCGGTGTACTCGCGGTACTCGGGCAGGTCGTGCCGGGACGGGTAGGCGAAGGCGAGGTGCGTGACCCGGCCGTGCCACTCCGGGTGGGCCGCGAGGAACTGCTTGTAGGCGACCAGGCCCCGCACGATGTTCTTCGACAGCTCCGTCCTGTCGATCCGCACGATCAGCCTGCGGTCGCCCACCTGGGCGCGGAGCGCGGCTATGTGCGACTCCACGTCGGGCTCGGACGCCCTGGCCCAGAGCGCCTTGCCGTCCACGCCCAGGCTGTGGGTGCCGATCCGGGTGGTCCTGCCCGCGTGCGTGACCGTACGCTCCCCGCGGTCGACCCGCGCGCCGAGCACCGTCTCGCAGCAGTCCATGAACGCCCCGCCCCAGCGGTCGGTGAGGAAGCCCGCGTGGTCGGCGCCCAGGATGCCTTCGAGGAGCTCGGTCGCCACGTCGTCGGGGAGCAGGGAGAAGTATTCGGGCGGGGCCCACGGCGTGTGCGAGAAGTGCGCCACCCGCAGGTCGGGGCGCTCCCCCCTGAGCATGGCCGGGACCAGGCTCAGGTGGTAGTCCTGCACCATCACCCGCGCCCCGTGCGAGCCCTCCTCGGCCAGCGCCATCGCGAAGGCCTCGTTGTAGGCCTGGTACGACTCCCACTCCCGGCGGAACCTGGCGTCGAAGTACGGCCTGTTGGGGGTGTCGTAGAGGAGGTGGTGGACGAACCAGAGGGTGGAGTTGGCGACCGCGTTGTACGCGCGGTGGAAGGTCGCCGGGGGGATGTCGAGCATCCGCACCGCCCCGGTGTCGTAGCCCGCCTGGTCGAGCCTGCCGCCGGACGCCAGCCGCACGGCACCGCGGTCGCCGTCGGACAGCGCCGCGCAGACCCACAGGACGTTGAGGTCCTTCGCGACCTCCGACAGGCCGGAGACCAGGCCGCCACCTCCCCTGCGCATGGACAGCGAGCCGTCCTCGGAGAGGGTGAAGGAGACGGGGCCGCGGTTGGAGGCCACCAGGATCGCGCTCATGAGATCCCTCCACTGGCTAGGGACACGCCTGTTCTGAAGGTTAACCGGCACTTCGCCAGGCTGTCCTTGCTCTTCAGGTCAACGAAAGAACGGCGTTCGTCGAATTGTGTCAGCTCTTGTCAGCAGGTGGAGTGATGAAGTCCGGCGTATCACCCTTTTTGTGGCGGGGAGGGAGGGTCGCCATCCGAGATCCCGACCGTAGGATGTCCAGCGACCGTGACCGCTGATGGGGGCCTGTGATGGCGCTGGACGAGACGACCGAGGACCTGGCCCGATCGGCCGCCCAGGGTGACCACCGCGCGCTCGGTGAGCTGCTGAAGCGGATCGAGCCCGCCGTGCTCAGGCACTGCGGCCGTATCCTGCCCTTCCGGCAGGACGCCGAGGAGGCCTGCCAGGACACCCTGCTCGCGGTGGCGCGCAACATCGCCCGCTTCGAGGGGCGTGCCCGGTTCAGCACCTGGCTGCACATCGTGACCGCCAACTGCGCCAGGACCACGTACCGCTCGCTGAAGCGCCGCGCCGCCGAGCAGAGCTCGGACGAGCTGCCGCTGCAGAAGCCGGACGTCGCCCGGGTGAGCGTGATCGCCGGGTCCCGGCTGGACCTGCTCGACGCGATGGAGGCGCTGGAGGCCGAGAAACCGGAGCTGGCCCAGGCGCTGGTGCTGCGCGACATCTGCCAGCTCGACTACAACGAGGTGGCCGAGCAGCTCGGCATCCCGCTGGGCACCGCGAAGTCGCGCATCCACCAGGCGCGCAAGTACGTCCAGGGGGCCCTGGGCGACGCCTACGGCTTCTGACCGGCGGCCCGATTCCGGTTGTCCGCTGGATAACACGCCGTGTCTCGTACAGTGAGACATCAGGTCAGGAGGGCGGCAGGGCGAGGTAGAGTGCTTGAGACCCGCGCGTCGGGTTTCCAACTGAATATTTGCTCATCCAGAGGGGTGGAGGGACCGGCCCTGCGAAGCCCCGGCAACCATCCCGGTTCCAGACTCGTGATCTGAACGAGGTCGGCCGGGACAGGTGCCAATTCCGGTCTGTGACCAGGGTGGTCCGCAGACGAAGATGAGGGAAAGGCCTCGCTTCATGGCGCTCGCAACCACTGAGAACACCACCTCCTCCTCTGCCGGTCGTGCCGACGACGCGCGTGACCGGCCCTTCGGCCCCGCCGTCGCCCTGTCCTGCCGGGAGTGCGGTGCCCGCTACGACCTCGGCCCCGAATTCGCCTGTACCGAGTGTTTCGGGCCCCTTGAGATCGCGTACGACTTCGGGCGTGTGACCCGGGAGCGGATCGCCGAGGGGCCGACCAACATCTGGCGCTACCGCTCGCTGCTGCCCGTCCCCGAGGACGTGGCCTCCAAGCCCAACATGGCGCCCGGCTGGACCAAGCTCGTCAACGCCGGAAACCTCGCCCGCGAGCTGGGCATCCGCTCCCTGCACGTGAAGGACGACTCCGGCAATCCCACGCACTCCTTCAAGGACCGCGTGGTCTCCATCGCCGTCGAGGCGGCCAGAAACTTCGGCTTCCACACCCTGTCCTGCTCCTCCACCGGCAACCTGGCCGGTGCCGTGACCGCCGCCGCCGCGCGGGCCGGGCTGGACGCCTGCGTGTTCATCCCCTCCGACCTGGAGCAGGCCAAGATCGTCATGGCCTCCGTGTACGGCGGCAGGCTCGTCGGCATCGAGGGCACGTACGACGACGTGAACCGCTTCTGCTCCGAGCTCATCGGCGACGAGCTGGGCGACCAGTGGGGCTTCGTGAACGTCAACCTCCGCCCGTACTACGCGGAGGGGTCCAAGACGCTGGCCTACGAGATCGCCGAGCAGCTCGGCTGGCGCGTCCCCGACCAGATCGTCATCCCGGTCGCGTCGGGCTCGCAGCTCACGAAGGTCGACAAGGGCTTCAAGGAGCTGATCCGCCTCGGCCTGGTCGAGGACCGGCCCTACAAGATCTTCGCGGCCCAGGCCGAGGGGTGCTCCCCGGTCTCCGCCGCCTACAAGGCGGGTCACGACGTGATCCGCCCGGTGAAGCCGGACACGATCGCCAAGTCGCTGGCGATCGGCAACCCGGCCGACGGCCCGTACGTCCTGGACATCGCCCGCCGCACCGGCGGCGCGGTCGAGGACGTCACCGACGCCGAGATCGTCGACGCGATCCGGCTGCTGGCCAGGACCGAGGGCATCTTCGCCGAGACCGCCGGAGGCGTCGTCGTCGGGGTGCTGCGCAAGCTGATCGCCTCGGGCACGCTCGACCCCGACGCCGAGACCGTGGTCCTCAACACCGGTGACGGTCTCAAGACCCTTGACGCGGTGGCCGGGGAGGCCCGCCCAACCGCGGTGATTCGGCCTTCTCTTGACGCATTCCGTGCGGCTATCGCCTAGAAATCGTGAAAGGTACTGAATTATGAGCGTTTCTGTGCGGATTCCGACGATTCTCCGGACTTACACCGATGGCGCTGCCGAGGTGACCGGAGAGGGGGAGACCCTGCGCGATGTTCTGCAGAAGCTCGACGCGGACTTCCCGGGGATCGGCGCCCGGATTCTTGATGAATCGGGGAAGATCCGACGTTTTGTCAACGTCTATGTGGGGGATGAGGACGTCCGTTTTGTCGACAACCTCGACACGGCCACGCCCTCCGGCGCCCAGGTCTCCATCATCCCCGCGGTGGCCGGAGGCTGATTCTCCGGCCCTCGCGCGGCCCTGACCGCGCCGTGCCACCCCCGGTGGCGACCGCGACTCCACGGCACCCGCCCGGCTCCGGCCGGGCGGGTGCCGTGTTTTATGACACAAGCTCATATTTGTGGCGTGGATGAATAATGTAACCCTTAACTAACTAATAGTGATGATGAAACTTTGCTCTCGTGCTAAAAGCTCTCGTAAAGAGGTAGTTTGGTGCTTGACTCTGTTGTCATACCGCTTCCCACAGGTATGGTCGGAACGATCGAGGGGGCGAAGTCCGTCCCGGAGATTGAGGACTTCGCGAGAGGAATGGGCGTCGTCCTTTAAGACCAGTAAGAGGAGTCGCACGTGGCGCAGGGCACCGTCAAATGGTTCAACGCGGACAAGGGCTACGGCTTCATCGCGGTAGACGGTGGTAAGGATGTGTTCGTCCATTACTCCGCGATCATGATGGATGGCTACCGTGCCCTCGAACAGGGCCAGCGGGTCGAGTTCGAGATCACCCAGGGTCAGAAGGGTCCCCAGGCGGAGTCCGTCCGGGCGGTCTGACGTAGCCGTTTCGTGAATTCGCAGGGAAGAGCCGGTGGATCCCGCGGCATCGCGGTTCGCTGGATCCTCACCGCCTAGGCCCGGCTCGCCTCCCCAACCGGCGAGCCGGGCCTTCGCGTCGCAACGGGACGCGCGGTCGTACGGGGTCCACAGGGATCACACGTGGGTCGCGCGGGGCGCGTGGAGGCGGGCGCGGGGCACGCGATCGTGCGGAGTTCCACGAGGCGCGCGGGACGCGCGCCCGGCGCGACACGGGACGCGGGGACACGGGTGCGCCGAGACGCCGAGGGCCGGGCGCCGACGATGACGTGCCGCGTACGCCGACATGACGCGGGATCTACACCGGTGTGACGCGGAGTTGAAGTCCCCTCCACACGCGGCGCAGGTCAACGGATCGCGGCTTGCACTCGTCAGGGTAGAGTGCTAAACAGATTGTTGGCACTCACGCATAGAGAGTGCCAATCCTGGATCGAGGCGATGGGGCCCGCCGAACGGAGTCGTGGGCCCACATGCCGTCGCGGGCGTCGGCTCGGTCCGGTGTAAGCCACCCTGTCTCTGGGAGGTCTAGCCGTATGGCAGCCAAGATGATCGCGTTTAACGAGGACGCCCGGCGCGGTCTCGAGCGTGGCATGAACCAGCTCGCGGACGCCGTCAAGGTGACCCTCGGCCCCAAGGGCCGCAACGTCGTGCTGGAGAAGAAGTGGGGCGCCCCCACCATCACCAACGACGGTGTCTCCATCGCCAAGGAGATCGAGCTCGAGGACCCGTGGGAGAAGATCGGGGCCGAGCTCGTCAAGGAGGTCGCCAAGAAGACCGACGACGTCGCGGGTGACGGCACCACCACCGCCACCGTGCTCGCTCAGGCTCTCGTACGCGAGGGCCTCCGCAACGTCGCCGCCGGCGCCAACCCGATGTCCCTGAAGAAGGGCATCGAGGCCGCCGTCGAGCGCGTGTCGGAGGAGCTGTCCAAGCTCGCCAAGGACGTGGAGACGAAGGCGCAGATCGCCTCCACCGCCTCCATCTCCGCGGGCGACCCGCAGATCGGCGAGATGATCGCCGAGGCGATGGACAAGGTCGGCAAGGAAGGCGTCATCACCGTCGAGGAGAGCAACACCTTCGGCCTGGAGCTTGAGCTCACCGAGGGCATGCGCTTCGACAAGGGCCTCATCTCGATGTACTTCGTGACCGACCCGGAGCGTATGGAGGCCGTCCTCGACGACCCGTACATCCTGGTCGTCAACTCCAAGGTGTCCGCCAACAAGGACCTGCTCCCGGTCCTCGACAAGGTCGTGCAGGCCGGCAAGCCGCTGCTGATCATCGCCGAGGACGTCGAGGGCGAGGCCCTGGCCACCCTGGTCGTCAACAAGATCCGCGGCCTGTTCCGCTCGGTCGCGGTCAAGGCGCCGGGCTTCGGCGACCGCCGCAAGGCGATGCTGGGCGACATCGGCATCCTGACCGGTGCCCAGGTCATCAGCGAGGACCTCGGTCTGAAGCTGGAGTCGACCGGCCTGGACCAGCTCGGCCGGGCCCGCCAGGTCATCGTCACCAAGGACGAGACCACCATCGTCGACGGTGCCGGTGACCCCGAGCAGATCGCCGGCCGGGTCAACCAGATCCGCGCCGAGATCGACAACACCGACTCCGACTACGACCGCGAGAAGCTCCAGGAGCGTCTCGCCAAGCTGGCCGGCGGCGTGGCCGTCATCAAGGCCGGCGCGGCGACCGAGGTCGAGCTCAAGGAGCGCAAGCACCGCATCGAGGACGCCGTTCGCAACGCGAAGGCGGCCGTCGAGGAGGGCATCGTCCCCGGCGGTGGCGTGGCGCTGCTGCAGGCCGGCGCCAAGGCGTTCGACAAGCTGGAGCTCTTCGGCGACGAGGCCACCGGTGCCGCGATCGTGAAGAAGGCTCTGGAGGAGCCGCTGAAGCAGATCGCCGTGAACGCCGGCCTCGAGGGTGGCGTCGTGGTGGAGAAGGTGCGCAACCTTCCCGCGGGTGAGGGCCTCAACGCCGCCACCGGCGAGTACGTCAACCTGTTCGAGACGGGCATCATCGACCCGGCCAAGGTGACGCGTTCGGCGCTGCAGAACGCGGCGTCCATCGCGGCGCTGTTCCTCACCACCGAGGCCGTCATCGCCGAGAAGCCCGAGAAGGCCGGAGCCGCCCCCGCCATGCCCGGCGGCGGCGACATGGACTTCTGAGTCCACGCGCTTTCGAAAAAGAGGCGACCCCGAAGTGCCGGGGCCGCCTCTTTTTGTCGCCGTCTTCCGTTGTCCCGGCGCGGCGGCTCGTACGCGGCCCCGAGGCTAGCCGAGCTGCGCGGGGAGCGGCCTGGAGTGCAGGACGGTCAGGGAGGTGACCGCGCGGGTCAGGACCACGTAGAGGCGGGCCAGGCCCCGGGGTTCCGCGTCGACGATGTCGGCGGGTTCGGCGACGATCACGTGGTCGTACTCCAGGCCCTTGGCCAGGGACGCCGGGATGACCAGGAGGCGGTGGTCGTCGACCGTGTCGGGGCTCAGCACCCGGTGCTCCAGGTGGGACAGGGCCTCGGACACGGCGCTCACCGAGGCGTCGGGGACGATGACGCCGATCGACCCCTCGCGGGCGAGGGCCTCCTCGGCGGCGCGGGCCAGTGAGGCGGCCAGGTCGGGCGCCGGGCGCACCGACAGGGAGCCCGCGCCGGGTCGCAGCGACCGGGGGGCGGCCAGGTCCGGGGCGACGGAGGGCAGCAGCCTGGCCGCGTAGTCGAGGACCTCGCGGGGTACGCGGAAGCCGAGGGTGAGCTCGGTGACCGCGCCGTCCTCGAAGCCGAGATGGGTCAGGACCTCCGTCCAGGAGCGGGCGGACCAGGGTGTGGTGCCCTGCGCGAGGTCGCCCAGCACGGTGGCCGAGCCGGTGCGGCAGCGCCGCCCCAGGGCCCGCAGCTGCATCGCCGACAGGTCCTGGGCCTCGTCCACGACCAGGTGGCCCAGCGGGACGGTCCGTTCGATCATGTCGGCCAGCTCGTCCATCAGCGCGCCGTCGGCCGCCGACCACTTGGCGGAGCGGAAGGACTTGGCGGGCTTCGCCCACAGCAGCAGCGACTGCTCCTCGGCCGTGAGGTCGTTTTTGGCGGCGGCGGCGAGGAAGGCGGGGTCGCTGAACAGCCGGTGGAGCACCTGCTGCGGGGTCAGCTTGGGCCAGACCAGGTCCACCAGCTGCCTGACCGGCTTGGACCTGGCCACCGCGTCCTGCACCCGGTCGTCGGGCGACTCGCCGCGCTGCTCCATCCGGACGAGCACCAGGTGGGCGAGGCGCTGGGCGAGCGTGGCGCGCCCCGGGCCGTAGCGGGTGGTGCCGCGCAGCGCGGCGACGATCTCGCGGACCTCGTGGTCGGCCACTCGGTAGCGGTTGATCCCCTTGGTGAACAGCACGCCCTCGGTGGGCTTGACGACGTGCATCCACAGGGCCCGCCCGAGGACGGGGACGATCCTCGCGTCGCCCTTGACGGTGCTGACGGCGGGGTCCTCCGGGGCGGAGTGGTCGCCGAGGATCCCGGCCGCCGTGGTCTGGTCGACCTTGACCTCGCCCAGGGCGGGGAGCACGGAGGAGATGTAGGAGAGGAACGCCCGGTTCGGGCCGACGATCATCACGCCCGAGCGGGCGAGCCGTTCGCGGTGGGTGAAGAGCAGGTAGGCGGCCCGGTGCAGGCCGACGGCGGTCTTCCCGGTGCCGGGGGCGCCCTGGACGCACACCGTCCGCCCCAGGTCCGAGCGGACGATCTCGTCCTGGTCGGGCTGGATCGTCGCGACGATGTCGCGCATCGGCCCCGAGCGCGGGCGCTCGATCTCCTCGGTGAGGATCCTGCTCTGGGCGAGGGCGGCGCCGCCCTGGTCGAGGCGCTCGTCCTCGTAGGCGGTGAGGTCACCGCCCCGGTAGCCGAACCTGCGGCGCAGGGCGACGCGCATCGGGTCGGACGGGCTGGCCTGGTAGAAGGCCCGCGAGACCGGGGCCCGCCAGTCGATGACCAGGGGGCGGCTGCTGTCGTCGTGGACGTGCCTGCGCCCGACGTAGACCGTGCCGGGAAGGTCGTCTCCCGCCTGGCGGTCGAGGCGGCCGAAGAACAGCGGGGTGCCGGAGTGGTCGGCGAGCGCCTCGACGCGCTGGTCCAGCAGTGCCTGGAGGATCTGCTGGGAGACCCAGTCTCCGGCGGCGTCGGAGGACAGGGAGCGGGCGTGCTCGCGCATCGCGCGGAGCGCCGCCCTGGAGGTGGCCAGGTGCTCGCGCTCGGCGGCGAGGATCCGGGCGGGGTCGTCGGTTATGTCGGGGGCCAATTGGTGTGCGGGCACGCTGAAGCGCCTCCCATTCGATAAACGGAGGTGGTGGTCGTCGGGTAGCGAATCGACCAGCCTAGCGGTGCCTCTCCCGCGCTTCAAAAGGATTAACGGCGGACTGGGACGCGGCGGTCGCGGGTATCCCGATGATCGTGCGGATCTCCCCTGTCATCCCGGTCGTCGCCAATCTTCTGCTGGCCGCGCTCTGGGGGCTTTCGGTGTTCGCGGGCTGGGGGGTCGAGGCCTTCTGCTCCGATCCCGGCTGCGCGGACAGGCTGGACGGGGTGGTCAGGCTGTCGTTCCTGTTCGCGGCTGTCGCGGCCTGTTGCGCGGCGGCCGCCCTGTCGGCGCCGGTGAGGCGCGGCGACAAAAATCGTTTTACCGTTCTGATGGCCGCCGGGGCGGTCGCCTGGGTGATCGCGGAGGGCATTCTCTTCGCCGGCGGCCTGATCGTTCGGTAATCGCCCTGACACTCTCTGTAATTCTCCGTCGAAATGGCGAAAAAGCGAGGCGAACATGGTGACTCCCACAGATCATGGGGGTATGTCGCCAGTGGCCTCTAGGCCTAGCGAGGGGGTGGTTTGTTTGTCGAAAGCCCGCGGGATTTCGTGGACCTGACACAAATTGACGACGTGTTCGCCATGTGGGGTCATTCTCCGGCGAGCACGTCGTCCGCGTCGATGATCTGATACGCGTACCCCTGCTCGGCCAGGAACCGCTGCCGGTGGGCGGCGAAATCCTGGTCCACGGTGTCACGGCTGACCACCGAGTAGAACCGTGCCCCGCCCCCGTCCGCCTTCGGCCGCAGCACCCGGCCCAGCCGCTGCGCCTCCTCCTGCCGGGACCCGAAGGTGCCCGACACCTGGATGGCCACCGCCGCCTCCGGCAGGTCGATGGAGAAGTTGGCGACCTTGGAAACGACCAGGACCTGGATCTCCTTGTCGCGGAACGCCTGGAAGAGCCGCTCCCGCTCCTTGACCTTCGTCTCTCCCTTGATCACCGGCGCGTTCAGGTGCTCGCCGAGCTCGTCGAGCTGGTCGATGTACTGCCCGATGACGAGCACCTGCTCGTCCAGGTGCCGCCGGACCAGCGCCTCGGTCACCCGTGTCTTGGACGGCGTGGTCGCGCAGAACCGGTAGCGCTCCTCGGAGTCGGCCATCGCGTAGGCGAGCCGCTCCTCGTCGGTCAGCGTCACCCGCACCTCGACGCAGTCGGCCGGGGCGATCCAGCCCTGGTTCTCCATCTCCTTCCACGGCGCGTCGTACCGCTTGGGGCCGATCAGGGAGAACACGTCGCCCTCCCTGCCGTCCTCGCGCACGAGCGTCGCGGTCAGGCCCACCCGCCGCCTGGCCTGCAGGTCGGCGGTCATCCGGAAGATCGGCGCGGGCAGCAGGTGCACCTCGTCGTAGACGACCAGACCCCAGTCGCGGGCGTCGAACAGCTCCAGGTGCCGGTAGACGCCCTGCCTGCGGGTCGTCATCACCTGGTACGTGGCGATGGTGACGGGCCGGATCTCCTTCTTCGTGCCGGTGTACTCGCCGATCTCGTCCTCGGTCAGCGAGGTCCGCCTGAGCAGCTCCTGCTTCCACTGGTGCGCGGAGACCGTGTTGGTCACCAGGATCAGCGTCGTCGCCTTGGCCTGCGCCATCGCCGCCGCGCCCACGATCGTCTTGCCCGCCCCGCAGGGGAGCACGACCACGCCGGAGCCGCCGTGCCAGAACGCCTCGGCGGCCTCCCGCTGGTAGGCGCGCAGCTCCCAGCCGTCCTCGGTGAGCGTGATCGGGTGGTGCTCGCCGTCGACGTATCCGGCCAGGTCCTCGGCGGGCCAGCCCAGCTTGAGCAGGTGCTGTTTGATGTTGCCGCGCTCGCTCGGGTGCACCACCACGCCGTCGTCGCCCAGGCGCTCGCCAAGCAGCGGCTGGATCTTCTTGGCGCGCAGCACCTCTTCCAGTACGGCCTTGTCGGTGCTGGTCAGGACGAGGCCGTGGGCGGGGTGCTTCTCCAGGCGGAGCCTGCCGTAGCGCGACATCGTCTCGGCGACGTCGACCAGCAGCGCGTGCGGCACGGGGTAGCGGCTGTGGGCGATCAGCGCGTCGATCACCTGCTCGGCGTCGTGCCCTGCGGCCCGCGCGTTCCACAGCGCCAGGGGGGTGATCCGGTAGGTGTGCACGTGCTCGGGGGCACGCTCCAGCTCCGCGAACGGGGCGATCGCCTTGCGGCACTCCCCGGCCCGCTCGTGATCGACTTCAAGGAGCAGGGTTTTGTCCGATTGGACGATCAATGGTCCGTCAGTCACAGACTTCTCCCTCGGTTACCGCAGGTTACGGCGGATCGGCTCATGGTCGCACTCGTGGGCGCCCGCCGGATCGTCCCGCGCTCCCTGTGTGCAACAGGCGGAAGCGCCGGGGCAGTCCCGCCCGGCCCTCTCATGTGCCCGTCCTCCCGCCCGCCGGGTGCCCGGTCAACGTCTGCCCGTCGCTCGTACGCGCAATCCGGAAGGAGGTCCCCGGCATGGTCAGCCGGTGCCGAAGGCGCCGTTGAGACCGGCGACGATGAAGAAGGTCACGCCCAGGACGAGCAGCACGAAGTTGACGGTGATGCTGATCCAGGTCCACCTGAGCAGGTTCCTCGCGCCTCGCGGGTCGGTGTCGACCTTGCCCAGCGCGAGACCCGACAGGATGGTGCCGACGAGGCCGCCGAGGCTCACGAAGCAGCTCAGCGCGAGCACGAGGCTGATGACGAGGGCGACGATCGCGTGCGTCCTGACACCCTCGACGTTGTGAGGCGGGACCGCGTGGCCCTGCCAGTACTCCTGTCCGTAGCCCTGCCCGTAGGGCTGTTCGCCGTATCCCTGCCCGTATCCCTGGTCGGGGTAGCCGGGGGTCTGACCGTAGGCGGGCTGGGTGTAGCCAGGGGTCTGGCCGTAGTCGGGCTGGGGGTAGCCGGGCTGGTGGCTCTGCTGGGTCTGCTCGTAGCCGTACGGCTGCCGGTCGTGACCCGGGGTCTGGCCCGGCCCCGTGGCGTAGGGGCTCTTCCAGTCGTCCGGGTTGGTGCTGGGGCCTTCGGAGTGACCGCTGCTCACTGGGGATCTCTCGCTTCTGTGGAGCTCAGAACGTCAACTGATATCACGATATGGGGCGTGAGCCGCGCGCCATAGGCGAATGGACTCGGTCGCGTCCCGGCGGCCGGACCCCGGAGGAGAGCCGGAGAAGGACCTTCGCGCCCCGGCGAGCGACGCGCTGTGCCGGGCCCCTGGATCCCGGACCCTGGATCCCGGACCCTGGACCTCGGACCTCGGACCTCGGACCGTCGGCCGAGATCGCGGCGAGCCCTTCCGGGATCGAGACTACCGTCCGCCGACTCCCGGTGTTTCTCCGTGAGGGTCGGCGAGCCGCCGCGTTTCGGGGAGCCCGGCACGAACGACAGGGCTTACCGCTCCTCCACGGGACCGGCAGGCGGCATCTCACACGATGTCGGCTATGCCGGTGATGCGGTGCAGGGCGAAGCGGTGCACCGCCGCCCGCGTCTCGTCGTAGGCGGTGAGATAGCCGCCCTCCATCCGGGCGGGTTCGAGGATCCGGCTGGTGGCGTTGCCCTGGGAGTCGAGGTAGCCGATCCACACCTGCGATCCCTGCCGGATGGCCTCGCGCAGGGCGGTGATCGTGGCGGTGGCGGGGGAGCGCGGCACCTGGCCGCCGGGGGCGGCCACCGGGGCGCGGCGGGCCTGGTGCGCGGCGTCCCCCGCCCGCACCGCGCGCACCGCGGCCGCGACCACGTCGGCCTCGTGACCGCTGAAAGTGACCGGGGAACGGCCCGCCGACGTGGCTTCGGTCCGGCGGACGTCGAGCTGGGTGATGATCACGTCGCCGTCGAGCGACTCCGCCGCCGGTGCGTAGCCCATCGCGCGCAGCGCGTCGACCAGCGTCGGCCGGGAGGACTTGGAGGCGATCACCGTGGGGGCGAGCCGCCGCAGCCGCAGCGGGATCGCCCGCTTGTCGGCCATCACCTCGTCGAGCAGGGAGGAGTCGTCGCAGCGCACGTACGCGCTCGCCGTGCCGACGCGCATCCGGCCGTGGCGCCTGGCCACGTCGGTGACCAGGTAGCTGAGCGGCTGCGGCACGGGCGTGGTCGAATGACGCTCCAGCATGGTCAGCAGCTCGTCGGCGCCCTGCCCGGCGTCCAGGGCCCGCCGGATCGAGCGCTCGTCGAAGCGGTAGACCGTCGCGCCGCCGGTCGACTCCACCTCGGCCGCCACCGCGAGCCACCGCCTCAGGTCGCCGGTGAGCGGCCCGGGGGCGACCGCGGTCAGGTCGGCCTGGAGGAGCACGTGGTCGAGCGGCTCGGGCAGGAGCGGGAGCAGCAGGTGGGCGGCGGACACCGGACGGCCGCCACCGGATCCGGCCGGGGCGCCGGAACCGCCGGAGGAGTCGGGGAGCAGGGCGCGGCCGTGGCCCGCGAGCGCCCCGAGCCCGGTGACGCCGATCTGCTCGGCCTCGCGCAGGGTGAACTCCACCAGCTGGTCACGGTGGCCTCCGCGACGGCGGGGCTGCTCCCAGGCCAGGCGCGCGCGTACCGCGTCGAGGGTGGGCGCCACCCCCGGCGTCGAGGCGAGTATGCCCAGGGCCGTGGCGCGGATCTCGGCGGCGGCCGGGCGGCGCAGGTCGGGATGGAGGGCGTTGAGCAGCCGGTCGCGCTCGTCGCGCTCGCCGATGATCCCCGGCACCCGGTCCATGGTGAGCCAGGTCGTGGCCAGCGTCACCCAGCGGTCCTCGGTGGCCTTCACCCGCCAGCCGTCGTAGCCGGGGGTGGGCATCCAGTCGCCGTCGACCGTGCCGCTCGCCGCGACCAGCCCCGCCGCGTACGACACCTCGATGATCAGCCCTGTCACCCACTCGGGCAGGTCGAGCAGGGCCGAGGTCCGCTTGAGGTCGCGCACGGCCAGGCCGCCGCTGCGGAGCACGCCGGGCGGGTCGGTGCTCCAGCGCTCGCACAGCTCCTCCACCGCGCGGGTGAACGTGAACGCCTGCCCGGCCGCGGTGCGGTCGGCGAGCCCCCGGTCGCGCTCGGTGCCCTCGGTCGCGGGCGGGAAGGGGGACAGGTCCCGGTGAACGCGGCCGTCGCGCAGGAACAGGGCGACCTCGCGGGGCAGCACCACGGTCTCCTCGCCGGTGGCGGCGAGCAGGGCGCGGGAGAGGAGCTGCTCGATCGGCGACTGGGCGGTGGCGGCCCGCACCTCGCGGCGGGCGTTGGGCACCCGGCCGCTGGCCGGGCCCCAGACCAGCTCGTTGAGCGCGGACCGCGCCTGCGGCGAGACCTCCTCGACCAGCCTTCCGACGATTTCTCCGTCTCCGAGCAGCGTGGCGAGCGCCTCCTTGGTGGCGCCCAGGGTCTCGCCACCCTCGCCCGCGACGTCCTGGACCAGCTCGGCCAGCCGCTCGGCGGGATGGTGCCTGAACGCCTCCACGGCGGGCGGGCCGAGCCCGGCGGGGGCGTCGAGCACCTCCCGCACCCCGGGCGCCGGAGCCAGGGCACGATCGGGCCCGTAGATCAGGGCCATGGTGCGCAGCCGCTCGACCGTCTCCTTGAGGGCGCTCTGGAACCCCGGATCGGCCGTCCCCGGAAGGGCGCGGGCCATCTGGGCGCGCAGCGACCTGTAGGCGACCGGACCGGGAAGCACGGCCAGCGTCTCCACGACCGCGAGCGTGAACCGGTCGAGCCGGTCGAGCGCCCTGCCCACCGCCGACGGGCTGCTCGCCCGCCCGGCGAGCCCCTCCAGGTGCGCGGGCACGGGGGTGATGAGCTCGGGGCGTACGGAGACGAGGGCCCGCAACCGGTCATCGCTCCGGCCGCGCAACCACTCGGTGAACTCCGTGCTCATTCCGCCAATGGTAGGAGGCTTGACCGACATCGCGCGGCCTGGGGGAATTCCGTGATCGCGCGAAGAGGGCCGATCGATCATGTGAGGGACGGTGAATGAGGGAAGAAGCTCACGAGCGAGGCGATGTCGAGAGAGGATGGCCAGTGTGATCGAGCGTGCGGACCAGCTCGTCCTGGACTACGTCAGCAAGGCGGCCGACGCGGCCCACGGCGTGCTGCAGCCGAGGCAGCGGATCGACTTCGTGGCGGTGCTGCGCAGGCGGATCGACGCCGAGCGCGCGGGGACGGACGACCCGGCCGCCGTGGCGAGGGTCCTGGCCCGGTTCGGTGACCCCGCCGCGCTGGTCCACCGCGAGCTGCGCCGCCTGGACAGGGAGGCGGCTTCCTCCTCCGTTTCCGCTTCCGCTTCCGCTTCCGGGGAGATTCCACCGGGGCGCTCCGGGCCGCGGGTCTACGAGGGGATCTCCGAGGGGATCTCTCAGGGACTGCGGGGCCTGCGAGGTCTGTGGGGCTCCCGGGGCGGGCGTGAGGGCTCCGGCGCGGTTCCCAGACCCCGGGAGGAGGGGCCCATCGGGACTCCCGGATCTCCCGGGTCTCCCGGGTCTCCCGGGATTCGTGGGTCTTTTGGGTCTCCCGGGTCTCTTGGGTCCCCTGGTGACGCCGACCGCCCCGCCCGCGCCGGGGGTGTCGTCCCTCCCGTGGCCGCGATGCCTCTCGCCGCCCCCACCCCGGAGGAGCCCGTCCCCGGGAATCCCGCTCCCTCCTCGAAGGGTGCCGTTCCCGAGGACTCCGCTCCCTCCTCCGAGGAGGGCGTTCCCCAAGGTCCGGTCCCCACCCCGAGGGATCCCGCCCCTCCGTCTTCCCGGCGGCCTGTGCGGGGGCATCCGTACGCCTCGACGGGCGCTCATCCCGATGCCGGTGAACCCCGGCCGGACCGTCCCGCTGCGGATCACCCTCAGCCGGATCCCCCCGAGCAGGACCGTCCTGTGCCGGACCGGGTCGAACGGGATGATCCCGCTTCGGATCGTCCTGAGGGGGACCTTCTTGAGAAGGACCGTCCAGCTTCGGACCGTCCTGAGGAGGACTCTCTTGAGGCGGATCGTCCTGAGGGGGGCCGTTCCGGGCCGGATGCTCCCGAGCCCTCGGTCCCGCGCGGGTCCGGATGGGCGGGGCGGGTGTTCCCGGCCCGCCCGCGGTCGTCGTCGGCCGCCCAGGGAGAGGACCGGGGAGAGGACCGGGGAGAGGACGAGCCCGACAGCCCGGGTGGTAGCCGACCGGTGAGCGGGAAGGACGCCGCGGACGAGTGGGAGGACGCGGTGGAGGGCGACCCGCCGACCGAGGAGATCCCTCCCGTACAGGACCCCCTCCCGCCGCCGGTGGCACAGGGGGAGGCACCGGACAGGCCGCGGGAGTCACAACAGGAGCGGCCCGAGGAGGATCGCCAGAAGGCGCCGCGCGGGAGGCCGGGAGGCACGGAGGGCCGCCCGGGGCTTCCGCCCGGGGTGGCCAGGGGCATGCGGGAGGCCGAGGAACGGCTGGCCAAGAAGCGGGCGCGCAACCGGCCCGACTGGATGCGCCGGCGACGCCCGGCCCGGTCGAGGGAGGACATCGTCCCCGGCACCCAGGACGCCCGGACGGTCCTGCTGAGCCACCGGCGCGAGATGGTCGGCCTGGGCCTGCTCGCCCTGGCCGGTCTGCTGATCCCCTTCCCGCTCGCCCCGATCGCGATCTTCAGGATCCCGGTGCTGATCTGGGCCGTCGCGGTGATCGTCGTGATCGCCTGCGAGAACTGGCACACCTCCGACAAGGCGCTGGGGCTCGCCGCTCCGATCGTGAGCTACACCCTCGGCGGCAGCCTGGTCGCCCTCGTACGGGCCAGGAACGACCTCGGCTCGGTGGTGGAGGAGTTCTTCACCATCAGCGGGCTCATGTTCCTGTTGGGTACGGCGTGGGCTGTCTTCTGGCTGGCCTACCGGCTGCTCAACCCTCCGGTTCCCGTGGGAAGGGGAATCCGCCGGTCCGGGTGAGATGTTGGAAACCTCACAGCCTCCGCTCCCGCGCGGGGTGGCCACCCGGTGGCCCGCCTGCCGCCAGGTCCATCAGGTCCGCCAGGTCCGTCAGCCGAGGGCCTGGACCGCGGGGCGGGGCAGCAGGCCGAGGGCGAGGCATACCCAGGAGGCGACGAAGCGGTCGCGCTCCACGCGGCCGGGAGGCTCGCCCACGGTCTCCTCGAACAGCTGATACTGGAGCACCGCCCCGCCGAGCACGGCTCCGATGGCGGGCCAGTCGGCGGCGGCCCCGGCGTACTCGGGCTGGGTACGGAACCACGTGGTGATCGCGTCGAACATGGGCTGCAGCAGACCTTCGCGCACGGTCGCGACCAACTCGGGGAACTGGCTCAGGTCGCGGAAGAAGACGCGCGTCAGCTCCCTCTCCTCGCGGACCTTGGCCAGCCCCGACCTGCACAGGTGGGCCAGCCGCTCCTCGACGCCGGTCGAGGTGTCGACGACGCTGAGCTCGGTCAGGGTCCCGGCGATCTGTGTTCGCGTCCTGGTGGCGTGCTCGTTCATCGCCGCGGCCAGCACCTCGTACTTGGACTTGAAGTGCCGGTAGAGGCCACCGGCGCCCGGCGACAGGCCGGAGGCGGCCTCGATCTCGGCCACCGAGGTCGCCGCGTAGCCCCGTTCGGCGAACAGGTGCAGGGCCTCGTCGATGATCCGCTCGCGCGTCGATCTGGTCATTCTCTGCCGATACCTCCTCCGTGACCTTATCCAGTGCCCTCCATGACGGATCGCACCGGATAGCACCGCATCGCGGCTGTCCCCGCCCGCCCAGGTCCGGTCCCCGTTCCCGGCCGAAGACCCGCCATCCGGAGAACCGGCGAGGCTGGAGAACCGGCGAGGCTGGAGAACCGGCGAGGCTGGAGAAGACGGTGGGGCCGAAGAAGCCGGTGGGGCCGAAGAAGGCGGTGGGGAGGTATCGGGCTATCTTCCGGATAAGTAAATCTTTTCGCGAAGGCTTCAGTAACGGGGGGTCTCAACCACAACGCTTAGGATTAGCCACGTTTAGGGGGATTTGGCATTCTTTGAGGGTTCTCGACGAATCCTCTTCGCGGAGCCGACGAGGAGTGGTGAGTGACCTGATGAACTCCGTGGGATTCGACCTCGATCTGACGCTCGCCGACACACGCGCGGGCATCGCCGCCGTTTACGAGGAGGTGGCGCTGCGTATCGGCGTCTTCATCGACAGTGTCGCCGTGGTGGCCAGGCTGGGGCCGCCGCTGGAGTGGGAGCTGGCCAACTGGATGCCCGCCGAGGAGGTTCCCGCCGCCGCCGACGTCTACCGGGAGCTGTACCCGTCGATCGCCATCCCGGTCACCACCCTCATGCCGGGCGCACGCGAGGCCGTCGAGGCCGTACGGCGGGCGGGGGGCAGGGTCGCCGTGGTGACGGGGAAGAACGCCCGCGACGCGGCGAGCACGGTCGAGTTCCTCGGCCTGGAGGTGGACGAGGTCGCCGGGTCGGTCTTCGGGGCGGCCAAGGGTCCGGCCCTCGCGGCTTTCGGCGCCGCCGCCTATGTTGGAGATCATGTCGCGGACATCGACGCGGCGCGAGCGGGGGGAGTCGTCAGCGTGGCGGTGGCGACAGGTGTCTATCCGGCGGGAGAACTGCGTGATCACGGAGCCGATGTGATCCTGGGGGATCTGACCGAGTTCGCCGAATGGTTCGGCGGCTGGCGAACCCCCGCCGCTCTTGTGTAATTCGGGGCCCAATACACGGTCGCCCTCGGCGCCCGCGGGGCATAACCTACATCCATTCCTTTTCACGACAGTCTGAACGAGGTCACCCCTGTGCCGAGTGGCAAGGTCAAGTGGTATGACGCCGACAAGGGATTCGGTTTCCTCACCCGCGACGACGGCGGTGAGGTCTTCGTGCATTCTTCCGCGCTGCCCTCCGGCGTGGATTCCCTCAAGCCGGGCCAGAAGGTCGAATTCGGCGTGGCCGAGGGGCGCCGAGGCCAGCAGGCGCTCTCGGTCCGAGTGATCGACCAGCCCCCCACGCTCGCCAAGACCGCCAAGCCCAAGGGCAAGCGTAAGAAGCCCGACGAGATGGTCGTCATCGTGGAGGACCTGATCAAGCTCTTGGACACGGTCTCCACGTCGTACCAGAAGGGCAAGCAGCCCGAGGCCGCGCACGCGAAGAAGATCGCTGCCGTGCTCCGGGCCGTCGCCGACGACCTGGACGACTGACCCCCGCCGGTCGACCGGCCCGGCCACGCGAACCCGGGTGCTCCTCGAACGCCCGAAGACCGAACGTCCGAACCCCTGGAAATCGAACGCCTGCAAATCGAAGGCGTGAAGACCGAACGCCCGGAGACCCGCGCGGCTCAGCCGTGCGGGTTGGTGAGCGGCCTGGTCCGCTTCTCCGTCGGGGGATCCCCGTGGTGGACGACCGCGGTGGTCGTCCCGGCGGGTCGCGACCCGGCCCGCTCCTCCGGCGTCCCGTCCCGAAAGGGCCGCTCCCCGTTCGTCGCGGGGTGCGGCCCGGACGGGGAGGAACGCGGGCCCCTGGCGGCCTCGACCCTGGCGTCCACCTCCCGGACGCGCCCGCGACGACGTACCAGCAGCCAGCCGAGCGAGCCCGCCAGCACCGCGGCCATCACGGCCAGCCCCACCGTCCCGTCCGCGAACAGCGAGAGCCAGAGCCCGACCAGGCCGCCCAGCACCCACGCGATCTGCAGGAAGGCCTCCACCACCCCGAAAGTGGACGAGCGCACCTCCTCGCCGATCTCGCGCTGCACGATCGCGTCCAGCGCGAGCTTGCCCAGCCCCTGGGCGAACGCGGCCGCCAGCGCGACCGCCACCGCGCTCCACAGCTGGAAGACGACGGCCGCCAGGATCGTGATCGCGGTCGTCAGGGCGAGCGTGCCCAGCACGATGACCTGCGGCGAGTGGTTGCGCACCCACGAGGCCACGGCCGTGCCCGCGAGCCCCCCGACCCCGGCGGCCACCGCGAGCACGCCGATGGCGACCACCGGCGGCAGGCCGGGCAGGTTATTGTCCTGGACCAGGAAGAGCAGATAGAAGAGCAGGAACCCGGAGTAGAGGCGGATGGCCACGTTGGCGTACATCGCCTCGGCCACCACCGGGCCCACGTTCAGCATCGTGCGCCAGCGGGGCGGTCGTTCCTCGCCCTCGTCGTCGAGCTCCTCCAGGTCGGGGGAGTCGACGTGGCGCGGGAGCCGTACGGCCAGCACGCCCTGGAGCAGGAAGAGCACCGTCGCCCCGCGCAGCACCCACTCGGCGCCCAGCCAGGCGCTGGCGCCCGCGCCGATCGGCACCGCGACACCCGCCGTGACCAGCGCGAACAGGGCGACCCGTGCGTTCGCCGTGACCAGCGCGATGTCTGCGGGCAGCACGCTCGGCATGATCGCCGCGCGGGAGACGTTGTAGGCCTTCGACAGCACCAGCACGGCCAGCGCCGCCGGGAAGATCGTGAACACGTCGCCGGGGACGATCGCCGCCGCCATCGCGAAGCAGAGCAGCCCTCGGCCGAAGAGGGTCCCGGCCATCACGAAACGCCGCCCGGAGCGGAACCGGTCGAGGACCGGGCCGACGAACGGCGCGACCACCACGAACGGGATCATCGTGATCAGCAGGTAGAGCGCGACCTGGCCGCGTGCCTCGTTCACCGGGAGCTTGAAGAGCGTCCCGGCGAGGGCCGCGGTGACCAGGGCGTCGCCCGCGCTGTGCGCGGCGGTCAGCTCGATCAGCTGGCCGAGCCCGGTGCGGCCCGCGCCCTGCGCGTGGGTCAGCCGCCGCGCGGCCCTGCCCGCCCGCTGGGTGCCGCTGACCGCGCCCCGGCCCGCGTTCCGGCCCGCTTTCGCCGTCGCCCTGCCCGCCCGCGCCGTCGCCCTGCCCGTGCCACGGCCCGCGCGCGCGGCGGCCCGGCCCGCGGCGGCGGCCGACCTGCCGGCCCGCCGGGAGGCCTCGCCTGCCGTCTTCCGCGCCCGTTCCCACCCAGCTGCCACGTATCCAGTCATACCCGAAGGGCGGGTGAGTTGTCCGGTGCGCCAGGTCACTCCCCGGGTGATTGGATGTCCACGGTGCCGTTCGCTCCGCTCATGGGCGAGAATGAACTGTGAGCGCAGTGAGCGAGCGAGCCAGTAGGGACAGCAGCCGTCGTGCTGCCAGGCTGACGGGAGACGACTCGTGAGCCGGACTCGATCTCGTGCCGCGGTCCTCGACCAGGCGTGCGTCGCGGCCGTCGACCTGGCCAGAGCCGCGGTCGAGGAGAACGTCAAGCCGGGAGAGGTGGGCGAGCACCTCGGGGTCGAGGGCGAGGGCGACCGCGTCGTCACCCATTACTTCGCCTGTCTCGACCGCGCCTACCGGGGCTGGCGCTGGGCCGTCACGGTCGCTCGGGCCTCCCGGGCGCGCAACGTGACGGTCAGCGAGGTCGTGCTCCTGCCCGGCGCGGGGGCCCTGATGCCGCCGCAGTGGGTGCCGTGGAGCGAGCGGCTCCGCCCCGGCGACCTCGGCGTGGGCGACCTGCTGCCCACCTCCGACGACGACGACAGGCTCGCGCCCGGGTTCACCGAGACCGACGACGACTCCGACCACCAGATGATCTTCGAGTACGGCCTCGGCCGGGCCCGGGTGCTCTCCCCGATCGGCCGCGACCGCGCCGTGCGGCGCTGGCACTCCGGCGAGTCGGGGCCGCACACCCCGCTCGCGCACGCCGCGCCCGCCCAGTGCTCCACCTGCGGCTTCTACTGGCCGCTCGCGGGCGCGCTGCGCACCGGCTTCGGGGTCTGCGCGAACGAGTACGCCCCCGACGACGGGCGGGTCGTCGCCGCCGACCACGGCTGCGGCGCGCACTCCGAGGCCGCCGTGCTGCCGCACCAGGTCGAGCCGACCGCGCCGATCCTCGACGATCTCTCCTACGACACCGCCGAGAACGCCTCTGAACCGGACCTGGCCGGGTCGGTGGACGACACCGCCTCCGAGCCGCTCGGTCACTCCTGACCCGGCGCCGCCGGGCCGCTCCCAACCCGGGGCACCGGGTCCATCCCGCCCCGCCGCCGTCCCAGCGGCACACCCGGCCGTCGCGGCCGGGCGCCGCTCCCGTGGCGTCCTGGCCGGTCCGGCCGGGACGCCCGGTCGCGCGGGGCTTCGACCTTTGGAAGCATCGCCTTGACTGACACCTTCGGCACCGAACGACTGCGCTCCGCCGTCCTGGCCGCCTGGACGGCCTCGCCCGCCCGTTTCCGCGAGGACGCCAACGCGGAGGAGGACTTCGCGCTCGGCGGCTACCGCGACCGGTTGATCGTCGAACTCGCCCAGAACGCCGCCGACGCCGCGCTCCGTGCCGGGGTGCCCGGCCGTCTCCGCCTCTCGCTGCGCGAGGGCGTGCTGTCGGCCGCCAACACCGGTGCCCCCCTCGACAGGGCCGGGATCGAGGGGCTGTCCACGCTGCGCGTCTCCGCCAAGCGCGACGACGCCCACGCGGCCGGGCGGTTCGGCGTCGGGTTCGCGGCCGTGGTGTCGGTCTGCGACGAGCCGGTGATCGGCTCGCTCGGCTCGGGGGTTGTCCGCTGGTCCCGCGACCAGACCGCCGCACTGGTGGCCGCGGAGCCCGCGCTGGCCAAGGAGCTCGCCGAGCGCGGCGGGCACGTCCCGCTGCTGCGCCTGCCCTTCCCCGCGGGCCCGGTCGAGATCCCCGCCGGGTTCGACACGCTCGTGCGGCTGCCGCTCCGTGACGAGGCGGCCGAGGAGGCCGTACGGGCGATGCTGAGGGAGACCAGCCCCGCCCTGCTGCTCGGCCTGCCCGCCCTGGAGTCGATCGAGGTCGACGTGGACGGCGAGACGCGGACCGTCACCTCCGAGGGCTGGAAGGTCGTCTCGGACTCCGGGCGGTTCACCCCCGAGCAGGTGGCCGAGCTCTTCGCCGACCGCCCGACCGAGGAGCGCTCCCGGCCGCACTGGCTGGTCCGCTGGGCCGTACCCGTCACCGGTTCCGCGTCCGCCGCCGGTTCCGCGTCCGCCGACACGGCGTCCGGCACCGGTTTCGCGAACGGTGGTCTGGGCGGGGCTCCGGCCGGTTCGCGGGAGGCGGCGCGGGCCGGGGCGCCGGCCGGGGAGCCCCGGCCGCTGCCCGCCCTGGTACCGCCCGTGGTGCACGCGCCCACGCCGAGTGACGAGCCGCTGGACCTGCCCGCGCTGCTGATCGCCTCGTTCCCGATGGCCACCGACCGGCGGCACGTCGCGCCGGGTCCGCTCGCCGACTTCCTGGTCGAGCGTGCCGCCGACACCTACCTGGAGCTGCTCGCCGGGCTGCCCCGTACCCCCCGGTTCCTCGACCTCGTCCCCGGCATGATGGGCAAGGGCGAGCTGGACGCCCGCATCCGCCGGGCGATTCTGCGCAGGCTCCCCGACGCCCCGCTGCTCCCCGCGCTCTCCCCGCCCGCCGACCCGGCCTCGCTGAGCGGATCCGGCGGTTCCGGTGCCTCGCTCCTGCTTCCCGACCCCGCGGAAACCAGAGCGGAAACCGGGGCCGAAACCGGAGCTGGAGCGGGTCCCGGCGTGGCCGACGGCGAGGAACCGGTCGTCTCCGGACGGCAGGCCTCCGTGGTCGCGGCCCCGGCAGAGCTGCTGGAGACGGTCGCCCCCATGATCCCCGGTCTGCTGCCCTCGGGGTGGCCGTCCCGGCATCCGGCGATCACCGCGCTCGGCGTCAGCCGGGTGCAGCTCTCCGACATCGTGGACATGCTCTCCGGCGACGCCGTCAAGGACAGGGACCCGGCCTGGTGGCGGTCGCTGTACGAGGTGCTGCCCGCCGACGACCCCGAGGCCCTCGGCGCGCTGCCGGTGCCGCTGGCCGATGGCCGCCTGGTCCGGGGGCCGCGCGGCACACTGCTGCTGACCGACGGCTCCACGCTGGACCCGGCCGTTCTCGCCCCCCTCGGGCTGCGCGTGGTGCACCCGGAGGCGGCCCATCCCCTCCTGCTCAGGCTCGGCGCGGGCGAGGCCACGCCCCGTACGGTCCTGGAGGACCCGCTGACCCGCTCCGCCGTCTCGGAGTCGCTGGACAGCCCCGACTCCGAACCGGTGGCTCGGGCGGTGCTCGCGCTGGTCGACGCCGCGGGGCTGACCGCGGGTGACGCCCCCTGGCTGTCCGAGCTGGCGCTGCGCGGCGCCGACGGCGAGCTGTACCCGGCGGGCGAGCTGCTTCTCGCCGACGGGGCGCTGGCGGGGCTGCTCGACAGCGAGACGCACTTCGGTACGGCCGCTCCCGAGCTGGTGGAGCGGTACGGCCCCCGGGTGCTCGCCGCGGCGGGGGTGCTTGACGGCTTCGCAGTGGTCAACGACTCCGACGTCATGATCGACCCGGACGAGTGCGACCACGACCTGGACCGCGAGGACGAGTGGCTGGAGGCCGTTCTCGACCTGCTGCCCGAGGCGGCCGTACCGCCGGTCGCCCGGGAGTTCTCCGCCGTCCGCGACCTGGAGTACGTCGCCGACTGGCCCGCGGCCCTCGCCCTGCTGTCGCGCCCGCCGCTCCGCTCGGTCCTGCACCCGCTGCGGGTCCTGGTGGCGGGGGAGGTCGTGGAGGTGCCGTCCTACACCGCCTGGTGGCTCTCCAGGCACCCGGTGCTCGCGGGCAGGCGCCCCACGGAGCTGCGGCTCCCGGCGGGCGACCCGCTGCTGTTCGGCCTGTACGGCGACGCCCCGGCCGTCGTCGACGAGGCCGCGCTGGCGATGATCGGGGTCCGGAGCACGCTGGCCGACCTGCTCGCCTCCCACGGCGGTCCCGACGAGCTGCTGGACCTGCTGGGCGATCCCTCCGTGGAGGTCGACCGCGCCCAGCTCCGCTCCCTGTGGGTGGCCCTCGCCGGTGTCGATCCCGCCCGCGTTGGGCCCCCGCGTGCCGTACGAGCCGTTCTCGGTGATGCGATCGTCGCCGTCGACGCGGAGGACGGCCGGGTGCTGTCCACCGGCACCGATCTCCAGGACGGGGGCGCGGGGGAGCCGGTCGTGGTCGAGGCGCCGGACCTGCTGCCGCTCGTCGCGGGCCGGCCGCTGATCCTGGCCCCGTTCGACCTGGCCGAGGCGCTGTCGGAGCTGCTGGACCTGCCGCTGGCCGGTGAGGAGGCCGCGGGCGAGGTGACGTCCTCGGGCGAGACGCGCGACGTCCCGCCCGCCGTACGGTCGCTGCTGCCGACCGCGCCCCGGAGCTACGTGGAGCACGAGAGGCTGCTGGTGGACGGTGTCCCCGCCGCCTGGCGGTTCTTCGAGGGCACGGTGCACGCCTCGGGGGTGGAGGGGCTGGCGCGCGGGCTCGCCTGGGCGTCCGGCCAGTGGGGCGACCGGCTCGCGGTGGCGGCGCTGCTGCGCGATCCGGCGGCGGTGCCGCTGCTGCTCGCCGAGGCCGACCTGGACAGCTGGACCGCCTCGACCTAGACGATGACCGTGACCGTCCGGGCGCGCGTTCCCCCGCGCGCGGTCCAGAGCATGACCACCGCGTGACCCCTGGCCGGCGCGGCGGTGTTCCTCCCCGTTCCACCACCGAGAGCGGCTCCCGCCATGGTGAGGCGGGGTGTGGGTCGGTGTCGGCGCCTTCCGGCCCAGCCGGAAAGGTGAGTTTCACCGGTACGGAGACGCGAGGGGGAGGTCACCCGGCGGTCCGGCCGGGCGCGGGAGTCACAGGATCGAGGTGGTCGGCTCGATCGGCCCCTCGGACGGGGGCGGTGGGCGGCGATTGCGACGGCGTACGTACCAGAGGCCGAAGAGGCCGCCGCAGATGCCCGACACGCACGTCCAGATCCACCAGCGATACTCGGGATCGGGTCGCGCGACCAGGAGGACGACCAGGGCGATGGCCCACAGACCCGTACCCGTGAGGATCGTGAGCGTGTCGTTGGTCCTCAACGGCTGCAGATCCGGACGTCGTGGCTGGTTCACGTGCTCCAGACTAGGCGACGGCGTCTCACTGTTCGCAAAACGGATTACGTGAAAGCGCGAATCCGTCTCGAAAGCATCACCATCGGCAGCCGGGTCTTCCGGGAAGGAGGGCGCGCTGTCACTCTGCGTGAGTGAACGATGTTAAAACTCCCAAAATAAGCGGAATTGACCGTTTCTTCTTCATCTCCGATCGTGGCTCGTCCGTGGGCCGGGAGGTGCGCGGTGGGTTCGCCACGTTCTTCACGATGGCCTACATCGTCGTGCTCAACCCCTTGATCATCGCCACCGCCAAGGACGCCGAGGGCCAGTTCATCGGCGACGGGACCACCGTGCCCAACACCGCGCTCGTCGCGGCGGGCACCGCCCTCGTGGCCGGGCTGCTCAGCATCCTGATGGGAGTCATCGGCAGGGTCCCCTTCGCGATGGCCGCGGGCCTCGGCCTGAACGCCTTCGTCACCTACGGCATCGCCTCGCAGATGTCCTGGGAGTCGGCGATGGGCCTGGTGTTCCTGGAGGGCGTGATCATCGCGCTCCTGGTGCTGACCGGGTTCCGTACCGCCGTGTTCAACGCCATCCCACCCCAGCTGAAGACGGCGATCAGTGTCGGCATCGGCCTGTTCATCGCCCTGATCGGCTTCGTGGACGCCGGATTCGTCCGCCGGGTGGCGGCCGGGCCGCCGCTGGAACTCGGCATCGCGGGCTCGCTGACCAGCTGGCCGATCCTCGTCTTCGTGGTCGGCCTGCTGCTGATCGTGCTGCTGGTGGCGCGCCAGACCAAGGGCGCCATCCTGATCGGCATCATCGCCACCACCGTCCTCGCGGTCATCGTCGAGGCCGTCGCCAAGGTCGGGGCCTCGGTGACACCGGGCCAGCCGCCGAACCCCTCGGGCTGGCAGCTCGTCGTCCCCCGGTTGCCCGAGCAGATCTTCGGTTTCAACAACCCGCTGGTGCTGTTCAGGGAGTTCGACCCGCTCGGCGCCTTCGGCTCCGTCTCGGTCATCCTGGCCCTGCTGCTCATCTTCACCCTGCTGATCACCGACTTCTTCGACACCATGGGCACGATCGTGGGCGTCGGCGGGCAGGCCGGGCTGATCAAGGAGGACGGCACCCTGCCCAGGACCCGCGAGATCCTCCTGGTCGACTCGATCGGCGCGGCGGCCGGAGGCGCGGGCTCCGTCTCCTCCAACACGACCTACATCGAGTCGGCCGCGGGCGTCGGCGAGGGCGCCCGCACCGGCCTGGCCAGCGTCGTCACCGGCGTGCTGTTCCTGCTCGCCATCTTCCTCTCGCCCCTCGTCGCCGTCGTCCCCTACGAGGCCGCCGCCCCCGCCCTGGTCGTGGTCGGCTTCCTGATGACGACCGCCATCCGCGAGATCGACTTCACCGACTACGAGATCTCCATCCCGGCGTTCCTCACGATCGTCCTGATGCCGTTCACGTACTCGATAGCCACCGGTATCGGTGCGGGGTTCGTGACGTTCGTGCTGATCAAGCTGGTGAAGGGCAAGGCCCGCGAGGTCCACCCGCTGATGTGGACGGTCGCGGCCCTGTTCGTGGTCTACTTCGCGCTCGGCCCGATCAAGGTCCTGTTCGGGCTCTGAGGACGAGGTGTGGCCGTCACGGTGGGGTCTGGGAAGCGATCACCGTGACGGCCGGGCGTCGTGCTCAGCGCCTGCCGGGGGCGCCGGGGAGCAGTCCGGCGCGGTACGCCTTGAGGACGGCGTCGGATTCGGCCTGGGTGAGCGTGCCGTCGGTGACGGCCGTCTTCAGCCGGTCGGCCAGGGCCGCCTCGGCCTTGGCGCCGAGTTGCCGATGGAGCGTCTCCAGCGCGGCGGCGACCTTGTCCGTGGTGAGGCCGAGCTTGGCGGCCAGGGCTTCGGCCTGCTTCCCCAGGGCGGCCTTCTTGGCCTCGTCCCGCGGAGCGTCCTGACCGGGGGTCTTGAGGGGCCGGTCCGGCCGGCCTTCCTGCCTGACCTCCTCCAGGGCCGTGGTGACCTTGTCCTTGTCGAGCCCGAGGATCTCGGCGAGCTGGGCGGCCATCTCCCTGTGGTCGCCACGGCCGCCGTGACCACCGCGCGGGCCGTGCTCGGGGGCGTCGGAGGCGATGCCGGGGGTCGCCGAGGACGACGGCGCGGGGGTGGGGCTGGTCGCCCAGGCCGCCACGGGGACGGCCAGCCCGCCGGCCAGAGCGGTACCGACGCCCGCGATGAGGATCATGCGCTTGGTGCGGTTCATGGAACTCCTTGTCCGATGTGAGCACTTACCGGACCGATGGTCGGGGGATCACATGAGACCGCCCTCATCTCAACCTGAGAATCCGGTGAGATCCGGCCGGTGTCCGCCACGCGACTCACTCCGGTCGGCGCCGTCCCCTGTCTTACTGTCGATCACGTGCTGAGGCCGGACCCGGCCTCCACGGGGTGAGAGCACTAGAGGGATAAAATGGCCGACAGGGGGCCGGTGACGGAGCTGAACGCTCGGTTCGGTTCCGACGGAGCGACCTCTACGCGGGGGGAAAGAGGGCACGAGAGGCTGGAGAGCGCCGAGGTCCACCGGTTGACGGCCGTGCGTCCCGACGGGTGCTCTCGTACGTCACCCCGGTGGTCGCGGTCCGACTGGATGGGCCCCGTGGAGCTCAGGGCCAGGAATCTCGCGGACAACCGGAGCCGTGTCCTTACCGCCGGGCGCAACGCTCTCGGGGAGGCGCCGGGTGCTCCGAGCGGGGTTGGCGATCTCCCGTCCGTCTGGCACGCTGTACGGCCCGCACCGGAAAAAACGATTCGCGGGAATCAAGTGCGGTCGTATATCCTTAGCAAAAGTAATGAGATTCGCTAATGAAAACCCCCAGGAAGGACCCCGTCGCGAGCCTGCGAAGCGACGCCGGTCTGGCTTCGGCTCTGCGCGTGTCGCTGGCACGACTGAACAGACGCCTGCGCAGGCAGGCCGCGGTGCACTCGCTGACGCCCACCCAGCTCGCGACGCTCGTCGCCGTAGAACAGCATTCCGGGATAACCCCCGGCGAATTGGCCGAGCTGGAGAAGGTGCAGCCGCCCTCGATGACACGCGTGATCGCCGCGCTGGCCGAGCGGGAGCTGGTGTCACGTACACCGCACCCGACCGATCGGCGCCAGGTGACCGTGGGCGTGACCGAGCAGGGCTCAACGCTGCTGAGGGAGGAGCGGCGCCTCAAGGAGGCGTGGCTGACGCAGCGGCTGAAGGAGCTGACCCCCGAGGAGAGGGCGACGCTCCGGCAGGCGGCTCCGATACTGGAGAAGCTCAGCCGGATCTAGCCGACCCCGAAGAACCCGGGGCCCCGGCGACGCCGGGCGACACCGGGGCGTCCGCCGCGCCGGACGGAGAACCAGGTGGAGAGCCGGGCGCGTGGCCACGAGAAGAGCCGGATGGCGAACCGGGCGGGAGCCCGAGCCGGAAGTCCGCCGGGAAAGCCGGGAAGATCGGGAAAGCCGGGAAGATCGGGCTGCGGGCGAGGGTCCGGCGGCGGCGGGCCGCGAGGGCCGCCGCCACCGCGAGCGAGTTCCAGGCCACGGAGAGCGGGACGGCCCAGCCCGTGCCCGAGACGCGGGGCGGGATGTTCCGGTCCCTGCGCGTCTACAACTACCGGCTGTTCGCGGCCGGAGGCGTGGTCTCCAACGTCGGCTCGTGGATGCAGCGCACCGCGCAGGACCTGCTGGTGCTCGACCTGACGAACGGCAGCGCCTTCGCGCTGGGCGTGACCGTCATGCTGCAGTTCCTGCCGCTGTTGCTCTTCGGCCTCTGGGGAGGCATGCTCGCCGACCGCTATCCCAAGCGGTTGCTGCTGATCGTCGCCCAGTCGCTCATGGGCCTGCTGGCGCTCACCATGGGCGTGCTCGTCGTGACCGGCTCTGCCCAGGTCTGGCAGGTGTTCGTGATGGCGTTCCTGCTCGGCCTCATCGCCTGTGTCGAGGTGCCGACCCGGCAGTCGTTCGTCGTGGAGATGGTCGGCCGCAAGGACCTGTCCAACGCGATCGCGCTGAACGCGTCGAGCTTCAACCTGGCCCGCGTGGTCGGCCCGGCCGTCGCGGGTGTCCTGATCTACGCGTTCGGCGGCACCGGCCCGATCTTCCTGATCAACGCGCTGTCCTTCGCGGGTGTGCTCGCCGGTCTGATGCTCATGCGTACCTCCGAGCTGACCACCCCCGAACCGGTGCCGAGGGCCAAGGGGCAGCTCCGCGAGGGCCTGCGCTACGTGGTGGTACGGCCCGAGCTGCTCATGCCGATACTGCTGATCGCCTTCGTGTCGCTGTTCACGCAGTCGTTCTCGATGTCGATCGCGCTCATGGCGCGTCAGGTCTTCGGGGCGGGCGCGGCCTCGTTCGGGCTGGCCTCCAGCATGTTCGCGGTCGGCGCCCTGGCGGGCGCGCTCATGGCGGCGCGGCGGGTACGGCCCAGCAGGAGGCTGCTGGTCGGCGGCGCGGTCGCGTTCGGCGTGTTCCAGATCGCCAGCGGCCTGGCCCCGTGGTACCCCCTCTACCTGGTCTCCCTTGTGCCTGCGGGCATCGCGTTGATCTCGGTGAACACCGCCGCCAACGCCAGCGTGCAGCTCGCCACCTCGCCGGAGATGCGCGGCCGGGTGATGGGGATCTACGTGCTCGTGTTCACCGGGGGAGCCCCCCTCGGCGCGCCGCTGCTCGGCTGGATCTCCGAGCTGGGCGGCCCCCGCGCGGGGGTCATGGTGGGCGGGGCGCTCACCCTGATCGGCTCGGGTGTGGCCATAATGCTGACAAAGATGATCGGCAGGAGGTCGCATGCGGCTGTTCGTGGGGTTGCTGCCGCCACCTCCGGTGCGCGATGAGCTCATCCTCGCCCTCGAAGCCCACCGGCCGCGATGGCCGGGGCTTCGATGGCTGGACCCGGCGACCTGGCATGTGACGCTGTCGTTCCTCGGGGAGGTGCCCGAACAGGTGCTGCCCGAGCTGCGGACGCGGCTCGCCGACGCCGCCGCGCACCACGCGCCGATGACGCTGTCGCTCACCGGCGCCGGGGCGTTTCCCTCGGCCGGTGCGGCACGGGTCTTCCTGACCGGTCTGGGGGGCGACCGCCCGGAGCTCGCCCGGCTCGCCGACCACGTGGGGACCGAGGCGCTGGGTGCCGGAGCCGGGCAGACGGATCGCCGGAGGTTCACGCCACACCTGAGCCTGGCCAGGTGCCGCGTCGACACGGACGTGAGCCCTCTGGTCGAGGCGTTCGGGGCCTTCTCCGGCACCGTGTGGGAGGCGGGGACGGTGCACCTGGTCCGGAGCAATTTCGGGGGCGGGACCCGCGACGGGGCCGAGGCCCGCTACGAGACGGTCGAGGAATGGCCCCTGACGGCGCGGGCACCCCGCGGGCAGAGCTAGGCTCCAGGGCGTGGATCGTCCCCGTCGCTGGCTGCTGCCCACGGTGCTCGCACTGCTCGTGCTCCTCGTGGTGATCGGCGCCCTGGTGTCCTAGCCGGTGTCCTGGCCGGTGTTCTGGCAGCCCGGCGGCCGTGTCCCGGCCGCCTCGCGGCGGTGTTCCCGGCCCCGCGCAGGTTCACCGGCCTGTCCCCGGCCCCCCGCGCGGGCTCACCGGTTCATCGGCTTGTTATCGGCCTCCGTGCGGGCTCACCGATTCATCCGGTTCGCTCCCGGCCCCGCGCGGGCTCATCCGGGTTACCGGTCCGTTCCTGGTTTCGGTCCCGGTCTCGTGCGGGTGCCGTCTCGGCGTCGGCTACCAGGCGTAGTGCTCGGGCGCCGTCTTGAAGCCGGGGAAGATCTCGTCCAGGCGGGACAGGGCCTTCTCGTCCAGAACGATCTCCAGTGCCCTGGTGGTGCCGTCGAGCTGGTCGAGCGTGCGTGGCCCGATGATCGGCGCGGTGACGACCTTCTGGTGGAGCAGCCACGCCAGGCCGACGTTCGCCGGGTCCTCGCCCAGCTCGTCGCAGAACTCCTCGTAGCGCTCGATCTTGTCGCGGTGCTTCTCCAGCTGGGCGGTGATCTGCTCCGAGGCCGAACGTCCCTTGTCGATCTTCCGCAGGATGCCGCCGAGCAGGCCGCCCGCGAGAGGGCTCCACGGGATCAGGCCCACACCGTAGTCCTCGGCCGCCGGGATGACCTCAAGCTCCGGCGCGCGTACGACCAGGTTGTAGTGGGACTGCTCGGAGACCAGGCCGAGGCTGTTGCGCCGCCGCGCGCTCTCCTGGGCCTTGGCGATGTGCCAGCCCGCGAAATTGGACGATCCCACGTACAGGATCTTGCCCTGCTGCTTGAGGATGTCCATGGCCTCCCAGAACTCGTCGAACGGGGTGTTCCGGTCGACGTGATGCGCCTGGTAGAGGTCGATGTAGTCGGTCTGCATACGCTTCAGCGACGCGTCGGCGGCGCGGCGGATGTTGAGCGCGGACAGCTGGCCCTCGTTGGGCCAGTCTCCCATCGAGCCGTAGAGCTTCGTGGCGATCACCGTCTTCTCGCGGCGCCCGCCTCCCTTGGCGAACCAGCGGCCGATGATCTGTTCGGTGACGCCCTCGCCCTTCTTCCAGCCGTAGACATTGGCTGTGTCGAAAAAGTTGATCCCCAGCTCGTGGGCGTGGTCCATGATCGCGAAGGAGTCGTCCTCCGTGGTCACGGGGCCGAAGTTCATCGTGCCCAGGCAGAGGCGGCTGACCTTCAGGCCGGTACGGCCAAGCTGCGTGTAGTCCATCCGTCCACACTAGGTACCTGGAGTGCACTCCAGGCGAGTTGGTGCGCCGGGAAATCCGCGTCGGCCGGACCCGTCGCGTCTGCGCCGCCCGCGCGTACCGCCGGGGCATGATGGCTGAATGCTGAGTAAGCCGGGGGAAGTCGTGGTTCGCGTGCTCGCGGTGGTCGGCCTGACCGCGGCCTCGGTCCTCGCGGGGCAGGGCGCGCGGGCGGGTGACGGTCACGGCGTACGGGAGGACACGGGGTACGGCGTACGGGCGGGCGTGGCACGGGACGCCGAGGACGGCACGCGGGCGGGCGTGGCGCGCGAGGCGGAGCACGACGTACGGGCGGGTGCGGGGCGGGCGGCCCGGGGGGACGGAGGGGAGCGGATCCTCTTCCGCTTCAAGGACAGCCGGATCACCGAGTCGAGCGGGCTGGCGGTCTCACCGACCGGCAAGGACGTCTACTACACCCACAACGACAGCTCCGCGGGGCCGGTGTTCTTCGCGGTCGGCCCCGACGGGCGGACCCGCGCGACCTTCACCCTGCGCGGGGCGGCCTCCCGCGACTGGGAGGGCATGGCGGCCTCCGTCGATCCGCGGACCGGCCGGGGGGTGCTCTGGTTCGCCGATATCGGCGACAACTTGGAAGGGGCATGGCCTGATATTTCGGTATACAAGGTGGCGGAGCCTACCGCGCTGAGCGACGCCGTCGTCTCCGCCGTGCGCTACCGGTTCCGCTACGAGGACGGCGGGCACAACGCCGAGGGCATCATGGTGCACCCCCTTACCGGCCGTCTTTACATCGTGACCAAGCAGTTCGCCGGTGCCGTCTACCAGGCCCCGAAGCGGTTGCGCACCGACAGGGTCAACGTGCTTCGCAAGGTCGGCTCCGCGCCCATCATGGCCACCGACGCCGCCTACGCCCCCGACGGGTCGAGCTTCGTGATCCGCACCTATTTCTCCGCCACGGTCTACCGCGCCCCGGGGGAGCAGATCGCCCGGGTGACGATGCCGGAGCTGCGGCAGGCGGAGTCGATCACCTACACGCGCGACGGCAGATACCTGCTGACCGGCAGCGAGGGAAGCCGCAGCCCGGTCTACCGGGTGCCGCTGCCCAGGGAGGTCCTCGGCGAGGCGGCTCCCGAACCCACATACGCCCGGCGCCAGGCGGCCTCCACACCGACCTCCGGCACCCCCGGCGATCCGGCGCCCACGCCGGTGGCCGCGGTGGAGACCGGCGGTGACGCGGACACGGGGGTGCCGATCTCGGCCGTGCTCCTCTGGCTGGCCATCGCCGCAGGCGCCACCGGCGTCATCACCCTGATCGCCCGCAGAACCCGCTGAAGACACTCAGGCCCGATTGAGTGATCAGCCTGGTTGAGGGATCCGCGGAATCCGCTGAAGACACTCAGCCTGGTTGAGTGATCTGCGGAACCCGTTGAGATACTCAGGCCCGGTTGAGTGATCCGACGCAAGCGGACGGCAAGCCGCTTGCGCCATCCTTCGGGCCATGCGTGACGATAACCCGGCGGCGGGCCTCCGTTCCCCCTCACCGGTGGGCTGTCCTGAGTGCTCGGCCCCCATCGCGGGGGCGCACGAGCGCTGCCCGCGCTGCGCGTTACCCCTGAGGGGGCCGGTGGCGGCCGAGTTGTGGCGGCTCGACGGTGCCCTCGCGGGGCTGCGTGCCCGCGAGGCGGAACTCCTCACCCGGCGCGGCCACCTGCTCGGCCTGCTCGGACAGGAACGGGCCGAACGGGAGCGAGCCGGGCGGGAGCGAGGCAGGCGGGAGCCCGCCGAACGGGGGAGCGCTGGGCAGGAGCGGGCCGAACGGGAGCCAGTCGGGCAGGCACAGGGCGGGCGGGAACCCGCCGAACGGGAGAGCGCTGGGCAGGAGCAGGCGCGCCTGGCCGGTGGCGAACCTGCCGGGCGGTCGGAGGCGGCTCCCGAGCCCGCCGGGAGGCCAAGGGCGGTGTCAGGGCCGGGGAAGGACTTCTCGCCCCGGGCCGTACAGAACCTGCTGCTCGGTCTCGGCGGGCTGCTGCTGGTCGTCGCGGCCGTGGTGTTCACGGTGGTCAACTGGGGGAGCATGGGCCTCGGCGGCCGGGCGGCGATCCTGGCCGCCGTCACCGGGCTGACCTTCGCCGTACCGGGACTCCTGGTGAGGCGCGGGCTCGTCACCACCGCCGAGACCATCGCGATGCTCGGCGCGGTGCTGCTCTTCCTGGACGGCTACGCGGCCCGGCGGACGGGGCTGGCCGGGGCCGACGGCCTGTCCGGACCCCATTACGCGGCCCTGCTGTTCGCCCTGGTCGCGCTCGCCATGGCGGGCTACTCGCGACTCCTCCCGCTGCGACTGCCGCTGCCCGTCGCGATCGTCCTCGCCCAGTTCCCGCTCCCGCTGCTCGCTCTCGACGAGACGGCGTCGTGGATCACCGCCGCGCTCGCCGCGACGGCCGCCGCCGACGCCGCCGTCCTGGTGTTCCACGTGGCGGGACGGAGTTCCGGGCCCCTCGGCATCGGGGCGGCGGTGCCCACGGGTTCGGAGCGAGACAGGGCCGAGGGCACGGCCCGAGCCGAGATCGACGTCGAGGGCGCGTCCGGAGACGGGGCGCAGGGAGCGACCGATGATCCGGTTCGGCTCGGGCGGGGCGGCGTGCCCGGGGAGGCGCCCGGCATCCCTGGGGAGGCGCCCGGGGTAGCCGTAGACGCGCCCAACGTGCCCGGGGTGGTCGGGGAGGTGCCCAACGTGCCCGGGGTGCCCGGAGACGCGTCCGACGTGCTCGGGGAAGCGTCCGGCGTACCCGGGGAGGCGCTTGGTGTGTCCGAAGAGGCGCCAGGTGGACGCGGAGAGGTGTCTGGGCGTGGAGGCGCGTCCGGTGGGCGCGGGGCGCTGAGGACGGTCGCGGTCTGTTTTGGCGTGGTGTGGGGGGTGGGGGTGTGCCACGGGCTTCTGGAATCGCTCCTGAGGCTGCTGGCGCCGTTCCACGGCGACGCTCCGGCGATCGTCTCGCTCTGGGAGGCCCTGCTGCTGGTCACGCTGGCCGTGATCGGGCTCGCGGTCGCGCGGGGGGTACGGGACACGGGCCGTCTCTCGGTCGTCACCGCGGTCTCGGCCCTCGTGCTGACGGCGGGACTGGCGGCCCCCGCCTGGCCGCTGCTGCCGCCCACCTGGTGGGCCGTGCCGTACACGGTGGCGGCGCTGCTCACGGTGGTGATCATGCTGTACGCGCCCGGCCTGGACGAGCCACGGGTCCGCTCGGCCGGTGCCGTCTCCGCCGGGGTGCTGGCGGCGGCCACCGCGCTCCCTTTCGTAAACGATGTGATCTTCACGCTGTTCGCCCCGTTCAACCGGCTCGGTGATGTGTGGTCGGGATCTCCGGGCTTCGCCGATGCTCAGCTGATCGCGCCGTTCCCGCAGTTCCCGGTCGTGGCGGGGCTGCTGGCCGTCGCCTCGGCACTGGCGGCCGCGCGGGGGCGGGCCGCCATGGGGTTCGCCGCGCTCGCCGCCGGGACGCTCGCGACGGCCGTCGCCCCCGTCGCCTTCGGGTGGGGGCACGGGGTGGACCTCGCGGTCCTGTCGGCGCTGGCCGTCGTCCTCGTGACCGGCATGACCCTGGCCGGGCGGCCACGGTGGGCGAGGGCCTTCGCGATCGCCGCCGGTGCGGTGTCCACGGTGGCGACGGTCACCGCGCTCGCCGAGCGGTCCAGCACGTACGCGACGCTCGGTGTCCTGCTCGTCGCGTGGGGCGCGGCGGCGTTCGCGGCCCGGGTACGTGGGGCGGCGGCGGTCTCGCTGGTCGCCGGTGTGCTGTCGGCGACCGGCCTGATGTGGGCCGTCTCCGCCGGGACCCGGTGGCTTCCCTCGGGTGACGGCCTGTCCCTGTCCCTGGCCGCCGGTGCGGTGCTCGCGGCGCTCGCGGTGCTCCTCGTCCCGCGCGTCGGCTCGACGGCCGGGCCCTCGGCCGAGGGCACGCCGGGGGAGAACGGCGATCTCCGGCGGTCCGCCGGGCTGGCGCTGAGTGTCGTGCTGGCGGTGCTCGCGGTCCTCTCCGCGCACGCCGCCGTCACCGCGATCCTCGGTTTCCACCGCCCCCTCGTACGGCCGTGGACGGCTGTGACAGGTCCCGGGGGCGGCCATCCGACGCTCGTGGCGGTGGTTGTCCTCGTCGCCGTGGCGGCGGTGCTGGTCTCCTGGCAGGTCGCGCGGCGCCGGGGCGCGACCAGGGCGGTGCTGCTCGCCTGGCCTGCGGTGCTGGTGGCACTGCCGGTGTCGGTCGCCCTGCCGTACGGGGTGGAGGTGGGGCTGTTCGTCGCCGGTGTCGTCCCCACGGCGTGGGTGGCGGCGCGGAGCCGGGCGAACGCGGTCTTCGGCGGGGTGGCGGCGCTGTGGACCGCCTTCGTCGCCGTCTCCTGGGCCCTCATGAGCGAGCCCGCGACCCTGGTCGTCCTCCCCGCCGTGGCGGTGATCGCCGTGGCGGTCGTACTGGGTGACCGGGCGAGGGACAGGACGGGGACGGAAGCGGGGGCGGCGCCGGTCATGTTCGGGGATCGGGTGGTGGCACCGGTCGCGGCCGGGCTGGCGACGCTGCTGGCGGGCGGGGAGGCGCTGGCGGCCGGGCTGGCGCTGGACTGGCCGGTACGGCACGCGGCGTTCGGCCCGCTCGCCGTGGCCTGCGCGGCGGCGGTCGTGGCGGGCCGGTTCAGGAAGGCGTCGTTCGCGGTCGGTGTGGAGGCGGCGGGGTACGCCCTCGTGGGGGCGGGCCTGCCGCTCGCCTCGGCCGACCTGCCGCTGGCGAGCCTGGCCTGCGCCGTGGCGGGCGTGCTGATGACCGGTACGGCGCTGCGGCCCGATCGGCGGTGGGCCGGATACGCCGGAACGGGCCTCCTGCTGCTGGCCTCCTGGCTGCGGCTGCTCGCCTCCGACATCAGCGTGATCGAGGCGTACACGGTTCCGTTCTCGCTGGTGCTGCTGGGGTTCGGCTGGTGGCGGGCGCGCGGAGGGAAGATGTCGTCCTGGGGCGCCTACGGTCCCGGGCTCGTCTCCAGCCTGGTACCCAGCACGTTCGCGCTGCTCGCCGGGTCGGGCTGGCTCCGGCCGCTGCTGCTCGGCGTGGTCTCGCTGGCCGTGCTGCTGGCCGGTGCCCGGCTCCGGCTCCAGGCCCCGGCGGTCCTCGGCGGGCTGACCGTGGCCGTCGTCGCCCTGCACGAACTGGCGCCGTGGATCGCGGAGGTGGTCGTGCTGGTGCCCCGATGGGTGCCGATGGCGCTGGGCGGGTTGCTGCTCGTGGTCGTCGGCGCGACCTACGAGGCGCGCCTGCGGGACGTACGACGCCTGCGGGGCGCGATCGGCCGGATGCGTTAGGTGGCCCGGGGTTCAGCCGGTGGACGGTGTGGTCGGTGGGATGCGCTGGGTCGTTCGGGGGTCAGCTGGAGGGCGGTGTGGTTGGCCGGGTGCGCTGGGTCGTTCGGGATTCAGCCGGTGAGCCGGATGCGTTGAGTCGTTCGGGGGTCAGCCGGGGGACTGCGTGTCGCGGCGGGCGGCGTGGTCGAGAGAGGTCGCCACGTCGGGGTCGACGGGGAACCAGACGAGGAGGCCGGTCATCTGCAGGAGGCGTTTGAGGACGTCCGATACTCCGGCGAGGCGCAGCCATCCGCCCGACTCCGAGGCGACCCGCGCGCCACTCAGAAGTACCCGAAGCCCGGTGGAGTCGCAGAAGGTGATGCCTTCGGCGTCGATGACGATGCGCGGGCGGTAGTCGGAGACCAGCTGTTCGATGGTCTCCCTGAGCAGTCCGCTGGAATTACGGTCGATGTCACCCGCGACAGTGATCACAGCGCAGTCCGCGTGCCCGTGGTGATCGACGTCGATGGAGAGTTCTCTGCTCATCGCCTCGTATCTCCACCCGGTGACGCGGTCGGTTTCGGCCGCCATCCGGCCTGATCAAGGTATACCCCTCCGCACCACCGGGGTGGGCGACGGGCGGGAGACATGTGCGTAACGGCTGTGGGAGCCCACCGGCCGCCATCCGCCCGGGGAGCCGGTGCGGAGCCTGATCTCATACCGAAAACGAATGACCGCATCGCGATTTATTGCCCCGACATATTCACGTATTCCTTGACCGGCCTGGACGTGTTTCCCGCATTGGCAATGACGGTTAAGAACCAGGCCGGTTATCCCTTCTCCTGTGGTGAGGATTGCCGCTAACTTTCGAGCATGCGCGTTCTGATAACCGGGGCATCAGGTTTCGTCGGCTCGCATGCGGTCGCCGCGCTTCTCGCCGACGGGCATGAGCCGCTTCTTCTCATACGCGATCCGGAGAAAACGCGCGAGGTGCTGGCCGCCGTCGGGGTGACGGGGGAGGTTCCCCTGCACAGTGCCGATATCCGCGACGCGGAGGCCGTGCGGGCCGGGCTCGAACAGTGCGACGCGGTCATTCACGCCGCCGCGGAAATCGGGGTCATCGGCCGAGCTATAGACCTGGACGGCACAAATGTGATCGGGGCGAAGAACGTCCTTGGGCAGGCCGTCGAACTCGGTCTCGACCCGATCGTGCACATTTCCACCGTTAACGTCTTCGTCCCCCCGGCCGGGCCGGTGATCACGACCGAGAGCCCGCTCGCCACGCCGAGGAACGAGTACGGAAGGAGCAAGATCTCCGCCGAACGCTACGCCAGGAGGCTCCAGGACCAGGGGATGCCGATCACGATCGTTTACCCGGCCGGGGTCACCGGGCCGTGCCAGCCCTCGCTGGACGCGATGGTGGAGGGCCTGCGCGCCGGGCTGGAACAGGGCTGGCCGATCACCGCGGGCGGCGCCAACATCGTCGACGTACGGGATCTGGCCGTCGTGCTCGCCCGCTGCCTCGAACCGGGGCGGGGGCCGCGCCGGTTCATGCTGGGCGGGCACTACCTCACCTGGGCGCAGCTCGCCGACGTCTGCGACGAGGTGACGGGGAACCGCTGCCGGAGGTTCAGGATCCACCGGTCGGTGCTGCGCGGCGCGGCGGCCATGGGCGACGCGATGAAGCTGATCAAGGAGATCGACTACCCGCTGACCAGGGACGCCGTCGAGATGATGGTCACGATGGTCCGCACGTACGACACCCCGACCCTGGAGGCGCTCGGCGTGGGACTGCGGCCGGTCCAGGAGACCGTCGCCGACGCGCTGCGCTGGCTGGCCCAGGAAGGACATCTCACCACCGACAAGGTCGGGAGACTGGCGGGTAGTGTCACGCGGTAACACGCACTCCATCTCCACCGGGCAAAGGAGGAACCGGCGATGAGGGTCGGGATCGTCGGCGCGGGAATCGTCGGGCTGGCCGTGGCCAGGGAGACGGCGCTGGCCTACGGGGCCACCGTGACCGTCCTCGACAAGGAGGACCGCGTCGGAGCCCACCAGACCGGGCACAACAGCGGCGTCGTCCACGCCGGGATCTACTACCGCCCCGGCTCGCTCAAGGCCAGGCTCTGCAGGGAGGGCGTGGCCCTGCTCAGGGAGTACTGCGCGGAGCACCGCATCCCGTACGACGAGGTCGGCAAGCTCGTCGTCGCCTCCACCGGGCCCGAGCGGCCCGAGCTGCGCGGGATCGCCGAGCGGGCCCGCGCGAACGGGGTCCCCGGCGTCGCCGAGCTCGACGCGCTGGCCCTGCGCGAGATCGAGCCGCACGCCGTCGGCGTGGGCGCCGTCCACTCCCCGCACACCGCGATCACCGACTTCCCCGCCGTCGCCCGGCGCCTGGCCCTGGACGTGGAGGAGCGCGGCGGCTCGGTGCTGCTGTCCCACCCGGTGCGCGCCGTACGGGAGACCGCGAGCGGGGTGAGCGTCACGGCGGGAGAGCGGACGCTGGACTTCGACCGGGTGATCGTCTGCGCCGGACTCGGCACCGACACCGTCGCGCGGATGGCGGGGGTCCCCGGTGATGTCCGGATCGTCCCCTTCCGTGGTGAGTACTACGCGCTGGCCGGGGAGGCGAAGAGCCTGGTCCGCGGGCTGATCTACCCGGTTCCCGACCCCCGCTACCCGTTCCTCGGCGTGCACCTGACCCGCAGGATCGACGGCGAGGTGCTGGTCGGCCCCAACGCGGTCATGGCGCTGGCGCTGGAGGGCTACTCCTGGCGGGACGTCGACCTCGCCGACCTGGGCAGGATCCTGGCCTGGCGGGGCACCCGGCGGCTGGCGGCCAGGCACTGGCGGACCGGGATCGGGGAGGTGGCCGGTTCGATGGGTAAAGGATCCTTCCTGCGGGCCGCGCGCCGCTACGTCCCCGCCCTGACCGGCGCCGATCTGGTCAGGACCGCCGGGGGCGTCCGCGCACAGGCTGTGGACGGGCGGGGCGGCATGCTGGACGACTTCGCGATCGACGTGCACGGCCGCGTCGCCCTCGTGCGTAACGCCCCCTCACCGGCCGCCACGTCAAGTTTGGCGATTGCCAGGCATATTGTGGGGTTAGCCTCTGTGTTGACCAGTTAACTGCTTTCTCATGTGGGCCGGTGAAAATAGACCAGTGACCGACTCACCCGAAGCCCGTCTGCTGATCGTCGAGGACGAGCCCAACATTCTCGAACTTCTGGCCGCGAGCCTGAGGTTCGCCGGGTTCGGTGTCAACACGGCGGGCAACGGCACGGACGCCGTCGCCGCCGTCCAACGGCACCGGCCCGACCTCATCGTGCTCGACGTGATGCTCCCCGACATGGACGGCTTCGACGTCGTACGGCGCCTGCGCGGCGGCGGCAGTGACACGCCGGTGGTCTTCCTCACCGCGCGGGACGCCACCGAGGACAAGATCCGGGGGCTGACCGCGGGCGGGGACGACTACGTGACCAAGCCGTTCAGCCTGGAGGAGGTCGTGGCCCGCATCCGGGCCGTGCTGCGCCGTACCGGCTCCGGCGACCTCGTCGCCAGGCCGCCCCGGCTCACCTTCGCCGACGTCGAGCTCGACGAGGAGAGCCACGAGGTGTGGCGCGAGGGCAGGGCGGTGGCGCTGTCGCCGACGGAGTTCAAGCTGCTGCGCTACTTCATGGCGAACGCGGGGCGGGTGCTGTCCAAGGCCCAGATCCTCGACCACGTGTGGGACTACGACTTCAGGGGCGACGTCGGGATCGTGGAGTCCTACGTCTCCGTGCTCCGCCGCAAGATCGACAATGTCGAGCCGAGACTGATCCACACCCTGCGCGGTGTCGGATACGTGCTGCGCTTACCACCGGCCTCCTGATGCCCGACGCGACCCCTCCACGGGTGACGTGATGCCCGACGCGAACCCCCTGCGGGTGACGTGATGCTCAACGCGACCCCCCTGCGGGTGAAGCTGATCGGCGTCATCCTGGTCCTGCTCACGATCGCGCTCGCCCTCATCGGCATCGGCAGCGTCTCGATCATGCGCGGTTACCTGATCGACCGCGTCGACAGCCAGATCGACCTGACCGTCGACTCCGCACTGCGCCGCATGAACAACCGGGGCTCCGTCGCGCTGATGGGCAAGTCGATGCCGTCCGACGCCAGGTTGGAGCTCCGAGGCAGGAACGGCAGGACCCTCGTCCTGCTCAGCGGCATCGACGTGGAGGGCAAACCGGGGCCGAACGTGCCCCCCGGCCAGGGCGTCCACGCGTTCGAGAACGGTGACTGGCGGGTCCGGGTGACCTCGCTGGACACCGGCGGAAGCCTCATCGTGGCCGTGGACATGGGTGAGGTACGGCAGATCGTCGGCCAGCTCGCGCTGGTGGAGCTGCTCGGCGGGAGCGGCCTGGTGCTGCTGCTCGCCGGGGTCGGTGTGGTGATCATCCGCAGGAGCCTGCGCCCGCTGGAGGAGATCGAGCGCACCGCCGAGGCCATCGCCGCCGGAGACCTGGGCCGCCGCGTCCCCGACGCCGACCCGCGCACCGAGGTGGGCCGCCTCGGCCGGTCGCTGAACGGCATGCTCACCCAGATCGAGACGGCCTTCCGCGCCCGTTCCGAGTCGGAGTCCTCGGCCCGCAGCTCGGAGGAGCGCATGCGCAGGTTCGTCGCGGACGCCTCGCACGAGCTGCGCACCCCGCTGACCTCCATCCGGGGCTTCGCCGAGTTCTACCGGCAGGCGCCCGGCATCGACGCCACGCCGCTGATGCGCCGGGTCGAGTCCGAGGCGGTCAGGATGGGCCTGCTCGTCGACGACCTGCTGATGCTGGCCCGGCTCGACCAGCAGAGGCCGATGGTCATGCGCCCGGTCGACCTGCTCGCCATCGCCGCCGACGCCGTCCACGACGCCCGCATCCTCGCCCCGGACCGTGAGGTCACGCTCTCGGTGGACGGCTCCGCGCTCATCGTCTCCGGTGACGAGGTACGGCTCCGCCAGGTCGTGGGCAACCTCATGACCAACGCGCTCACCCACACCCCCGAGCGCACCCCCGTACGGGTGATCCTCTCCGGCGACGGCGACATGGCCGTCATCGAGGTCGCCGACGAGGGGCCCGGCCTCACCGCGGAGCAGCGGGATCGCGTCTTCGAGCGGTTCTACCGCGCGGACTCCGCCCGGGGGCGGCGCGCTCCCGAGGACGGCGGGAGCGGTCTCGGCCTCGCCATCGTGGCCGCGATGGTCGAGGCCCACGGCGGCCGTGTCGCCGTGGAGTCGGAACCGGGCAAGGGCTCGACGTTCCGGGTGATCCTCCCCCTCGCCTCCGAATCCGACTGAACCTCGCGTGGTCCAGGCGGTCGCCTCCCCGCCGGGCCACCTCCCCCTCCGGCCCATCCGGCCGCCTCGCTCCCGGAGCGGGCCGACTCCCGCCCCTGAAGTCGGCCGCCTCTCGTCTCCAGGCCCGGTCGAGTCCCACTAAATCCGGTTAATTCAGCTGGTGCCGGGGTCCGGCCAGCTGCTGTCGGGGAATTCCCCTCCGGCCGCGCCGGGCAGTACCACCCGGTCGTTCTCGGACAGCCCGGAGGTGATCTCGACGTACCGGTCGCCGCGGACCCCCGTCTCCACGACCCGCTCGGCGCCGCCCTGCACGGTGACCCTGGAGACCCCGTCCCTGGTCCGTACGGCCTGCGCCGGGACGTAGAGCGTCTCCCCGGACTCGGCGACGGTCACGGTGACCGAGGCGGTCTGGCCCACCAGGAGGTCCGCCGGGGGCTCGTCGAACGCGATCGTGACGCCGTACCTCACCAGCCGGTCACTCGTGGTCGCGGTGGGGGCGATCGCCGTCACGGTGCCCGTGTACTTCTCCCCCTGCCGCGTGGCGAGGGTGATCGCCGCCTGCTGCCCCGGCTTCAGGCTGCCGACGTCCGACTCGGTGAACAGCGCCTCCACCTGGAGTTCGTCCAGGTCACCGAGGATGACGAAGGCGCCGGTGCCCGCGCTGTCGCCGACCGCCCCGGCCACGGACATGACGGTGCCGTCGGCGGGGGCGACGATCCGCACGCCCGCGAGTTCCTCCGTGGCGTCGGTCAGCTCCGCCTGGGCCTGCTTCACGCGGGCCTCGGCCTGCTCCACGGTGAGCGTCCCCCGCCCGGCCCCGCCGTCCTGCTGAGAACCCTGCTGAGGGCCCTGTTGGGGAGCCTGCTGGACGTTCTGCTGGGTGTTCTGTCCGGTGTTCCTGCTCGGGGACGTGCCCCGGTCCGTCCCCGTTCCCGAGCTCGCCCCCGGTTTCGGGGTGGGGCATCCGGTGGCGGTGGGCCGGGCGGTGGCGGTCGGTACGGCCGTGCCGGTGGGACGGGTGGGACTCGCCGTCGGCCCGGGATGCTCGCCGGGACCGGTCGACGGACCCGAGGACGGGCCTGTGGACGGATCCGTGGGGCCGGGGCCGGTGGTCGCGGACGGCCCGCCAGGCCCGCCAGGCCCGTCCGGCCTCGCGGTCACCGTCACCATGGCGGTGGCCGTCACGGTCACCGTCGGAGCGGCCGTCACGGTGACGGTGACCGTCGGCGCGGGCCGGGGAGAGCCGCCACCCGGCCCCGCCGTCGCCGTCGCCGTCGCGGTCGGTGTGGTCGCGGGCTTCGCGGTCCTGGCGGTCTTGCCGAACGCGGAAGCGGACGCCGATGCCGAGGACGAGACCGAGGGCGAAGCCGAGGGCCGCGCCGGTACGGACGCGGACGCGGAGTTCCGCGCCGGAACGGGAGTGGGAGTGGGGGTAGGGGTGGGTGCCGTCGTGAAGCGGTACCCGGCGGGCACGATCCCGCCCGCGGGGACGACCTGTATCGTCCGCGCCGATCCGGTCGGCGTGGGTGCCGGGGACGGTGAGAGCGTACGCGCGGGCCCCGGCGTCCCGGTCGGGGTGGAGGTGGCGCCCGTTCCCGGGGGCCGCGTCGGGGTGGGCTCGCAGCCGTTCTGCCTGTCGGAACCCGACCGGTCGGATCCCGTCTGCCCCCCGGACCGGTCCGCCGTACGCTCCCCGCCCTGCCCCCCGCCCTGGTCCCCGGTCTGCTGCCTGGCCCCGGTCGTGCCCGTACTCTCCGGCGTGCTTCCCGCCGTGTCCAGCGCCTCCTCGGCCGCCGCAAGCTGCGCCTTCGCGGCGTCGTAGCGCTCGCGTGCGGGCTCGGAGCCGATCCTGGCGAGCACGTCTCCCTTGCCGACCCTGTCCCCGGCCTTGACGTAGACCTTCGTGACCGTCCCCGATCCGCCGAAGGCCAGGTCGCGGGTGCCGTCGTCCACGGTGCTGCCCGCGGCCGACACCGCGGCGGTCACCGTCCCGCGCCTGGCGGACGCCAGTTCCACCCGGGGGGCCTGGTCGGAGCCGCCGTCGAGCGCGACGACCACCCCCGCGCCCACCAGGACGAGGGCGGCCAGGGCGAGTCCCCCCACGCGCAGCTTCTTCGGGAGATGGGTCGGTCTCATGGCCGACATCCTGGACCGCCTGATTCACAGCATGCTCACAGGTCCCTGAAGGTTTGCTGTGCATCGAAGAAGGTAAAGCACGGTCTGCAGGAAACCTTCAGCCTTCGCCGGGGTGGGTCCAAGCCTGATACGCCAGGGTCAGGCGCTGTGAAGCTGTCGACCAAGCGCGGAGCGCTGATCGTGAACGGGACCCTGGGGGTCCTGTTGCTGGGCGGAGTGGTGATCGCCTATTCCTCCCTCGGCGGCGAGCCCTCATCCGCCAACGCCGCGGTGCGGACCGTGCCGGTGACCCGGGCCACGGTCTCCGCCTCCGTCTCCGCCTCGGGGACCGTGGCCAGTGCCCGCGCGCGGTCGCTGGCCTTCGGATCGAACGGCACCGTCGAGAAGATCTACGTCAAGGCCGGGGAGAAGGTCACGGCGGGGCAGATCCTCGCCCGGCTGGACGACGACTCGGCGCAGGAGAGCCTGGACGCGGCCGCCGCCGCCCTCGACACCGCGGACGACGACACCTCGACCGCCTCGGCCTACGCCCAGTACGTCACGGCCAGGAACACCTACCGGTCCGCGAAGCGCGCGGTGGACGGCACCGTCATCAAGGCGCCGTTCGCCGGTACGGTCACCGCCGTCAACGGCACGGTCGGCGGCTCCTCGGGCGTCGCCGCCAAGGCCGCGACCAACGCGAACAACTCAGCCGGGTCCGGAGCCAACACCAACGCCAACGCGAACGCTTCGGGCGGGTTCATCGACCTCGCCGACACCGGCAGGCTCGAACTCGTCGGCACCTTCACCGAGGCAGACGTCACCAAGCTCAAGGTCGGCCAGACGGCCTCCATCGGGTTCGACGCGCTCACCGGGGTCACCGCCTCCGGGAAGGTCACCCAGATCCAGCCGACCGCTACCACCAGCAACAACGTGGTCCAGTACCCGGTGACGATCTCCTTCACCGAGGTGCCGAAAGAAGTGAGGCTCGGCCAGACGGCCACGGTCGGCGTCGTCGTCCAGCGCGCCGAGGACGTGCTCGCCGTCTCCTCCACGGTGCTCTCCACTGCGGGCGGGCGGAGCACGGTGACCGTACTGCGGGACGGCCGCCAGCTGCCCGTCCAGGTGGAGATCGGGATCAAGGGCGACGCGCTCACCGAGATCAAGTCCGGGCTCGCCGAGGGCGACCAGGTGGTCCGCCCGGTGCCCACGGAGACCACCCCGCAGGGCGGCTTCCCCGGTTTCGGCGGCGGAGGCGGCGGAGGGGGCGGCGGTCGCAACGGCGGTGGCGGCGGTGGCGGAGGCGGCATGCGCCCCGTCGGGGGAGGGAACGGCCAATGACCGTCCCCGTCCTGTCCCTCACGGACATCACCAAGGTGTACGGCAAAGGGGACGCCGAGGTCCGGGCGCTGCGCGGGGTGTCGCTCACCGTCGACCGGGGCGACTACGTCGCCATCATGGGCGCCTCGGGCTCCGGCAAGTCCACGCTCATGAACATCCTGGGCTGCCTGGACGTGCCCACCTCCGGTGCCTACCGCATCGACGGCACCGACGTCGGCTCGCTGGACGAGCGCAGGCTCGCCGTACTCCGCAACCGGAAGATCGGGTTCGTCTTCCAGTCGTTCAACCTCATCCCCCGGATGAGCGCGCTCGCCAACGTCGAGCTGCCCATGGCGTACGGCGGGGTCGGCGCCGCCGACCGGCGGGCCCGCGCCCTCGCGGCCCTGGAGCAGGTCGGCCTGTCCGACCGGGTCCGCCACGAGCCGAACGAGCTCTCCGGCGGCCAGCAGCAGCGGGTGGCCGTGGCCAGGGCGCTGGTCACCGCGCCCGCCCTGCTGCTCGCCGACGAGCCGACCGGCAACCTCGACACCGCCTCCACCGGGGACGTGCTGGGCATCCTCGACGGGCTGAGCGTCGCGGGCAGGACGATCGTGCTCATCACCCACGAGGACGACGTGGCCGCCCACGCCAAGCGGGTCATCCGCCTGGTGGACGGCCGGATCGTCGAGGACCGCCGTCAGGCCCCCGCCGACGGCCTCCCGCCCCGCATGGCGGAGGCTCCCGCCGACGGCCTCTCGCCCCGTGTGCCGGAGGCTCACATGTCGGAAGCTCCCGTCGGCGGCCTCCCGCCTCGCACGCCGGAGGTCGGCGCGTGAGCCGGCTCGAAATCCTGAGGTTCGCGCTTCGCGGGCTGGCCGCCAACAAGCTGCGCAGTTTCCTGACCACCCTCGGCATCCTCATCGGGGTGGCGGCCGTGATCCTGCTGGTCGCCTTCGGCGAGGGTGCCTCGCAGAGCATCCAGCAGTCCATCCAGCGGCTCGGCGCCAACACCCTCACCGTCTCGGCGTCCTTCGCCGGAGGAGGAGGCGGGGGCGGTGGTGGTGGCGGGGGCCGGGCGGCCGGGGGCCAGCAGAACGAGGGCCCGCGTACCCAGGCCAGGCAGCTCACCCTGGAGGACGCCAGGGCGCTGACCGACCGCGAGCAGGTCCCTTCGGTGCGGAGCGTGTCGCCCGTGGTGACCGCGAACGCGGCCACCGCCGTCCACGAGGGCTCCAGCCACACGATCGCGCAGCTCGTGGGCACCTACCCCAGTTACTTCGAGGCCACGAACAAGCCCGTCGACAGCGGCACCTACTTCGTCAACGACGACGTGCTCGCCGCGAGGAAGGTCATGGTCATCGGGCGGACCGTGGCCGAGGAACTGTTCGGCACGGCCGATCCGGTCGGCAGGCCGGTCAGCGTCTCCGGGGTGCCGTTCACGGTGATCGGGGTGCTCAAGGAGTCGGGTTCGTCGGGCATGCAGGACGCCGACGACGTGGCCGTCGTGCCGCTGCCCGCCGTGCAGCAGAGCCTGACCGGGTTCGGCGCGCTCGGCTCGATCATCGTGCAGGCGACCGGCGCCGACGCGACCGACTCCGCGCAGGCGGAGGTGACCGCCGTACTCAACCAGCGGCACGGCATCACCCCGACGGGCGTCGCGGACTACCGGATCCTGAACCAGGCCACCCTGCAGGAGACCGTCAGCTCGACCGTCGGGATCTTCACCGCCCTGCTCGGCGCGGTCGCCGCCATCTCCCTGCTGGTCGGCGGCATCGGCATCACCAACATCATGCTGGTCACCGTCACCGAACGGACCAGGGAGATCGGCATCAGGAAGGCCATCGGCGCGCCCAGAAGCGCCATTCTCGGCCAGTTCCTGCTGGAGGCGACGGTGCTGAGCCTGGTGGGCGGCCTGTCGGGCGTCGCGATCGCGTTCGCCGGGACCCGCTTCACGATCGCCGGGATCTCACCGGTGCTCGTACCGTCCTCGATCGCGCTCGCCCTCGGCGTCTCCGTGGGCATCGGGCTGTTCTTCGGCGGTTACCCGGCCAACCGGGCCGCGAGGCTCCGGCCCATCGAGGCCCTGCGTCACGAGTGACCCGTACGGCTTACCCGGCATAGGCGCGGCATAGGCAAGGAGAAGAGACATGGGTGGCAACGCCGACGAGACGGTTCCGGCGGGGAGAGCCCTGGAGGGTTCCCCGTTCCGGGGGGACCTGGACAGCGAGCTGGCGGCCCGGCCGCCGCGCCGCCTGTCGACGCTCACCCTCGTGCTGGGCGCCGGGGTGATGCTCGTGGCGGGGGTTATCGTGGGCATCCAGGCGCAGAAGGCGATGGGCGGCCCGTCCGGCATCCCCGCGGGCGCGATGCGACAGGCAGGCGCGAGTCCCGGCGGCTTCGGCGGCGGCCAGCAGGGCGGCCAGGGCCGTCAGGGAGGCCAGGAGGGACAAAGAGGTCAGGGAGGCCAGGGAGGCCAGGGAGCCGGTCAGGGCGGTGGCGGCCGGGGTGGGATGACCTCCGGTACCGTACAGCGGGTCGAGGGCGGCAAGGTCTACGTCCAGACGGCGGACGGCTCGGTCGTGACCGTGAACACCACGGACGAGACATCCGTACGCGTCACGAAGGAGGGCAAGGTCGGCGACCTCAAGCCCGGCGGCTCGGTGGTCGTACGGGGCGCCACGGCCGACGACGGATCGGTGACCGCGACCGTCATCAACGAGGGCGGCGGGCGCCGCTGAGCGCGGGCCGTCCCTGGAAGTGGTGGTGAACCGGTTCCCACGAGCGGCAACGGTCAGCGGATAACAGACAGCGGTCAGCAGATCTTGCCCGGTCCGGCCGCCGTGGCCCGCAGCAGATCCCGGAGAAGCTCGAAGTCGATCTTCTCCGGCCTGCGGAAGCGCAGGCAGCCCTTGCCCATGTCATGGCCCGCCAGCCGCTCCGCGAAGGCTTCGCGGACATCACCGCGCATCAGATAGAAGGAGATGTACTGCTTCTGGCTCGCGAAGCCGATCTCCCCGACGTCGTCTCGCGCGTAGGAGGGCATCCCGTACGCCATCACCTCGGTGAATCCCCGCAGCTCCGCACGGCACAGCTCACGCAGCCGGACCAGGGCCTCCCTGCGTTCCTCGGGCACTTCGGCGAGGTAGCCGTCCACGTCTGTCGCCTGGCTTTGCACCATGACCCGAGCGTACGTGAAACGGGACGTTGAGCTACATCCCAAACACGTCCTGAGAGGGTTCTCAGGAAACGTTCAGCCCTGGCTGAGCTGCGTTCCAGAGAGGTGGGCGAGCCTCGGGGTGTGCTGGACAGAGTGGAAGCCCGATTGCTGGTCGTGGACGACGAACCGAATATCAGGGAGTTGCTCTCGGCCAGCCTGCGCCTGTCCGGGTTCGAGGTGGTGACCGCGGTGGACGGCCGGGAGGCCGTGCACTTCGCCGAGCGCATCCGTCCCGACCTGGTCGTGCTGGACGTGATGCTGCCCGACATGGATGGCTTCGCGGTGGCGGGGCGGCTGCGGGAGATGAGCGGGCAGATGCCCGTGCTCTTCCTGACGGCGCGGGACGGCACCGACGACAAGGTGGCCGGGCTGCGGCTGGCCGACGACTACGTGACCAAGCCCTTCAGCCTGGAGGAGGTCCTCGCCCGCATCCGGGCCGTGCTCCGCCGTACCAGGGGAGACCTCGACCTGCCCGTACGCCTTCAGGTCGGTGACCTGGAGCTGGACGAGGAGGCGCACCAGGTCTGGCGCTCCGGCGTCCCGGTGCGGCTGTCGCCGACCGAGTTCAAGCTCCTGCACTACTTCATGGTCAACACCGGCAGGGTGCTGTCCAAGGCGCAGATCCTCGACCACGTCTGGAACTACGACTTCGGCGGTGACGCCGGGGTCGTCGAGTCCTACGTCTCCTATCTGCGCCGGAAGGTCGACACGGCCGAGCCCCGGCTCATCCACACCCTCCGCGGAGTGGGCTATGTGCTGCGACCGCCCCACAGTGATTGAACTTTCAGCCGATATTCAGCTTCAGCTGACCCGTTTCTGAGTTTTGTGTGTTCAAATAGACAATGCACGACCCCCGATCACCTCGGAAGCATCCGATGGGCTCGGGCTCGCCTCCAGCTGCGGGGGAGACGAGCTCACAGTGGCCCCGGATGAGGTCCGAGGGCTGGGCCCCACCGCTTTACCGAGTTCGCCCCCGTAACCCGGTCGAGCGGTGGGGCCAAACGCGTCTAGAGGGGCGCTCGCAGGGCAGGATCGACCTATGGGCGACAACGACGGTCTTCTGGAGACGCTGCGGGAGCTGCGGCGGCACCTCGACCGCGAGCTCTTCCCCCTCGCGATCGGCGACGTGGCGGCCGACCGCCGGGCGTTGCGCGAGCTGACCGGCCAGCTCGACGACTACCTGATCCCACGGCTGAGCGCGATCGACGCCCCGCTGCTCGCCGTCGTCGGCGGCTCCACCGGGGCGGGGAAGTCCACGCTGGTCAACTCCCTGGTCGCCGAGGACGTCTCGGAGCCGGGCGTGCTGCGTCCCACGACGATGGCCCCCACCCTGGTCACCAGCCCCGTCGACCGCGAGTGGTTCACCGCCCAGCACGTCCTGCCCGGTCTGCCGCGCGTCACCGGGAGCGGCAGGGGCGAGCCCGGCACGCTCCGGGTCGTCACCGCCGCCGCCGTCCCGCCGGGGCTGGCCCTGCTCGACGCCCCCGACATCGACTCGATCGTCGCCGCCAACCGCGAGCTGGCCGCCCAGTTGCTCGCCGCCGCCGACCTGTGGCTGTTCACCACCACCGCCGCCCGGTACGCCGACGAGGTCCCCTGGAGCTTCCTGCGCTCGGCCAGGGAGCGAAGCACGGCCCTGGCCGTCGTCCTGTCCAGGGTCCCTCCCGAGGCCATGGGCGTGGTGCGCAAGGACCTGGACCGGCTGCTGGAGGCGAACGGCCTGGGTGGGACGCACCTGTTCGAGGTGCCCGAGCTGGTGCTGCCCGACGAGAACGCCCGCCTGCCGCGCCAGGCGGTCCAGCCGATCGCCGACTGGCTCGTCACCATCGCCGCCGACTCCCGTTCCCGCGCCGAGGTGGTACGCCAGACCCTGTCCGGCGCGCTGGAGAGCCTCTCCACCCGCGTGCCCGCGCTCGCCTCCGCGGTCGACCGCCAGCACACCGGGGCCGAGGAGCTCCGCTCGATGGCGGACGCCGCCTACGCCGTGGGCCTCGCCTCCTTCGACGAGGGCATGCGGGACGGGTCGCTGCTGCGCGGCGAGGTCCTGGCCCGCTGGCAGGACTTCATCGGGACCGGCGACCTGATGCGCTCCCTGGAGAGCCGGGTCGGCAGGTTCAGGGACCGGGTGGTGGCCTTCGTCACCGGGCGGCCCGCGCCCGAGAGCGAGCTGCGGACCGCGCTGGAGAGCGGGGTGGAGGCGCTGATCAGGGCTTCGGCCGACAGTGCCGCAGAGCGCCTGCTGGAGTCGTGGTCCTCCCACCCCTCGGGGCGTGCCCTCCTCGAACGCGAGGGGGTCGCCGTCGCCGGGCGTCTCGGCCGCGCCTCCGCCGACCTGCCCGCCAGGGCCGAGGAGGCCGTCAGGGGCTGGCAGTCGTACGTGCTCGACCTGGTCCGCGAGGAGGGGGCGGACAAACGCACCACCGCCCGCGTCACCTCGTTCGGTCTCAACGGGGCCGGGCTGCTGCTGATGATCGCGGTGTTCGCCTCGACCGGCGGCCTGACCGGCATCGAGGTCGGCATCGCCGGAGGCACCAGCGTGCTCAGCCAGAAGGTCCTGGAGGCCGTCTTCGGCGACCAGGCCGTCCGCGACCTCACCGTCAAGGCCCGCTCCGACCTGCGGGCCCGGGTGGTGATCCTCCTCGGCCAGGACGCCGACCGCTTCACCGACCTGCTGGACGCCGTCCAGCCCCCCGAGGGCACCGCCCCCGCCCTCCGCGCCACTTCCGACGCCGTACGCGAGCACCTGCGCGAGTTCCCCGTCGCGGACCGGCGGGCCGTCCTCCCGGCGGGTTCCGTCCCGATGGCCGTGGAGGAGTCCCGGCGACCGCCCGACGACCTTCCACGCGCGACCGACGGCGTCCCGCGCGCCACCGGCGCGGGAGAGGCGGGCCAGGCGTGAAGCTGCTGCGACGAGAGAAGACGGTCTCGCTGGACGACCGGCTGGCGGCGCTGTCACGCGCCGCCGACCTGGCCGACGGGAGGCTGGACGCCGACGCGGTCGCCGCCGCGCGTTCGGTGATCTCCCGCGCCGGGGTACGGGCGAGCCTGTCGGTCGACCACACCGTGGTCGCGCTGGCGGGAGCCACGGGCAGCGGCAAGTCCTCGCTGTTCAACCTGTTGTCGGGCACCTCGCTCGCCACGGTCGGCGTCACCCGCCCGACCACCTCGACCGCCCAGGCCGCCCTCTGGGAGGGCGCCGGGGCGGGGCCGCTGCTCGACTGGCTGGAGATCCCCCGCCGCCACGAGCTCCTCGACGCCTCCGGCCGGGCCGCTCAGGACCCGTGGCACGGGAACGGCGAGGAGCCCCGGTCCGGCACCGGGCGGTCGGCCGGGGCGAGCGGGTCCGGGACGGCGGGTGTCCCGCTCGCCTCCGGCAATCCGGCGTCTGCCGCCGTCCTGCCGTCGGACGCCTCCGTTCAGCCCTCCGGCGCCTCCGTTCAACCGTCCGCTGTCTCCGGGGCGTCCGCCGTCTCCGGGCAGGTGCCCGATGTCCTTGAGCGGGCGTCCGGTGTCTCCGGGATGGACGGGGAGGCCGCCGGGCTGATCCTGCTGGACCTGCCCGACCACGACTCGATCGAGCCGTCGCACCGGATGGAGGTCGACAGGCTCGTCGAGCTGGTCGACCTGCTGGTGTGGGTGCTCGACCCGCAGAAGTACGCCGACGCGGCCGTCCACGACCGCTACCTCCGGCCGCTGGCCCGGCACCGGGGGGTCATGGTCGTCGTCCTCAACCAGATCGACCGGCTCTCCCCGGCCGCCGCCGAGCGGTGCCTGAAGGACCTCCGGAGGCTCCTCGACGAGGACGGCCTGACCGGTGTCCCGGTGGTCGGGGTGTCCACCCGTACCGGCGCGGGCGTCCCCGAGCTGCGCTCGCTGCTCACCTCCCGGGTCGCCGACCGGCGGTCCTGGTCCGCCCGCCTCGCCGCCGACGCGGGCATGGCCGCCGACGCGCTCCTCCAGGCGTCCGGCGTCGCCCCCGGCGAGACCCCTCCCGGCGTCGAGAGCAGGCCGGACGGCCTGGCGAGGCCGCTGAGGGACGCGCTGTCGCAGGCCGCCGGGGTGCCGGTCGTCGTCCAGGCCGTGGCCAAGTCCCACCGGCACCGTTCGATCGCCGCCACCGGATGGCCGCCCACCCGGTGGATCCGCCGTCTGCGGCCCGATCCGCTCCGCCGCCTCCGCCTGGACGCCGGGAGCCGTTCCGCAGCGGAGCCGGTGGCGTCAGGGGAGCCGTTGGAGCCGGGCAGCGTCGTCGGAAGGACGTCCATCCCCGTCGCGACCGTCGTCCAGCGTTCCCGGATGGACACCGCGATCCGCGAGGCCGCCGGGGCCGCCGCCTCGGGGCTTCCCGCGCCGTGGGCCGCCGCCGTACGGCAGGCGGCGAGGTCACACGGGGACGAGCTGGAGGACGGCCTGGACAAGGCGGTGGCCAGCACCTCGCTGGGGGTCTCCAGACGGCCCCTGTGGTGGCGGGTGGCCGGTCTGGCGCAGTGGCTGGTGCTCGCGACGATGCTCGCCGGAGTGATCTGGCTGCTCGCCCTCGTCGGTCTGGACTATCTCCGGCTTCCGCAGCTCTACATGCCGACCGTGGGAGAGCTGCCCTGGCCCACCACGCTGCTGATCGGGGGTGTCCTGCTCGGCCTGCTGATCGCGCTGCTCTCCCGGGTGGCCGCCTGGCTCGGCGGACGACGCCGGGCCCGCAGGGCGGCGAAGGCGCTGCGATCGAGCGTCGACAAGGTCGGCCGCGAGCTGGTGCTGGACCCCGTGGAGGAGGAGCTGACCCGGTATCAGCACTTCACCGAGGCGGTCGCGGTGGCCGGAGACGGCGCCCGCAAGTAGTCAGGGGGGCGGTCGGCTGGGGATCGAGCGCCTCCCGTGCGCAGGGGGACGAATCCTGAGGAGGGGTCGGTATCCGTCTCTCAGGAGGCGCTCATCCGCGTCCGCCTCGCGGTCGCGCGGGACCGGTCGGGGCCGGTCGGCGCGTCACGCGGGGGAGCGCGTCAGGAAGTGAGATTCACGTAGTAACTCGAATAGCCGTTCAGGTCGACCAGGCGGGTGCCGACGAGCCTGGCGGAGGTGCTGCCGATGTTGATGCAGGAGTCGAAAGCGTTCTGATAGACGTATATCGGGCCGTAAGGGCCGGTCCAGACGGCTCCGTTGGCCGCTTCGGCGTAATAGGCGGCGTAGCGGTTGTCGGTGTTGAGGACGAACGCCTCACCGCCGGGATCGATGGGCCACCAGCCCCGGGTGCCCCACTGGCCGTAGTCGCGGCAGCCGTCGGGGCTGTAGAACATGACCGCGACCCACACCTTGGAGGTGTAGCGGTTGCGGAAGTGCAGCTGCATCTCTACTCCTCCGGCTCCGTGAACCGCATGGCGAGGGGCCTGTCGTCGATCGGCTCGTCGGCGAGGGGTGGCAGGTGGTCGTCGGTCTTCGCGACGACGGCGGCGCGGTCGGCCGCCCCGGGCCGCTCGTTCGTCTCGCCCGTGTCGGCCTCCGTCGCGCCCGCGAACGCCACCCGGGGATCGGGAGGGCGTTCAGTGCCGTTGTCCGGCATGTGGTTCACCTACATTCGTCGAGTCCGCAGAGTGATTGCTTGACAACATACAGTCACCTCCAAGGCCATGTAAAGAATCGTTTTCATTTCCAAGCACGTGAAGCGGGCGACGGGATGGTCTCGATGCGACGGCGGGCCCGGCGTGGAAGATCATCGCGCGACGCGGGTGAACGGGGCCTGCGGATCTGCGCCCTCGGGCCTGCGGGTCGGCGCCCTCGGGGCCTGCCGGGTTTCGCCTGCGGGGGCGCCCTTCTCGGATCGGCGGACGCCCCCGGCACGGGGCACGGGGGAACGTCGTCATCGGGGTCCGGGATCCTGGGCCGGGAAGAGGCCGGTGCTCCGGACGTGCTTCATCGCCCCGGCGAAACCGGGGTCATCACCGGGGTCATCCGAGCGGCCGGGCGCGGAGGCCGATCGTCTAGGTGAGGTCGCCGTTCTTCGGGGTGGTGAGGAAGGCGGTCCACTGGTGTGGGGTGAGGATGAGGGCGGGGCCGTTGCGGTCCTTGCTGTCGCGGACGCCTCGGTGCCCACCGGACAGGCTCGCGACCTCGACGCAGTTGCTCCCGTCGCTTCCCGACAGGGTGGACTTGCGCCACTGGGCGTTGCGAAGTTCCTGAGGCATGTCGTCTTCTCCCGGATGATGGTGTGAGGTCAGGTGAGGTCGCCGTTCTTCAGGGTGGTGAGGAAGGCGGTCCACTGGTGTGGGGTGAGGATGAGGGCGGGGCCGTTGCGGTCCTTGCTGTCGCGGACGCCTCGGTGCCCACCGGACAGGCTCGCGACCTCGACGCAGTTGCTCCCGTCGCTTCCCGACAGGGTGGACTTGCGCCACTGGGCGTTGCCGAGTTCCTGGGTCAGGTCTTCCATCCCCGTATCGTCTCCTTGATCATGCCGAGTGAATCGTGCCGGGACAGAGCATCCGCCCGGATCACGTCGTGCCTGAATGCTAGCCCTTTCACCTCCTCCGGCCGATCGGTTACTCGATCCTCGGTGCTCTGGGAGTCGATGTAGGCCACGGGGGCCGCGCTTCTCGACATCTCCGCGACGACGAAACCGCCCAGCAGGCCGACCACGCTGTGCGCCTTGTAGGGGAGAATCTGGAGGGAGACGCGCAGATTTTCCCCGGCCTCAAGAAGGTGCTCGAACTGGCCCCTCATCACTTCCGGGCTGGCGATGGGCCGGTGGAGAACGCCCTCGTCCAGGACGATCCAGAGCATGGGGGGCATCGACCGTTTCAGGATGTTCTGCCGGTCCATTCTGGCCGTAACGCTTTCTTCGATCTGCTCGTCGTCGACGCCGGGTTCGCGGCTCAGGATGGCTCGCGCGTAGTCCTCGGTCTGGAGGAGGCCGGGAACCATCAGCGGCTCCCACATGCGCAGGGCCTCCGCCTCGCGTTCGAACTCCAGCCAGGGGCGGAACCAGAGGGGAAGCTGGGTCGCGGCGCGGTTCAGGCGGTCGAGTAGGGCTGTGAGCGCCGACCCCGTGTTGAGGAGGTGGTCCGCCCCGCGCGCCAGCTCCACGGTCGGCGCCCGGTGGCCGTTCTCGATCATGCTCAGGTGGCTGACCGAGACGTGGAGCGGGATGCAGAGTTTCTGCTGAGTAAATCCCGCCAAAAGTCGGAATTTGCGTAGCTCTGTACCGAACTGAATGCGCGGGGACACGTATGGATCCGGTTCCAGGGGGACGTTCATTTCCGGGCTCCTCCCGTTGTGTTCGGTCCATTGTCCTGGGTGTTCGTACTGTTGCGCGAGAGGGTTCCCGCGATTGTGAACACATCGCGAACACGATTCTCCGTTCCGGTTTCCCGGCCGTTTGCGACCGTGTGAGAGCCACGTCAAAGACACGGCGGTGCCTCGGCCAATGGCCTGGGCGAGACGGAGAACCGGTCGAATTCGGCCGGGGGGGGGGCGAGCCAATGACCCCGGAGATCTTTAGCGAGATATGTCTGCCCGGCAATCCCGAATCCGCCTCACGGGCGCGCGACGAAGTCCGCAAATGGCTCGGGGAGGATCATCCCGCCTACGAGAACGCGCGGCTGGCCGTATCGGAGCTGGTGACCAACGCGGTCCGGCACGCCCGGCAGGGAGTCGCCGGTCCGGGCGCCCACCCGCTGGTCCTGCGGCTGGTGACGTACGACGGCCTGCTGCGCGTCGAGGTCGCGGACGCGGGCCTGACCGTCGAGGACCCGCACGTCCGCCCGGACCCGGCCCTCTTCCTGACAGAGGGCGGCCGGGGCCTCACGATCGTCAGCGCCCTGTCGGAAGGAAACTGGGGCCACCGCTCCCGAGAGCCGGGACCAGGCCGAATCGTATGGTGCGACCTCCCCGCCAACCCACCCCACCACCACGAATCCGGCGACGGGACCGCTTAGGATGATCTGGTCGTACCGGCGGTGGTGTGCCGTTCGGTTGGGTGACGGCCGATGAGGTCCAGATGAGTGACGAGTCGGTGCGCGACAGCGGAGATCGGTCGTAGGGACCGAGTTGTACCGTGGGCGATCCCAGACGGATTATCCAATTCCTGCTATCAGGGACGCGGCGGACAGGGCCAGCGCGCCGAGTCCGCCGACCATGCCCGCGATCGTGGCACCCCGGCGGTCGGCCATCGTACTCAAACGAGCGCGTGCGGCCACGATGAAGGCGATCCCGCCGCACACGAACCACGGTCCCCACAGGTAGGTGTACCAGCGGCTGATCGACAGCATCTCCGGGGCGAGCTCGATGACGTGCGCCTGGACGAGCAGTCCCTGCCCGACGAACAGCGCTCCATGCCAGACGAGAAGTACCCCCGCGCCCCACGCCATCAGCTGCAGGAGGCATTCCACGCCACGCCCCCAGGCGCGGCGGCGCACCAGAGCCAGGCCCAGCAGCCCGCCGACGACCTTGAGCACGCCGGTCACCCACAACACCGCGAGGAAGCCGGGGTTCTGCTCCTGCGCCAGCTTGACCAGTGACGGTGAGATCGTGGACGCGGTCCCGGCCAAACCGCCCATCGCCCAATAGAAGCTTGGAACGGCGAACACGAACCCCCACACGGCAGCGGCGTACCCAAGCCATCTGGCGGGGTGGCTCGTGGTGCCAAGACGCAGATTCATGGCCGTGATTCTGCCCCAGCCATCAAGGGGAGAGGCGAACGCCTCCGCTGTGCGAGATACCGCCCAGGACCGGAAGTGTCGGAGACGAGCGGCACAGTACGTGACTCGTATCGCGCACAGAGTCGTACGTCCTGAAGCAGAGAGCGGGTACGGTCAGACGTACCGGGAGATGGAAAGTCTCCCGGGTCACGGATTCGCCTGCTCAGGCGTCGCCGGATTCAGGTGAGACAACCCGGACAGCCCAGCCTCCTTGGGCCGGGTGAAGGACGGCCCGCATCTGGTCAAGGCCAGGCTCGCCCCGTTCGTGCCACTCGCGCGCCCAGGTGGTCAGAAGATCGGTGGCGCTGTCGTCGCCGGCGGCCATGTGGCGGCACGCCTCGTGCGGGGTGATGAGGGCGATGCCGGTGGCAGTGGAGGCGCCGATGCGCCACCGCGGTTCGCCGAGCGCGGCGGTGGTCAGCCCATCGGGCCGCGTGGCAACAGGTAGGTGTAGAAGTCCGCAAATGGCTCGGGGAGGATCATCCCGCCTACGAGAACGCGCGGCTGGCCGTGTCGGAGCTCGTGACCAACGCGGTCCGGCACGCCCGGCAGGGGGTCGCCGGGCCGGGTGCCGCCCCGCTGGTCCTGCGGCTGGTGACGTACGACGGCCTGCTGCGCGTCGAGGTCGCGGACGCTGGCCTGACCGCCGAGGACCCGCACGTCCGCCCGGACCCGGCCCTCTTCCTGACAGAGGGCGGCCGGGGCCTCACGATCGTCAGCGCCCTGTCGGAAGGAAACTGGGGCCACCGCTCCCGAAACCCAGGACCAGGTCGAATCGTATGGTGCGACCTCCCCGCCAACCCACCCCACCACCACGAATCCAACGACGGGACCGCTTAGCAGGACAGAAGGCGCCGTGCCTTCTGCGCCCTGCCGAGTGATGACTATCCGCTTTGAGAGAAGAACGAGGAGATGCGTCAAGAGCAGCGTTAGCGTGACGTCATGCCGACAGAGATCGTTTTCGAGACGCATTCGTGGAGCCAGGACAACGATCGAGGGGTCGCCACCGGATGGTTGCCCGGACGCCTGTCCGAGCGAGGACGGCACCTGGCCGTGGAACTGGGCGAGCGACGGCGAGAAGACGGCCTGGCCGCCGTTTTCACCTCCGATCTCACCCGGGCGGTCGAGACCGCCTCCCTGGCATTCGCCGACACCGACATTCCGATCCTGCATGACTGGCGGCTTCGGGAGTGCGATTACGGTGACAACAACGGCATGCTCGCGATTCAGCTGCACCGAAGCAGGTCCGAGCACCTCGACAAGCCCTATCCGGGGGGAGAGAGCTGGCGGCAGGCGGTGCATCGTGTGGGCCGCTTCCTTGGTGACCTGTCCTTGCGCTGGTCCGATACGCGGGTCCTGGTGATCGGCCACGTCGCGACACGGTGGGCGTTCGACCACCTCATCAACAGCGTGTCCTTGGAAGAGCTGGTGGATGCCGACTTCGGCTGGCGCGAGGGATGGGAGTACCGACTGGCCTGATGGGCAACCGAACCGCGGATCAACCGGTCGCGAGATGTTGTGCGGTGACGCGGGCGCGGGCCTGGGCCAGGCGGTAGGACTCGGTGCCGGTCTCGACGACGTTGCCGCCGAAGGCCAGCCGGTCGGCGATGGCCGAGCACAGACGCGGGTCGGTGAAAGCCTTGGTCCAGCCGGAGAAGCTCTCGTTGGAGGCGATGGCGACGCCGGTTCTCTCCTCGCGTTCGGTGAGCATCTGAAACAGTAGCTCAGCGCCACGGCGGGCGAGTTCAGCGGGTCGTCGCCCCAGCGATTGTGTCGCCCCAGAGGTTGCCCAGCGGTCGCGCGCCGGTGCACCGCCCGGTCGCACCGACAATTTTTTTTGTATTGACAGTAGAAGTCGTCGGCAAGTATCGTCGGGGTATGTTCGAAGTCGGGGTGATCGAAGAGGCCGGGGCCGCCGAGGCGGCGCTCGACCCGATCCGGGCGCGGCTGCTGGCGCTGCTGGTGGAGCCGCACTCGGCGACCAGCCTGGCGGCGATCATCGGGATGCCCCGGCAGAAGGTGAACTACCACCTGAAGATCCTCCAGGCCCACGGCCTGGTGAAGCTGGTCGAGGAGCGGCGCAGGGGCAACGTCACCGAACGGGTGCTGCGGGCCGTCGCCGCGTCGTTCGTGATCTCGCCGTCGGCGCTCTCCGCGCTCCAGCCCGACCCGGCCCGCTCACCCGACCGGCTCTCCGTACGCTGGCTGCTGGCCATCGCCGCCCGGCTGGTCACCGAGGTGGGCGCGCTGCTCGGCGGCGCCGCCCGCGTCGGCAGGGCGGCCACGACGTTCGCGCTCGACGGCAGCGTCCGGTTCGCCTCGGCCACCGACCGTGCCGCGTTCACCCGGGAGCTGACCGCGACGATCACCACGCTGGCGAGCCGCTATCACGACGAACACACCCCCGGTGGCCGTGACCACCGGGTCATCATCGCCATCCACCCGAGCCTGCGCTCGGACACCGCACCGCAGATCGACGCGGGCGGCAATGACACCAAGGAGTCCTGATATGTCGCACGAATTCCGTCTCACCCACGACGTCGACCTCCAGGCCACCCCCGAGCAGGTCTGGGAGGCGATCGCGACCGGCCCCGGCGTCGACTCGTGGTTCATGGGCAAGAACGAGATCGAGCCCCGCGAGGGCGGCAAGGCGTCCATGGTGATGCCCAACTACACCGGTGAGTCCACAGTCACCGCCTGGGAGCCGCCGCACCGGTTCGGCTACCGCTCGGAGCCCGCCGAGGACGGCGCGTTCATGGCGTTCGAATATCTCGTCGAGGGCCGTGACGGCGGCGGCACCGTGCTGCGGTTCGTGCACAGCGGCATCCTGACCGGCGACTGGGAGGCGGAGTACGACGCGCTCCGCAAGGGCAACCCGCTCTACCTGCAGACCCTCGCACGTTACCTGGAGCACTTCCCGGGCCGCACCGCCGTGCCGGTCGCCGCGTTCGGCCCGCAGCAGTCCGACGAGGAGCTGGTCTGGGCCGGTCTCACCCGCGCCGTGGGCCTGACCGAGCAGGTCAAGGAGGGTGACAAGGTGCACTTCACGGTCGATGGCCAGACCGTCGACGGCGTGGTCGACACGGTGTTCGCCCCCGGCTTCCTGGGGGTGCGGACCGACGACGCGCTGCTGCGGTTCGTCGGGGGCGGCGGCGTGATCATGACCGGCCACCACATCTTCGCCGACATCGACCAGGCCGACGCCGAGCGGACCTGGGGCGCGTGGCTCGCGTCCGTCTACGCCTGAACCGCTAGGGCCTCCGCCGCAGTCCAGGCACGGGTCCTCGAAGAGGCGTCCGCCTGAGCCGCCGCCCGCCGCCCTTTCATCGAGGGGCGGCGGGCGGCGGACGTACGGTGTGGTCGGCGACTTCGGCCCGCCGCGCCTGGGCGGCGCCTCCTGCCGGTCACCGGCGGACGGCATCGAGGGGGCGGGTCGAGGGGGGACGGTGGCCGGGGCCGTGGCCTGCCCGGCCACAGCACGGCGACGGTGGCGATCGCGGAGATCGTCAGCAGGACGCCCAGCAGGATTTCGAGAAGCGCGGTGATCGACATCGAGTCCTCCTCCGACCTCGCGATGATCACGTGACGACGAGGACGAAGGTCTTCCCACACCCCCGGATCCCCCGGAGGCCACCCCGCCGGGCCCCCTGCGTACGGGGACCGTGCTGACGATCGGGGTGTCGGACGGTGGGTACTCCCCTCCGTGCTGATTCCACTATTCGCGCGGCTCGGGCCCCAGTCAAATATCCCCGGGGTAGAGGGCCACCCGTGGGCCGGTCTAACCTAGGACCACGAGGGGAGTACTTCCCAAGAGCCGATCCGGTCAGTACGGACGTTTCGCAACGTCCCCGGACGGCCGCCCGTGGGCACGGGCGAAGGAGACCTCGAACAGCCGAGCGCGTTCGAGGAGGGTTCATGCCCGCTGAGACAGTCCTGTCATCAGCTCTGTCAACAGCCGATCTTGAAACGATCGGTTCACCGCAACTGTGGACGATCACCGTGGCCGGCCTGCTGTTACTGCTGGCCGTGGACTTCGCGGTGACCCGGCGCCCGCACGAGGTGCGGATGCGCGAGGCGGTGGGCTGGTCGATCTTCTACCTGGCACTGCCGCTGATCTTCGGCGTCTACGTGTGGGGGGCCTTCGGATCCGGCGTGGCGACGGAGTTCTTCACCGGCTACGTGGTGGAGAAGTCACTGTCGGTGGACAACCTGTTCGTGTTCATGCTGCTGCTGTCGGCCTTCGCGGTCCCGGCCGCACTGGCCCAGCGAGTCCTGCTGTACGGCATCGTCGGCGCGCTGGTGCTACGCGCGATCTTCATCGCCCTGGGGGCGGCCGTCCTGCAAAGCGGCACCTGGGCGTTCCTGCTCTTCGGCGGAATCCTGATCATCACCGCCTGGAAAATCCTCAAGGACGCACTCAGCGGGGAGGACCAGAAGGTCGACATCTCCGCCATGCGCTCGGTCCGGCTGCTGCGGCGCTTCATGCCGGTCACCGACGACTACCACGGCTCCCGCCTGACCGTCCGCCACAACGGCCGCCGCGCCCTGACCCCGCTGGCCCTGGCCATCGTGGCCGTCTTCGCCACCGACATCGTCTTCGCCGTCGACTCGGTGCCCGCCGTCTATGGCGTGACCGAGGACCCCTTCATCGTCTTCGCCACCAACGCCTTCGCCCTGCTGGGTCTAAGGGCGCTCTACTTCGTGCTCATGGGCGTCCTGACGAAGCTGCGCCACCTCAACCACGGGCTCAGCCTCATCCTGGCCTTCATCGGGATCAAACTCGTCCTGCACTGGGCACACGGCATCTGGACATGGATCCCGGAAATCCCCACCCTGGCCTCACTGGGGTTCATCATCGCCGTCCTGCTCACCGTCACGATCACGAGCGTGCACGCCAACCGCCGCGACGCGAAGCCCACCTCCCCACCCGCCGAACGCGAGTTCTCCCCCGCGGAACGCGAAACCCGCTCGCGGCCGACACCCTGACATCACAGACGGGACCTTCTCGGAAGGCGCGGTGACGGCGCACCCTCGTGTGGCACCGGCTTGTGGCGGGTGCGGCCGAGGTCGCCGTCACCGATGGCGGAAACCGTCGAGGAAGCGACCGTCAGCGGTAGCGGAAGCCGTCGAAGAAGCGACCGTCAGGTCGCTGTTACCGGTAGCGGAAGCCGTCGAAGAAGCGGCGGAAGACGCCGCCGATGCGGGGCAGGGGCTCGGCGGGTGGTGGTGCCTGCGCGCGCTGCCGCGCGATGGGCTGGTCGTAGTCGGTCCGCGCGATGGCGTCGAGGACCTGCTGCTCGTCGAAGTCCTCGGACCCCTCGATGACGGGGACGAAACCGACCAGCATCCCGTTGCGCATCACCTGGGCTTCGAGGCCCGCGGTGCCGTCGGTGTCCCACTCCGCCTCACGCCCGTCGGGCAGCGACACGCGTATCCCGAACTGGTACACGCCGACCCTTGCCAAATGCCCGTCTATGCCACGATCGCGCAGCGCGTCAACGATGCGTCGTGCCCGGTTCTCTTCCACCCCTCCCAGGATAGGTCGGCCCGATCCCGTACGGCGCGGCCCGACGGCGGCCGGTGAACCGGGGGATCCCTCACTCCGAGTCCGTGGTCCGAAATGTCACGATAAAGCATGTTTTTCGGGTGATCGCCGCTTCCTCGGGCGATTCAGCCGAGGGGAGACCTTCACCGAAGGATGTGCTGCCCCCCATGAACCGTTCTGGTCTCCGGATGGGCGCGGGGCGAGCCGGGCCCGGTGGCCGTACGGAGGTCAGTGGTGGACGATGAGCCACGTCGCGACGGCGGTGACGGTCTCCGAGCGGTTGCCGATGATGTGGGGGCGGCTGCACGGGAAGGTGATGGAGTCGCCCTCGGCGAGGGTGACGACCTCCGACTCGAAGTCGATGGTCAGCTCGCCCCGGGTCACGGTCCCGACCTCGTAGCCCTCGTGCTTGAGGAAGTGGCCGTGGGCGTTGGAGGTCGAGTTCGGCGGATAGGTCGACTCGAAGAACTCGACGTCGGGTGAGGGCGTGGGCGAGAGCCTGCGGAAGGTGACGCCGCCGCTGAGCCGGATGGGGGCGACCTCCCACGAGCGCCGGATGGCGAACCGGCCGGCGGGTGCGTCCGGCCCCGCCGGGGCGGCACCGGCCACCTCCGAGGTGTCGAACACGGCCGCGAGCGGCACGCCGATCGCGGACACGAAGGCGATGAGCCTGCTGACGGACGGCCGCATCGTGCCGAGCTCGATCTGGGAGACCGCGCTGGCCGAGATGCCGAGTTCGCGGGCCAGGGCGCGCAGCGACATCCCCGACCGGAGCCGCAGTTCGCGGAGCCTCCGGCCGAGGTGCTCGTTCGTGATCGCCTCGATCTCCGTGCCGGGTTCCGGGGTCATGGCTGTCACGGCCTCCACACCAATTGTCACAAGGCCTTTACGCGGGCGAAATTAGGGCTCGGGTGTCAAGGCATACATTGACGACAGCTGTTAAGTGACCACTTAACAGTCCACGCCACAGCCCCGGTAACGACCTCGGACACCGTCCGTCGCGCGGCCCTTCACACGGCTTCGAGTGGTTGCCGCGGCTCCGCCGACACGCCATTTTCGCCGATCCTCCGAAGCCGATTCTTCGAGCCGATCCTCCGGGCCGATCACCCGGGTCGATCCCGAGCACCTTCCGCCCTGGCACGCCCACGCGGGACACACCGGTTCCCGCACCGTACCCCCCACGGAAGCCGACCATGACCGAACACAGCGCACCGTCCCAGCCGAAACTACACGACGTCGTCGAGGCGGCAGGCATGCCCGTCGGCGCCGGTCTCGTCAAGCCCGGATACGATCCCCGGCTCGCGAACGAGGACCTGGCCCCGCTCCGCGAGCAGACGTGGTCCTCGTACAACATCTTCGCCTTCTGGATGTCCGACGTGCACAGCGTCGGCGGCTACGTCACCGCGGGCAGCCTGTTCGCCCTCGGGCTGGCGAGCTGGCAGGTCCTGTTCGCCCTGCTCGCGGGCATCGTCATCGTGAACGTGTTCTGCAACCTGGTCGCCAAGCCGAGCCAGGTCACCGGCGTGCCGTACCCGGTCATCAACCGGGCGATCTTCGGGGTGCGCGGCGCGAACATCCCCGCCGTCATCCGCGGGCTCATCGCGATCGCCTGGTACGGGGTGCAGACCTACCTCGCCTCCCAGTCGCTCATCATCATCTTCCTCAAGTTCTGGCCCGCGTCGGCGTCGCTGAACGAGGGTGGCTTCCTCGGCCTGTCCCCGCTCGGCTACATCTGCTACGCCATCCTCTGGGTGGCCCAGGCGGCCGTGTTCTGGAAGGGCATGGAGGCGATCAGGCGGTTCATCGACTGGGCCGGACCCGCCGTGTACGTCGTCATGGTCGTGCTCGCCGTCTACCTGGTCGGCCAGGCGGGCTGGGAGAACATCAGCCTCGACCTCTCCGAGGGCGAGAACCTCGACTTCGGCGCGTCCATCCCGGTCATGCTCAGCGCGATCGCCCTCGTCGTCTCGTACTTCTCCGGGCCGATGCTGAACTTCGGTGACTTCTCCCGGTACGGGAGGTCGTTCGCGTCGGTGAAGAAGGGCAACCTTCTCGGGCTGCCGGTCAACTTCCTGTTCTTCTCGCTGCTCACGGTGATCACCGCGTCGGCGACCGTGCCCGTGTTCGGCGAGCTCATCACCGACCCCATCCACACGGTCGAGCGCATCGACACGCCGTTCGCGATCCTGCTGGGCGGGCTCACCTTCGTCATCGCGACCATCGGCATCAACATCGTCGCGAACTTCATCTCCCCGGCGTTCGACTTCTCCAACGTGAACCCGCAGAAGATCAGCTGGCGGACCGGCGGCATGATCGCGGCGGTCGGCTCCGTGCTGCTCACGCCGTGGAACTGGTACAGCAACCCGGACGCCATCCACTACACGCTCGGCATCCTCGGTGCCCTGATCGGGCCGCTGTTCGGGATCCTGATCTCCGGCTACTACATCGTGAGCCGCCAGCGGGTGTGGGTGGACGACCTGTTCACCCTCGAACCGGCCGGTCGCTACTTCTTCCGGGGCGGCTACAACCCCAACGCGGTCTGGGCGACGGTGCTCAGCGGGGTCCCCGCGATCGCGTCGGTGCTCGTGCCGAAGATGCTGCTGGACCTGGGGCTCACCACGGCCGACGTGACCTGGATCGCCGACTACAGCTGGTTCGTCGGCTGCGGGCTCGGGTTCGTGGCGTTCACCGTGCTGGAGCGGATGTCGCCGAGGATCGGCGGTCTCGACCGCGACGCCGAACGGGTGTCGGACGGCACGACCCTGGCCGGTTGATGACCCGTACCGAAATCTGGGTGATCAACCCCAATACCGCCCGAGCCATGACCGAGAACATCGGCCGGTGCGCCCGAGCGGTCGCGGCACCGTCCACCGTCGTCACGGCCGTGAACCCGGCGATGGGCCCCGAGTCGATCGAGAGCCACTACGACGAGGCCCTGTCCGTGCCGGGCCTGCTGGCGGAGATCGCGGCGGGCGAGGTGGCGGGGGCGGACGGGTACGTCATCGCCTGCTTCGGCGACCCCGGCCTCGACGCCGCCCGCGAGCTGGCCTCGGGGCCGGTGGTCGGGATCGCCGAGGCGGCCATGCACGCCGCCACCCTGGTCGGCCGGAGCTTCAGCGTCGTGACGACCCTCGCCAGGACCACGGGCCGGGCCTGGGACCTCGCCGCCCGGTACGGTTTCGCGGGCGCGTGCCGGGGGGTGCACGCCTGCGACATCCCCGTACTGGAGCTGGACGACCCGTCCTCGGACGCGCGGAAGGTGGTGGCCGCTCTCTGCGCCGAGACCGTGGAGCGGGACGGATGTGACTCGATCGTCCTCGGCTGCGCGGGCATGGCCTCGTTCTGCGCGGACGTCTCCCGCGCCGTCGGCGTCCCGGTGATCGACGGCGTGGCCGTGGCGACCAAGCTCGTCGAGTCGCTGGTCTCCCTCGGCCTGCGGACGAGCACCCGGGGCGAGTTCGCCCCTCCGGGCCCCAAGAGGTACACGGGCCTGCTCCGCGACTTCTCCGTCTGAAATCCCCTGCTACCGACGCCGGGGTGTCGGACGCGGGCGTCCTGCCGGGGCTGGCGCTCAAGGGCGGGGACGACGGGCAACACGGCGTTCCGCGCGCACCGGAGGCTTCCGCGGTCTCATCGGGCGAGTCTCACCGGGCGTCCGTGTCACGGGGCGGGGCGCAGTGTCGTCGCGGTGTCCTGGAGGGCGTTCAGCAGGGGGACGAGCAGGGGATGGCGCTCGGCGCCTCGGCGTACGGCGGTGAAGACGCGGCGTTCGGGGCCGGGCACCGGGCGGATCACCACGCCGGACAGGTCGGTGCCGCGCAGGGCCAGGCGCGGCACCATCGCCACCCCGGCCCCGGCGGCGGCCAGCGCGACCACCGCGCTGAAGTCGTCGGAGGAGTGGGCGAACTCGGGGGTGAAGCCCGCGTGCTCGCAGGCCAGCGCGATCACGTCGTGACAGGGATTGCCCGGGTAGGGGCCGATCCAGGTCTCGCCCGACAGGTCCGCGACCGTCACCTCGTCCCCGGAGAGGCGGTGGCCCCGGGGGAGCACCACGTCGAACGGCTCGGAGTAGAGGGGGATGCGCGACAGCCGCCGGTCGTCCTCGGCCGGAGCCCCGCGATACTCCACGGCCACGGCCGCGTCCACCGCGCCGTCCAGGACCATGGTGAGGCTCTGGTCGCCCTCGGCGTCCAGGACGCGCACCCGGATGCCGGGCTCCTTGCCCCGCAGGGCCCCGACCGCGGGAGCCACGACGAGCCCGATCGCGGTGGCGAAGGAGGCCACCTTCACCTCGCCCGCCGTACCGGCCGTGTAGGCGGCGATGTCGGCCCCGGCCCGCTCCAGCTGGGCGAGGATCTCGTTGGCGTGGTCGAGGAGGATGCGTCCGACGGCGGTGAGCCGCACGCCTCGGCCGTCGCGGTCGAGCAGCCGGTGGCCCACCTCGTGTTCCAGGGCGACGAGCTGCTGGGAGACCGCCGAGGGGGTCAGGTGCAGCGCCGCCGCGGCGGCGGTGACCGTGCGGTGGTCGGCCACCGCACGCAGGGTCCTGAGCCGCCGGGTGTCTATCACGCGTTCATTCTCGCCGAGGTCGTCTGTGAGCTGCGACGCAGGTTCGTCAGAGGCGATTGGCGAGCTGGGCTGGCCTGTCCTGCCGGGGCCGGGGCGTCGGACGGGGCTTCAGACCGCGACTCCGAAGGGGCCGTCGCCGACGGGGACGGTGGCGATGACCTCGTTGGTCGCGGTGTCGATCACCGATACGGAGTCCGAGCTCAGGTTGGTCACGTAAACGCGGGTGCCGCTGCGGGAGACCGCGACCCCGAAGGGGTTGCGTCCGACCGGGACGGTGGTGGTGATCGCGTTGGTCGCGGTGTCGATCACCAGCACGGAGTCCGAGTCCAGGTTGGTCACGTAGGCATGGGCGCCGTTGGGAGAGATCACGATCCTGAAGGGGTGGCGTCCGGCGGGGATGGTGGTGGTGACCTGGTTGGTCGCGGTGTCGATCACCGATACGGAGTCCGAGTCCTGGTTGGTCACGTAGACGCGGGCCCCGTCGGGAGAGACCGCGACCCCGAAGGGGTTCCGTCCGACGGGGACGGTGGTGATGACCTTGTTGGTCACGGTGTTGATCACTGACACGGAGTCCGAGTCCTGGTTGGTCACGTAGGCGCGGGTGCCGTTGGGAGAGACCGCGACCCTGAAGGGGTGGTGTCCGACGGGGATGGTGGCGATGACCTTGTTGGTCGCGGTATTGATCACCGACACGATGTCCGACTGCGTGTTGGCCACGTAGACGCGGGTGCCGCGAGGAGAGACCGCGATCCCCAGCGGGTAGTCGTTGACGGGGATGGCGGCGGTGACCTTGTTGGTCGCGGTGTTGATCACCGACACGACGTCCGACCCCTGGTTGGTCACGTAGGCGCGGGCACCGCTGGGAGAGACCGCCACTTCGAGAGGGTTGCGTCCGACGGGGATGGCGGTGATGACCTCGTTGGTCGTGGCGTTGATCACCGACACGGTGTCCGACTGCGTGTTGGCCACGTAGATGAACTTCGCGGGTGGCGTGGTCGCCGCGGCCGGGGTGGCCATGGCCGCCGGTATCACCAACTCCGCCGCGATGGCCACCACGGCCATGGACGTCGCGGCTATGGGCGGACGGACCTGGAATCGACCGGATGGTTTCCGACGGTGATTCTCAAGTGCGTTTCTCATCCAAAGCCGAAACACCGGAACCTCCATCGACGCCATGGGGTTCCGTTCTACGCTCGTATGACGTTGTGTCCGGAAAACGACGCACCGACTTGAACTCCTGCGGCCATTCGCTTGATCGACTCATCGCTCGACGGCGGCCTTGGTTGACTCACGCCCTTATGGCGTGCGGGTGACGACTGTACTTCGTTTCTGCTCGTTTCTGTTCGTACGGACGAAAGGGCGGAGTCTCGCGGGACTCCGCCCTGATTCCACCTTGCTTCGTCCATGTTCCGGGTCGCCTTCCCGGGACGCGGGTTATGGCGCGCTGTATCCCAGGGTGTAGGCGCCGGAACCGCTGAAGGAGATCACGCGGTATCGGTAGTAGCCGGCCGTGCCGGTGTAAGTGATTTTCTCGTCGGGAGTGGGGCTTTCGGAGGTGGCGACGGTGACCCACTTCCGGTTGTCCCACTTCTGCAGGTGGAGGTCGAAGTCGGCGCTGTCGACGCCGTCCAGGCAGGCGGTGTGGAGGCCGCCGGCGGTCGACTGGTAGTAGCGGTTGTTGGGCTGGTAGACGGACTGGCCGTTGGTCAGCGTGCCGGTGATGGTCCGCGAATAGCCGGTGCACGTGCCGGGGGCCGTCGGCGGAGGTGGTGGCGGTGGGGTGGCTCCGCTGGTGGTCAGCAGGGTCAGGCCGTAGGTGGTGAGGATCTCGCCGATCGGCTGGAAGTAGGTGACGCCACCGGAGGTACAGTCTCCGGAGCCGCCGGAGGTGACGCCCTGGGCCTGGTCGATGGCGATGAAGGAGCCGCCGGAGTCGCCGGGTTCGGCGCAGACGTTGGTCCGGGTCAGTTCGGCGACGGTGCCCTGAGGATAGGTGATGCTGGTGTTGAGCTGCTGGATGGTGCCGCAGTGCCAGCCGGTGGTGGAGCCGGACCGGCAGACCGACGCGCCCTCGATGGCCACTCTGGAACCGGAGACGTTCACCGTCCCGCCCGAGCCGTTGCCCACCCACGGTTTGGGTGTCCAGTTGTTGTTCACCGCGACCCAGGCGAGGTCACTGGCCGGGAAGGTCGACCCCTGGAAGACGCCCTGTGCGACATGGTTGAAGCCGCTGGTGGTGCTGCCCCTCTTACCGCAGTGACCGGCGCTGACGAAACCGTTCTGGGTCCCCTTGGTCACGGAGAACCCGACCGAACAGCGCTCCGAGGTGCCGATGTAGTAAGCGTTGCCGCCCACCAGGTCGGACAGGAGCTGGGGCCGCTCGATGGAGGACACCACCCGCACCGTGACCGGGTCCACGTCGCTGGTCGCGATGACGTTCTGGGTCGTCGACGGCACATTGGACAGGACGACGACCTGGTTGCTCCGCACGTCGACATAGCGCACCGGCCCGGCCATGTGGTCGGACAGAGCCTCGTCGATCGTGTCGAGGGCCGCGTTGAGCTGCCCCAACGACCGGCTGACGATCTCGGCGCGGGCACCCCCGGCGACGATCCGGGGAGTGTCGTCCTTGTCGGTGGTGGCCACCACGAGGGTCTGTGCGAGATCTCCGGTGAACCAGGCGCCGCCGAAGTTCTCGCCGAGTTCCTCGCGGAGCCGCTTCTCGACCGACGCCAGACGGATCTCGTTGATCAGCCGGGCCTGGGCCTGCTCCGCGGTGAGATGGAGGTCGCGCTGAAGGGCGGCGAGCATTCCCGGTGGCGGTTTCACCACGACCGCGGCATCCGCCGTCAGGGGCCGGGCGATGGCCGGGGCGGCCGTCACGGTGAGGGCGGTGATCGCCAGGAGGTATCCCGTGATGGTGGCGTGTCTGCGGGGCATTCGGTCTCTCCTCGACCTCGACTATCCAAGAAAGAGGGGGGAGAGCACCTCACACCACCGGCTGATCACGCGATGCGGGCAGCACAACCTTAATTCAGCCGTTGCCGGTCATGGCTGCATAAGCCGTACGCCACGCGGGTGCGACTCCGGCGATGCTCACTCGATACTCGCCGGAGCGTCCCGGGGCCCGGCCGGGGCCACCGTCGATCCGGTGCTTGGCCGTCGTGGGTCTTCTGCATCCTGCCGTGCGGGGCCTCCTGCCGTGCGGGGCCTCCTGCCGTCCCGGGTCTTCTGCGTCTGCGGGAGTGGCGGGAGGTGGGACTCGGGCCGGTCACGGCGTGCTGTATCCCAGGCTGTAGGGGCCGGAGCCACTGGAGGCGACCACGCGGTATCGGTAGTAGCCGGTCGTGCCGGTGTAGGTGATGCTCTCGTCGGGGTTCGGGCTTTCCGAGGTGGCGACGGTAACCCAGCGCGGCCTGGTCCACTTCTGCAGGTAGAGGTCGAAGTCGGTGCTGTCGTTGGAGTTCAGGCAGCCAGTGTGGACGCCCGCGACGGTCGAGCGGTAGTGACGACCGCGCGGCTGGTAGGTGGAGTTGCCCTCGGTCAACGTGCCCTCGGCGGTACGCGGGTAGCCGGTGCAGGTGCTCGCGCCCGTGGCGAAGGGAGGGGCGGTGGTCAGCAGGGTCAGGCCGTAGGTGGTGAGGATCTTACCGAGCGGCTGGAAGTAGGTGGTGCCACCGGAGTCGCAGTTTCCGGAGCCGCCCGAGGTGACGCCCTGGGCCTGTTCGATGGAGATGAAGGAGCCGCCGGAGTCGCCGGGTTCGGCGCAGACGTTGGTCCGGGTCAGCTCGGAGACGGTGCCCTGACTGTAGACGACGCTGGTGTTGAGCTGGAGGATGGTGCCGCAGTGCCAGCCGGTGGTGGAACCGGACCGGCAGACCGACGCGCCCTCGATGGCCGCCCTGGAGCCGGCGACGTTCACCACGTCACCCGCGCCGTTGCCCACCCACGGTTTGGGTGTCCAATCGTTGTTCACCGCGACCCAGGAGAAGTCACCCTCCGGGAAGGTCGACCCCTGGAAGACCCCCTGTGGCACCCGGTTGAACCCGGAGGTGGCCTTGCCCTGCGTGCCGCAGTGACCGGCGCTGACGAAACCGTTCTGGGTCCCCTTGGTCACGGAGAACCCGACCGAGCAGCGGGACGCGGTGCCGATGTAGTAGGCGTCGCCGCCCACCAGGTTGCCGAGGAGTCGCGGGCTCTCGTCGGACTGCACCGCCTGCACGACGCGCCCGCTCACACCGCTGGCCTCTATCTCGTCCTCGGTGGCGAGGGCGTCCGAGGTGAGGACGACGATTCTGTTGTTCTTCACATCGATGAAGCGCACCTTTCCCCCGGTATTGGACAGAGACGAGTTGGTGACAGTCAGGGCCCTGTGGAGATCCGGGAGTGACCGGGTGACCACCTCGCCCTGGGCGCCCTCGGCGATGATCTGGGGGAGGTCGGCGGGGTCGGTGGTGGTCACCACGAGGGTCTGCGCGACGGTTCCGGTGAACCAGGAACCGCCGAAACGGCTACCGAGCTTCGCGCGGAGTTCCGCTTCGACCGGCGCCAGACGGGTCTCGTTGAGCAGCCGGGCCTGGGCCTGCTCCGCGGTGAGATGGAGATCGCGCTGAAGGGCGGCGAGCATCCCCGGCGGAGGCTTCACCACGGCGGTGGTCGTGGCCTTGGTAGCCGCGACACCGACCGTCAGGGGCCGGGCGGCGACCGGGAGGGCCGTCGCGGTGAGGGTGGTGATCGCCAGGAGGCATCCCGTGATGGCGGCGTGTCTGCGGGGCATTCGGTCTCTCCTCGACCTCGGCTGTCCAGGCAAGAGGGGGAGAACGCCACATACCAACTGTTGATCATGCTACGTGGGCAACGCACAACCTTAATCCAGCAGATGCCGGTCACGGTCACGGAAGCCAAACGCCACGCTGACAACGATTTCCAGCGAAGAGCAGCGGGTTTCCAACGAAGAGCGCCGGTTTTTCGGTGAAGGCCGCCGGGCTTCCGGTGAGGGCCGCCGGGCTTCCGGTGAGGGCCGCCGGGCTTCCGGTGAGGGCCGCCGGGCGGATCACGGCACCTTGTATCCCAGGAGATAGGCGCCGGAGCGGCTGGAGGCGACCACGCGGTATCGGTAGTAGCCGGCCGCACCGGTGTAGTCGATCTTCTCGTTGGGGGTCGGTCCTTCGGCGGTGGCGACGGTGACCCACTCCTGGCCGTCCTTCCTCTGCAGGTAGAGGTCGAAATCGGTGCCACCGACACCTGCCAGGCAGGCGAAGTGGACGCCGTCGGCGGTCGACTGGTAGTCGATCAGCCGATAGGCGGCTTTCCCGGCGGGGAGCGTGCCCTCGGCGGTGTGCGGATAGCCGGTGCAGGTGCCCGTGCTCGGCGGCGGAGGATTACCGTTGATGGTCACCAGGGACAGGCCGTAGGTCGTGAGGATCTCGTTGACCGGCTGGAAGTAGGTGGTGCCACCGGAGTTGCAATCTCCGAAGCCGCCCGAGGTGACCCCCTGGGCCTGGTCGATGGAGATGAAGGAGCCGCCGGAGTCGCCGGGCTCGGCGCAGACGCTGGTCCGGGTCAGATCGGTGACGGTGCCCTGACTGTAGACGACGCTGGTGTTGCGGTGCCGGATGACGCCGCAGTGCCAGCCGGTGGCGGAACCGGCCCGGCAGACCGACGCCCCCTCGATGGCCACCCTGGAACCGGCGATGTTCACGGTGGCCCCGCTGCCGCTGTTCACCACCGGCCTGGGCGTCCAGTCCTTGTTCACCGCGATCCAGGCGAAGTCGTGGAGCGGGAACATCGACGCCTGGAAGATCCCCTGGGCGACCCGGCCGGTTCCGGCGGTGGTGGCCATCCCCGCCGTGCCACAGTGACCGGCACTGACGAAACCGTTCTGAAGACCACGGACCACCGGGAAGCCGACCGAGCAACGGGTCGTGGCACCGACGTAGTAAGCCTCGCCCCCCACCAGATCGGAGCCGTCCGCCAAATCGGAGCCCCCCACCAGATCGGAGCCGTCCACCAGATCGGAGCCGTCCACCAGATCGGAGCCGTCCACCAGATCGGAGCCGTCCACCAGATCGGAGCCGTCCACCAGATCGGACAGGGGCAGGGGGAGCTCATGGGAGGACACCACGCGCACCGCGGCCGGTTGCATACCGGCGGCCTTGAGGACGGTCTTGGTCGCCGCCGGTTTGTCGGACAGGACGACGACCTGGTTGGCCCGTACGTCGACGTAACGCACATGCCCCCCGGCGAGCGGGTGAGCGGCCAGGACGTCGTCCGTCCGCGTCCTGAGCGCCTTGAGGTGGAGCAGCGACCGGGCGACCACCTTGCCCCGGGCACCCTCGGCGGCGATATGGGGAAGATCGGCGGGTTCGGTGGTGGTCACCATGAGAGTCTCCGCGACGGTTCCGACAAGCCACGAGCCACCGAAACGGTCACCGAGCCTTCTGCGGAGCTGTGCCTCGACCTCCGCCTGGTGGGTCTCGTTGAGCAGCCGGGCCTGTGCCTGTTTCGCGGTGAGGTGGAGGTCGCGCTGAAGGGCGGTGAGCATTCCCGGCGGGGGCTTCATCGCGGCGGTGGTCGCGGTGGTCACGGCAGTTGCAGTGGTCACGGCGGTCGCGGTGGTCATGGCGGTCACGGCGGTTGCGGTGGTCGCGGTGGTCGCGAGGTTGGTGGTCGAAGGCCGGGCGCCGGTCGGGGCGGCCGTCGCGGTGAGGGCGGTGATCGCCAGGGCGCATCCCGTGATGGCGGCGTGTCTGCGGGGCATTCGGTCTCTCCTCGACCTCGGCTGTCCAAGCAGGAGGCTCAGCTGTTTGAGCAAGAGGGGAGAACGCCGCACATCACCGGTTGATCATGCTACGTGGGCAACGCACAACCTTAATTCAGCCGATGCCGGTCACGGTCACGGAAGCCATACGCCACGCGGACCACGATTTCCGGTGGGTTCGGCCGTGCGTGCCCGGCCGCAGGTGTTCAGCGGGCGTGCGGCCGTGAGGGGTCAGCCGTGGGCGTTCAGCCGCGGGCCGTGGCGAAGGCCTTCAGCGCGCGGTCGACGTCCTCGGCCGAGTGGGCCGCGGACAGCTGGACCCGGATGCGGGCCTGGCCGTGCGGGACCACGGGGTAGGAGAAGCCGATCACGTAGACGCCCAGCTCCAGCAGGCGTTCGGCCATCGCGGCGGCCTCGGCGGCGTCGCCGATCATCACCGGGACGATGGGGTGGTCACCGGGCAGGATCTCGAACCCGGCCTCGGTCATGCCGGTGCGGAACCGCTCGGTGTTGGCGCGCAGCCTCGTCCGGGCCTCGTCCGAGCCGCTGATCAGGTCGAGGACGCGCAGTGAGGCGGCGGCGATCACCGGGGCGAGGGAGTTGGAGAACAGGTAGGGGCGCGAGCGCTGGCGGAGCAGCTCGCAGATCTCCTTGCGCGCCGCCACGTAGCCGCCGCTGGCCCCGCCGAGAGCCTTGCCGAGCGTGCCGGTGAGGATGTCGACCCGGTCGCGCACGCCGTGCAGTTCGGGGGTGCCCCCGCCGTGCTCGCCGACGAAGCCGACGGCGTGCGAGTCGTCGACCATCACCATGGCCTCGTACCGCTCCGCCAGGTCGCAGATCTCGTCCAGCGGCGCGACGTAGCCGTCCATGGAGAAGACGCCGTCGGTGACGATCAGCCGGCGCCGGGCGCCGGAGGACTCCTTGAGCCGCGCCTCCAGCTCGGCCAGGTCGCGGTTGGCGTAGCGCAGGCGCCGCGCCTTGGACAGGCGGATGCCGTCGATGACGCTCGCGTGGTTGAGGGCGTCGGAGATCACCGCGTCGCGGTCGTCGAGCAGCGTCTCGAACACGCCGCCGTTGGCGTCGAAGCACGAGCTGTACAGGACGGTGTCCTCCTGGCCGAGGAAGTCCGACAGCCGCGCCTCCAGCTCCTTGTGCACCTCCTGGGTGCCGCAGATGAAGCGGACCGACGCCATGCCGAAACCCCAGCGGTCGAGGGCCTCCTGGGCGGCGGCGACCACCTCGGGGTGGTCGGCCAGGCCGAGGTAGTTGTTGGCGCAGAAGTTGAGCACCTCGCCACCACCCGCGACCGCGATCCCGGCGCGCTGCGGGGTGGTGATGACCCGCTCGGGCTTGAGCAGCCCGGCCTCGGTGATCTCGTTCAGGGTCGTGCGGAAGTCGTCGCGGAGATTGTCGAACATCAGGCGGTCCAATCCGAGGTGATCTTGCCGGTTCCGCTGTGGACGGCGTCGGAGTCGTGGCGGGAGCCGGACATCAGGCCGTCCAGCCGGCGTCGAAGTCGTGGCGAGGGCCGGGCATCAGGCCGTCCAATCCAGGATGACCTTGCCGGTCCTGCCTCCGGCGGCGGTGTCGAAGGCCGCGTCGAAGTCGCGGTAGGAGAAGCGGTCGGTGATCACGGGGGAGAGGTCGAGGCCCTTCTCCAGGAGCACGGACATGGCGTACCACGTCTCGTACATCTCCCGGCCGTAGATGCCCTTGAGGGTGATCATCGAGGTCACGATCGTCGCGAAGTCGACGGCGAACTCCTCGGCGGGCAGGCCGAGCATCGCGATCTTCCCGCCGTGCGACATGGAGGCGATCATGTCGCGGAGCGCCTTCGGGTTGCCGGACATCTCCAGGCCCACGTCGAAGCCCTCGCGCATGCCCAGCCCGTCCATGCCCTCCCGGACGGGCGTCTCCGCGACGTTCAGGGCCAGGGTGACGCCGAGCTTGCGGGCCAGCTCCAGCCGTTCCGGGCTGACGTCGGTGACGACCACGTTGCGGGCGCCCACGTGGGTGGCGACCGCGGCGGCCATCAGCCCGATCGGCCCGGCGCCGGAGATCAGCACGTCCTCGCCGACCATCGGGAACGTCAGGGCGGTGTGCACCGCGTTGCCGAACGGGTCGAAGATCGCGGCCACGTCGAGATCGACCGGGACCCGGTGCACCCAGACGTTGGAGGCCGGGAGCGTCACGTACTCGGCGAAGGCGCCGTCGCGGTTCACCCCCAGCCCGATCGTGCTGCGGCACAGGTGCCGCCGTCCGGCCATGCAGTTGCGGCACTTGCCGCAGACCAGGTGCCCCTCGCCGCTGACCAGGTCACCGGGGGTGATGTCCTCCACGCCCGGCGCCACCTCGACGACCTCGCCGCAGAACTCGTGACCGACGACGAGCGGCGTCCGCAGCGTCTGCCGGGCCCACGCGTCGAAACTCCGGATGTGCAGGTCCGTGCCGCAGATCCCGGTGCGCAGCACCCTGATCAGCACCTCACCGGGACCGACGGACGGTTCGGGTACGTCGGCCAGCCACAGGCCGGGTTCGGCCCTCTCCTTGACCAGCGCCTTCATGCGGATCCCCCCTCAGCTCCGACCATACGCACTGTGCCCGCTCGCCTTCGGGGGTGTCCATCGCGGTTTTCTTAACCCCGCCCACAGCGTTGCTTCACGCCCGGACCCCGAGACCTAGAGGGTTACCCACACATTTCTCCTCAAACCGGCCGATAAGGCAGCCCCGATCATGAAAACGGTCCTTCCACCCGGAGCACCGGGTGGAAGGACCACAGAAGCCGGAGGATTCAGGAGCCGGAGCGGCGGTGCTCCTCCTGCGCTCCCGTCTTCGTACCGAGGAGGCCGTCGCCGGGAAGGGGCGTGGGGGGCGCGTTGAGCTGGCGGGGGCCGCCGCCGATGCTGTCGGCCTCCGCGGCCTCGGCGACCGCCTCCGCGGCGGCCTTCTCGGCCAGCTTCCTCTCCTCGGCCGCCGCCTCGTTGACCCTGGGGGCCTCGCGGGTGGCCGCCGACTGCGGCAGCGCCTCGGTGAACGCCTTGGAGACGCCCTGGATGGCGGAGGTGACCTCGCTGGGGATCACCCAGAACGTGTTGTTCGGGCCCCTGGCCAGCTCGGGCAGCACCTGGAGGTACTGGTACGCCAGCAGCTTGGGGTCGGGGTCGTTGCGGTGCACGGCCTGGAAGACCTCGTCGATGGCCTGCGACTGGCCCTCGGCCTTGAGGATCGCGGCGCTCCTGTCACCCTCGGCCCGCAGGATCGCGCTCTGCTTGTCGCCCTCGGCGGTCAGGATCTGCGACTGCCGCTGGCCCTCGGCGTTGAGGATCGCGGCGCGCTTGTCCCGCTCGGCGCGCATCTGCTTCTCCATCGCCTCCTTGATGGTCTTCGGCGGGTCGATGGCCTTGATCTCCACCCGGTTGACCCGGATGCCCCACTTGCCGGTCGCCTCGTCGAGCACGCCGCGCAGTTGGCTGTTGATCGTGTCGCGCGAGGTCAGCGTCATCTCCAGGTCGAGCGAGCCGACGACGTTACGCAGCGTGGTGACCGTGAGCTGCTCCACGGCCTGGATGTAGTTGGCGATCTCGTACGCCGCCGCCCGGGGGTCGGTGACCTGGAAGTACAGGACCGTGTCGATCTCGACGACCAGGTTGTCCTCGGTGATCACCGGCTGGGGCTTGAAGGAGACGACCTGCTCGCGCAGGTCGATCATCGGATAGACCCGGTCGATGTACGGGATCACGAAGTTCAGGCCGGGCTTCAAGGTGCTGTGGTAGCGGCCGAGCCGCTCCACGTTGCGGGCCCGCGCCTGGGGGACGATGCGCACCGAACGGATCACGGTGAACACCGCCAACAGGACGATGAGCAGTCCGGCTATGAGCAGAGCGTCCATGGTGTCACTCCCGTGGATACACGAGCGCGGTCGCGCCCTCGATCTCGATGACGTCGACGACCGCCCCCGCCGGTATCACCAGGGTCTCGTCGTAGGCCCTGGCGGACCACTCCTCCCCGCCGATCCGCACCCGGCCGTCCCTGCCGGTCACCTCGCGCAGGACGTACGCGGTCTTGCCCACGAGCGCCTGGATCCCGAACCGCTGGCTCCTCGGCTGCCGCATGCTGAGCTGGCGCTTGGCGATGGGCCTGACCACGACCACCCCGGCGGCCAGGGAGGCGACGAACACCACGAGCTGCAGCGGGACCGGCAGCCCCAGCCCGGCGGCGATGGAGGTGATGAGGGCGGCACCCCCGAGCAGGCCGAGAGCGGTGGTCAGCGTGAGTATCTCGGCGACTCCCAGCGCCACCGCCAAGATCAACCAGATGACCCAATACTCCATGCTCCGGCCCTCCTACCTGTACAACGCTCCGGTCGTCCGGGAGGTTCCTTCCTCCACCGTATGTCCTCCACCGGATCGCTGACAGGCCCGGCCTTCAGGCCGGTCGCCGGGGCTGCCGGGAGGGGCTGTCGGGACTGCCGGGGTTGTCGGGAGGGGCCATCCGGGCTGTCGGGAGGGGCTGCCGGGGCTGCCGGGAGGGGCTGTCGGGACTGCCGGGGTTATCGGGAGGGCTCGATCCGCCCCGACACCTCTCCCAGGGTGATCACGCTCCCACCGGGTCCGGGCGCGGTCGCGGTGATCGTGACGGTGTCCCCGTCCTCCAGGAAGGTCCTGGCCGAGCCGTCGGGCAGCTTCAGCGGCTCGGTCCCGTTCCAGGTCAGCTCGATCAGCGAGCCGCGCTCGCCCGGCCCGGAGCCGGAGACCGTACCGCTGGCGTAGAGATCGCCGGTGCGCAGGGCGGCGCCGTTGACGGTCATGTGGGCGAGCATCTGGTCGGGCGTCCAGTACATGTCCCGGTACGGGGGACGGGAGACGACCTCGCCGTTCACGGAGATCTCCAGCCTCAGGTCGAGCCCCCATGGCTCCTCGCGGCGCAGGTAGCCGAGCGGCTCGGGATCCTGCCGCCCGCCCTCGACGCGCGCCTCCGACAGGGCCGCGAGCGGGGTGATCCACGGCGAGATCGAGGTGGCGAAGGACTTGCCGAGGAAGGGGCCCAGCGGGACGTACTCCCACGCCTGGATGTCGCGGGCGCTCCAGTCGTTGACCAGGGTCACGCCGAACACGTGGTCCTCGAACCGCCCGGCCCGGTCGCCGAGGGCCGTCGGGGTGCCGACGACGAATCCCAGCTCCGCCTCGATGTCCAGCTTGGCGGACGGGCCGAAGACCCCCGCGCCGCGCTGTCCGGAGGGCCGGACGACCGGGGTGCCGGACGCGACGACCGTCCCGGCCCTGCCGTGGTAGCCGACCGGCAGGTGCCGCCAGTTCGGCTTGAGCGGCTCCTCGTCGGGGCGGAACATCCGGCCCAGGTTGGAGGCGTGCTCCAGCGAGCAGTAGAAGTCGACGTAGTCGGCCACCTCGACCGGAAGGTGCAGCGTGACCTGGTCGAGCGGGACGAGGTGCGGCTCCACCACCGCCCGGTCGGTGCTCAGCTTGTTCTGGATCAGGGTCCGGGTGTCCCGCCACGCGACCGGGCCCCTGGACATGAAGGCGTTGAGCGAGCCGGTGGCGAACACCTCGTCGTGCAGGGCCCCGGCCAGGTCGACCACGTGGTCTCCGTACCGGACGCCGACGCGGGGGGTCTCCCCCTCGTGGCGGGAGAAGACTCCGTAGGGCAGGTTCTCCAGGCCCCAAGACATCACACGCTCTCCTCTGCTGTGCCGGGGGTTCCCGTGGTCGTGGTGGCGGACGGACGCCGGGCGATCAGGCCCAGGGCGACCAGATCCTCGATCGGAGTGCGCGTGTCGCACGACCCGTACGACACCAGTAACTCCCTGGCGCGCGCCGAGGTGTCGTCGGGCACGGCCTGCGCCAGCCGTACCAGCTCGCCGACGTCGGTCAGCTTCAGCACCGGCACCGGGTCGCGGCCCTCCACGGCCGCGCAGACCGCGAGGACCAGGTTGAGGAAGCCGTGCCGGTCGACGCCCAGCGCGGGATCGAAGTGGCGGACCGCGTTGTGCAGCCCCGCGGTCGCCTTGAACGGCACGCCGTGCCCCGCGCAGTGCGCGATGAGGGCGCCCAGGTCCGCGGCGCCGGGAAAGGCTCCGGCGGTCAGCCCGCCGCAACGGAACTTCAGGCCGGGGCCCGTACCGTCGCGTGGCAGGGAGACCAGGGAGGCGCGGTCGCCGGGAGACACCTCGACGAACAGCCGGGCACCGCCGGGCAGCCGTCCGGCCAGCCGCTCCGACACGGCCCCGGGGGGCTCGCCCGGCGCCTGCCGCACCTCGACCAGCTCGACGGGGACGTCCTCGATCGGCGGGACATCGGGGGTGTCCAGGATCAGGCCGAGCCGGATCGGGAAGGTCAGGTGGTCGCGGAGCTCCGCCAGGCGTCCTGCAGGGCAGAGGAACCGGTGGGTGAGCACCGGGTCGTTGCCCGCCAGGTCGTTCCTGTGCCGCTCCAGGGCCTCGGCCATCGGCAGCCCGGTCGGCGGGAACAGCCCGGCGTCGTCCACGAGCGCCCGGAAGAGCGCCGCCGTTCCCATGCCCACGCCGTCCACAGTCGCGCCCGCTCCCGGTCTCGTGTCCGCGCTCATGGCTCCGCCCCTACCCCGTGGCGGGCCCGGGACGGTGTCCGGGTCTGGGGTCACGTCCGGGGCTGGGTCCGTCAACGGGCCCACGTCCACGCGTACGCGGGGTCCTCCACCGACAGCCCGGCCGGGCCCAGGTCGAGGGGGCGGAAGGTGTCGACCATCACGGCCAGCTCGCTCGTCCGCGTGTGGCCCTGCCTCACCGCCTCGATGACGGCTTCGACGGCGCCCGGCTGCGGGCCGTGCGTGAACCCCGCGGGGTGCAGCGAGACCGAGCCGACGTCGATGCCCGAGCCCTTGCGCGCGGTGTAGTCGCCGCCCGCGTAGAACATCAGCTCGTCGGAGTCGACGTTGTGGTGGTTGTACGGGATCGGGATCGCGTCCGGGTGGAAGTCGAGCGGCCGGGGACAGAACGAGCAGATCACGAAGTTGGGACCCTCGAAGGTCTGGTGCACCGGCGGCGGGGCGTGGGTGCGCTTCACGATCGGCTCGAAGTCGTTGATGTTGAACGCGTACGGGTAGAGGCACCCGTCCCAGCCGACCACGTCGAACGGGTGGTCGCGGTAGATCAGCCGGGTCAGCCCGCCGCGGGTGCGGACCAGCACCGGCACCTCCTCGCCCTCGGCGATCAGGGGCTCCTGCGGGGTGCGCAGGTCGCGCTCGGAGTAGGGGGCGTGCTCCAGGAACTGGCCGTACGTGGACAGGTAGCGCTTGGGCGGCCGGATGTGGCCCGCGGCCTCGATGGTGAAGGCCGTGACGCGCCCCAGCGGCACCCACCGGTGGATCGTCCCGGTGGGAACGACGACGTAGTCGCCCTCCCCGGCCTCGATCACCCCGTACGTGGACTCGAACCTGACCCGCCCGCTCGCGATGTAGACGCACTCGTCGCCCATGGAGTTGCGGTAGAGCCCGCTGGGCTCCTCGCTCGCGGCGTACGACATGCGGACGTCGGCGTTTCCGGCGATCAGCCCGCGCCCGGAGACCAGGTCGCCCCCGGTCGGCAGGTCCTGGGTGCGCAGGTGGCGGGGGGAGAGGGGCACGTTGGGGCTGAGCCTTCTCGACCCGTCGGGCTCAACAGCCTCGGCCTTGACGATCGCGGTGGGGAGGTGGCGGTGGTAGAGCAGCGACGAGTCGCTGGAGAACCCCTCCTCGCCCATCAGCTCCTCGGCGTACAGCCCGCCGTCGGGCCGCCGGAACTGCACGTGCCGCTTGCGGGGGATCTCCCCCACGACCCGGTAGTACGGCATCCGCTTCTCCCAGATCTGTCCGTTTATCGGACGTATGCGTCCTCTATACGAACAACCATCTGTCAGGGAGTGGGGAGATGTCAAACGTCCTTCCGGTGATGGGGGTTCGCGGCGCATCCGCTCCGGGGCTTGCCCTTCACTCAGCTCACTCAGCCGTGCTCGGGCTCCACCGGGAGCCACAGTTCGGCGTCGGCCTCGGTCTTCTCCGGCGACAGGTGGACGCGCAGGATCTCGGGGCCGGTGCGGGTGCGGTACGGGTTCGAGGGGAACCACTCGGTGAACACGTCCCGCCACAGCTCCTGGATGGCCCGTGGCGCCGGCCCGGAGGTGGTGAAGACCGCCCAGGTGCCGGCCGGGACGGCCAACGTGGTCGTGCCTTCAGGGGCTTTGGGGGTTTCAGGGGCTTTGGGGGCTTTAGGGGTGGCCATGGAGGTGATCACGCCCTGGTAGTAGTCGAGTTCGGTGCCCTCGGCGCGGCCGGGGTCCAGGTCGTCGCAGATCGCGACGATGCCGTGCGGCTCCTGGTCCGACAGTTTCTCCAGGCGCTCCAGGGTCTGCGGGTCGATCCCGCGGACAAAGTCGATGATCGCCTGGTTCGGCCCCGCATGCACCAGCGGCACCCGGGTCTTGAGCCCGACGACGGTGAAGGCCGCCTTGTCCACAAGGCGGTATCGCATACTGCTGCTTCCCTCGATGGTGAGGCGGAAGGTCATCCGGGACTGGGAGCTGAGCGCGGCGCCGGTACGCCGGGCCTCGCCCGGCCCGATGCCGTGCATGGCCCGGAACGCCCGCGCGAACGCCTCACCGGAGCCGTAGCCGTAGCGCACCGCGATCTCCAGCAGCGTCTCACGCCCCGCGAGGACTTCGGCGCCCGCGAGGGTGAGCCGACGGCGCCGGATGTACTCCGACAGCGGCATGCCCGCGAGCGCGGAGAACATCCGGCGCAGGTGGTACTCCGAGGTGGCCGCGATGTGTGCCAGCTCCTCCACGTCGACGTCCTGGTCGAGACGGCGCTCGATGTGCTCCATGGCCTGGTTCAGCCGCTCCAGCATGCCGGGTCTCCTTCCTCGCGGAGACCACCACGCTAGTGCTTCGGCCGGAGACGATCACCGGGGTGGTGCGTAGGCCACTCCTGCCGGCTGGATGGTGCCGATCACATGTGGGTGCGGCCCGGGTACCGGGCCACACCGGTTCCAGGAACGGATGAAGTACGCCTACCCAGCGCTGAGGTCGGTGCCGTCCCCGTCCGGACCGGGGGTGTCCTGCCCCAGGCCCCGGCGGATCGCGATCTCCACGGGTGAGTACGCGCCGTCGGCCCGCTCCAGCTCGTACGGCGCGGACGGCATCAGCGGCGGCTGGGCCATGAAGCGCGGCCGCACCCCGTGGTGCGGTTGCGCCGCGTGCACCAGGAAGGGGTGGCACAGGAAGACGTCGCCCGGGGAGCCGGTGGCGAGGGCGAGCGGCCGGTGGTCGGACGCCGCCACCAGATCGGGCGCGAGGGTCAGCCCGCTCGCCCCGTCCTCCCCGTACTTCTCCAGCACCTTCGGCACGTCGAGGTGTGAGCCGACCCGGATACGGGTCGGGGCGTCCTCCTCACCGACCTCGCTGAACAGGAACAGCATCAGCAGTGCCCGGCCCCGGGAGCGCACATTCGTGAAATACCAGTTCTCGCCCTCCGGCAGGTAGCTCCCCTCGATGTGCCAGCCCGCGTCGTCCGGCTCCTCCTCGTGCGGGAATCGCAGCGGGAACGTGCCCAGCGAGTAGCGCGGCTCCCAGCGTCCCGCGCCGACGAGCAGGTCGTACGCGTGCTGCAGGAACGGGGAGTTGGGCGCGGCGGCGAACGGCCCCTGCGCCATACCGGCCACCCAGTGCACGGGCTGCGTCCACGTCGCCGGATCGTCCGGGTCACACCCCGTCTCCCGCCACAGCAGCCGCGCGCAGTCCGCGGCCACGCGCGGCGCGACGGCGCCCTCCAGCTTCACGAAGCCGTCGCGGAGGAAGCGGGATACCAAGGTCGTGTCGTCCATGCCTCCATCGTGCGGCGACACCGGTCCCGATCACCCGACATCTTCCGCACCACCTTTGTCGGGTGTCCATCGAGCCCGTCGCCCGCTGGAACGCGATTCCCGGCCGATCGGCGACCTCGCCGATCCCTAGCGAGGACCCCCACGGCAACCGGCTTGAGTTCCTGGAACCGCTTCCCTGAGCGTGCTCAGGGACGCCGCTGGTAGGCGTCGGGGATGCCGTCGCCGTCGCGGTCGACGGTCTCGGCCTCGTGGATGCGCCGGTAGACGCGATTGCGCAGACGGAGGATGATCGCCGCCGCCAGGGCCGCGATCAGGGAGCCCGTCAGGACCGCCACCTTGACGTGGGCGTCGCGCTCGCTGCCGGACCCGAAGGCCAGCTCCCCGATGAGCAGGGAGACGGTGAATCCGATCCCGGCCAGCACCGACAGCCCGCCCACGTCCACCCAGGCCAGGCTCTCGTCCAGGTCCGCGCGGGTGAAGCGGGCCACCAGCCAGGTCGCGATCATGATCCCGACGGGCTTGCCGACCACGAGCCCGATGACGACGCCCACCGCGATCGGGTCGGCCAGGGCGGTGGCCAGGCCGCTCAGGCCGCCGAGGCTCACCCCCGCCGACAGGAACGCGAACACCGGCACCGCCACCCCGGCCGAGAGCGGTCGCAGGCGGTGCTCGAAACGCTCGGCCAGGCCGGGCCCGGCGTCCGGGCCACCGGCCCGCTCACTGCGGACGACCGGCACCGTGAAGGCCAGCAGCACCCCGGCGACGGTGGCGTGCACCCCGGAGGCGTGCATCAGCGCCCAGGTCGCGACGGCCAGCGGCAGCAGCAGCCACCAGGCGCGCACCCGGCGCTGAACGAGTACGGCGAAGACCGCCAGCGGCACCAGCGCGCCCAGCAGCGCCGGTAACGACAGGTTCGCGGTGTAGAAGACCGCGATGATGACGATGGCCAGCAGGTCGTCGACCACGGCCAGGGTGAGCAGGAAGGTACGCAGCGCCGTGGGCAGATACCGGCCGATGACCGCGAGCACGGCCAGTGCGAAGGCGATGTCGGTGGCCGTCGGGATCGCCCAGCCCCTCGCCGCGCCGCCGTCGGCGCCGGTGGAGAGGGTGACGAGCAGGTACAGCACGGCCGGGACGATCACGCCGCCGAACGCGGCCGCGACCGGCACCGCGGCCCGCCGCGCCTGGCGCAGGTCACCGGCGACGAACTCGCGTTTGAGCTCCAGCCCGGCCACGAAGAAGAAGATCGCCAGCAACCCGTCGGAGGCCCAGGCCGCCAGGTTCAGATCCAGGTGCAGGGCCGCGGGTCCGACCGTGACGGCGCGCAGCGCCTCGTAGGATCCCGACCACGGGGAGTTCGCCCAGATCATCGCCGCCACCGCACCGGCCAGCAGCAGCGCTCCGCCGACGGTCTCCCCGCGCAGGATGTCCGCGACGCGGCGGGCCTCGTCCCACGAACCCCGGCTGAACAGGCGAGGCGTACCGGGTGAGGTGCCGCTCATGAGTGCTCCACTTCAGGGGTCGGGTCAGCCACTGCCGACCAGACTTCCCGGCGCACCAGCGTTCACCCTACCCGGGGGTTCACCGGAGCCCAGCACCCAGGGGTTCACCGGGGCCCAGCACCCAGGGGTTCACCGGGGCCCAGCACCCAGGGGTTCACCGGGGCCCAGCACCCAGGGGTTCACCGGGGCCCGGCGCGCGGGTGCCGGGCTCCCGACAGTGAGCCCCCGGTGTGGAAGGGCCGTCAGGTCAGCGAGCCGGACAGCTCCGCGGCGGCGGCGGCGACCCGGGGACCCACGGTGCCCGGGTCGAGCCGGGTGAAGGCGACCACGCCCACCGACGCCTCCAGCCAGGGGAGGCCGGGTACGGGGGCGGCGACGCCTCTGGCGCCCTCCTGGAGCTGGCCCTCGGAGACCAGATAGCCGGTACGGCCCTCGCGCAGGGCGAGGATGGCCAGCCCCGCGGCGCCCCGGCCCAGCGGGTGGCGGGAGCCCTCGCGGTAGGCGACGTGCATGTTCGTCCAGGAGGGTTCGACCACCGCCACGGCCAGGCCGTCGTCGCCCTCGGCCACCGTCAGGTGCGCGGTCGCCCCGACCTCCTCCGCCAGCCTGCGCAGGGTCGGCAGGGCGCCCTCCCGCAGCAGCGGCTGCACGGCACGGGCCAGGACGAGGACCCCGAAGCCCAGATGGACCCGCCCGTCGCCGTCCCTGCGGACGAAGCCCTCGCTCTGGAGGGTGGTGAGCAGCCGGTACACCGCCGGGCGGCTCAGCTCCAGCTCCGCCGCCAGCTCCGTGGGGGTACGGCCCCGCCGCCCGTCGGCGAGCAGGCGCAGCAGCCGCAGGCCGCGCTCCAGGGTCTGCGAGGATTCGGCCGGCATCTAGGAGGCCCGCTGGGCTGGAAGCATGTCCCGATTATCGCCCGGTTCCTCGGGCTCGCCGTGTTCCAGGTGGCCCTGGACGCCTCGCTGGGCTGGGAGCGTGTTCCGGTCATCGCCCGGTTCCTCAGGTCTGCCGTGTTCCCGGTGGCCCTGGACGTCCCGCTGGCTTGGAAGCGTCCCGGTATCCGGGAAGCCCGTCGCACGGGAACCACGCTCCGGTCGTCGTCGCTCAGGGCCGGAAACCCCACCGCTCGGGCGCGGAGCGGAAGGCCGGTGTGGACAAGCCCCCGGGTTTCCCGCTAGCTGCAATGTCCGGGAGCCGTTTTCCTGGGATCCTCGACGTGTGGCCATACGTTGTCTCATCGTCGACGACAGTGATCACTTCCGCAGTGCCGCCCGCGCGTTACTCGAAGGGGAGGGGATCACCGTGGTCGGCACGGCCTCCGCGAGTGGCGACGCTCTCCGGCAGATCGACGACGTCCGGCCGGATGTCGCGCTCGTCGACGTCGATCTCGGTGAGGAGAACGGTTTCGAGGTGGCCCGGCGGCTCGTGGCCGCGCGACTCCGCCCTCCTCCGCGCGTCATCCTGATCTCGACGTACGCGGAGAAGGACCTCGCGGAGATGATCGCGGCCAGTCCCGCCGTCGCGTTCCTCTCGAAGTCGGCCCTCTCCGGGGCGGCCATCCGCGAGATTCTCCGAAAAGCCGACGGGGAAGAGGATCCCAACGGACCCGCGCGCCTCCCGTGACCTACCGGCTCCGGCCCCGTCAAAGCACCGTCGAGCGGGTCTCTCAGCGGGCGTCGAGAAAGGTCAGTACGGCGAGAACGCGACGATGGTCGTCCTCCGTCCCCGATATCCGCATCCTGGACAGGATGCTGTGCACGTGCTTCTCGACCGTCCCCTCGGTGATCCAGAGCTTGTGCGCTATGCCGGAGTTGGAGCGGCCCTCGGCCATCAGGGACAGCACCTCCTGCTCGCGCGCCGTGAGAAGCTCCAGCGGATCGTCCCTGCGGTGGGTCCTGATGAGCTCCCGCACGAGACTCGGATCGACGACCGAGCCGCCCTGGGCGATGCGCTCAAGCGTCTCCACGAAGTCGTTCACACCGGTCACCCGGCTCTTGAGCAGGTAGCCGACCCGGTGCCCCGTGGCGAGAAGCTCCATCGCCTCCTCCACCTCGATGTGCGCCGACAGCAGGAGAATCCCCGTCTCCGGGAACTCCTCGTGGATCACCCGCGCCGCGTCAAGACCCTCGTTGGTGTGGGCCGGGGGCATTCGGATGTCGAGAATGACGAGATCGGGCCGGTGCAGCCGGACGAGGTCGAGGATCTCCACCGCGTCTCCGGCCTGGCCGACGACCTCGAAGCCCGACCGCGACATGAGGCTCGCCAGCCCCTCGCGGAAAAGCACGTCGTCGTCCGCCAGCGCTATTCGTATCCGGTCCTCGCTCACCTCTCTCGCCCCTTCCCCATGTATTTCCCGCCGGATTTCGTTACAGGAATGGTCATGCGGGGTCAAAGAAATCGCATCTCGACTGCTCCGGGTGGCCGTACGCGCGCCGCCAGGACGGAACACGGCCGGAGGAGAACCGCCAATCACCCCTTTGACATGCGAGTATCTTAGTCTCTATGCGCGAACGACTTTTGTCGTTATTGCTGCGTACAAAGCGTCCGCCCCTCGTTATAGGGATCATCTCCGGCGCCCTCTGCATCGCGGCGGAGGCCCTGCTGTCCATTCTCCTGGAGCGCGTGACATCGGGTGATTTCCTGGAGGGGATCTATCTGCTCGGTGTTCTGCTGGTCTCGATCGAGTGGGGGCTGGGGCTGGGGGTGGTGACCCTGGTGGCCAGCGCCGTCGCCTTCAACTACTTCAACCTCCCGCCCATGTGGAGCTTCTCGTACGGGACGCGCTGGCTCTGGACCCCGCTCCCGGTCTTCCTCGTCGTCGGGCTGGTGACCAGCTCGATCGCGGCGCTGGCGCGCTCCCTGGGCATCCAGGAGGACAAACGCCGTCGAGAGGCGGATCTCACCGCGGAACTGGCCCACATCCTGTTGCGTACGGAGGACCTGGAGGCGGCGCTGCAACCGGCCTCCCGTCTCCTGGCGCGGGCTCTGGAGGTGCCGAACCTGGAGATCCGGCTCGGGGAGGCCCCCGCGGAAGCGTACGGAGAGGCGCTGCCGCTCATGGAGAACGGCGCCAGGATCGGCACACTGCTCCTGCCCGTCCGCGTTCCCGAGGCGATGCGGAGGCGCCTGCGCGAGCGGATGGTGCCCTCCCTGGAGGCACTGCTGCGAGCGGCCCGTGATCGCGAGAACATCGAGATCGTCCTGGCGTCGAGCCGTGACGAGATCCGCCGGATCGCGCGGGAGCAGGCGGCGCTGCGGCGCGTCGCGACGCTCGTGGCGCGGGGCATCTCCTCGACGGAGCTGTTCAACGCGGTCGCCTTCGAGATGGGCTCCCTCATGGGGGCGGACCACGTGGCGATCAGCCGCTACGATCCCGGCCACGTGACGGTGCTGGGCTCGTGGAGCTGCCGGGACGGCATGGAGGACAGCATGGAGAAAGTGCTGCCCGTCGGCTCGCAGTGGCCGCTCAACGAGGTGAGCGTCTCGGCCACCGTACTGAGGACGGGGCGTCCGACGCGAAGGGCGAACTACGACGAGAGCGTCGGGGAGATCGCGACATGGGCCAGGAAGGTGGGGGTCACCGCCGCCGTCGGCTCTCCCGTCGTCGTCGACGGATCCCTGTGGGGTGTGATGCTCGTCTTCTCCAGCGCCCGGGAATCGAGGTTCGAGGGCGTGGAGGAGCGCATGATGGACTTCACCGAGCTGGTCGCGACCGCCATCTCGAACGCCCAGGCCCGCGCCGATCTCGCCGCCTCCCGCGCCCGGGTCGTCGCGGCGTCCGACGAGACCCGTCGGCGCATCGAGCGTGACCTGCACGACGGAGCCCAGCAGCGCCTGGTCTCGCTCGGGCTCGAACTGCGCGCCGCGGAGGCCGGTGTGCCGCCGCCGATGACCGAGCTCAGGGGGCAGCTGTCCCACGCGGTCCAGGGGCTGACCGGGGTGATGAGCGACCTCCAGGAGCTCTCACGGGGCATCCACCCGGCGATCCTCTCGAAGGGCGGGCTCGTGCCCGCGCTGAAGACGCTCGCCCGCCGCTCCGCCGTTCCCGTCGACCTCGATCTGGACTCCGTCCCGCGCCTGCCGGAACGCGTCGAGGTGGCCATCTACTACACGGCGGCGGAAGCGCTGGCCAACGTGGTGAAGCACGCGAACGCCTCCGTGGCGTACGTCGCCCTGAACGTGGCCGGAACGGTCGTCCGGCTCCTGGTCCGCGACGACGGGGGCGGAGGAGCCGACTACGACAAGGGGTCGGGGCTCATCGGGCTCAAGGACCGTGTCGAGACGCTCGGCGGCAAGCTGACGGTCGTGAGCACCGAGGCGGAGGGGACGTCGCTCTCCGTGACGGTGCCGATCTCGTGACGGTGCCGATCTTGTGACGGTGCCGATCTCGTGGTGACGGTGCCGAGTCGGGATCATGCCGGGGAGCGGCCCGTGCGTCAGGGGTCCGCCGGAGAGAGGCCCGCCTCAGGGGGATCGGACGCTGGGTGACCGGCGAGCGGGAGACGGAGGACGAACCGCGCGCCGCCCATGGCGGAGTCCTCCACGTCGATGGTTCCCCGATGGGCCTCGGCGATGTCACGGGCGATCGTGAGACCGAGGCCGGTGCCTCCCCGGTTGCGGCAGCGGGCCGTGTCCAGCCGGGTGAACCGTTCGAAGATCCTTTCTCGGTCGGCGGCGGCGATGCCGTCACCGTCGTCGGTGACGGTGAGCTCGCCGTACCGGCCGTTCCGGCACACCTCGACCAGCACCGCGTTCCTGGCGTGGCGCTGGGCGTTGTCCAGGAGATTGGCGAGGAGGCGGGCGATCTCCGCGTCGACGATGTTCGCCCTCACCCCGGGGGTGAGCCGCAGCCGTACGGGGACACCGTTTCCGCGCCGCGAGACCGCGGCGCGCACCATCTCTCCCAGATCGACGTTGACGAACGCCTCGGGTGTGTTCGCCCCCACCTTCGCCAGCACCAGCAGGTCGGTGACGATCGTCTGGAGCCGGTCGACGCCCTCCAGCGCGTCCTCCAGAAGCTCGTCCAGATCTGTCTCGCCGGGATGCAGCCGTGCCTCTTCCAGAAGCGTCCTGAGTCCGGCGATCGGTGTGAACAGCTCGTGTGAGGCGTCGGACACGAACCGCCGCTGCTGGGTCAGCGACTTGTCGATCCGGCTCCTGGCGTTCTCCAGCCGGTTCAGCAGGTTGCCGGTGGCCAGGGCGAGATGCATGATCTCGTCTGCCCTCGGAAGGCCGTGGAACCCGTTGCTCAGATCCTTGGCACGCGGCGACATGGAAGTCCGTTTCGGTGTGTGTCGATGAGTGCGCTTTCGTCGACGGCGATGGAGCCTCTCACCTGCGGCTTTCTCGCCCTGGACGGTTGTCCATCGCCTCATGATGCCGCCCCCGCCGCCCGCCGTCTGCGCTGGCAGCCTCCGTTTGGCCCTTCATGCCAGCCGGGCTCCCGGTATTCCCGCTAGCCGCAATGCGCCGCCGCCCTCTCCCGGGTACGATCCGCCGCCCACGGCCGGGATCCGTCCACCCCGGCGTGGCCGAGGTGCCCAGCGTGATGACCGGTACGGGTGCGGTGGGAGATATCGGAATGCTGATGATTCTTGACCGGGGCTGTCGAGCCCTTCGTGATCTGGGTAAAGTGCGGATCGATCGTTTTGCCCAGCTTTCCGGGGAGTTCAGGACATGCGACTTACACTGCGCCGGGCTCTCGCCATGGGCGCCACGCTCGCACTCGTCGGTGTGCTGACACCCGGGGCCGCGTACTCGCAGGACGACCCGCGCAGCTGTAACGACCTCCTGGGACCGGACACCCCGGCCTACGTCGTCTGCACCTGGCTGGCCAAGCCCGACGAGGCTCTCGGGGTCGCGCTGTTCTGGGGGGCCGACGACAACGCCAACCTCAAGGAGGCCACCCCGAGCGACGGCAAGTTCATCGACTGCTCGGCCGCCGGATCGGTCTGCCCGGAGGCGCCCGGTGGCGGCTCCGAGGGCGACGAGAACTCGCCCTTCCCCGAGGGAGCCGAAGACGGCGGCGTACCCGAGTGCGAGGCGGGCCAGCCGTGCTCGGTCGACGGGCACGGTGAGGGCGGCGACGGCACGGTCGCCGGATCCGAGCAGACCGGCACCTCCGCCCCGACGCCGACCCCCACGGCCGCCCAGGACCAGGCGGCGGCCGCGGCCGCGGCGCTGACCCCGGCCGGTCAGGCGATCACCGCGGCGAAGGCCGCGCAGCTGAGGGTCTGGGTCGACACCGAGCTGGCCGACGACTGGAAGGCCGGTGCCGAGACCTTCGCCGCCGCCGTCAAGCGCATCGGCGCGCTGGCCGCGCGCCCCGAGGTCGCGGGCATCCGGTTCACCTCCCAGCTGGGCTACAACACCGCGTTCAAGACGGACGAGGAGATCACCGCGTTCGTCACCGCGGCCTCCGACGCCCTCCGCCAGGCCGCGCCCGGCAAGCGGCTGGGCATCCACACGGTGGTGCCCGAGCTCGCCTGCGGCGCGAACGACACCTGCAAGGCAGAGATGCGCAAGCGGTACCCGCTGCTCGCCCCCGAGAAGATCGAGTCTCCCCTGATCGCGGGCCGCGTCGACCAGCTCTCCCTGGACACCGGCCTGCTGTACGGCGGCTACAACGCCTGGAAGATCAACGCCGAGCAGGCCCACCTCAACCAGTGGATCCAGGTCCGCGCCCGGTCGTGGGACGTCCTGGCTCAGGTCGCCGCGGAGGAGACCGGGCTCGTCGGCCAGGTGACCGACGCCAAGGTCGCCTCCCGGCTGTCGGTGCCCGTCAAGGACGGCGCCGCCCAGCAGGTGAACGTGTGGACCAGCGTCCAGAGCGCCCAGGGCACCGTGACCCGGCTGACCGCCTGGGACCAGCTGAAGAAGCTCACCCCGATCCAGCGCCGCCTGGCCGCCGTCTACAACCCGGCCGGCCCCGAGACGGACATGGCCACCGACATCAAGAAGCTCTCCGAGGCCTTCGGCCAGATCTATCTCACGACCGCCTGACCCCTCCGGCGGGCCACCTCGGGAGTCACCTGCTCCCGAGGTCGGTGAGGCGCTCCATCGCGGTGAGATCGATCTCCATGGCGCTCGTCCCCGAGGGCAGGCCCAACGCCTGAGCCGTACCGGCGCGCAGCTCGCCCGCATGGCCCAGCACGCTCTCGCCGACGAGTAACTCCAGGCAGCGGCCGGGCAGCCAGGGCGCGTACTCGGTGGGCCGGGTGACCAGCCCGGCCCCCATGATGTGCGCCGCCGTGCGCGCGGCGTCGACCGCGCGGGCCCACGACGACTCGCCGGTCAGGGCGGCGGCGAGGTGGCGGGGCTGGACCGGGATGGCGGCGTCCAACGCGGCGATCTGGTCGTCGGTGGGGCGATGATCCGTCCGGGGAAGGGGGAGGGGCGAGAGGCTGTCGCCCGGGAGGGGCGCGAAGACCGCCCCCTGCTCGAAGAGCGCCGGGGCGTGGTTTCCCCGGGTGAGGTTGAGGCCCAGCGCGGCCAGCAGTCCGGGGAGAAGCGTGGTGCGCAGCGACGGCTCGCGCGGGCTGATCGGGTTCGTGAGCGTCAGCGTGGCGCGGCGCGGGTCGTCGGCCGTGAGACCGAAGGCGTCCCACACGGCGTCGCAGACGAACGGGAATCCCGGCGTCTCGACATATCCCGCTCCCGCCAGCGCGTGCCCGATCCGCCGCCGCAGGCTCTGCGACCGGGTCAGCCCTCCACCGGCCTCCCGTCTCCGCGCGCTCCTGGCACCGTGGCCGCGCGCCAGCGGGATGGTCTCCATGTCGGGTACGGCTCGCGCGGCCGGTATGGCTCGGGCGGGCGGTACGGCCCGCGTCGTGGCCGTGGCCCGGGGAAGGGGCCTGGGCCGTGGCCTGCCGGGGGCGGACTCGTCCGTTCCGAGGGGAAATCCGAGGGGGAAGCGGATGTCGCCGTCGACGACGTCGCGCATGTCCCTCAGCCCGTGCCGGAGCATCAGCGTGCGCTCGATGCCCATGCCGAAGGCGAAGGCGCCGTATTTGTGTGGATCGACGCCGCAGGCGGCCAGCACCCGGGGATGGACCATGCCGCACCCGCCCCACTCGATCCAGCCCTCGCCGCCGCACGTCCCGCACGGATCCTCGGGGCCGTCCGCGAGGGGGGTTTTCCGGGAAGCCCCGGCGGGGTCCCCTTCGGAGGCGTCATGGCAGACCGCGCACTCCACGTCGACCTCCGCCGACGGATCGGTGTAGGTGAACCGGCGGGCACGGAGCCGGGTCGCCGTACCCCTGCCGAACATGGAGGTGGCGAAGTGGTCGAGGGTCTTCTTCAGGTCGACCATGGTGAGGCCCAGATCGACAACGAGCCCCTCGACCTGGTTGAACACCGGGCTGTGGGTGGCGTCGGCCGCGTCGGGACGGAAGGCGCGGCCCGTACAGATCATGCGGAGGGGAGGGGGCGTGCCGAGCATCGCCCTCACCTGCACCGGTGAGGTGTGTGTACGCAGCACGAGGCCCGACCTCCGGCCGGGACCCGAGGGGTTCTCGACGTAGAAGGTGCGTTCGGGGGCGCGGGCGGGGTGGCGGTCGTCCATGTTGAGGGCGTCGAAGGCGAACCACTCGGCCTCGACCTCGGGCCCCTCGGCGACGTGGTAGCCGAGGTCGAGGAAGACATCGGTTATCTGCTCGGCCATGACGGTCACCGGATGCCGGGCCCCACGCGAGTCATGCGGCGCGCTCCCGGCGCGGTCGCTGGATGCGCTCCTCATCAACTGCTTCTGCCTTCTTCCTCTGTGGGCGCTTCCCGCGTTTCCCGAGGAGGGCGGCTCCCGAGGCGGTCAGGCGAAAGCCGCCGGATCGCCTTCCGGCCGGGATGTGACGGGAAGCGAGCGGAAGCGCGGATCGTGGCGACCTGACGACCTCACGCGTGAGACGCGAGATCACCTGCTGGAAAGGGATCGGTGTGCGGCACCCGTTCGGGAACATCGGCGGTCACACGTCACTCCGAGCCTTCGCTACGCTCTGCGCTCATATGACTACCCAAAGTTATTGCCCGGTCAATGGCGAGTCAACATGTCACCAGACCGGTGGCGGGGCGGGGCGGGGAGGTGGCCCGGCCGTACGTGGGGGAGATCCGCGGCGTACGTCCGCTTTCCCGGCAAGAATTCTCCGGCGGGATTCTTCGCGGGGGTTTTCGGCGCGATCCAACGGGGCGATGAGGTGGCGAGACCAGGGGTGACCGGAGGTGACCGAGGGTGACCGGGGTGAGGCCGGTGGGATCGGGGACGGCGGGACCGGACCCGATCGGGGCGCCCGGCCCAGGTGCGGGCGAAGTGCCCCGGTCGGGTCCGGAAGGTCAGCCCGCCCGGGTCTGGGCGAGGTAACCGGCGAACTCCTCCAGGGAGATAAGGCCGTCGCCGTCCTGGTCGATCCTGGCGACGGCCGCCGCGGCCGCCTCCGGGGTGATCGGCTGGCCGAGCACCTCCATGAGCCTCGTCAGCTCGGGGACCGAGATGAGGCCGTCACCGTCGACATCAACGATTTCGAACGTCGTCGCGTAGTCGTCCGCCACGATTGCATCCGCCTTCGGCAGCAGGGAAATCAGACGCCAAGCACACTAGCGGGATTCGAGGTGCGTCCTCTCGCCGCCCATGTCCAGCCGCGGACGATGGCCGATGGCCACCTACGCCAACAGGCCGGTCTCCGGCTTCCTGAGGGTCCCGGCCCAGCCGCCTGACCGGCTTGATCAGCAGCAGTGCCGTCACCACGCCGACCGTCACCAGGGCCGACCCCAGCATGAAGGTGCGCGGTTCGACCAGCACGGTGACCGGACCGGCCAGTGCCTGCCCGACCGCCATGCCCGCGACCGACCCGGCCACCTGGTAGGCGTTGACCCGGTTCATCACGTCCGGCGCGACCTGCGTCTGCACGCTGGTCGCCCACATCACCGACCAGAACGCCATCGCGCACCCCCCGAGCAGGTGCCCGGCCATCAGCAGCGGGAGCGGCAGCCCGAGCGCGACCGTCAGCGGCACCGCCACGTACCCGCTCAGCGCCACCGCCCCGGCCACCAGCGGCCTGTGCGGCCTGAGCCTGATCGCCACCAGCCCGCCCAGCACGGTGCCGAGGCCGAGCGCCGCCATCACCCAGCCGTAGTCGTCCCCGATGATCTGCGACGACAGCGGCACGTACGGCCCGACCACCAGAACGCCCCAGAACACCCAGACCAGGATGACCGACCACATCCAGCTCCTGGCCTTGAACTCCTCCCAGCCCCTGCGCAGGTCGCTCAGCACGTTGGAGGGCTCCGGCCTGGGTACGGTGACCCGGACCAGCAGCAGGCACACCCCGCTGACCAGGAACGTCGCGGCGTCCACCGTGTAGACGACGACCGGCCCGGCGACGACGATGAGGACTCCGGCCAGTGCGGGACCCATCAGATGGGTGACCGCTTCGGCGATCTTCAGCGTCGCGTTGGCCCGCTGCCGATCCTTGGCGACCAGGGCGATCATGCCGTTGACGCCCGGTTCGAACATTCCGGCGGCCATGCCCGACAGGAACGCCGTCACCAGCAACAGGGCGTACGGCGGGGCACCGTTCAGGAAGGCGACGGCCACGACCCCCTGGGTGACGACCCTGACCACGTCCGCGCCGATCATCAAGCGCCGGGCGCCGATCCGGTCGGCGACAACCCCGCCGAACAACATGACCAGCACGGCCGACGCGGTCCAGAGCGCGAGCACGTAGCCGACGCCCGCGATTCCATAGACTTTCCCGATCGCCAGCGCCGAGGCGACGGGCATCATCGCGTCACCGAGCAGCGAGATCGTGCGGGCCCCGAAGTAGAGGGTGAAGCTCCTCGTCCACATGAGCCCCAATTCTGGATTTTTCCAGATCAGAGCACTGGTGTCCCAAATGACATCATTGGGTACATTTGCGCCATGCCCCTGGATTGCCGGGAAACACCCCCGAAGCCCCCCGGCCCGCATCGCGTGGTCGCCCTGGTCGCCCCGAACCAGGAGCTCTATCCGGTCACCTCCGCCTCAGCCGTCTTCGGCTACCACGGCCCCGACATCCCCCAGCACTACAGCTTCAGCCAGTGCGCCGAACACCCCGGCTCCCTCCCCACCACCCTCGGCGTCCCCATCCAGGTGGACCGCGGCCTCGAAGCCCTCGACGACGCCGACACCGTGGTCATCGCGGGCTGGACCTTCACCCTCTCGCCCGCCGTACTCCACGCGGTGGCCCAGGCCCATGCCCGAGGCGCCCGCATCGTCGCCGTCTGCGCCGGGATCTTCATCCCCGCCGCCCTGGGCCTCCTGGACGGCCGCCGCGCCTCCGTCCACTGGGAACTCTCCGGCGAACTCGCCGCCCGTCACCCCCGCGTCATCCCCGACGACACCGTCATCTACGTCGACCACGGCGACATCGCCACCGCCGGAGCCTCGGCCGCCACCCTCGACCTCTGCCTTCACCAGGTCCTCCGGGAGCATGGCGCGGCCCACGCCATGCGCATCGGCCGCCAGCTCGCCGCCGGTCCGCACCGCGAGGGCTGCCAGCGCCAGTACCCTCCCCTTCCCACCACCGGCCCCATGCCGGACTCCCTGGCCCCCCTGCTCGAATGGCTTCTCTCGCGCCTGCCCGACCAGATCACCGTCGAGGACATGGCCGCCCACTCGGGCGTCTCCCCGCGCACCCTCACCCGCCAGTTCGCCGACCAGCTCGGTGTCCCACCCGCCCGCTGGCTGCTGGAACGCCGCCTGGCCGCCACCCGCGCCCTGCTGGAGGAGACCGACCTGCCCGTCGAGACCATCGCCACCCGCGTCGGCCTCTCCTCGGCGGTCAACCTCCGCCGACGCTTCCACACCGCCCTGCGCACCACCCCGGCCGCCTACCGCCGCTCCTTCCGCTGAGGATCCCGGCCGGTGGAGGCGGTGCGGCCTCCGGTTGTCCCGGGCCCGGCCACGGCAAGGGCGCCGCCGATTCGATCGGCGACGCCCCTTCGGCCTCGGGCCCCTTCACGTCGTCCCGCGTTCCGTCACGTCGTCCCTCTGCCGACGTGGACGGCCCGGCGAGGACCGGTCGGACGGTTCAGGCTCGCGCACCGGCCATGGCCTGGCACGCCTCGGCGCATACCCGGCACGCGTTGGCGCACTCCTTCATCATCGTGTCGTTGCCCATGGACATGCACGCCTCGGCGCACTTGCTCGCCACCTTCGCGCACATCGCGGCCATCTCCATCGCCATCGGCGACTGGCGCATCATCATGTCCGCGCACATGCGGGTCATGTCGGCGCAGTCCATGAGCGGACCCATCATCGCCATGTCGGCATGCCGGCCCCCCTGCATGAGGCAGTAGGTCATGGTCTGCTCGCAACGGCTGTGACTCTCCATGCACGCGTCGATGCACTTCTGCACCTGAGGGCTCATCTTTACCGCCTGGCTCATGCTTTCTCCCCGTTCTCGTGACCGCTCTACTTCAACGGCCGAAGATCTCGCAACAGTGTTGTGCCCCTGTCCAGTGCCGTTGCCTGCCGAGAAATTCTGCCTTTAGCCCCAGATGGAAATAGTTTTGTGCATAAATTCACCCATCATTTGTAGGGTTAGTAGGGAAACGGGAGGCGACCCGACCACGCTGGTCGGCCCGCCGCCACCAGACCGCCATTAAGCCGCCATCAGGCCGCCATCCGGCCTCCGCCCGACCGCCACCGGGCCGCCACCGTGGTCAGACCACCGCGCCCGAACCCTCGCGGGCCGGTGCCGGTCCCCTCCGCTTGGGCCGGGGCGGGGCGCCGGGCTTGCGCTTCTCCAGCACGATGGCGAGCGGCCCCGCGACCAGCGCGGAGGAGAGCGTGCCGACGACGATCCCGATCAGCAGCGCCACCGCGAAGTCGGTCAGCGAGTCGCCGCCGAGCACCGCCAGCGCGGCCAGGATGAACAGCGCGCCCAGGCCGGTGTTGACCGTACGGGGAACGGTCTGCAGGATCGCGGTGTTCGTCACCTCGGCGAACGAGGTCTTCGGCCGTGCCCCCCACAGCTCGCGGACCCGGTCGAAGACCACGACCTTGTCGTTGACCGAGTAACCGATCACGGTGAGCATCGCGGCCAGGAACACCCCGTCCACCGGCTTGCCCAGCCACGCGAACGCGCCGACCACGATCGCCGCGTCGGCGACCAGGGCGAGCACCGCCGCCAGCCCGAACGTCCAGCGGAACCGGAAGGCGAGATAGGCGAGCTGCGCGGCGAGCGCGACACCCAGCGCGATCAGCGCGTTGCGGCGCAGCTCGTCCCCGAGGCTCGGGCCGACGAGTTCGTCGCGCTCCTTGACGACCTGCCCGCCCCCGCTCTCCAGCGCGTTCTCGATCCGCACCACGTCGGCGGGGCTGATCTGACCGGTCCGTACGGAGATGTCCTCGCCGGAGGACTGCACCACCGCGTTGGGGAACCCCGCCCCGCTGACGAGCTCGCGGGCGGCGTCGGCGGTCATCGGGGTGCTCGTGGAGTACTCCACGAGCCTGCCCCCGGTGAACTCCACGCCGAAGTCGAGCCCCCGCACCGCCACCCCCGCCACGGACGCGGCCACCAGCACGCAGGTGACCGTGAAATACACCGCGCGGCGGCTCATCAGGTCCGGCCTGCGCGCGTTCAGCCAGGTGCGGACGCGGCCGATGTCGGACAGGCCGGTCAGCCTGGGCCGCGAGGACACGGCCCGGAGGCTCACCGCCCACTGGGCCAGGACGCGCGTGATGACCATCGCGGTGATCAGCGAGGCGATCACGCCGATGCTCAGGGTGACACCGAAACCGCGTACCGGCCCGGACGCCAGGAAGAACAGCAGGCCACCGGCGAGCAGCGTGGTGATGTTGGAGTCGGCCACCGCGCTCCAGGCGTTGCGGAAGCCCTTCTCCAGCGCGCCCCTGAACTTCTGCTCCGCCGCGTACTCCTCCCGTGCCCGTTCGAAGACCAGCACGTTGGCGTCGACGGCCATGCCGATCGCCAGGACGAAGCCCGCCAGTCCGGGCAGGGTGAGCGTGGCGCCGAGTCCCACCAGCGCCGCGTACGAGATCAGCGCGTAGCAGGCCAGGGCGAAGGCGGCGATGAGGCCCACCAGCCGGTAGGTCACGACGATGAACAGCGCGGTGAGCACGATGCCGATGACCGCTGCCTGGGCGCTCGCCGTGATCGCGGCGGCGCCGAGCGTCGGGCCGACGGTCCGCTGCTCGACGATCTCGACGGGCACCGGCAGCGAGCCGCCCTTGATCAGCAGGGCCAGGTTCGCGGCCTCCTCCGAGGTGAAGGTGCCGGTGATCTGGGTGGAGCCGCCGGGCAGGCCGACGTCGCAGGCCACGCCCTCGTTCACCTGGGGGGAGACGATCACCTTGGAGTCGAGCACGATGGCGATCCTGCGCTTGGGGTCGCCCGCCTGGTTGCAGGCGGCCTGGCCGGTCAGTTCGGCCCACTCCGCACGGCCGCTGTCGCGGAAGTCGACGGTGACGAACCAGCCGCTGCCCTGCTGGGCGTCGATCCCCGCCTCGGCGCCGCTGACGCCGTCGCCGGTGAGGGCGGCCGGTCCGATGTGCAGCGGGCCACCGCTCTCGTCGGGCAGGATCCGCTCGTCCTTCTTCGGCTGGGTCCCGGCCGCCGGGTCGGGGACGCCGAGGACGGGGTGGAAGGTGAGCTGCGCGGTCTTGCCGATGACCTCGGCGGCCTTGGTCGGATCCTGCACGCCCGGCAGTTCCACGATGATGCGCCGTTCGCCAGAGCGGGCCAGGGGCGCGTCCGCCACGCCCAGGCCGTCGGCCCGGCGGCGGAGTACCTCAAGGGTGCGGTCGGTGGCCGCGGCGTCGGCCTTGACGGTCGGTGAGTCTCTGGTCTCCAGTACGAGCTGGGTGCCGCCGCGTAGGTCGAGACCGAGGCGCGGCGACATGGTCAGGGCGATGAACAGCGAGGTGGCGATGACGGCGAGCGCCGCCACCGCGCGTACCACCGGGGCACGCGACATGGAAGCCTCCACAGGCTGGGGGAAATGTCCTCGGGTATGCCGGACGGCCCTTCACAGCGGCCCTCGGGGCCGGGAAAGGCGGTTTCCGGGTACGGCGGAAGGCCCGGAGTGGCTCCGGGGGTTCAGCCGGTCGTGGAGGCGGGCGGTGCGCGCCCCGGCCTGACGAGCAGGGCCGCGAGCGAGCGGGTGTCGTCGTCGCGGGCCGGGCGCGCGTCCCGGCCGGTGGCGGGGGACAGGTGCCGGAAGTCCGCCGGTGGGGTCGCGAGCGGGTGACCGCCCCCGCCCCCCAGGCCGATCCCGGCGGCGGAGAGGCCGGTGACGTGGGCGCTTCTGTGCCCGCCGTCGGAGACCGGGCGAGACAGCCGCTGGTGCTCGCCGGAGACCTGGGCGACGGTGGTGTGCCGCAGGAGGACGGCGGCGCCGCCCCCGCCCAGCCCTCCCGAGACGAGCAGCGGCAGCAGCAGGGTGAGCAGCCAGCCGAAGGGCGCGCCGCGCCTCAGCTGTCGCATGGTCTCCTCCTGGCCGTCCCGTCCACCGTAACGTGCCGGAGGCCTTCGATCTCGCCGACACGGGCCCAATGTCAAGGTCGCCTCATAAACCCCCCAAGGGAGGGTAGTGCGGACGCATGCGACTCACCTACACAGCTGATCTGTGGTGGAAGAACGCCGTCGTCTACTGCCTGGACGTGGAGACCTACAAGGACGGGAACGGTGACGGCATCGGTGACTTCCGGGGCCTCACCCAGCAGATCGACCACCTGGACCGGCTCGGGGTGACCTGCATCTGGCTGATGCCGTTCTTTCCCAGTCCCAGCCGCGACGACGGCTACGACATCAGCGACTTCTACTCGGTCGACCCCCGCCTGGGCACCCTCGGCGACTTCGTGGAGTTCATGCGCACCGCCAGGGACCGGGGCATGCGGGTGATCGCCGACCTGGTGGTCAACCACACCTCCGACGAGCACCCCTGGTTCAAGGAGGCCCGCTCCAGCCGCGACTCTCCCAAGCGCGACTGGTACGTCTGGCAGGACGAGCCCGGCCCCGTCGACCCCAAGGCGATCGTCTTCCCCGACAAGGAGGACAGCCTCTGGGAGCTGGACAAGAAGACCGGCCAGTACTACTACCACAGCTTCTACAAGTTCCAGCCCGACCTGAACACGGCGAACCCGCAGGTCCGCGACGAGATCGCGCGCATCCTCGGCTTCTGGATGGAGCTCGGCCTGTCCGGCTTCCGGGTGGACGCGGTGCCGTTCCTGATCGAGGGCATCGGCGGCGACCCGCACGAGTTCCTCGCCGACCTGCGCGCCTTCATGAACCGCCGCGACGGCAGCTCGATCCTGCTGGGCGAGGTCAACCTGCCGTACCCGGACCTGATGAGGTTCTTCGGTGACGCGGGGAACGGCGACGAGGTCACCATGTGCTTCGACTTCATCGCGATGCAGCGCTTCCACCTGTCGATGGCCCGCCAGAACCCGGAGGCCCTCGCCGAGGCCCTGCGCGACCGGCCGGAGCCGCCCGACGACTCCCAGTGGGCGATGTTCGTCCGCAACCACGACGAGCTGACCCTGGACAAGCTCACCGAGGCGCAGAAGCACGAGGTCTTCGACGCCTTCGGCCCCGACAAGAACATGCAGCTGTACGACCGGGGCCTGCGCCGCCGCCTCCCCCCGATGCTCGGCGGCGACATGCGGCGGCTCAAGCTGGCCTACAGCGTGCTGTTCTCCCTGCCGGGCACGCCGGTGCTCTTCTACGGCGAGGAGATCGGCCTCGGCGAGAACCTGAAGGCCGAGGGCCGGATGGCGGTCCGGGTCCCGATGCAGTGGTCGGCCAAGGGCGGCTTCTCACCCGACCCGAAGACCACCGTCCCCTCGCCCACCGGCAAGTACGGCCCGCGCAACGTCAACGTCGAGGACCAGCGCCGCGACCCCGACTCGCTGCTCCGGTGGGTCATGCTCCTGGTCGAGCGCTACCGGGAGTCGCCCGAGCTGGCCTGGGGCGCGTACGAGATCCTGGACGCCGGTGACGTGGCCGTGCTGGCCCACCGGGCCGACGCCGAGGGTGGCACCGTGGTCGCCGTCCACAACTTCGCCGACCGCGAGGCGAAGGTGGACCTCGTGCTCGAAAAGCTCGACGGCTGCGAGAAGCTGGTCGACCTGCTGGTGGACGGCACCCTCGACCTGCCCGCCGACGGCCGGGTGAAGTTCACGCTGGAGCCGTACGGCACCCGCTGGTTCCGTGCCTCCATCCCCGACGCGGCACCGGAGGAGACCTCGGCCAAGAGCGGGTGACCCGACCCGGAGGGCATCCCGGATCGCGTCCGGGGTGCTCGTCCTGGTTGCCCTACCGGACGGCAGGGCGCCCGGCTCGCGTGCCTTCCAGGTTTTCCGGCATGCCTTCCAGCGCGCCCGCCCGCTCCCCTGGCCAGGCGAGCATCGCGAACTCGGCGATCCGTTCCAGGTCCCGCCGGGTCGCGCCGTCGCGGGCCTGGGTGGACATGCCCTGGACGGTGGCCGCGTAGAACGTGGCGAGGGCCCCGGCGTCGGTGTCCTCGGGGAGCAGGCCCGCCACCGCGTCCGCGGCGATGCGCGCCGCGATCCCCGCCTTGCCCGCCTCCCTGAGCTCGCGCATCGCCTCCTGTACGTCGGCCGACTCGGGGCCGCAGTTGACCGCCGCGCTGATCACCAGGCAGCCCGGCGGATGCCCGGGGTCGGTGTACTCGGCCGCGGCCTCGCGCAGCAGCCGGGCGATCGCCTCCCGGGCGGTCGGCTCCTCGGTCATCGCCACCGCGGAGAAGGCGCCGTGGCTCCTCTGGTAACGCTCGACGACCTCCTCGAACAGGCGCCGCTTGTCACCGAAGGCGGCGTACAGGCTGGGTGGCCGGATGCCCATCGCGGCGGTGAGGGAGGCGACGGAGGTCGCCTCGTAGCCGTGCCGCCAGAACTCGCGCAGCGCGATCTCCAGCACGACGTCACGGTTGAAGGCTCGCTGTCTGCTCACGGAATCATTGTATAGCGATCGCTAAAAAACGCTGCTACGGTTTCATTTGTAGCGATCGCTATAAAATATGGGAGGCGACATGAGGACCGCGTTGGTGACGGGCGCGAGCAGGGGCATCGGCAGGGCGATCGCCCTGCGGCTCGGGCGTGAGGGGATCCGGGTGGCCGTCCACTACGCGAGGGACGGGAAGGCCGCCGAGGAGGTCGTGGCGGCGATCACCGAGGCGGGGGGAGCCGCGTTCCCGATCCGGGCGGAGCTCGGCGTGGAGGGGGACGTGGACACGCTCTTCGCCGCCCTGGAGAAGGAGGTGGAGGGGTTCGACATCCTGGTCAACAACGTTGGCATCACCGCCCTCGGCGGCATCCTGGACGTCACGCCGGAGGTGTACGACAGGGCGTTCGCCGTCAACGTGAGGGCGCCGTTCTTCATCATCCAGCGGGCGCTGCCGCTCCTGCGCGACGGCGGGCGCATCGTCACCATCACCTCGGGCGTGACCAGGATCGCCTTCCCCGAGGGCGTCGCCTACGCCGCGACCAAGGGGGCGCTGGAGGTGCTGGGCCGTACGCTGGCCCAGGAGCTCGGCCCGCGCGGGATCACGGTGAACTCGGTCGCCCCGGGCATCATCGACACCGACGTGAACGCGGGCTGGCTGCGCGGCAACCCCGAGGCCGAGCGCCTCGCGGCCGGACGGGCCGCCCTCGCCAGGGTCGGCGCCCCGGAGGACGTCGCCGACGTCGTCGCCTTCGTGGTCTCCGACGACGCCCGCTGGGTCACCGGCACCACCCTCGACGCCACCGGCGGCTCCGCACTCTGAACCCCACCCGGCCTCCGCGTCCCGGCTCCGAACCAAGGAGCCGGGACTAAGGGGCGTCCTGCGGCTCGGTGGTCTCTCCCAGCTCGGTGAAGAGCGTGAGCTGGAGCCCGGCCGGACCCTCAAGGCGGGAGTTGAGCGAGTTCCACGGGGTCCGGACGGGGTCGGCGACCACCGTGGCCCCGGCCCCGGCCAGCTCGGCGGTGACGGCGGCCGAGTCGTCCACCTCGAAGGCCACCCGGATGTGCCCGGCCACCCTCCGCCCCACCTCGACCCGGTCGATGAACTCCGCCTGCGCCGGGTCGGCGATCTCCAGGGTGGCCCGGCCCGCCTCCAGGATCGTCACCCGGCCGTCGGGCGAGGAGTACGCGGCCCGCTCGGGCAGGCCGAGCACGTCGCGGTAGAAGCGCAGCGCCTCGTCGTAGTCGGCGGCGGTGACGACCAGGCGCAACTCTCGAACGGTCATGACGGCTCCCCAGGTGATCGCGGACATCCCGACACGACAGCACGACCACCCCCCTCCGGCATTCCCGGCTCGTCCCCGCGCCTTCGACTTTCCCAGACACGGTCCCGTATCGATGAACCGACGGGACGAAGCGTGTTGGATATTCAGCACACCGATCAGATCGTGGAGGAGGAGGTGGTCGAGGTCACGACCACCGTCACGCCCGCGCACTACCTGATCATCGAGACCCGGTTCCCGCTCGCCTGACGTGTCCCGTACCGCCAAGATTGGAGAAGAACGTAGTGACAGCCACCGTCGCGGCGCAGCCGCAGACCTCGGAGTCGTTCCTGGCCGGGCCGCTGCCCGCGTACGTCTACGACCTGGTCGAACTCGACGCCCATGTCAAGGCCATCCGTGCCGCGCTGGGAGACGTCGAGCTGTACTACGCGGTGAAGGCCAACCCCGACCCGAAGCTGATGCGGACGCTCGCCCCGTACGTCGACGGCTTCGAGGTCGCCTCGGGAGGTGAGCTCGCGCACGTGCGGGAACACTTCCCGGACACGCCGATCGCGCTGGGCGGGCCGGGCAAGACGGACGCCGAGCTGTTCGGCGACGTGACCCGGCTGCACGTCGAGAGCCCCGGCGAGCTGCGCCGCCTGCTCGCGTCCGGCCGTTCGGCGGACGTGCTGCTGCGGGCCAATCTGGACATCCCGATCGAGGGGGCCTCGCTGGCGATGGGCGGCGGCGCCACGCCGTTCGGGATGGACCCCGCCGGGATCGCCGAATGCGTCGCCCTGCTGGAGCCGCAGGGTGCCGTACGGCTGCGCGGGATCCACGCCCACCTGGCCAGCGGGCTCGACGCGCCCCGAATGCTGGAGCTGGCGGAGGCCGTCCTGGACTACGCGCGGACGCTGGGGGTGGCCGAGATCAACCTCGGCGGCGGCATGGCCGTGTCCTACGCCGATCCCGGCGACCGGTTCGACTGGGTGGCCTACGGCAAGGGCCTGGCCGCGCTCCGTCGCCCCGGCGAGACGCTCCGGATCGAACCGGGGCGCTCGCTGACCGTCTACTGCGGGAAATACGTGACGCGTGTCATCGACGTCAAGCGCGTGCACGGTGAGCTGTTCGCGGTGGTGGCGGGCGGGACCCACCACATCCGCACCCCCGCGACCAAGGGCCACGACCAGCCCCTGGTCATGACGGAGGCCGGTGAGCCGATCACGATCGTCGGCCAGCTCTGCACCCCCAAGGACATCCTGGCCCGCCGGGTCCCCATCGCCCTCAAGCCCGGTGACCTGGTGGAGTTCACGATGGCGGGGGCCTACGCCTGGAACATCTCCCACCACGACTTCCTGATGCACCCGAAGCCGAGTTTCCACTACCTGAGCCGATAGGGCCGGGGGAGACCCGGCAGGCCCCGCCCCGGGTGTGGGAACACCCTCCGGTACGCATATGCTGCGCATCGTCGTTTCCATGTGTCAGGCAGTGCCCCAAGCGTTCAGAGGGAGAAGCTCACCGTGTACAAGGAGTTCGCGATCGAGGCCGTGGTCTGGCTGATCCCCGTCATCGTGCTGCTCGGGCTCGCCTTCATGATCACTGCCTGACCCGGGAGCGGGTCAGCGCTCGGCCAGGACGATCACCGAGTCGCCGGGGCCGAGGCGCAGGGGCCGTGATTTGTCCGGGTTGAGGACGACACCGAAGTGGGGAGCCTCGTTCACGCGATCCGCCAGGCGGTAGCCGATCGCGGTCTCCCCACGGCGCCGGGCCGACTCGATCACCGAGGCGAAGTCGACCGGCGCCCCCGGGCGGACGTACCGCTCGGCCGGGCGCGGGTAGATCTCCGAGCCCCCCGAGTCGAAGAGCCTGCCGAACACCTCGGCCAGATGCCGGTTCTCGGCGAGCTGGGCGAGCAGCAGGCCGATCACCGTGTCGCTGATCACGATGTCGTCGGCCTTGGTGACCTCGGCCAGGCTCCGGTTGTTCTCGTCGTGCATCTCGCTGACGATGGAGTAGCGCTCGCCGAGTGAGGACTGCATGTCGCGCAGCTGGAGCAGGGTCATCAGGGTGCGCGTGTCGGCGTGGCCGGGGCTGTAGCGGTCGTCGGAGAGCACGATCACGTGATGGTAGACGCCCAGGCCGAGTGACTCCAGCGCGTAGCGGTCGGAGGTGTCGCACTCCTTGACGTTGACCGTGAGGTTGGACAGCTCCTCGAAGCCGGTCGCCGCGTCGGGGTGGTCGGAGGCGATGTCCAGGACCGAGCCCGGAGCGACGTAGCCGTTGAGATAGCGGATGATCCGGCGGCCCCGGCCGTTCCAGTTGAGGACCAGGGTGCGCTCGGGGCCCGGCCTGGTGTGCTCGACCTGGACGATCGACTCCTCGCGGGCCGAGGGCATTCCGGCGGCCAGGTGGATCATCGAGTCGTCGGGGGCGATCACGATGATCTCGTCGGAGGCGGAGATCACGGTGTCCATGGGCGGGTTCAGCATGGCCGCGCCGGACCGGCGCAGCCCGATCACCGTGGCGGTCTGGTACGCCGGGAGCACCTCGCCGTACGTCATGCCGGTGAAGTCGGGGTCGGAGCGGAGGTAGATCTCCCCGTCGCTGAAGTTGAGCAGGTCCATGCAGACCACGGACATGCCCGACTGCCGCGACGACTGCACGATGAGCCGGGCGGCGGTGTCGTCGGAGTCGACGAGGTGGACCTCCTGACCGCCCGCGAGGCGCGCGGCGGCCATGTTGGAGCTCCCGGCGATGGCGGCCACCACCGGCGGGTGGGTGTCCGGCCGCTTGGCGAGGGCGAGCAGCGTCTTGATGACGTGCGCGTCGGGGTCCTCGCCCTGCGGGGAGAGGACGACCACCGAGCGGGCCCCGGCCAGGTTCATCAGGTCGAGGTCGGTCGGTTCGGTGGGCCGCCCGGTCCGGCAGACCAGCCTGGTCCTGCCGGTCTCGCCCGCGAACTGCCGGATCTCGTCCTCCATCGCGATCTTGTCCTTGTCGGCGAGGATCGCGATGACCGACCTGCGGTCGCTCGCGTGCGCCTGGACCAGCTCGCTGACGATCGTGAAGACCTGCTCCGACCAGCCCAGGACCACGATGTGGCCGGTCTCGACGATCCGGGACCTGCCCTTGCGCAGCTCCTCGAACCTGCTCTTGAGGTCGTTGGCGAGGACGCCGACCAGGGCGCTGACGATGAAGAGCCCGCCCAGCGACGCGACGAACATCAGGGCGACGAACGGCACGCTGCCGGTGTCGCTCGCCACCTTCCCCGGGCTGAGCGTGCGCATCAGCGTCATCCACAGCATGCCCGGGGCGCCGTTGTGCTTCGCGGCCTCGTCCGGGGTGAGCCACAGGCCCAGCGCCGTGACCAGCAGGATCAGGCCGAGGGAGATGACGGCGAGCCATCCGATCAGCGCCGTCGTGCCCCGTGACATCGTGTTGTCGAACCAGTAGCGCAGGCGTTCTCGGAACGTCGCCCTCGGCACAGAATTCCTCCCCGTCGGTAAAGCAGAGTCAACAAGTGTACAAAAACTACAGATCGCCGAGGGGAAGGTCGGGTGGACGGGCCACGTCCGGCGGCGGGGGCCCACGGGGTCGGCGAGGGGCCGGAGCGCGTGCTCGGTGATTCTGGGCCCTCGGCGAACACGGGATCCGACGCCCGCCGGATATGTCTGATTATGGTGCTTTGTAGTTGTTTGTGACTGTAAGTCCGACTACGCCTACCTCACTCGATACGGGAGGTATTTGTGCGCGAGGGTTGACAGGGGTTATCGCCAATGTAACTATCGCAAAAATCTTACAAATATCTGAAAATAGATTCGAGTAACTCGAATGAAGAGCGGTAGGAAATCATCCAGCGTCGATAAGGCATTTGAGCTGATCAGTGCGGTGTCCGGCAGCGGTCAGTCCGGAATGACCCTGGGCGAACTCGCGGCGCACACCGGTGTCGCCGTCAGCACCGCCCATCGCTATGCCATCTCGCTCCTGGAACTGGGCGTCCTGGAGCGGGACGCCGCCGGTGCCTTCCGGCTCGGCGTCACCCTCATCACCCTCGCCGGGCGCTACCTGGAGGAGGACGGGCTGCGCGCCGCCGCCCAGCCGTACCTGGCCGAGCTGGTCGAGATCAGCGGTGAGACCGTCCACCTCGGCGTCCCGGTGGGCCACCACATCGTCTACGTCGACAAGGTGGAGAGCGCCAAGTCGGTGCGCCTGGTCTCCAGGATCGGCAGCCGTGTCCCGCTGCACTGCACCGCGATGGGCAAGGCGGTCCTCGCCTTCCTGGACGAGCCGCGCCGCGCCGAGATCCTGGCCGTGCAGACGGAACCCCGCACCCCCAGAAGCCTCACCGGCGACGCGCTGCTCGCCGAGCTCGCCACCGTACGCGACCAGGGCTTCGCGATCGACGACGAGGAGAACGAGGAGGGGGTGCGCTGCATCGGCCTGCCGATCATGAACGCCTCCGGCCGCCCGGTGGGGGCGTTCAGCGTGTCCGCACCGGCCGGGAGGTTCAGCCTCGGCGACTGCCACCGCCTGGCCCCGGTCGCGCTCGGGATGGCCGCGGACATCGGCCGCCGCATCGGCTACGCCGCTCCCCGGACCCGCAAACCCGCCTGATCCCGTCCCGCTCAGCGGGGCGTGAAGCTCGTAACGCACGGCTTGTATGGAAGGAAGTGCAATAAATGTCCGCTCTCACCTCGTCGGACGCCTCCGTCATCACCGTCCGCAACCCCGGCACCGGCGAGCAGCTCGGGGAGGTGGAGGCGGCGAGCGCGGAACGGGTGGCCGCGGTGGTCGAGGCCGCGCAGGAAGGCCAGCGGGCGATGGCGGCCATGCCCGCCCACGAGCGCGCGGACCTCCTGCGCCGGGTGGCCGACCTGATCGAGGCCGAGCGGGGCGACCTCGCCACGCTGCTCGCCGCCGAGAACGGCAAGCCCGTGCAGCAGACCCGGGGCGAGGTCGACGCCGCGATCCGGATCTTCCGCGGGTACGCGGGCGAGGCCACCCGGCTCTTCGGCCGCCAGATCCCGCTCGACGCCGTACCCGGCCTGGAGCGGCACCTCGCGGTGACGATGCGCGAGCCCCTCGGCGTCGTCGCGGCACTGGTCCCGTTCAACTACCCGGTCGAGCTGTACGCGCACAAGGCCGCCGCGGCCCTCGCCGCGGGCAACGCCGTCGTCGTCCAGCCGCCCGCCCGCTGCCCGCTCTCCCTGGTCAGGGTGGCCGAGCTCGTCGAGCGGGCCGGTGCGCCCGCCCACGCCCACCAGCTGGTCACCGGGGGCGTCCAGGTGTCCCAGGCGCTGGCGCAGCTCCCCGGGATCGCGGCGGTGAGCCTCACCGGCAGCACCGCGGCGGGCCGTGCGATCGCCCAGCTCGGCGCGACGACGCTGAAGAAGGTGTTCCTGGAACTCGGCGGGAACGACGCGCTCATCGTCTGCGACGACGCCGACGCCGAGGAGGCCGCCCGCGCCGTCGTCCTCGGCCGTCTGGCCAGGGGGAACGGGCAGATCTGCTGCGCGGTCAAGCGCGTCTACGTCCAGGACGGCATCCACGACGCCTTCGTCGAGTCGCTGCTCGGCCAGACGGCCAAGCTCTCCGTGGGCGACCAGCTGCTTGAGGAGACCGACGTCGGCCCCCTCATCGCCGAGGAGGCCGCCGAGCGGGTCGAGGCCGCCGTCGGCAAACTCGTCGGGGAGGGCGCCAGGCTCGCCGCCGGGGGCGGCAGGCGCGGCGCGTTCGTCGACCCGGTCGTGCTCGTCGACGTGCCCGCCACCAGCCCCACCTTCGCCGAGGAGATCTTCGGCCCGGTGGCGCCCGTCGCCCGCTTCTCCGACCCCCTCGACGCGGTGCGGATGGCCAACGAGTCCCCGTACGGCCTGCACGCCGCGGTCTTCACCCGGGACGTCTCGCGGGCGTTCAGCATCGCGCGGCGCCTCGACGTCGGCGGGGTCGTCGTCAACGGCTCCACCGCGCTGCGCGCCGAGAACCTGCCCTTCGGCGGTACCAAGGACACCGGCGGCTACCGCGAGGGCCTGCACGAGACCGTCCTCGACTTCACCCGGCAGAAGACGATCGTCGTCATGGAGGCGTTCGAATGAGCCTGGAGCTCCGGGGCGTCCGCAAGGACTACGGCGGCGTCGAGGTGCTGCACGGGGTGGACCTCGTGGGCCACCCCGGCGAGGTCCTCGCCGTGGTCGGCGCGAACGGAGCCGGTAAGTCGACCCTGATCAGGATTCTCGCCGGTGCCCAGTCCATGAGCGCGGGCGAGATGTGGATGGACGGTGAGCGGGTCGAGCTGCGCTCGCCGCACGACGCGCACGCCCGGGGCATCCGCACGGTATACCAGGAGCTGACCCTGGTCCCCCAGCTGTCGGTCACCGAGAACCTGCTGATGGGGCACTTTCCTAAAAAACGCGGCGGGCTCATCGACTGGACGGCGGCGCACGCCCGCGCTGGGGAGCTGCTGGAAAGCATCGGCTTCGGCGCGATCGACCCGCGTACCATCGCGGGCCGCCTCACGGTGGCCAGGCAGCAGATGGTGGAGATCGCCAAGGCGCTGGTGGACGAACCGCGTGTGCTGGTGCTCGACGAGCCCTCCGCCGTACTGGCCGGAAGTGACCTTGAGTCACTGTTCGCGCTGATCAGGCGGTTGCAGGAACGCGGCGTGCTGGTCGTCTACGTCTCCCACCGGCTCGCGGAGGTCCTGGAACTGGCCACCTCGATCGTGGTGATCAAGGACGGCAGGATCGTCGAGACGACCGAACCCGCCCGTACCGGCGAGAACGAGCTGATCCGCCTCATGGCGGGCCGCCGCCTCGAACAGATCTACCCCGACCGGCGAGCGGGGCGCGGCGAGGTACGGCTCAGCGTCTCCGGGCTCACTCGTGGGGGCGAGTTCGAGGACATCTCGTTCTCCGTGCACTCGGGGGAGATCGTCGGCCTGTTCGGACTGGTCGGCTCCGGCCGCAGCGAGCTGGCCCGGTGCGTCTTCGGCGCCGAGCCCGCGTCCGCCGGTCAGGTGCGCGTCCGCTCGGGCGCCGAGCCGGTGGGGCGAGAGGGTGCCGGGCCGGTGGATCGGTCGGGCGCAGAGCCGGTGGATGGGACGCGTGGCGAGTCCGGTGCCGGGTCGGTGGATCGAGAGGGTGCCGGGGGCCCGTCCGAGGGGCGGGGGCGCGGCCGGTCCGGCGCCGTCGGCTTCCGTACGCCGGCCGAGGCCATCGCGGCCGGGCTCGCACTCGTCACCGAGGACCGCAAGCGCACCGGCCTGGTACTCGGCATGAGCGTACTCGACAACATCACGCTCACGACCCTGTACTCGGCCACCCGGGGCCCGCTGATCGACACGGGCCACCGGCGCAGGAACGTCGCCGAGATGATCGACCGGCTGGGTATCCAGCCCCCGGGGTGCGCCTCGATGCCGGTGGTCAACCTCAGCGGCGGCAACCAGCAGAAGGCGGTGCTCGCCAAGTGGCTGCTGGCCGAGCCGCGCGTGCTCATCCTCGACGAGCCGACCCGCGGCGTTGACATGGCGGCCAGGGTCGACATCTACCGCATGATCGACGACCTCGCCCGGCAGGGCCTCGCCGTCCTGCTCATCTCCTCGGACCTGACGGAGGTGCTCGGCGCCACCGACCGGATCCTCGTGATGAACCAGGGGCGCCTCACCGGCGATCTGCGTTCCGACCAGACCACGGAGGACGAGGTCCTCGCCCACTCGATCGGAAGTACGGCATGACCCGCCCAGTCCGGAGGGACAGCATGACCCGGCCAGCCCGGAGCAACGACATGACCCGGCCAGCCCGGAAAGACAGCACGACCCGGCGGACCGCCAGGCCCGGAGGGATCGCGTGACCGGGCGACCGGCGGGGCCCGCACGGACCTCCGCCGACCCGGCCTCCACCGCTCCGAACCCCAAGGGGCCCTCCTCCGCCGCCCCGGCGCTCGCCGGTCCGGCGGTCCTGGGCCCCGGAAGGCTGCCCCGGCTGGTCCTGGCCGGCCGGGACGTCACCGCGCAGGTCGCGTTCGTCACGCTCATCGTGGCGCTCGTCGCGGTGGCGGCGCTCACCTCCGACACCTTCCTCACCCCGACGAACCTCACCAACCTGCTCAAGCAGATGGTCACCACCGGCCTGCTGGCGTACGGCATGCTCGTGGTGATCCTCACCGGCGGCATCGACCTGTCGGTCGGGTCGGTGGTGGCCTTCTCCGGCATCATCACCGCCGGTCTCGTCTCCAGCCTTCCCATCCCGATGGCGACGGTCGTGGGCGTCGCCTGTGGGATCGGGTTCGGGCTGATCAACGGCGTGCTGGTCGCCCGGTTCGGGCTGGCGCCCTTCGTGGTGACCCTGGCGGCGCTGACCACCATCAGGGGTCTGGCGTTCGTCTACTCCGAGGTGCCGATCACCCCCGAGGACCCCGCGTTCTTCACCCTCGGCTCGGCGATGCTCGGTCCCGTCCCGCTGAGTACCGTGATCATGCTGGCCGTGTTCCTCGCGGGCGGCCTGTTCCTGACCCGCTTCCCGGCCGGTCGCTCCATCGTCGCGATCGGCGGCAACGCCGAGGCCGTGCGGCTCGCGGGCATCAACGTGCGCAGGCACGTGATCCTCGCCTACACCATCAGCGGCGCGTGCGCCGGCCTGGCGGGCGTCATCCTGGCCAGTCGGGTGGGCATCGCCCAGCCGAGCGTCGGGGTGGCCTTCGAGCTCGACGCGATCGCCGCGTGCGTGATCGGCGGGGCGAGCCTGGCGGGCGGGCGCGGGTCCGCGAAGGCCACCTTCGGCGGCGTCCTGGTCCTCGTACTGATCAACAACCTCCTCAACCTGTACGGCGTGCAGAGCTTCTGGCAACAGGTGCTCAAGGGCTTGATCATCATCGCCGTCATCCTCGTCCAGCGTGCCAACCAGGCGCGCACCTGACGTACCCGCTCCACAAACCCCCCGAGGTATACCGAAATGAACGCTAAGAAATTCAGCAGCCTGCTGGCCACCGGCCTTCTCGCTCTCAGCCTTGCCTCCTGCTCGTCCAGCGAGGGCGAGCCCTCCACCGCCACCGCCTCCGGCGACGGCTCCTACACGATCGGCGTCGCCAACTTCATGCTGAGCGGCCCCTACTTCAGCGGCATGGACAAGGCGATCGCCGCCCAGGCCAAGAAGAAGGGCAAGATCGAGGTCATCAGCACCGACGCCAACGGCGACGCGGCCAAGCTCGCCTCCAACGTCGAGGACCTGCTGAGCAAGAACGTCGACGCCATCATCATCTCCGGCGGCCCGCTGGAGTCGGCGCCCGCGGCGCTCAACGCGGCCAAGACGGCGAACAAGCCCGTGGTCCTGGTGGACCGCAAGTTCCAGACCGGTGAGTACACCAGCTGGATCGGCCCCGACAACAAGGCGATCGGCGTGCAGAACGGTCAGTTCCTCGCCGAGAAGCTGCCCAAGGGCGGCAAGGTCGCGATCATCAAGGGCGGTCCCGCCGACAACAGCATCGGCCTGGCCCGTACCGAGGGCGTGAAGTCGGTCCTCGGAAGCACCGCGGGCATCACGCTCGTCGAGGCCCCCGACTTCGGTAACTGGGGATCCGACGGCGGCCTCACCGTGATGGAGAGCCTGCTGGCGACGAACCCCGACCTCGTCGCGGTGTTCTGCGAGAACGACGCGATGTGCCTGGGCGCGCAGCGCGCCATCGCGGACGCCGGCAAGTCCAAGCAGATCGTCATCGCGGGCGTCGACGGCCAGGCCGAGGCACTCAAGGCGATCCTCGACGGCACCAACTACCTGGTGACCGGCCTGAACGACGCGGACATCATCGGCGCCATGGGCCTGGACCGGGCGGTCGAGATCCTGAGCGGGGCCAAGGTCGAGAAGGACACCGTGGTGCCCTCCCCGAGGGTCACCAAGGAGAACGCGGCCGAGTACTTCGACCCGAACGGCGGCTTCTAACCCCTCATCACCCGCGACCGTTCGGGGGAACGGCTCGTGGAGTACGGCCGGTTCACACGGCGCCCGGGTGGCGGTCGGCGACGCCACCCGTGGTCGTCCGGTATCGGAACGGAGGTGCGGACCCCGCGAGGACGCGGGGCGCGTTCAGGCACGAGCAACGCCTTACTCGTCGAGTGAAGGGCACGTAACCCATGCGAAGAAACGTCAGAGGGGCCGCGCGCAAGGCGGGCCTCGCCGCGGTCACCACGACCGTCGTGGCGATCACCTCGTTCGGGGTCAGCACCCCCGCGACAGGTGACACCGCCGGTGCTCCCAGTCCGAGCAGTTCAAGCAGCCCGAGCAGCCCGAGTACGCCAGGGAAGTCGGGCACGCCGAGCGCGCAGGCCAAGGCGGGCGCGGAGAGCAGCGCCGCCGCCGTCGACTGGACCCTGCTGCACTCCGAGAACTTCTCGGCCCCCATCAACACGGGCAACGCGCCGTGGGTCAGGGAGAACTACACCACCCCGTTCGACACGATCATGGACGACTCCGGCCAGTGGTACCGCAACGACTACGGACCGGCCTGGACCACCGCGTTCAACTCCTTCGCCACCTACCGCAAGGAGTTTCAGGTCGGCCAGGGCGGCTGGCTGACGGCTTCGCTCTCCGCTCGCGACTGGAACAAGGACGGCGTCATCGAGTCGCCGCCGTCGATCACCACCGCGACGGTGGGCGGCGCGCCCGCGGCGGTGCTGAACGTGCCCGACCACACCGGTGGGGCGATCTTCCGGCCCACCAACAAGCTGCCCGACCAGTATCGCGTCGAGTACAAGCTCAAGACCATCGACTTCGGCGGCAAGCGGAACGGCTCGATCGAGTACAACGGCAAGATCAACGGCTACAGCACCCAGGGATGCAAGACCCAGCACCCGTGGGGCGAGGGTTCCAGGAGCCCCGGCTGGAGCGGTAACGCCGCCGCGCCCTACTGCGAGTGGCAGGACGTGCGGTCCGGCCCGTACGGCTACAACGGCTTCCACTTCATGTCGATCGTGGACTTCGCCAACCCCGCCCCGAGGAACAACCACTTCTGGCACTACCGCCGCAAGGTGCTGATGGACTCCTTCTCCCAGCACCCCGACCGGGTCGGCAGCGGCACCGGCGGGCGGGTCTGCAACTCCAACACCAACCAGTACTACAACTACCGCGACGGCAACTTCAACACGGTCAACATGTGGATCAGTGGCCTGCCCAACTGGACGCCGGGCCCCGGCGGCCTCGCGGGCAACTCCCAGTGGTTCATGACGAGCTGCTCCGGCGGCGTGGCCGAGCAGCAGCTGTCGTCGGCGGCCGAGCTCCAGCCCGAGCTGATGCCGAACCAGTCCTACACCTTCGCCATCGAGCGCGACGCCACCGGCTACACCCTTGAGGCCAGCGGCAACTTCGCCCGGGTCGGGCAGAAGACGCTCCGCTTCCACCGCCCCTTCATCGTGAACAACGCGCCGATCTGGCACTACAACGTCAAGCCCAGCGAGTACGACGGCCGCTACAACGCCACCCTCGTCCAGAACGACGTGAACGGCAGCGCGTCCTGGCCGAACCAGTGGCCGGCCGGTTCCCAGTATCCCGACTACTTCGTGATCGGCGACCTCTACACCAACGTCTACGAGGGCAGCGCGAGCCTGACGGACATCCGTCTCTACGTCCCCCAGACGACGCAGCCGACCACCAACCTCGCGCTGAACAAGCCGGCCACCGCCAGCAACCAGTGCGCGGCCGCCGAGGCTCCCGCCAAGGCCGTCAACGGCAGCTGGACGGGCGGCAACTCCGACAAGTGGTGCGCGCTGGGCGCCAACAAGTGGCTCCAGGTCGACCTGCAGTCGAACACGCCGGTGGGACGGTTCGTGGTACGCCACTCCGGTGCAGGTGGTGAGAAGGCGAGCTGGAACACCCGCGACTTCGACCTCCAGGTCAGTACCAACGGCACCACCTGGACGAACGTCGCGAGTGTCCGGGGCAACACCGCCAACGTCACCACCCACACCTTCACACCGGTCACCGCCCGGTACGTCCGGCTCAACGTCATCACCCCGACCAGCGACAGTGATACCGCGGCCCGCGTCTTCGAGCTGGAGGCCTATGCCAGCTGACGGGTCCTGACGGGTCCTGCCCGGTTAGGACCGGCACGCGCCGCGGCGGGAACCCCCGCCGCGGCGCTCCGCCTGCCGGGCGCGAGTGCCCGGCGGACGCCTGGACGGTCGCCGGAGTGCCCACGCCGGACAAAGGCCCGGCCGGATCCGGTGTGGGTCGTCAGGTTGAATCCGGTGTGAGTCGGTTGAATCCGATGCGAGTCGGCGGTCTGAATCCGGTGTGAGTCGGTTGAATCCGATGTGAATTGCCGGTCCGAATCCCGCGTGAATTGCCGGTCTGAATCTCGCCAGCCCGGAATCGCCCGCCCGCCATAGCTTTGCCCACGTGCAGGGCCCCGCCGTACGGGGCCCGACGACGAAAGGGCATTCCATGGACCTGCAGCTTTCCGGCCGTGTCGCGGTCGTCACCGGCGCCTCCAAGGGCATCGGCCTGGCCGTCACCTGTACCCTGCTCGACGAGGGGGCCCGCGTCGTGGCCGTCTCGCGCAAGAGCACCCCAGAGTTGGAGGCGCTCGGTGGCGCCGGCCTTCTCCACGTACCGGCCGACCTGACCGACCCCGGCGCGCCCGGCCAGATCGTGGCGCGGGCCGTGGAGGTGTTCGGCGGGCTGGACATCCTGGTGAACAACGCCGGTGGCCCGCCCCCCGGTGTGGCCCTGCCGCGCTTCTCGTTCCTGGCCCCCACCGACGACGACTGGCGGGTGATGTTCGAGTTCAACCTGTTCTCGGCGGTACGGGCCGTCCGCGCCGCCGTTCCGGTGATGCTCCAGCGGGGTGGAGGCTCGATCGTCAACGTGTCCTCGGGCAGCGCCCGGTTGCCGGCCCCGATGAACGTCGACTACAACGCCGCCAAGGCGGGTCTGAACAATCTCACCAAGGCGCTGTCGGAGGAGTTCGCGCCGCAGGGCATCCGGGTGAACAGCGTGTCTCCGGGACCCGTGCGGACGGCATGGTGGACCGAGGAGGGCGGCGCGGCCGATATCATCGCCGCGCAGGCGGGAACCGACCGTGACAGCGTGCTGGACGGGGGCGCGGCGGAGATGATGAAGCTGACCACCGGCCGCCTCGTCGAGCCGCAGGAGATCGCCGACGTGGTCGCCCTGCTCGTCTCGCCGCGCTCGGCGAGCACCACCGGCGCGGACTTCGCCGTCGACGCCGGTTTCCTCAAGGAGATCTGACGCACCCGGCTCCGGTGGGCATCGGCTTACCCCGGCTCACCCGGTGCTCGTGGTCACCCCCGTGACGCCGGGCGACCGGCCACCCGTTCCGCAAGGAGGCATCATGACGACCCGGGAGCAGGACGACGCCCCCACCGACATCCCCGCCGACATCGGGCGTCCCGCGCGCGGGGCCCTGGCCGCGGCCGGTTACACGACGCTCGCCCAGGTGGCCTCCACGACCGAGCGGGAGCTCCTGCGGCTGCACGGCGTGGGTCCCAAGGCCGTCCGCCTGCTGCGCGAGGCCCTCGCCGAACGTGGTCTCGCCTTCGCCGGCCGGGAGGCGTGAGTTTTCAGCGACCAGTCGGAGGGACGAACCGGAGGGTACGGGCCCCGGACCCCGAACGCCGGCCTCGCGGGCGGCGGAACGTCAGCTGTGGTGCCGCATCTCCGGCCAGAGCTGTGACCAGGGACGCAGGGGGTCGCGGCAGACAAGGACGGGCAGGTTCTGCTCCTCGTTGGACAGGCCGACGCCGTTGTCGATCCTGCCGCGTTCCTCGCAGGAGGTGAACGCGCGGGCGTAGCCGCCGGGGGAGTCGGTCACGACCACGGCGATCCGCGCGGACGGGGACGGCGGGCCGCGCCAGTAGAGCTCGTTGTGCCCGCTGTGGACCTCGGGCAGGCCGTACTCCCCGGCGTAGCGGTCCAGCGCCCCGGCCTCGCCGTAGTTGTCGGTGAGGAGCACGGTCCGCGCGCGCTCCTGGGGCGTCAGCCCGCCGACCACCGCCGCGACGCGCGCGGCGAACTCCGGCCAGCCGATCGACTCGCGCGCCACCTCGTTGATCCCGGCGACCGGGGTACCCTCCAGGGCCGAGGGAGGGATCACCGGTAGCGCGAGGATGATAGAGACGACCGCGTTGACCGCCAGGGCGCCGACGACCAGCGCACGCCGTCCCGTACCCGACATCCACCGGGTGACCGGGCCGCACCCCGCCGCGAAGAGCAGCACGAGCAGGCCCGCCACGTAGTCGGGGCGCCCGCCGGAGTAGAGCGTCAGCGCGCAGGCCAGCGGGTAGGCCAGGGCGAGGCAGCGCAGCCGGGGTTCTCGCCACAGCCGTACGGCGCCGACCACCTGGAGGACCGCCTGGGGCGGGCCGAGCAGCAGGATCTGCAGCGGTACGAAGGCGAGGCGGTTGTCGGCGCCCTCGTCGGCCTCCAGCGCCCCGGCCATCACCAGCTGCGGCCAGTCGTGGGTCGCCTGGTAGACCAGGTTGGGCGCGGCGACCACGAGGGCGAGCAGCGCGCCGAGCCAGAGCCTGCGGTCCCGCAGCACGTCGCGCGGCCCCGCCGCCAGCACACCCACGCCCAGGCTGACCAGGAACAACACGATCAACTGCCGGTTGTACGTCGCCACCCCCGCGACGGCGCCCAGCGCGAGCCACCAGCGGCCGTCGCCCCGCAGCGCCCGTACGGCGAACAGCGCCGCCGCGACCCAGAGCGGCAGGTCGACCCCGAGGGTGAGCAGGGAGTGGCCGCCGAGCAGGAGCAGGGTCGTGGTGGCGATTCCCGCCGCGGCGACGATCTGCGCCCTCCGGTCGCCGCCGAGCTCCCGGGCGAGCAGGGCGACCAGGACGACGACGAGTGCGGCGATCAGGGCGGGAACGACGCGCAGGGCGACCACGGTGTCGCCGAACACGGCGACCGAGACCCGCGCGATCAGCGGGGTCAGCGGCGGGGTGTCGAAGTATCCGAGGGCGGGCTGTTCGCCCAGCATCCGGAAGTACAGCTCGTCCCGGTGGTAGCCGTAGCGCGGGCTCGCGACCAGCAGCACGGCGAGTGTGGCCAGCGCGACCGCGCCGACGGGCCACCCGGCGAAGGGAGCGGCCGGGGCGGTTGTGCCAGGGGCGCGCGGGACGGCGGGAGAGGGGATGGACACCTGTTCATCATCGGCCTTCGATACCGGTGACGCGAGGGGTGATTCCGATCCGCCCGCCATCCGGCGCGAGATGGCGTCCGGTCACAGCCTCTTCCTCCAGCGTCCGTTTCATGTCCGCCGCTCCCCGTTCGACGCGCGCGCGGATCTCCGCCGCGAGCGCGTCCGGCAGCACGTCGGTTATCCAGACGAGCCGGCTGCGACCGGACTCTTCGGGGAAGACCTGGAACGAGGCGTGGTGGTGCGTGAGGGCCGGTTGCGCGCCTTCGATCACCGCGTAGGCGAGCCGGCGAGTCGTGTCGTCGACATCGACGATCAGCTCGCGGATGACTCTCCCGTCGGGAAAGACGAGAATCCTGATGTCGCCCTCGACGCGGGTGTCGGCGACGCGGTCCGGCAGGAGACGCCGGTGCACCGCGCCCACGTCGCGTATCGCCGCCCACACCTGCTCCGGGCTGGAATTGATCACGACTTCTGCGCGGATGGAAGCCATTTCCCGATCTCCTGTCTGTGCTGCCGTCGCGGTTACGGCCGGGTGTTGTCCGTACCGTCGTCCCGGTTACGGCCGGGTGTGTCCGTGCCGTCGTTCCGGCTCAGGTGCCGGGAGAGCCGGTGCTGGTTCTCGGCGAGGCGCAGGCACAGGTGCCGCAGCTGGGTCAGCTCGTCGGGCGTGAAGTCGCGGAAGATCGCCGCCATGGCGGCCTGTGTCGGACGGCGGAAGGATTCGATCCACGCCCGTCCCGCGGGGGTGATCTGGGCCAGGACGGAGCGCCGGTCGTGACGATCGGGGACCCGCCGCGCCAGCCCGTCGCGTTCGAGGGTGTCGACCAGCCCGGTGACGTTGCGGGAGCTCACTCCGGCCGACTGGGCCAGGTCGCCGATACTGACTCCGTCGTCGGCCGAGGCGCTCAGCCGCATCAGGATGTCGAGCGCCCCCGAGCTCAGCCCCCGGCCCTGAGCTCCGTGGGCGCGGACGCGCTCGACGGCGTGGAAGGCGGTGCGGACGGCGGTCGCCGCCTCAAGGGCGAGGGTGTCGTCTCCGGCGGTGAACCGGGCCATGGCCGCCCTTGCCCCGGGATCGAAGAGGGAGCCGCCGGGATCCCGGGCGAACTCCGCCGATGATTTATGTACGTCCTTCATAATGAAGTCGTACTTTAATACCTACTTCACTAAATTGTCGACGTGGGATACGGATGATCTTTCCCCGGCCGGGGTGACGGGCGGTCCGGTAAAGCGCGATCAACGATCTCCTCGCGCGGGTCCCTCGGTTCCGGCTCGTCGCCGGGTTCGCTGTGGCGGTGACGGCGAAGGCTGCCTATCATCGCGTTCCGGCATCAAACGCCGTCATCGACTGGGTGAGGCGTACGAGGACCTCGCTCGTGAAGAAGCCTACGAAGGCCGGGGGAATCCGATCGTGTCCGTCGAACTGAACCACACCATCGTCATGGCCCGCGACAAGCGGGTCTCCGCCGAGTTCATGGCCGGGATGCTCGGCCTGGAGGTCGGAGCGCCCTTCGGCCCGTTCCTCCCCGTCACCACCGTCAACGGCGTCACCCTGGACTTCGCGGACAGCGACCGGGACGAGATCGCCTCCCAGCACTACGCGTTCCTGGTGTCCGAGGACGACTTCGACACCATCTTCCAGCGGATCCAGGAGGCCGGGATCACCTACTACGCCGACCCGGCCCGCGAGCGACCGGGAGAGATCAACCGCCGCGACGGCGGTCGCGGCGTCTACTTCCTGGATCCCGACGGACACTTCCTGGAGATCCTCACCCGCCCGTACGGCAGCGGCGGTTAGGACCCCGTCCGAGTGCCGCGGGTGGCCGGTCGCGAGGTGCCTCCCCGGCCCCGTCCGCGGGCTCCCGCCCTCTGGAGCGCGGGAGCCCGCAGCCCCGGTCTCGTAGGCTCGGCGCATGCTTCTGTGGATCAACGGCCCCTTCGGCGGAGGCAAGACACAGACCGCGTACGAGCTCCGGCGACGGCTGCCGGGAAGTGTCGTCTGCGATCCCGAACACGTCGGCTTCGGCCTGCACCGGATGACGCCGCCGCCGCTGCGTAGGGACTTCCAGGACCTTCCGGCATGGCGGCAGGGCGTGTACGAGGTGCTGGACCTGGCTCTCACCAAGCACGACGGCACGGTGATCGCACCGATGACGGTCGTGGAACCCGCGTACTTCCAGGAGACCGTCGGCCGGTTGCGGGAACGCGGCCACGACGTCAGGCACTTCGCGCTGCTGGCGGGCCGGGATACGGTTCTGCGTCGCCTGCGCGAGCGCGGCTTCGGGCATGTCGTGCAGTTCGTGGCCGGTAGGAGCGCCGCCCTGCGCCGGGAGAGCTTCGCCGTGTCCAAACTCGACCTGTGCCTGGAGCGGCTGCGCGAGGCGGAGTTCGCCGAGCACGTGTGGACCGACCGTCTCACGATCCCGAGGGTCGCCGACCACATCGCCGCCTCGTCCGGGCTGACGCTCGCCCCGAACACCGACAACGCGCTACGAGGCCGCCTGCGGCGTGCCTGGACGGGCGCCAAGCACATCCGATTCGGCTGAGTGTGCCCAGGATCACGTCATCCGGAGACCTCCTGGCGGCCCGTATGAAAGCGGCGTGACCGGGGCGCGGCGACGACGTCTCGCCGAGGTGAACCGCCTCGGGACCGTTGACACCTCCCCTCCGGCGCTCTCATTATGAACAAGCATTCATGAACAAGCGTTCACTATGAGGGTGCCGTTGCCGGAACCGGTGAGGCCGTCCGGTGGCGCCCGGATGCCACTACAGGAGGGGATTCGATGCTTTCCATCGTCAACACCGAGCAGGCGGAAGCGTGGAACGGCTACGAGGGCACCCACTGGGCCGACCACCAGGCCCGGTATGACGCCGTGAACAGCGGGTTCAACGGCCACCTGCTCGCGGCGGCCGATATCGGCGACCGGGACCGCGTCCTCGACATCGGGTGCGGCAACGGGCAGGTGACGCGGCTGGCCGCCCGGCGGGCGCGACGCGGAGACGCGACCGGGATCGACCTGTCGGCGCCGATGCTGCGACGGGCGCGTGCCAGTGCGGCCGGCGAGGGGGTCGGCAACGTCACCTTCGAGGAGGGCGACGCCCAGATCCACCCCTTCCCGGCCTCGCGCTTCGACGTGGCCGTGAGCAGGTTCGGGATCATGTTCTTCGCCGATCCGGTCGCCGCGTTCGCCAACATCGGCCGCGCGCTGCGACCGGGCGGGCGCCTCGCGATCCTGTCCCTGCGGAGGATGGAGGACAACGACCTGGGCGCCGTCTTCGCGGCGATGGCGGAGCACCTGCCGCCGAGCCCCGCCCCGGCCGGGCCCGGCACCTCCGGACCGGAGTCGCTGGCCGACCCGGCCCGCGTCCGCGAGGTGCTCACCGGCGCGGGCTTCGAGAAGGTGACCTCCACACCTGTCGAGGCGCCCCAGGTGTGGGGCCGGGACGCCGCCGACGCGGCCGGTTTCCTCGGGGGGTGGGGACCCGTCCGCTTCATCCTCGGCCAGCTCGACAAGGCCGCCGCGGCCCGCGCCCTCGACGCGCTCACGGTGGCGCTGCGGCCCTACGAGGAGCCCGGCGCCGTACGGCTGCGCGGCGCCGCCTGGCTGACCACCGCCACCCGCCCCTGACCTTCGGCCCACCGCCCATCCCTGGCCGGGTCACTCACCCCCGCCCCTGAACCCCGCCCCTGAACGGCTCGACGGCTCGCCCGATCCGCCCGCCGGGGTCCGCTCGTTCACCGGCTCGCGATCCTCGCGGCGACGGCGGCCGGGCCCCGCCGGATCACTACGATGCGATGTGATGTCACCGAGAAAAGCAGCGGCCCTGCGTGACGGCGAGGGTGATCGGAGCCTGCGCGAGCATCTGATCGCCGCCGCCGGACGCCTCATGGCCCAGCGCGGCACCGCCGGGCTCACCGTACGCGACATCGCCCGCGAGGCCCGGGTCGCCGACGGTGTGCTGTACAACCACTTCGCGGGCAAGGAAGAGCTGCTCGCGCTCGCTCTGCACACCCACGTCCAGACCGTCGAGCGCGAGCTGGACGAGCCGCCCATCCGTGCCGGGAGCGGTACGGTCGAGGACAACCTGCGCGTCTACCTCGCCCGGGGGCTGGCGCTGCACGCCGCGATCCTGCCCTCCTTCGCGGGCCTGCTCGCCCAGCCAGAGGTTCTCGTCCGGTTCGCGAACCTGCCCAACCCGGTGGCGGGCGGCCGGGGATTACGCGCGGACCTGGCCCTGTACCTGCGTGCCGAGCGGGACCTCGGCCGTCTGGCCCCGGACGCCAACCCCGAGGCCGCCGCCACGATGATCATCGGTGCCTGTCACGAGCTGCTCCTGCCCCATCTGTTCCGCGGCGGCGCGGCGACCGGGCTGGAGATCCCTCCCGGTTTCGTGGAGGATCTGCTCACCACGGTGCTGAACGGCATCGGCCCGGCCCATACCCCCTAGAACCGATTCCCGGCGCGGCGATATCGGCGTCGTCGAATGTCCGGCGGGAAAGGAAGTGAAAAGCCCCGCGGCCAGAGTTTTTGCGGTAGACGGAACGACACCTCGCCGCCGACCACCTGACGCGGCGAGCTGTCGTTCTCGCGGTTTCGCCGGAAACGGGTCGGAACTTTCCCGGCTCAGCGCCCCCGCGCGAGTCGTGACGAACAATTTCAGAAATCGTGCTCTGACAAACCCGGCCGGAAAACGCCGGAAAGGCGCGAGAAGGTACGGGAAGGCAGGAGCCTGGTGAACACCGAGGGATGGGCGGTCAGCGTTCCCCGAGGATATCGCGTCGGTGACTGGCGGGTCGGCAGGCCCATCGCCACGGGGAGCTGGGCGAGTGTCTACCTGGGGGTTCGAGACGGCGAGCGGGCGACGCGCTCGGCGTTGAAGTTTCTGCCCACGGGCACGGTCACCCGGCGGCAGCTGAGATACCTCAGGGAGATGACGCAGCGGGAAATACGCCTGCACAGCAGGCTCCGGCATTCCCGGCTGATCCGGTTACGCGAAACGCTCGTCGTCGACGACGCCGAAAACCCCGAACTCGACGGCGCGTGCGTTCTGGTCATGGACCTGGCGGAACGGTCGCTGGCCGATCTGATCCGGGCGGGGGTTCCCGTTCCCGACGCGCCAAGGCTGATCACCGAGATCTGTGAGGGAATAGCGTACATGCACGCCGAGAAATGGGTGCATGGAGATCTCAAGCCCAACAACGTGCTCATGATGGCCGACGGCTCGATACGCCTCGCCGACTTCGGCCTGACCACCGAGATGGACGGGACTCACGGCTATCTTCCCCCGGTGGGCTCCACGGACCACGTACCCCCCGAGCGCTGGGGCGAATCCGTGAGCGAACGGGGGCACGCCGTGCGCGTCTCGGCCGACGTCTGGGCGCTGGGCGTGACGGCGTGCCAACTGCTCACCGGCCATCTTCCCTTCAGCGCCCCGACCGCTCGCGCACGTTACGTCGCCGCCGTCGAGTACGCGGCCGGAGAGCGACCTCTGACGCTTCCGGTCTCGCTTCCCGAGGGCTGGCGTTCCTGGGTGGGTGACTGCCTGACCCCCGACGCGAGGGACCGGCCCACCGCGGCCCGCCAGCTCTACCGGGCGCGGGTATTGGCCGGAACCGTCGAAGCCTCGCCCCGGCGAACGGGCACCCGGATGGCGACGGCGATGGCCGCGGCCCTCCTGGTGTTCGCCGGTGCCTCGGGGGCCGGGATGGTCACCCCGTCCGTGGCCGATCCGTTCGGGCGCTGGCTGCGCTCCGATTCCGACATCCCCCCGGAGTATCGCGCGCTGATCGTCGAGGCGGGCACGATGTGCGGCGAGCCGGGGCTGAGCCCGGCACTGGTCGCCGGAATACTGAAGGCGGAGAGCGACTTCGACGCGAAGCTGTTCGACGTGGCCAAGAACGAATACGGCATCGCGCGCTGGACGCCGTCGGTGCTGCGGTACTACCTGCCCACCGGCCGCCGCGACGTTGTCCCCACCCCGCCCCTGTCACCCGAGGACAGTATCCCCGCCGTCGGCCGCTATCTGTGCGTACGGCTCCCTCTGCTGGCCGGGGTGCCCGGGGATCCCGGCCTGCTGGGAGCCGCGGCGTTCCGCTCCTCCGACGATGTGATCCGCCGGGAGAACGGGGTTCCCGAACGTTTCCGGTCGTTCGTCGAACGGGTGCGGAAGCACCGGGCCGAATACCAGCCGTGATCAGCCTTTTCAAGTGCTCAGGTGCTCAGCCGTTTCAGGTGCTCCTCCCGTACCAGGTCGAAGCGCAGCGCGACGGAGACCAGCGCGGCGCGTTGCCAGTCGGCCTTGCGCGAACCGGACGACGGTTTGACGCGCAGTTTCGTACGCGCCAGATAGTCGATGTGGAAGTTGACCGCGGCCCGGGTCAGTCCCGCGCAGCCGGGAACCTCGCGCAGCCGCTCCAGCACCTCCGGCACCGTGGGGATGACCGAGGACGCGCAGTCACGGAGGCGCGACTCGCAGAGCGCGACCAGCACGAGGAAGTATTTCGCCGTCTCGTCGAGGGGGAAGCCGGAGACCGTCGGCTCACCGGTCGCCGAGGTCTCGGGCGCGTCGGGGTCGATGAAGCTGTGCTGCGAGGCGAACACCAGGAACGAACAGGCGCCGCCCGCCACCGGGAGCACCACGCGGGCGAACTCGAACGGCACGGGCGCCGCCGCCCGCCGCGGGGCCACCTTGAGGAACTCCCCTCCACCCTCGGGATTCTCCACGACCAGGGTGGAGTCGTGGCTGAGATTGGTGAGCAGCCAGTAATCCTCCACGGCCTGGATGATCCCGGCCCGCCGGGAGATGCCCGGATGGTTCAGCAGGAAGTCGACCGGGGCGCTCGCCGTTCCGCGACCAAAGGTGATCTCCTGGCCCGGGGAAAGCTCGATGACGGCCGGTCCGGTGCCGGAGCCATCGGCTTGCAAGAGGATCGTCCGCATCCGTCCCGCCCTCACAGCACCCTGGAATCTTCCTCGTTCCCAGGACCTCATCCTATGCCGGACGATGTTCCAGCCATCGCTGAATCTCAGGGGGCCGACGGCCGCCATTCGGTTCGGTGAGGACCGAGACGGCATGCGCGAAAAACGACTCCAGGGTGAGCGCCCGACTTATCCGACTTATCCAGCTATCTGGCGGGGAGGCCGAGCTCGGTCAGGCCGAAGCCGAGCTGGCTGTACAGCTCCAGCTGATCGAAGTACTCCCGATGCGTGACGAACAAGCCGTCGACCACGTAGGCCACGCACGAACCGCGGACGGTGATGCGATGTCCGGTTCCCTCCGCCTCGCACCCGTTGGGCAGGAGGAAGGCCCCCATGTGGGTGCCGGTGAGCGTCCATTCCGCGACCACGGGATCGTCGCAGGGGACCTCCACCCAGGTCGTCTGGTGAATGTCGGGGAACCCCTTGAAGAACTGCTCGTAGAACCAGGCGATCTCCTCGCGCCCCTCCGCGATGCCTGCCGGTGAGACCATGACGGCGTCCGCGCTGTAGAACTCGAGCACTCGGTGCAGATCATGGGCGTTGACCGCCTCGCACAACCGGCGTTTGATCTTCCAGGCGTCAGACATGGTGATGGCCCCTCGCTGGTGCGGGACGAGGCATCGGGCTCACTGAGCCTCCCCGATGTGATCGCGATGGCGTACGTCGCGGCGCTCAGGCGGCATCGGGCCAGGTCGGGGCCTCGACGGCACCTCTCCCAAGGTTACCCAGCGGGAAGTCGGCCTTCGGTCTCGATGGCGTCGTATTCGCACCACGGGAGGCGCCGCGGCTTCCCGGTCACCCCATAACGGTGTCAGCAAGACAAAGGGAAGGTGAGCGGGTCTCCGGCCTGCTTTCGACCGACCCTTGACCGGCTCCCGACCTATTCCGGATTTGCTCCCAACCGGGCCCCCAACCGGCTTCCGGCCAGGGCGCCCGCAGCGAACTTGCTAAGTGGAGAGTCCTCCGTTAGCGTCGATTTCGTTGAAGTGGAGAATCCTCCGTTTCGATGGGCCGTCGAAGGAAGGCCCATGCGCCACATCAGGCTCGGCCGTACCGGCCTCGACGTCCCGGAGGCGATCGCATGACCACATCCACCCCGCAGACCCCGCTCGGCACGGGCTACGGCCCCGCGACGACCGCGGGCGAGGTCGTCGCCGGTGTCGACCTCACCGGCAGGATCGCGATCGTCACCGGCGGCTACTCCGGCCTCGGCGTCGAGACGGTCCGCGCGCTGCGCACGGCGGGAGCGTCGGTCGTCGTTCCTGTACGAAACCGTGAGAAGGCGGCCGAGACCCTCGCCGACATCGACGGCGTCCAGCTCGAACCGATGGACCTCCAGGACCCCGCCTCGGTCGACGCGTTCGCCGACCGCTTCCTCGACGCCGACCGGCCGCTGCACATGCTGGTCAACAGTGCCGGGATCATGGCCGTCCCGTTCTCACGTGACGAGCGCGGCTACGAGTCCCAGTTCGCGACCAATCACCTCGGCCACTTCCAGCTGACGCTCCGGCTCTGGCCCGCGCTGCTGCGGGCCGGGGCCGCCGTGGGTGCCAGGGTCGTCGCGGTCTCGTCGTGGGGACACCGCCGGTCCGACATCGTCTGGGACGACGTGCACTTCGAGCGCCGCCCATACGACCCGATGAGCGCGTACGGGCAGTCGAAGACGGCGAACAACCTCTTCGCCGTCGAGCTCGACCGGCGCGGACGCGACCACGGCGTCCGGGCGTTCTCCCTGCACCCGGGCATGATCCTCACTCCGCTCGCACGGCACATCGGCGCGGACGACCTCCGGGGGATGGGCGTGATCGACGAGAACGGCGAGCCGGTCATCGACCCGTCACGGAGCATGAAGACACCGCCGCAGGGCGCCGCGACGAGCGTGTGGTGCGCCACCAGCCCGCAGCTCGACGGGCACGGCGGCGTCTACTGCGAGAACTCCGACATCGCCCCGCTCGTCCCCGAGGGCGACGACCCGGTGGCCGCGGCCGTGGAACGGGTGAGAACGCGCGAGTCCTCCTTCTTCGGCGTCATGCCCTACTCGATCGACCCGCACTCCGCGACCCGGCTGTGGGAGCTCAGCGAGAAGCTCACGGGGGTTCATGCTTGAAAGGTGTGGCGGCGCTTGAAAGGTGTGCGACGGCGCCGCCTTTCCAGGCTCATACCGCCGGGCCGGTCTACCGGGTGAGTTCGAACCAGATGACGGTTCCGGTGGGGTCTCGGTGGAAGCCCCAGCGGGTGGCGAGGTCGTTCACGAGCACGAGGCCTCGGCCGCCGGTGGCGTCCAGGTCGGAGTTCCTGGTGCGGGGGATCTGGACGGATCCGGTGTCCTGGACGGTGATGATGACGTCGTGGGGGAGGAAGGCCACCGTGACAACGAACTCCCCGGACCGGTCGCTCGGTTCGCGGTTGGGCTGTCGGTTTTCGCACGGTTGGTCTTCGCGCGGTGCGGTGGAGTGTTCGACGGCGTTGGTGGCGAGTTCGCTGGTGAGGAGCATGGCGTCGTCGCGGAGCGGGTGGTCGTCACCGAGGATCTCGGCGACGAAGTTCCGTGCGGGTCTCACCTGGTCGCGTGTGGCCGGGAAACGCTGGGAGATCACCGGCGTGGGCCCAGGGAAGGTCGACCAGCCGGGTGTCCGGTCAAGGTGTGGCGACCACGGGGTGGCCGGTTGGGCCGGGTGGGCCGACTCCTTGAGGTCGCCGGTCGAGGGTCGGAACCGGTCAGCGAACACGCCGACGAGCACGGACAGGAGGCGTGTGGTCATCCCGGTCACCTCCCTTACTTGTGATCTCGGCGCTCTGGTTGTTCCTGGAGCCTTTGATGCCCCTGCCCGGGACTTCGGGCTGCGGCTCAGAAGCTGGGGTCGGGTGGTCCCCCCTGGAGAGGGGACTCCGCAGCCGTTCGTGCTGGTCAGGGACGAGGTGGGGGCGGAAGCCTTCGATGTGTCGCATGCGCGCGGCCAGTTCGGCGGAGGTGTCGGCCTCGATCAGGCCGACGCGCTCCCGGCACCAGGTGGGAGAGAGCGCCCACCAGCGTTCGGTGGCCTCTCCGTACCAGGGACACCAGCCGGTGAACCGGGGCGCCAGCGCGACGGGATCGTCTGCCCCGGGCTCGTACGAGAGAGGAGCGGGGAGGTTTTCCGTCGTTCCGGTGGCCGCTTCGACGGGTGGCGGGCTCATGCCGTCACCCCTTTCCGGTACGCCTCGCGCCTGCCCGGCCAGGGCCGTACCCCCGGCGACTCCCGTCCGTACGGCGGCTGCCTGTACGGCGGCGCGGCCATCGCGGCCGGTCGCGCGTGGCGTCCCCTGCTCGCGGGAGAACCTGCGAAGGGACGGCTCGTCGGGCGTGCGGTCACGGTGGTGGACGTGTTTGGCGCGGTGAGCGCGGGTGGCCCGGCCGACGGCAACCGACCGCAGAGCCCGAGGCGTCGCCGGGCCGTCATGCGAGCGCGGACCTGGGCCAGGGTGGGCTGCTCCCACAGGTGACCGGGCCGATGCGGCAGGCTGGCGGCGTCATGCGCGTACGGGGGATGGCCGCACCAGCGACAGCCCAGGGGCGAGGGCGGCTGCTCGGCATGCCAGCGGACCCTGATGATCTTTGGGGTTCTACTAGGGTTGAACACAGGTCGCACCTCCATCGTGCGGTCGAGGTTCTGCCAGACGACGCCATTCGTCTGGCAGAACCGTTTTCTACGGTCTTTGGCCCCGGGGCAAGGCTGGATCTTTCTGTTTTGCTCCCTTGGTTCATCGAGTCCGGCCGGTCAGCAGAGCCGTCCAGATCATCCGTGCCTCGTTGACCGGCCAGACAGGGGTCTCGTGTATCTCGTGCCCGCCGTCGAGTTGGATGGTTCGTCGGAGGAAAGCCCGTCCCGCGCTCTCCAGCAGTTCGTAGACCGTCGCACGGCAGAAACAGGTCCACGCCACCGGGCGCGCACGCTCCAACATCCGGTGTGGATGCCGCCACCCCAGCTGTACGTGATCCCGTTGAGCCATCGCCACGTGCGGGCTCACGCACTCTTCAGACGGGATCACCACGCAGCTCCGCCATCGGTTCGGGTAGCGGATGCGTTTCGCGGAGGTTCGTGTACCTCGACGCGATCCTGTACGCGGCACGCTGGGGGTCCATGGCCGGGTGTCGGCTATAGGTGAACCGGTAGCGACGAGGATCCCATCCGGTCCGCCACCAGAACAGCTCACCGTCGCACCCGACGACGAGTCCCGTCCAAACGGACACCAGCGCCAAGCCGTGGCCACCGTGCACGTCGGAGACGATTCCCTCCTCCCTCAGCGCGTGTCGCAGGAGCTCAGCCGCCCGGTGGGGATCGTTCGCGGTCAAACGCGGAGGACCGTCTGACATGTCTTCTCCAGGTGAGATCCGGCAACGCCGCCCGCGTTTTCAGGGGCGAGTTTCTCCAGCTGATCGAGGGCACATACCGAGTCAGTGCTCATGGCGTCCATCTCTCGCGATCCGGCCTGCTCAAGGTGCTGACAGCACACCGCACGACCTGATTTGCTCGCAACGAACAGCAAAACAGCAGGGAGTACGCGCATGGCTACCGAGAGGAAAGGAAGTCGTGGACGACCGGCCAAGGTCCTCGACCCCGGATCGTCACTGCTCGCCGCGCTGGGCTCCAGGATGCGCGAGCTACGTAAAGCGCGCTCGCTCACGCTGATGGAGCTCGGCGAGTTGACCGGATACTCCTGGCAACACCTTGGTGCCGTGGAGCGGGCTTCGGTCGCTCCTTCGGAATCGGTGGTCATCGCGTGCGATACCGCGCTCGGTGCGAACGGGATGCTCAACGGCATGTTCCCCGGTGTCATCCGAGAACAGGCTCATCTGCGCCACCGAAGCGAAGCCGCACGACGGTCCATCTCGGAGACACCGGATCCCGGTGTCGACTGGGGACGGCTCAGCACGTACGGCAAGCGTGCTTCGGCGATCACCTCCGCCGTGGTGGAGGACATCGAAATGATCACCATCCACCAGCGCCGCCTCTACCACGAACTGACGTCGACCGAGATGCTCGTCCCGGTTGACGGCCACCTCGCCCTCCTGCTCTCACTCTTGGAGGCGCCTGCCCCCGACCGGCTGCGGCGGCGGATCGCCCACGCGGCGGCGGAGGCCGCCGGATTCGCGGCGTGGATCCGGTTCGACCTCGGTGATCACTTCACGATGGGACACCGGTACGCCACCGCGCTGGACGCCTTGGGCGAAGCGGGCGACAGAGGACTTCGGTCCTACGTCAGGGCTTACCGATCCGTCACAGCGGACGCGGCTGGATGGGCTGACGAAGCCGTCCTCCACGCCTCAGCGGCTCTGGACATAGCCGGTCGCTCGGTCACCCGCGTGACGAAGTCCTGGCTGCATGCCGTGAGTGCCACCGCCCACGCCCACGCGGGTGACAGCCGGACCGCCCTGGCCGAACTCGACCGGGCGAACGGAGCCCTGGAACGGGCCGGTGACGAGCGGGACGAATGGATGTACGACTTCGACCGTGAGCGGCTCCTCGGCTACGAGGGTGACTGCCTTCTCGAACTCGGTCGCTACGCCCAGGCCGCCCGCTCCTTCGAGGATGCCATCGGTGGCGTTCCCGCCACATGCGTACGCCGCAGGGCGGAGCTCACCGTGGACCTGGCGCGGGCGCGGCTCGGAGAAGGCGAATCCGCGGAGGCCGTACGGCTGGCACAGGAAGCCATCGCCGTATTCGCCAGGAGAGGATCGGTCGCCGGAATGTCGAGGGTCCAGCGCTTCCGTGATCACGTGGCGAACCGGCAACCTGCGGTCGCTCGCGAACTGGACGACTTCGTCCGATCATGGCAAGAGTGAACCCCATCCCCGCTGAACTCGTCGCCCGCGCCACCGTCTCTTATGACGCCCTCCAGACGGTCGGTGAGACCGTCTACTGGATCGAGGGGCGGGAGAGCGGGGATGTGCTCGTACGTTGGACCGCCGCCGACGGCCGTCAGGACGTGCTACCGGAGGGATTTCACGTCGCCTCCCGGGTGCACGAGTACGGCGGAGGCGCCTACCTGGCCACCGAACGGGACGTGTGGTTCTGCGACGCCGACGACCAGCGGATCTATCACGTACGCGACCATCGGCACCCCGTACCCGTGACTCCCGTTCCCACCTCGCCGGGAGCCCTACGCTACGCGGACCTCCGCCTCCTACCGGGCACAGACAATCTGGTCTGCGTCCGGGAACGACACGAGGAAACCCTTGTCCACAACGAGCTGGTCATCCTGCCTGGCGACGGATCCGCCGAGCCGACGATCATCGCGTCCGGTGACGACTTCTACATGTCCCCGGAGCCCAGCCCTGACGGGAGGAAACTGACCTGGGTCTCATGGAACGCCCCGCTCATGCCCTGGGATGGCGCCCGGCTCTGGCTGGCCGACGTCCGGCCCGACGGCACCCTCACCGGTACGAGGTTGGTCGCTGGAGGGGGCGACGAGTCGGTGTGCCAGCCGCAGTGGAGCGGAGACGGGGTGCTGCACTTCGTCTCCGACCGCTCCGGCTGGTGGAACCTGTACGCCTGGCGCGAGGGCCGCACCGAAGCGGTGATCACGGGGGAGTTCGAGGTCGCGGCGGCTCCCTGGGAGTTCGGCTATCGCACGTACGCCTTCCAGGATGCTCAGATAACGGCCATCATCCAGCAGGGTCCACAGCACTCCTTGGTGGTAAGGCGTCTCGCTGGTGATATCCAAAGGCTGGCCCTGCCGTACACCTCGATCAAGCCTTACCTGGCCATGGCGGGGCCGAACATCGCCTTCATCGGCTCCGGTCCCATGCGGTTGCCCACGGTGGCACTGGCCGAGTCTGACGGTTCTGTCCACGAGCTCACCTCGGCCGACGTCACCCTTGACCTGGCATCGCTCGTCCAGCCGGAGCCCTTCACCTTCGGTACTCGTGACGGAGGTGAGGCGCACGGCCTCTACTACCCGCCCTTGGGAGGGAGCGATCGGCCTCCGCCGTTGCTCGTACGGGCTCATCCAGGGCCGACGACGAACTGGCCCCTGCGGTTGGATCTCCACACGCAGTACTTCACGAGTCGGGGTTTCGCCGTCGCTGATGTCGACTATCGGGGGAGTACCGGGTATGGCCGCGCGTACAGGCTGGGGCTTCGTCGCCGGTGGGGGGTGGTCGATGCCACCGACTGTGCCGACGCGGCTCGTCATCTGGCATCTGCTGGTCTTGCGGACGCCGCGCGAACGGTGATCTGGGGGGCCAGCGCCGGCGGATACACCGTTTTGCGGGCCTTGGCGATCACCGATGTGTTCGTGGCTGGGATCGCCAGGTCAGCGGTGATCAACCCTGGGAGCTGGGGCAGGGCCGCACCAAAGTTCCAGGCTCATCACGCGGAGTTGCTCTGTGGTGAGCTCTCTGGCGAGCCCGAGGCCGCGATTCAGCGCCTACTCCTTCTGGTTCACGGAGATGAGGATCGCGTAACCCCACTGAACCAGGTTCGGGCTTTTGCCCGGCAGTTGAGTCCAGGCTCGCATCTGGTCACTGTCGCCGGAGTGGGTCACACCCTGCGGGGGGCTGCTGACATTCACCGTGTTCTCTGCATGGAGCTGCGGCATGTTCGAGACATATGCGACTGAATCGCCTCGGCTTGATGGAGACCTCCACCGAACCCGGGGCCGATTCAGTCCGCGACATCGAAAGCGCCCTGGCCGACGCGCTCGGCCCTAAAGCCGCCCTGTCCAAGTCCATGGTCTCGACCATCTGCCAGGCCGTCATCATCGAGTACGACACCTGGTGCCGTCGCGACCTGTCGGCAATCGAGCTGGACTATCTATTCCTGGACGCCTCACACTTCAAAATGCACGACGGGCAGCGCGCCGAACCCGTCCTGGCCGCCTGGGGCATCACCACCGACGGCAAACCGCTCTTCGTTGGCCTGGCCCCGGCCGCCGCCGAATCCACCGACGCCTGGCACGACTTCCTGACCGGCCTGGCCGGACGCGGCCTGCGTCCGCCACTACTGATTCATCTCCGACGGCGCCCCCGGCCTGCTCGGCGCCGCCGAGCAGATCTTCGGTCGGTCCCCGCGCCAAAGGTGCGTCATCCACCGAGCCAGAAACGTGCTGGCGAAGGTCAGTTCCGGCGACCAGGCCGAGGTCAAACCGACCTTCTGGCAGATTTTCAACCTGGCCGCTCCAGGCGAGGCATCACGCCCGGTCAGCATCTGGTGGACGGGGTCCAACGCCGCATCGATGCCTTCGTCGAGGCCTGGGGCGGGCGCTACCCGGCGGCGGTCAAGGGCCTGCTGACCGACTGCCACAGCCTGATCACCTATCTGCGCTTCCCGCCTGAGCATCACGAGCGCATCTGCCCTTCAACTTTATTGAGCGTACCTTCGGTGAGACCCGCCGCCGCCGGGTCTAGGTCATCGGCCGCTTCCCCGGCGAGATCAGTTGCGTCAGCCTCATGTGGGCCGTCCTGGACCGCGCTGCCCGCAGCCGGCGATGCTTCACCATCATCAGGGCTTGTACCGCGCCCTGCTTTACTTGGCCTAGGAGACCGCCTCGGCCCCTCTACTCCGCAATAGGATCAACCCCACGGCACCCTTGTCGAACCTTTTACACCGCTCCGAGGGTGCGACCATGTCCCTAGGACGTGCATGAGTGATAAGTCAAGTCACGTACTAGCGCAAGTCTCGGCGGGGGACGCCCCCGCCGAGACTGCTGGACTGTTCGTCTAGGATGGCATTCCCATCAGAAATTGGGCGAGCGCCAGGAGGATAGGGATCGTAATCCCGAACCCACCCGCCCCTGCCAGGATGGCGTTAGGCAGGCTCATACCTCCATGTTTCGCCAACCAGACGCCAACGATGCCGACGATCACAGCCGAGATGAGGATGATCGCCGTCAGTAGCGCACGAACAACCGACTGCTCCATACGTTCTCCATGGTTGCCGGGCTTGACTCACCGGACCTGGATTGCAAGCTGGGTCACGCACTGGTTAGTCTACTTGTGGGTACAAGCGTTCAGCATCTGACCTGCTAGCCGGTCCGGTGATGAAATTGCTTCAGGGCTCGGGACCGCACGAACGGTTTCGAGCCCTCTCGTTTTTCGTCCGTCTAACCGATGAAAAACGTTGATTATGTCTATTGGCGAACTTGACTTCCGCTTCATGGAATGAGGTTCGGATTTCAAGGCTTCGAGACAAGAAGACGAAAGCTCGGGGCGGTGATCGCCCGCCACATGGGGCATGGTCGCCCTCGGTTCGGTACCACCGGCTTTTCTCCATATCGCATTTCGAGTGACTTAGTCGGTCGGAGGTGCGCCCCGACTCTACAGGAGATGGCCGGGGTGCGCGAGTGTCAAAGGGTACCAATATGCATCAAGGTGATGACAGCGCTCTTTCTGTATGGATAGTGGATAATGCGCCGTCTGCGTAGATTGCCAAAAGGGTTGACAATTGTGTATCGTATATTATTTAAGCGATGGGCGATGCAGAGGGTAACGAATGATGAACTGACGGTAATGTCTCTAGTTGTCGATGTGGGATAAATTTCACAAATTGGACATTTCGCCTTCACTTATTACCGAGAGTGGTTGGCGAAAACTCTGTGTGTTGGAAAGTTTGTGTGTGAACTACATGTGGCGACTGCCGCTGAATGTGTTAAGGTCTAGCTGGCTGTGAGGTCTGCAGCTTTCGATGAAAAGAAGCCGACTTGCGGTTCTTCGTGCGTTCCTATTAGTATCCCTCGGTCCAGTAAGGTGTTGTATTCTTCGCAGCTGGTCTCCGGTAATAGGACACACGCATGGCAAGCCGCCCGGTTCAGATTGTCGACCCCGGAAACCTGGGTCTCAATGCACAGTGGGTCGGCCGAGCACCAGGAGATCCGGTTGAGGGCGCGGTGGATCGAAGCGCTCAGGTCGCCGGATTCGACCTGAGCGACGATGCCTCCGAGACTTCCCGCTGAGTCGCTTGTCGCCGTGTAGATGAGAAGCCCGGCCATGGTGTCCGAGACGTAGAGTCGCTCGCGCAACGAGGCCGCCGGATAGCCGGAGTCGAGGCTCCACTCGTTGATGATGGCGTGGGCGAGTGTGTGGATCAGAACCAGGCGCGGAGTGATCCAGCGGTCCGGCTCGGTCCCCCGGCTCAGGAAGCGTTGTCGATACCCCTCGCCGAGAGGTGCGATGCGATCGATCACCTCTGGTCGCTGTTCCCATTCGGCAAGGCGTCGCTGGTCGAGGGTGAGGAAGACGCCCTCACCGATGACTTCGATGGCGGGCAGCCAGTCAGGGCGGTCGTCGTCTCGGTGTAGGGACGCCAGACGCTTCCCGTCTCCCGGAGTGGGAGATTCGATGCGCGTGAACGCCTCCAGGGCGCGTACCTCGCGAAGACGCTTGACCCGCATCACCTGGTCGACTGCCAGGGTCGGGTCGAGTTCAAGGTTGTCCGGCGGGACACACACGAAGTCCTGGTCCCCGGAGATCTCCGGCGTGGTGTTAGCAAGCGCTTGGTACTCCTGGGCTTTGAGATCTGCCTCGGAGTAGTCTTCCAATCCGGCCTCGATACGGCGCCGTTGCTCAACGGCCCCTACGATCTCGTCGATGCCGAAGGGCTTCCCCTTGGCCAGTTCCAGGTCTTCGACGGTGTCACGAAGGTGACGAGTCTTGCTCAGCGTCTTCCAATGCTTCTCGATCAGCTTGTGAATCGCCTCCGACCAAGGTGGGATCGAGAGCGCGGAGCGGACCGCCGAGAACCAGACACCTGAGGCGCCTCGCTGCATACCTCGCGGGATTTCGTCACATTCTTGAGTCTGATCGCTTCCGAGCCAAGGCCGTTGTCCTGTGCACCTGGCAATCCCTTTCAGCGCCCCTTTCCCGAGAGCGCCTTCCATCGAGACCCGCTTACCACACTTGCAGGCGATGACGATGTCGCGAAGCGCGGCACTGCGTCCCGTGGCCTCAATAGTCATCTCGTGTTCGGTTCCGGTGCCGGGGGAGCCGGCGTGAACCCAGCGAAAGTACGGGAAATCGTCGATATGACCGTTTCCGCAGCACACCACGAATCGAGAGGGAACAAGTTCGCGATCGTGTACCTTGCACTTTGCGGTGCCGCGATGATTTCCCCACTTCCAATGCTCCTTGAGAGTGCCAGACTCAGGGCAGGAGTGCCATATCGGGAAGCGGATCACCGGAACGTCGCCTCTGCCCTCGTACTGCGATGCCGGAGGTAGACGAAATCCGCGAACCCGAAGCTGTTGCTGGAGTCTGGGCTCGTGAATGATGTGCTCGTCGCCGTAGTCGGACCAGCGGTCGATTCCAGCGATCATGTACGAGTTGCTTTCGACTGCGATAAGCGAGCCGACACCGTACGTGGTGATGAGCTGTGCCCGTCGTACACCGCCGATGGAGTTTCGACTCATCGCAGTCCCCTGTCCAGATAGAGCGTGGATTCGACATCCACGTCACGCAGACTCCACAGAGTCGGCATGGTGTCCGAGATCTCGTCGTTGGATTGGTCGTATCGGCCGGCGTCCATCAGGAGACCGTTGCCGGGATTTCTGAAATCGTCGTAAACGAGATTCGGTTCGCTGTCGGCACGCTCAAGCCACTGGCCGATGACCTCGTCGATCTGCTTCGCAGTGGCCGCTTGCTCGGCTTCGCCTGCGATTCTGCCCACTCGTTCCAGAACGGTGTCGCAGATTTTTCGCAGTTTGCTTTCGAAGTCACCGATTGATGCCGCAGCGTGTTTGGGGCGTGCTTCCGGGATGAGGAGTCGCGCGAGTCCGATGACTACGGCATGGATCGCGCGGTCGCGGGCACGCGCTGAGAACGGCGTGACGCTGGTGGCCTCCACCTGTCGGTACAGCGCCGAATGGTAGGCGGTGAAGTTCTCGTAGTGAGAACGGTCACGTGAGCGCATCGAGTTGAACAGCGTTGTGACCAGACCGGGCCATGTGCGTCCGACCCGACTGGTTGCCTGAATGTACTCCGACGTCGATTGCGGTTGGCCCATGACGGCCATCAGGCCGAGGCGGTCGACGTCAACTCCCACAGAGATCATGTTGGTTGCGAGGATCACGTCGATGGCTTCCTCGGGGAGTGACTTCGCCATGTCCTGCAGATGTCGGGGGATCGCACTGGAGGGCTCGCGGCTGGTGAGTTCGATGTCCCAGAGGATCTGGCGTTCTTCCTGTTCAAGCTGCTTGGAGAGCAGCCCTAGGCGATCACCTACGTCGTCCTGGACCTGTAGCTTGGCACCGGCGAGGAGACGCAGACTGTTGAAGTAGCCGAGTAACGTCCAGTAGGCGTCCCGAACCTGATCCGTGCCTTCGATCGCCTTGGCATGATGCAGAAGCGAGGCGTATGCCCTGACCAGGAGGGTCGTCTGGCTGGTGGCGGGTGCGAGCAGACCTACGTACAGACGACTTGCCTTCTCCGTGGGGGGCGTCTCCACGGAGAAGTACGAATCTCGGGCATCCAACCCCGGGGGAGGGAACTGGCTGACCTCACGGTTGAACAGTGCCAACCCCTGCCGGGAGGCGCGGCGGATCGTGGCTGTGGACGCCACAACCTTCGGGTGTTCGGCGGCGAGATCCACCGCCGTCTCGTACAGGCCGGCGAGGGTGCCCAGGGGGCCGGAGATGAGGTGCAACTCGTCCTGGATGATCAGTTCCGGTGCGGGCTCTTTGGTCGTGAGGTTGAAGAGCTTCGCGACCTGATCCCCTCTCCAAGGGATGCTCGCGAACTTGTCCGCGGTGGCGATGATCAGAGTCGGCCGTGCCGCATAGATGGTCTCGTCCACAACATGGACCGGAAGGCCGTCCTGAAATTCGCATCCGTCGGTTCCACAGGCGATCGTCAGCCGGTCAACCGTGATCACGTAATTGCGGTAGTCCAGGGCGTGGCCGCACCAGGGACAGGACCTGATCTGGACGGGATTCTTTTCCTGAACCTCTTCCCGCCGGCCAAGCTTTCTGAGGGCGGTTTTCGCATCGTCGAGACTGTTGGGAGTCGAGCCCTGGCCGACCCACATGCCGATGGAGATCTCCGCACTGCCGCGCGACGAAGGATGCTCACGACGAATCGACTCCATGCAGCACATGAGCAGGGCGGCTCGTTCGAACTGCTGGACCGTCAACAGTCGCAGTGTGTAGCGCATGAGCACGGTGACCCCTCCGCCGTGGCGGGGGTCACGAAGGCGCCGGAGGAAAACGGTGAAGGCGATCAGTCCGAGATACGCCTCGGTCTTCCCACCACCTGTGGGAAACCACAGGACGTCGGCGATTCTGCGGTCCGGCGAGTTTTTGTCCACCACGCCACCTAGCGAGAGCAGAACGAAGGCGATCTGGAAGGGGCGCCAGACGCCCTTCGACTCGTCAAGCCCGCCGGCGGGACGTCCCTTTTTCAGCCAGTCCGTTCTCGCGCGTTGCATCGCCATAGCCCGGTTGGCCAATTGGAACGCCTCCATGACGGAACCGGTTAGCAGCCCGATGCCGGCTTCCATCCGATCACATGCCTCGTCACACGCCCCGAGGTGATCAAGCGCGATCTTCTTGAAGTCGGCGTCGACGAGTTGCTCGGCCTGCGCTCGGCGGTCTCCAATCCAGCCGCGGTATCCGGATGTGAGTCCCTTGAGGGCCGAGAGGACTTCCGAATCAGTGGCGCTCGCCAAGTACGCCATACCCAAAGAGCGTGTGTCGATTTTTGGGTTCGAGTCGGCCAGCCGGAGGTCGTAGGTGGGAATAAACGTCGTGCGGATTCGCTGCGCGGCCCGAATCGAAGCCACGTCGTTGATCTCATTCGGTGCGTGTTCCCATTCGACGGCGCATCCATGGCCGGTGGCGAAGGTGGGCGCGTGGCGATAGAGCAACCGATAAGCGTTCAGCTCCTCATCGCCGTCCGTTTTTCCGGGAGGCATGCGTTCGACGAACGCCGCCGTCTCGTCGGGCGCCGTCACGGTGATTCGCGGTTGGAAGAACGACACTGCGTCTCGATCTCCTCCGCGTGAGACCGTAACGGTGTTCAAAAGAGCCATCGTGACGGCGACGACACCGTGATCGTTCGCCGGACGGATGCGCGTGAAGAGTTGCAGACCGTCCGCGGCCTCGATCCGACATTGACCGGGTACGGTCACGTCCACCGATTTAGGTGGGATCGACAGCGGGCGGCGCAGCCAACGCTCGTCGACGTTGTCCGTGGACCGCTTACGAACCCGTTCCACGGAGCTCTCCGACACGTACTGCGCCGCCTCCACGAGCACGGTAATCGTCTTGCTGATGTTCGTGTCGACGGCGAAGGTCAGACCCATGGAGGAGGGATAGCGGACGTTGGCCATGGTGACCGCGGGGTCCGGTACGGAGTCCGGGTCAATGTGCGGGCCCTCCGCCTCCGTATCGAGCGGCATCTCCTCTTCCACGGACTCGTTCTCGTCCTGCGGGAAGAGGATCCCTGCTGCGTACTTGGTGATGGGACGGTCAGTGATCACCTCGTTGTTGTCGGGCTCCGTCGGGCCGACAAGGTCAAGCTCGACCTGTCTGACCAGCTCGGACCTGAACCGATAATGCTCGGTGAATGTCACTGCCGCTCCCTGGATGGCCATTCGAAACTTCCCAGTCCCGCAATCCGCGGGCGCAGCCAGACACCGGACCAGCCCAACCCGCTGTTCTGTCCCGCGGCGTCGCTGCCGACAACGGCTTCGACGCAGTCCACATGCAAATCGTTGATCGAGAGTGGCCACTCACGCCGATCGTGGCCCGGCAGAATCTGCTTGAGCACCCGTGAAAAGGTAGCCGAGGTCACTCCGACAGGAGTGCCGTCGTGTTCCACGATGTACGAGGGTGGTCCGTCGAGGGTCGAGGACGATGCCCGGGTCAATGACACGAGATCGCCGGGAGCAACTTTGGTCGCAAGGTAGAGCTGCGTGGCCAGGGGATCCGCTGTGAAGCCGGTGCTTCCCGCCGGGTCCTCCGAATGGATGTCCTCTGCTTGAACCTCAACGCCAAAACGAGCGTTTTTGTATTTGCCGAAGCCGGCTTCGGCCCAGCGCCCGCATGAAAACTTCCTCAAGTGGCCGTGCTGGAGCTTGTTGACCGGTCGAATGTGAAGCAGGAGGTCACGGGGACGGGTCATGGCCACGTACAGCATTCGGGCATTCTCCGCTTGCTCTACTGGGTCCTCGCCGGCCTCACCTGGGTCGACGACGATCACCTGGTCGAACTCCAGCCCCTTGACCCTGTGGATCGTGGAGACGACGAGTGTGGCCGCAGGCTGACGTGTCAGCTCGTCGGGCACGTCGCCCCTGACAAGGTGGTTTCGAACATCCGACAGATTCAGGCTCCTGCTGCGCCGGTTGGTGTCCATCCGCTTGAGGAGTGGCCAGAGCTCGTCGGCTTTGACACCGTTCTCCTCAAGGACAGAGGTGACGTCGTCCTGTCCGGCCCTCGAATCGAGCCGCCGAAAAAGCTCGGCCACCCACTTGGGGATCACCCTGTCCTGCGCGGACCGTTGCAGCCTATGTGCGACTCCGCTCCTGTGGAGTTCGCGTGAGACGAGAAGTGTTTCTCCGTTCGTCCGGCACAGCAGCGCGGTGGGTGTCGCCAATTCGGCGAGCAGGGGGACGGCGTCCTCCAGCACGCCGAGCGGCATGCTGTCGAGTAACTCGGTGCGGAGCCTCCGTTGGATGCCCGCGTAGTCGGCGTTCTCCTGCCCCAGCTCCGAACCTATGGCTAGTGCTCCCCGCGCTTCGTCGTGTCGCGCACGGAAATTCTCGGTCAGCTCTTTCTCGATCAAATTCTTCCCGAAGTGGGCTCGAACCCAGGAGTAGAGGGCCGCGGCACCGCGGATACGGTCCTTCGGGTCGTTGAGTTGGAAGCCGTAAATTCCTTGGGCGGGATCGCCCAGCAGGGTGAAGCCACCGGAGATCCTCTCCAGCAGTACCTTCACCAGCTCGGCCCGGACACCGACCAGGTCCTGGACCTCGTCGACAACGAGATGACGAATGTCGGCAGCGAGTTCACCGGCCTGGTCATCGTCGTGGAGAAGCCTCGTCGCCTCGCGGATCCGCTGATCGTAGGACGAATGCTGCCAGGTGCCGCTGGGAACGATTTCGGATAGCAATTGGGTGGCGTACGAGTCAAAGGTGCACACTTCGACATGCTGAGCGTCTTCGCCATATGCGGTCAGCCGGTCACGGATCTCCCGCACCGCGGCACGGGAGAAGCTGAGGACGAGAACCTCGTCCGCACCCAGCCCGTCGTCTTCGATCAAAGAGCTCAACCTGCGGATCAGAGTGGAGGTCTTTCCGGCGCCTGCGCCGGCGGTGACGAGCAATCGAGCGTCGCCTGATTGCTCGACGATGTCACGTTGCTCGTTGGTGAGTTCCATTTCCCTTACTCACCGTTCCACAGATATTCGAACTGCCGGAAGGCAAGCTGCTCGCCGTACTGGGCGATGTTGTCGGCCACGTTGACGATAAGGCACTCCTCCTTCCCTCCGTTCCTCGGTCCTCGAAGACCACGACCGATCATCTGCTGATAGACGTTGGGACTGTACGTGGGGCGAGCCACCACCACGGCCCGCGTTGCCGGGGCGTCGAAGCCCTGGCTGAGGACGCCGTAATTCGTCAGTACGCGGATCTTCTTTTGGCGGAATTGTTCGATGCTGTGGCGTCGCACGCCGTCATCTGTGCTTCCGGAAAGCGCGGCAGCTTTCACGCCCCTACGAACAAGGAGGGCGGCCATCGCCTGGGCGTGACTGACGGATGTGGCGAAGAGCAGGATCTGCCAGTCCTCCGGCAGGTCACAGATCTCGTCAAGAAGCATGTTGTTGCGTTCTTGGTCGGAACCGAGCCGTTCCTCGGCGCTGGCCGGCAGTCGGCGAAGCTGCTCCAGGTTTTCCCGTTCGTCCACGGTGAGCTCCAGTGTGGCCCCCTTGAGGACCTTGTGTTGCACGCGAGCCAGCACACCCAACTGCTGAAGGGTGAGGTAGGGATTCTCCCCAAGGATGTCCGAGCCGTCTCGATCGTGGTCGAGACGATTCTTCAGATACCGGCGGGCCAGACGTTCGGTCTCGTCAACACTGACCCCTCTGAAGGGGGTTGCACTGAGACCGATCAAGGGGCAGCGGGTGCGGTGCGGTGTCAGACCGAGCGCCTCCAGCATCCGCGTATACCGAGGACTGATTGAGGTGTGCGCCTCGTCGATGATCACTGATTGGGCGTTGCGGAGCCATTCGTATCCCTCGGTCCCGATCACGTTCTCCAGCTTGGCGTCGGTGGCGACGACCAGATGGAAACCCTCGGTTACGGGATCGGCTTCGTTGCCGGACCAGAGTCGGCTGATGGTGAGGGCTTTGGTGGGACCGATGTTCTTCCAGACGAAATGCCAGGTCTGTACAGCCTGCTCACAGAGTTCTTCCGATTGGGCGATCCACAACACCGGTCGGGATGCCCGCTCGTTCGGGAGCGTGCGCAGTGTGCGTGTGATGGCCTCCACCGCGACACGGGTTTTGCCGGCACCGGTGGGCAGGCTGAGCATGCCACGTTGTTGTTGTGGGTCTCTACTCTGCAGGACCTCGCACATCCGTTGGACCATGCGTTCCTGGTATTCGTGCAAGGGTGGAAAGTCGACCGGACCCTCCACCGTGATGAACGGCTCCAGCGACGGACGTCGGAATCCTGCGAACTCCGCGGGGAATCCGAGGTCCTCGGTGAACTTCCTGGCCTCGTGGCCACCCGCCATCTGTGTAGGAAGTGTGAAGCCGTTTTTCTCCAGTTCAGGGCGATACTCCCTGAGAACTGCCGTTCCGTGGACGGAGATCGCAAGCTCCGCCGCAGTTCGGTCGTCGATCTTTCCTTCCTTGGCCTCGACCGCGTCGATGACGATCTGAGGGATCTTCTCCCTGATGGTTTTGGCGGGCAGCATGGCGAGGAGTTTGTCCGCGGAGTTTTTCTCATTGCGGACTTTGACGACCCGCTTGCTTCGCCGGGCCTCCTCCTGCTGACGCAGTACCTGCCGGCAGCGCTCCTCGGTGAAGCCGAGATTGAGCAGCGCGCTGAGCCTGCGTATGAGTTCGAGGTCGTCCTCTTTTTCGCGCCAGTAGACGATGTCGTCTTGGCGGCCGATGTCGAGAGGTTGCGATATCTGCCCGGAAGGAGTGCGGATCAGTTCGTCGAGCTCCTTGCACCGCACCAGGGCCAGGCGCTGTGCGGGCCGGCCGGCGACGAGCCGTAGGGCGGGGAAGACGTCCTCCAGCGGTGTCGCTTCGCCGAGAGGGGTCACCCGAAGTTCGGTGACAAGTGCCTCGTCGAACGACTTCATTCCCCACTCTTCGACGAGCCTTGCGCAGGTCTGGGAGTCGGGAGCGAGGATGGCGGAGACATCGTGGAAAAGCAGCCGTTTGTACTGGGCTTCGTCGGCGGTGACGGCGACGTCCGAGGTCGGGGACATGATCCATCCGTCTCGCTGTCGACACCGGACCTCATCGGGAGCAGACAGGACGGTTTCCGCCAATCCGTAGAACGCTCCCACCTCTGCCGCGTCCTCGCTGGTTGCGATCTTCTCAAAGAGAACAGACCAGAGACTCCCGGGGATCTGTTCCAAGCGTTCCGGGAGCTTGAGCGCCGCGGAGAGGGCGGCGTCGATTTTGACTACGGGGAGAATGCGGGAGTGTTCTTCGAGTCCGAGCCCGAGGCACTGCCGTACCGGAAGGAGGCCGCGAGAGGTGGGCAGTGTGCCATGCCGTTTCACCATCCAGATCAAGGGTGAGGTAACTCCCACGGGAGCATCGTTTCGCCGCGTTTTGGCGCGGACGTGCCACTGGGTGATCAGGCCGACGGAAGGTATCGCGGTGAGGAAGCGCGCGCAGGCCTCCTTGCTTAAGCGTGGGAGCAGACCCAACGGTCCGGAAGGGTTCGTGCCCTCCAACACGATGCTCTGTTCGTTCGGCCGTCCCACATTGGAGGGAAGCTTCTTGTAGTAGATGTCGAGCACCTGTTCCCGGTATGCCACAAACCAGACCTCTTGGGATGGGTCCATAGAGACATGCGGGCCGTCCAGCATGCCTAATGTGCGAAGCATCCCGATATCGGCGTGGTGGAATGCGGTGTCGACGACGACGGCGTGGTCGGTGGTCGAGCCCTCAGGGATCACACGGCCGGGCAACAGGCAGTTGCTCAAGGAGATGAAACTGCTCGCCCGTACTCGGACTTTGAGCTGACGAGGGCTTACTCCGTGCTCGCGAAGGTGTCCCACGGCTCGCTCGGCTCCTGCCTGGCGAGCGAGATGCCAGAATCTCTCCCAGTCGGAGTCCTGATAATTTCTGAACCCTTGCTTGACGACGGCGGCGAACCGTCCCAATGCATCCGCTTCCCGGATCCCGAGAACTCCCAAAGCCCACGAGGTCGTCGAATCCTCGTCCAACGCCGGGTCAACAAAGATCAGCTCGTCCGTGGAGAGGTCCATCGCGGTGCGCCTGAAAACGGTGTCCGCAAGAGGCGCCACCATCTCGCCTGTCTCCGTCCGTAGAATCCGTGCCTGTCGAGCCTGATCGGCGTAAGCGGACTCTCTGTGCACCATGTCGGCCACGATCGACAGTGCTACCGCCGATGCCGCGGTGCTCCCGTCCGAGACAAGGGCTTCCAACCATACGCGAACGGTTCCGGGCTTCTTGCCGGCACGCTCCAAGATGATCTCGGCACGGGATCTCCGGACGGTCTCTTCAATCGATTCGTGACACCAGTCAGTAGGACGGCCCGGGTAGCCGGCCCACATGGTCAGCCACTTCTTGTCAAGCTTCTCCGGGTGCAGCTTGATCTCGAAGGGCTTCCTGAGTCGTCCGGTTTGATCGGGGAGTGAGGGGTTTTTCGCCGCAAAACCGTAGACGAGGTTGGTCAGCATGCCGTCTGCCCAGTTGCGGGCCTCTTTGCCGCGAGCGGTGATCAGAGTCAGGTGACGAGCAGGGTCCCCCGGAATGGACAACTCGGAGAAGGACCTGACGATGAGCTCGGCGGCGGCCTCCATCAACTCTTCGTTGAAAGTGTTGTTCTGGAGCAGGTTTTGTCGATCTTCGTTGGTCTTCCAGGGAGCGTTGAGCACGCCTCGGAGCGTTGTCTCGTACGTGGTCGGAAAGAACGCCCAGAACTGGCCGGGGCCCTGCTGGCCAGATGTGGGAACCGCCCACGCCAACGGGATCTGGGTGCGATCGTGGTATTCGCCTGCGTCCTGCCGAGCCTTGGCGGTCGGTGTGTGAATGGTTTCGAAGACCACCCACTCCGAGGTGCTCGTGCCGCCGTCGTCGTCGGTGAACAGCGTGCGCCTGTTTCCTTCACCCTGTACATAGATCTCACGGCGAATCACACCCAGAGGATTCCTGCGATCTTCGAGAATCACCTCACCGACGTGTGGAGAGAAGATCGCGAACTTGGAGGGGAAGTCTCTGAGGTCGCGAGAGAGCCGCGCGGCGTGGTCACCGGTAAGAGGAAGTTTCACCACCGTGGTGGCCCACATCATGAGCTCGTCGAGAACGGGATCTTTGCGACGTTCGGCGATGGGGTCGAGGAGGTGCGCGATCCGAAGGACGGGTGTCGGGCCGTTGTACTCAACTCTGCTCGCGATGCTCTGCCGGGCCTGAACTGCATCCCAGCCGAATGATCCGGTCCTGCTGAAGAACTGTGGGCGATTGGAAATGCTCAGCACGGATTTGAAGCCGAGTCCGAAACGGCCGATCTCTGTGCCACGTTTACGCGAGAGGTGGGAAGCCAGGATCGTCTGCGCGCCTTCGGGGCTGACAGGGGTGCCGAGATTGGCGCAGTAGAGAGCTTCTTCCGTCAGGACAACCTGGATCCCTCCGCCTGGCTCGTTCTGAAGCTCGTCCGCACCGTTCTGGACGAGCTCGTACAGCTGGCGGCGACCGTACCCACCCTGAGTGGTCGACCGCTCGATGTTCGCATGCTCTTCGATCAGCGTCGGGTTGGCCTCGTAGGAGCGTAGACACATCTCCGATTGACGGATGACGATCTGTGAAACCGGAGTTTCCGCGCCTGCCCATGGCCGTGCAACATTTGAACCGACAGCGGGTGAGGGACGGCCGGTAGCCACTGATCTGACTCCTTGTGCTGGAACGAAATGTTGGGAAGAGCGTGGACATGCCGATAGAGCTCCGAAGCGGTCGGCTATCCAATCCTTTCACCGGATGTGGTCTTTGCCTGCTGAATCATCGGGGCAGAGGGAGTTCTTGTTGGCCTCGCATTTTCCCTAAGATATTCTAAATCGACTTTATGTTCTATGTTGGCTTTTTTATCGAATGTTTGATCGAAAAACGTGTGAGCCCTAATCCTCGAGCCTGGTAAGGCGATAGAACCCAGGGGCCAGTTCGGGGTCGGTCTCATGCGAAAGGATGAGCCATCCTTCGTCTACCAGATCCCGGATCTCCTGACGCCATGTCGGCACTCCCGCTACGCGCTCAAGCTGCTTGGGGCCCGCAGGCCAAGGAGTGAGATGCAGCAGGTATTCGATGATCCGTTCCTTGGGCTTGGAACCCTTGATCGAATCGATGATCTGCTGGCTCTGTGCTACCTCTTCGGCGAGTTGGACATCGTCGAGTCGATACGGGGCACTCGGACCGGCACCGAGGCAGTTGATGTCCCATCCGATGGCTCGCAGTTCGCGGATCCGCCGCGCCCACTCGCGGATGCCGGAGACACCCTCTAGAGCGTGAGGGGGAACTGTCTCGCCAACGTGGCCGCGGAGGTATAGGAGCAGTGCGCTGCGGGCTCCACCCAAGAGGGTCTGACGCACTTCGGAAGAGGCGTCTCGTGCTTCGGAAAGGAAACCTCCAAGCTTAGCCGCCGTCTCCAGCCATTCGATTGCGGTCAGGCCGTCCCTAGGTGTGGCTCGGACCAATTCGAGTGCTTGTTCTAAAGACTTCTCCAGTTCGTCAAGCTGTACTCTGTGTTCCCGTGCTGAGTCCATACGATCACTCCTCGGAAGCTACGTGTTTTCCGTTCTCTGTGTGAGTGTCGATGTATTTCGGACGCTCGCGGTCAGGTTAGGCGATGGGCCCGACAGAATCTGTGACAGTACTCTGCGGGACACGGAACCCGTTTCCTGTCCTTCCTGTGAATCAGACGAGTCTGAGGCGAGGCCGTCACAGTTACATCGATGGCTCCACTCGTAGAGTTGCAGGAACGCCTCGCAGATCTTGAGCCGTGCTCTGGCGCCCTTGAGGCGCCAGAGCGTTGCGGGGCTCGATCCGCCGTCCGATCCAGGTGGTAGGCGCAGGCCGCCGGGTGTCTGTTAATAGATCTTGGTCGGGCCTGGAACAGGAGCCTCGTCGGGCATGGCCACCACGTATCGAACTCCTTGAATCAGAGTACCCGGACGAGAGAAGTCTTCTCCTTGAGGAACAACTCGTACGCTAACCCACTGCCCTTTGTTGGGAACCGGCAGTTTTAGGTCACGGGCGATCCTGGGATGATCGTCTTGGTGGCCGAGAACGAGGATTCCCTCTGGGCGCAGATGACTGCGGGCGTCACGGACGCGTTTTGGCCCGTCGTCCTGCTGGGCCACAGCCAAGACAACCTCGCGGCGAATAGCTCTCCGCTGAACCAGACGGAACAGTTGGTTCACTCTTTTCTGGCCTCCCTTGCCTCGACCCTTCGGAACGGGAACGTCGAAGATGGCTCGTCGGGTTACTTCCGGGAGATTGAGCAGCAGATTCTCTGGAAGTTGCCCCTGACGAACGAGCCAAAGAACTTTGGGGCGACCGGCTGCGATAATGGCCTTCTTGCCGTCTTGGTTGCCTTTGCCGGGACTAAGAACGTCACTGGTGACGCGGAGCAGTCCAACAGAAAAGAACTGATCCGCGTCGTCGGCATGCATGAGAAGGCAGATATGCCCGACCGCTTCGCGGGGAATCGACTGCTTCGTTGGGCCGTCGCTGGAAAATTTTGCATCTACCTCATGTCCATTCACAAGGTAATCCATGCGGGTGCCGCGTTGAAGATTAAATTCGACTTGGCAGAGAATTTCGACCTTGGTGCCAAGGTATGTTTTCTCGGTCTTAGCCGTAGTTGCTAGGTCGAACCGTCCTGTGCGTTGACCGTCTAGCACCTCGTCGATCGACTGGCGAAAAATCTCGCCGAACCGGATCTCCATTTCCGACTGACTTCGAAACCATGACGCTACAGAGCTGAGACCTTCATCGTCGGATCCGGGGGAAGTCCTCCACATGACCGTGTCAGTGGGATCGGGAAACAGGGGCTCGGGAGTGTCGACCATAGGCGGAGTCTAGGAGCACTATGGCTCGATCACAAATGATATGTCCGAAATAGCTGCCCAAGCAGGATCTACTGGAAGCTCATAGGCCCTGGCTGGCGCCAGCTGTTTTCTCCCCTGTGAGGAATGGCTTGAGATGCCTTGCAATCGCCTGCGCTAGACCAACGGGTACGGCATTGCCGATCTGCTTGGCTATTTCGATCTTCGACCCACACCACTGGAACTCATAATCAAAGTCCTGAAGTCGAGCTGCTTCCAGGTGTGTGATCGGGCGGTTCACTCGGTTCGAGGGGTCGTCCGGATCCCATTGAGGGTGTAGGTACTGCCCTTTCTCCGGCTTGAAAAACTCCGTGCGGATGGTAACCGACGGCGTATCCCAGCGCATGCGACCCATTACATCTGTGGTTCCGGTCTTCTTCCTGCGCCAGCATGGTGACAAAAGTTCATCTGGAAGGTCAAATCGCCCACCGCCAGGGGGGATGTAGTCATATCGCCTCAATGACATTTCTGTCGGCTTGCGGCCGATGTGAATATCCAGGCCTTTGAAGGTCCCGGGCATCTTTTGGCCAAAGAACTCGACCTTCGAGTCTGGGAGCTCGGTGGTGTCTGGCTTCGTAGGTAGGCCCCAGATCTTATCGGTAGTCGTCAACCAAGGTTTGATCTCTGGGTCGAGTTCGGGAATCTTTGCATGAGTCGGCTTAGGTAGAGGAATCTTGCCAATTCGTGAACCAATAACGATAGTGCGCTTGCGGCGCTGGGCGACGCCATAGTCTGCGGCATTGAGAACGTCGTAGGATAGGTCGTAGTCCTTCAAGAGACCACTGTCGGCTTCTTGAAGGAGGAGGGCAAACTCGCTGCTCTTCATAAAACGATCGACATTCTCAATGACGAAGACCTTTGGCTTTGCGTGCATGATTATACGCACGTATTCCTTCCAAAGCTGGTTGCGTGGATCATTGATGTCCTTGCTACCCAGGTTGGAGAAGCCCTGGCACGGAGGGCCGCCGATGATCACGTCTGCCTCAGGGATCTGATCCTCGGTCACCTCGGCGATGTCACCGGCAACTACATGTTCGGAGCCGAAGTTGGCCGCATATGTAGCTGCGGCGTAGATGTTCCACTCCACGGCCAAGACCGGAGTGAAGCCCGCTTTGACGAACCCTGCAGTCATGCCACCGCATCCGGCGAACAGATCGATCATGCGTATGGCCTGGCTGTCCATCGGTTCCTCCCCACGGAACTACACCGGCGTAACTATAGGCGGTTGGTGTCTCGGATGAGCCACCAGTGCCCTCAGCGCCTGGAGCCTCCTCCGTGTTCGGAGGGGGCTCCAGGGACAGTTAACACCTTTTCGCTGACAGTATCGAGCAACTGTTCGGACCGGGTAGTCGTCGAAATGATCTACATGACCTGCGCGTCGGCCGTACCGTGGGAGCTGTGACCAAGATGTCTGGATCATGGGCTTCCAGTGAAGCCACGAGAGCAAGTATGCGGTCCAACAAGGGGCGGGACACCAAGCCTGAGCTCGCCTTGCGACGTGCAGTGCATGCGCTTGGTTTGCGCTACCAGGTCTCGGTGAGGCCTCTCAGGGCCATCCGTCGAACCGCGGACCTCGTCTTCACCAGAGTGAAGATCGCGGTCTTCATGGATGGTTGCTTCTGGCATGGATGCCCTGAACACCACACCGTGGCAGTGACCAACGCCGGTTTCTGGGCAGAGAAGGTGCGGCGGACGAAGGAGCGCGATATGGAGACTGATCGCCTCCTCGTTGAAAGCGGTTGGGCGGTGATTCGGGTTTGGGAGCATGAGAATCCGGCTGAGGCCGCGTCTCTCATCGCTGATGCCGTGATGGCTCGCCGAGAGGCCATGGGATATCGGGTGCGGGTGAAAACCGTCAGCGATAAGAATTAATTTTCATGCTGTATATTCGGCGACATCCTTCTGGTGACTTAAGTGTAAAAAATGTTTTGTCTAGATCGCTCATCTCGCGCTAACTAAATATATCATGACAGAAGAATTTCTTCCGGGCGGCGATGTGTTATGGGGATGGACTGTCGGTCCAGGATGTGTTCAAGGCAAGCTGTGAGGTCGCCTGCATGATTCTCGTTGGCAATGGTGCGCAACACGCGCACCATGTCTTTGCCGTTTATCAGAACTATAGGGTATTGATCTTCTGTCATCTCAAGTTGAGCCGCATCGGAGAAGGATCCAGTGGTCACATACGCGCCAATCCAGCCGCGGCGTAGGCGTGCGACTATGCGGGCGATCTGCTCGGCGGATATCAGGCTGCCGGGCTTTATGCATTTAGCCTGGCCGAGCACCACAAGACTCGTGCCTGCCAGTCCGGCTCCGAGGTCGAGTCGTCCGATGAAGTCGGCCCCGCCGTCTCCGGACCTTTTGGTCAGCCATCCTTCGTGGTAGGCGGAACCGCCCCCGCGTAGCACGCGAGCTGTTACGGCAGAAGCAAGCCCTTCGAATTGATGCTTGTTGCCGTCGAAGCGTTTGTAAACGGTATGAAGATCTGCAGCATCTTTACTTCCTACGCTAGGACGTTGATCTCGTACCTTGACTATTCGTGCGCGAGCTACACGTCGTCGTAAACGGGGAAGTGCTGTATTACCTTGGTTCACCCATTGTGCCCAGGATGTGGGTGCCAATTTTAAGGTGTCTTTGGCGGTGAGTGTCTCATCGCGTCGAGAGTTGATCCAGTCCCAGTCGATCTGATCGCCTTCGGAGGTCAGATCGAGTATCGCCATGTCATATGCATAGTTGGTGAACGTGGTATGTTCGCGGCCAGCCCATTGAACCACGCGTTCGGCACGCTCGATGACACTCAAGCCGCAGAACTCGATGTGACCTTTGACCTTGTTGTTTCTTGATACCGATCGAAACAGCAGAAGAGGAACCGCGTGAATTCTCTCATCGGGTGTGGGTGCACGGTGTCCGTCGAAGACGTCGAGAAGTGCGGCGTTGCCCGGTGTGCTGCCGGGAGTGCCAGGTGAGGACGCTTTCTGGTCGCCGAAATAGCGCACATGTCCGTTGTCGAGATCAAAGACGTCGTGCCAGGGAGTCTGCGTGCTGCCTGCCTTCCACGGGCTGGATCGGATCAGCACGACCGGACGACGCCGGCCGTCAGGTGCTCGTACGACGGCTACGCGGTTGATGCCGGCCTCCAGCAGCGCACGTGGACGGCCGGGAGAGTGCGTGGCGTAGTAGAAGTTGTCGAAACCGTCAACGACTGATGCTGTCGTCTCTTTGGCGCTGGTATACCGGAAAACCTGACCTACACGCAGCGACTGTCCCATGCCACACTCCAAGATCGACTCATGTCCGTATAGATACTGACAGGTTGTCTTAAGGAGGTCGAAGTTCGGTTATTCACTCAAAGCTTTAGAGGCCCTCAGGCCAGGCATCGGCCCTGCTTCGCTCTGCACATCCGCGGCGGCGACGGTATAGAAGACCACCGAGAGGTACGCCGGTGGCTGTGGGGCGTCCTGCCGGCCGAAGGCGCCCGCGCCCTGACCGGCGTGGGCCGCTGGCACGACGCGCTCACCCACCTCCAGCGCCAACACGCGTCGGCCAGCGGATGCTCGACGGCCGCCAGGTCGCGGTCATCGCGGACACCACCGCTGGTGACGCGGACGGCGCCCTGGCCCTGCTCGCGGACACCCTTCCCGGCGAACCCTGGGAGAACGCGGTGACCGCATGCCTGAACGCGCTGTGCCGCCGCAGCACCTACCAACTGGTGAAGGCGGATCTCGCGGCGATGCTGGAGTGCTACCGGCAGCTCGTTTTCGCGCCCGGTCTGGTGGTGTTCAGCATGCGCCTGGGTCTGTCCGTCTGCCGAAGTGCTGGACGCCTGCGCGCTGGGAAGCCAGATACTCCCCGCACGACTGACGACTGACCTTTTGGCCGCGCTGGATACCAGCGAAGCGGTGCTTACGGGGTTCTCCGCGTTGGAGAGACGAGATCAGCGGTAGCCCCTCCTCCAGGAACCGGACCCACATGGCTGGATCTGGAGTACACGAACAGAAAGGTCGTCGGTTGGCTGAGGGGATTCTCAGTGCCTCTCAGCGAAATCAAAGGTCCGGCGAAGCAGACTTCCAGGGTCCTCACCAACCCGGGAGTCCGCATGAGGAGCCGCTCCGATGATCACGCGATCGCGTCGTCGGTCGGATGGTGGCGGCGGTGGCCGTCGTGGGTGGGGCATGCCGCAGGCGGAGCGGCAGCCGTGTACGGCTGCGTGCTGCTGGTGGCCGCACTCATGGGGTACCGCTCGTTCATCGGCGCCACGGACGTGGGCCTTCCCGACCTCACGTGGCCGGGCGTCGCGGTGCTCCTCGCCGGATCCGCGATCGCGGCCGCCACCGTACGCCCATGGGGCGGACGGGTACTGTCCCGGGCCTTGTCGGTGGGCGCGTGGGGCGTGGCGGTGCTGGCCCTGGTGGGGAGCTGCATGGTGCTGCTCAACCTGATCCAGCTGGTCCTGACCGGTACCGTCACCGACCGCCAGGGCGACAGCGACTGGGTGAGCTTCGCCGAACGGTTGTGCCTGGCCGTCCTCGGAGTTCTGTTCGTGGCCACCGCGCTGTCGCATGCCCGCCGTACCGCCGGTGTCTGCCCCCGGTGCGGCCGGGCGCATCCGCCGCAGGAATCGGACCGGTGGTATCCCACGCCGCACGCGGCGCCCTCCGTGGTGCGTCGGATCGCCTACGTCGGCGGTTGCGCGTGGCTTCCGTACCTCATCCTGCACGCCCTCGGCGCGGCCGGTGTCCCCGGAATCGAGCCCAACGGGTTCCGGCCGACCTGGTACATGCTGCTCGCGGGGGTCTGCGGGATCGGGCTCGCCGTGTTCCTGCTGCTGGGACTCGTCCGGCCGTGGGGCATGGTCTTTCCCCGCTGGACGCTGGGGCTGGCGGGCAGACGGGTGCCCCGGTTCCTGCCGCTGACACCGGTCTGGGTGGTCGCACCGACCCTCGCCGTGTACGGCACTGCGAGCGGGATCCTCGCGGGCGCCGGTCTCTTGGGCGACGACCTGTTCGGCATCGGCGGAGCGGCGTCGCTGGCGTTCGGCGGATACGGCTGGGCACTGGCCATCGCCGCCGTCTCCTATCAGCTCCGGACCCGGCCCCTATGCGTCTCGACCGGGACGGCCGCCCCCTGAGCCGCGCTCTCCATCGGTGGCTCAGGGGACAGCCGATGGAGAGCGCGGGCCGGTTATCGGAACCGCCGAAGAGGGGAACCGAGCTGTCACATGACGTCGATCCGGGACGGCGCGCTGGTGGGCGCCCTCCCGCTCGCTCCTCGCCGGATGGCTCAGGTGATGGACGACGTCAGCCGCAGCGCCCGAACATCTGCACGTAGGTCGCGGCCGGGGTGGTGGATCCGGCGGCCGGGTCCGCGCTTCCCCAGACCGCTTTGGTGTACACCTCGGTGAAAGCCGGGTTGAGGATGGCGTCGCGGTGCGGCTTGCTGTTCATCCACCACGTGACGGCCGCCCGCGGGGTGACGTAAGAGGTTCCCCACCCCGTATAGGTGTTCTCTCCGATGGAGAACGAGGTGCAGCGGCGGCCGTAGCCCACCGCCTGGGCGCGGCTCAGCGGGGTCGAGCCGGTCTGCGGATTGATGTGCGGGTCGCACTGGCCGGGGTTGCCGTTCACCGGACGGCAGTTCTTACCCGGCTCCACCTTTCCCCACCAGCGCAGTTTGACGGCGTCCGCGGCGTGTCCGGCTGCGGCGGAGCCGAGTGTGGGCACCCCTTTTTTGCCCAGCGAGACGTATCTCTTCAGCGGTTTCAGGTTGGTTCGTTCGGCGTTGACGAGACACAGAACCGCTCTCTCGATAGTGGTCGTCTGTGCCCCGAAGTCGAAGCGTCCCCGAGCGGTGTTCGGGAACGCGGATTGGGGCCGGTAGACGACGTCGATGTTCGCGCAGGCTCCGGCGCCCTTCAATGACGGGGCCGTGGCGGCTGCCGACGGTGCCGGTGAAACGGCGCCGGTCAGGCTCAGCAGGATGGCACCGGCCACGGTGACGGCGGCCTGCCGACGGTACGACGCGGGGCTATCGGGTACGAGTCGCTGCTGCTTGCGGGAGAGTTGTAGGAGGCTGCTCATGGGGGGCTCCTCGGCGTCGGTGTCCTTCAGTGATAAGCCAGGGGTCTTGCAGGCGCCTTGCGATGCCTTTAAAGACCCTTAAGTCTTTTTTCTTCGATCCGCGAGTTGAACCGACCGGCCGCGAGGCCGCGTCATCCGGTGGCATTGAGATGTCGACGCGGTCAGGTAGAGATCCGGTCCGCGGCTCCGACTCCCTACTGAGCAGGTCCCATCCGGGGACCGCCGGAACAGGAGCGAAGCGACATGACAAAGGTGACGGCACAGATGTCGGTGTCCCTCGACGGCCACTACGCCGGTCCGCGACACAGCGGCGAGGCGAGAGACTGGCTGGGGTCGGCGGAGGCCGCGGGCTTCTTCCGGGTCACCCGCTGGGTGATCGACGCCATGTCCTGGCGCGAACGGCAGGGCTTCGCGGGCGGCGAGCAGGACGTCAACTCCGAGATCATCGCCGAGTCGTTCGAGGCCGCCGGGGCGTACGTGATGGGGCGGAACATGGCGGACGGCGGTGAGGTTCCCTGGGGTGACGAGCCGCCGTTTCGCGCGCCGGTGTTCGTCGTGACCCACCGCCCCCGCGAGACCCTGGTGCGTCAGGGTGGGACGAGTTTCACCTACGTGACCGACGGCATCGCCAGTGCCGTGGAGCAGGCACGCGCCGCCGCGGGGGGCAAGAACGTGGCGGTCGCCGGAGGGGGCAGCCTGCTGCGCCAGGTGCTCAGGGCCGGTCTGCTGGACGAGCTGGAACTGCATGTCGTCCCGGCCGTGCTCGGCACGGGGATGCGCCTGCTCGACGCCGGCCTCGATCTCGCCGAGAAGGAGGCGATCGAGCTCACGCCCACCAGGGTGATCCACACCCCCGAGGTCACGCACATCCGTTACACCGTCAACGGGCGGGCCGCCCTCGTCCTCGACGACCGCGGTAGCGGAACGGACGTCTTCGGCCCGGGAACCCCGTAGTCCTCCGGAATCGTCGCGAACGCTGCTGACAGGGACACCCTGATCAGTACCGGCGCGGGCTGTTCAGGCACCCGCGCCGGCATCAGACTGTCGCGCAGGACAGAGGGGGCGCACAGTGACAGACCGGCCACTCGAAAGCAGCTCAAGTATGTCTCCGAGTGGCGGCTCGTCCAGCGGCCCGGGATCCTCCGAACAGTGGCACGGGTTCGCGGCGACCGTCCCCGTCCACTGCGGCCCATGAGATGACGAGCCGGTGCTCGTCGAGTGGCACACGATCGTGCCCGCGCGGCCTCGGCCGTCGGAGACGTGAATCGCTCCGATCGTCAGGGCCACCGAGTACGGCGACCGGTGGGAGGTGGCGTCGTCGCCGCCTCCCGGCTTGACTTTGCCGTCGCGTCAATATCTACCGTCGTGAACGAGCCGGAAGAACCGGCTCGGTGATGGTGAGAAAACAGGTGGGGGCCATGGCGTGGTCGATCGCACAGGTGGCGCGGATGTCCGGGGTGACGTCGAGGACCCTGCGTTACTACGACGAGATCGGGCTGCTGACACCCGCCTGGGTCGGCGGGAACGGTTGCCGCCACTACGAGGAGGATCAGCTGCTACGACTGCAGCAGATCCTGGTACTGCGGGTGTTCGGCCTCGGCCTCGCCGAGATCAAGGAGATCGTCGACCGGCACACCGACCCGGTGGCGGCACTGCGTGAGCACCACCGGCGGCTTCTGGGGGAGCGCGACCGGCTGGACGCGGTGGCCCGCGTGGTGGCCCGCACCATCACCGAACTTCAGGAGAACGAAGGGAAGGGTGACATGCCCAAAATCAGCAGGCCGGAGAATCTGTTCGAGGGGTTCGACGGGGCGCGCTACGGCGCGGAGGCCCGCGAGCGGTGGCCGGGGCATTGGGAGCGGGCCGGGCAGCAGGAACTCCTGGACACCGCGACTCCGCAGGAGATCGACCGCATGGGGCGGGAGGCGACGGCGGGAATGATCCGGATGGCCAAGCTCATGGCCACCGGCACACCCGCTGACGACCCGGTCGTTCTCACCGAGCTCGACGTTCACTACCGGCAGATGACCCGATTCTGGAAGCCGACCGCGGCGGAGTACGCGTACTTCGGCCAGATGCAGGTCGACGATGAGCGGTTCAGGGCGAACTACGAGCGGATCGCCGAGGGTCTGGCCGCGTACATGCGCGACGCCATGGCCGCGTACGCGCACGCCCGGTTGAGCTGAACCGCTTGAGCGGGAGCCGCGTCGGTTCCCGCAGGGGAATCCCGATCCGGAATGGGGCTTCACCCGGTCCGTCAGGCGGTGGAAGGGCGATCCTCTCAGAGGGTCCGGGGCGTCTCCCTTCCACTGTCGGACCATGCCCGCTTTTTGGGGGTGATGGTCATAGGCTGCCGGGATGAACCGTACTCGGCGGGCCGTCGGCGCTGTCGTGGGATCGGCGGTGGGCGACGCGCTGGGTGCCCCTTTCGAGTTCGGCCTCGCGGGGGTGTTCTCCACTCGGTTTCCCGTTCCGGCCACGGAGAACGAGATGTGCGGTGGTGGCGGCTGGGACGCGGGTGAGGCCACCGACGACACGCAGATGGCCGTGCACCTGGCAGAGTCGCTGCTGGAGCGCGGGGGACTGGACCTGCCGGACGTCTTCGCCCGTTTCCAGCGATGGGCGGCCTGCGACCCCAAGGACATCGGGCTGCAGACCGAGGACGTCCTGACCAACGGCATGCCCTGGGACCGCGCGGCCGCCACCCACTTCCGCACCAACCACCGCGCCGCAGGGAACGGCTCACTGATGCGGGCCACCACCTCCGCGGTCTACTTCGCGGGCCGTGGACAGGACGCCACCATGGACGCCGCCCGCCGTATCGCCGCGCTCACCCACGGAGACCCCGCGACCTGGGAGGGAACGGCCGTCTTCCACGACCTGCTGCGCGTGGCGCTGGAGGGGGACGATCCCGTCGCCGCTCTCCCGGGCAGCCTCGCCCTCGTCGACCCCGACCACCGAGAACGGTACTCCACGGTTCTCGCGCCACGGTGGCATCCCGACGACGCCACCGAGTTCAACGGTGCCGTCTGGCCCTGCCTCGGTTCGGCCGTCTGGGCGTTGCGTACGACTTCCGGTTACGAGGACGCGATACGCGCCGCGATCGACCTGGGCGGCGACACCGACACCGTCGCCGCGGTCACCGGTGGCCTCGCCGGTGCGGTCTACGGAGCCGACGCGATCCCCGTACGCTGGACCGAACCTCTGCACGTCCCCCTGCCGGGCTCCGGTGAGCGGGTGCTGCGCCTGCCGGAACTGACCGACCTCGCCCGCCGTCTGGCGGGGTGAACGAACGACGGCGGCCGTCAGTCGTCGGGTTCCGTCCGTACGCCGAAGGGGTTGTCGATGGCGTACCTCCAGTATCCGTCCTGCCCGCGCCGGGCGACGTCGGTGGCGGTGCCCCGGATGTGTACGGGCCGGCCGTCGCGGTCCGTGCCGTCGATGACCCAGTCGACGATCAGCAGGGCGAGGTCGCCAGTGGTGTAGACGTGCCGAGGCCGGACGGTGATCGGCAGTCCCAGGTCCAGGAAGCGGCCGTTGGCGGCGTCGATCCGCCGCCCGGTCAGCGAGGTGCCCGGCTCGGGGACGAACACGGCCCCGCTCTCGTAGACCTCCGCCACGGCCTCCGCGTCACCGTGGTTGAACCGCTCGGCGAAGACCGCGGGTACGTCCTCGGGACGTTCGGCGAGTTGTCGCATCATTGACCCGTTCCATTCCGTTCCAGTGGTTGGACGCGGCAACGCTAGGAGGCGCCCTCGTGGCTTACCAAACGGTTGGTTGTCCGGGCCTGCCCGACGACCCTCGCGCGAACGTCACCGAACCCACCCCGTCGTGTCCGGTGGAGATCACCCTGGCGGCGCTGCACGGGCGCTGGACGACCCTGCTCATCCGTGAACTGCTGCGGGGTGACCGTACGTTCAGCGAGCTTCGCCAGGCACTGCCCGCACTGTCGGACAAGGTGCTGTCCGATCGGCTGGCGCATCTGACCGAGGCCGGTGTGCTCGATCGCCACCGCCGACCCGGCTGGCCGCCCCGGGTGCGCTACAGCCTCACCCCTCGCGGGCGTCAACTCGGCCCCGTCCTCCAGGCATTGTGGGACTGGGGCGCGGAACGTAGGCCGCGGTGAGCTCGCCACCACCTCTACCGCCGCCTCTACCTCTGCTCCCACCACCTCTACCTCTGCTTCTGCCGCCGTACCGACACGATCGCCACTGATCGGTTGGCTCACCGTTGTCTCGGTGATGTTGGGATCCTCTCGATCGTCACCGCCGAGATCCCGCCGATCGGCCGGCTGACGTCCATCGGGTCCGGTTCCGACATCTCCGACGGCATGAGGGCCGATGCCCGCGAACCCGCTGGAGCGTTGGTCCGTCTTATCGGACATCCCGGAGGGCCGTCTCGCCGGGCGATCCGGAGGGCCGCGTCCACACCTGCGTCCATCTGAGCCGGGTGCCGAACGTGGCTGGGACCACGTTCGGGGGCCTCAGGCGACGGCGTCCAGCATGGTGCGGAGGATCCGGGCCAGCGTGGCGGCGTCCTCCGGGGCAAGGCCGGAGAGCAGGCACTTCAGAGTGGCCGCGTGGTCGGTGAGCGCAGCCTCGCGAACGGGCGTCGCCGTTTCTGCGCCGTTTCTGAGTCGTTTCCGACCGGCGCGGTCGAGGGGGTCGGGTCGGTACGGTGCGGATTTGTGTCGGTGGTGGCCGTTACAGTCACCGATCACTGTTGCCCTTCCGCCGAGGAGACCGGATGACCGAGCCCGATGTGACGATGGTCAGGATCGGCCAAGGTGTCGAGCTGGGCCAGCGGGGTGAGCGAGAGGCCGCTCGGGAGCTGTTCGCCGAGCTGTGGGAGGAGATCGGCGTGAAGGGCGATCCCCTGCACCGGTGCGCTCTCGCCCACTCGATGGCCGACGTCCAGGATGAGGTGAGGGAGGAGCTGCTCTGGGACCTTCGCGCCCTGGAGGCGGCCGACCTGGTCACCGACGAGCGGGCCCGGCAGGCGGGTGTCGTCGGTCCCGTGAGCGGTTTCTATCCCTCTCTGCACCTCAACCTGGGTGACGCCTACCGCAGGCTCGGTGATCTCGATCGGGCGCGTGACCACCTCGAACGCGGACACGCCACCGTTGACGTACTTGGTGACGACGGCTACGGGCAGATGATCAGGCAGGGACTCGACCGGCTCGCCGAGCGCCTGCGGACGGCCTGACGACTCGATCGCCGTCCTCCCGGCCGGTGCCACGTGAAACGCGCGTCATCGCAGGGCTTCGCGACGAACGCCGCCAAGGCGCGGCGCTTCCGCCGTTCCGGTCTCAGGAGAAAGCCCGGCTCCGTTCGCTGCAGGAGACCCGGGAGGGGTGGCGGTGACCGTACGGTCGGGCGTATGAGCATCGAAGATCGGAAGACCGGCGGGGCGGAGAGGAGCGCCCGTCGTACCGGCTACCGGGACGCATCGGACAGACCCCTCGGAACGCCCTGGACGCGCGGGCGGGTTCTCGCGTCGGCGGCCGTGCCGGTGGCGGGGCTGCTGGCGTTCCCCGCCGTCGTGCCCAACGCCGTGGGCAACCTCGGCAGCCTGCTGGAGACCTTCCTGCCCTGGGGTGGCCTGGCCGTTCCCATACTGCTGGGTCTGGCGCTGCTGCGCCGTTCGGCCCTCGCGGCGGTGTCCCTGGTGCTGCCCGCGGCGGTCTGGGGCGTGGTCTTCGGCGGCCGGTCGCTGCCCGCCGACCGGGGGGCGACGGGCGACCTGACCGTGCTCCAGCACAACGTCGGCGAGGAGAATCCCGACCACGCGGGAACGGCGCGAGCCCTGGTACGGGCCGGGGCCGACCTCGTCGCCCTGGAGGAGCTGACGCCCGAGGTCCTGCCCGTCTACGAGGACGTCCTCGCGTCCGGCCATCCCCACCGCGCGGTCGTGGGCACCGTCGGCCTCTGGTCCAGGTATCCGCTGGCGGACTCGCGACCGGTGGACATCAGGCCCGCGGACGTCGGGCCCGACTGGAACCGCGGACTGCGGGTCACGGCGCGGACACCACACGGTGAGGTGGCCGTGTACGTCGCCCACCTTCCCTCGATCCGCATCCGGCCGTCGGACGGTTTCGGATCCGGCCGCAGGGACGAGAGCGCCGCCAAACTGGGTGCGGCCGTCGCCTCGGAAGCGCTGAACAGGGTCGTCCTGCTGGGTGACCTCAACGGCACCCTCGACGACCGTGGCCTGACCCCGCTCACCTCCCGGATGGTCTCGACGCGGAAAGGATTCGGTTTCAGCTGGCCCGCCACCTTTCCTCTCGCCCGGATCGACCACGTCATGACCCGTGCGGCGACCCCCGTCGCCGCCTGGACCCTGCCGGCCACCGGCAGCGACCATCTACCGCTCATGGCCCGCGTCGACCTCTGACACCCGGTGCCGTCAGTTCCGGGCTCCGGTGTCCTTCCGGGGAGCCGAGCCGTCGAGGTCGGGGCATCCGGGCTTCGTTATGCTCGGGCGGTGAGCTCCCCGAGAACGCTTGTGTTGTGGGACATCGACCACACGCTGATCGACGCGGGTGGTGTCACCGCCGACACCTACGCGCACGCGTTGCACGCCACCACCGGCCGGCGGATGGAGCGGCCCGTGGAGGTGGCCGGGCGGACCGAGCGGGCGATCATCACCGAGATCCTGCGGGCGCACGACGTCGAGGTGTCGGACCGGCTCCTCGACTCCTTCTACGTCGCTCTCGCCGAGGCGTTCGTCGTGCGCGAGGCCGTCATGCGGGAGCGCGGCCGGGCCCTGTCGGGGGCGCGCGAGGTGCTCGTGGCGCTGGCGGAACGCCGGGACGTGGTGCAGTCGGTGCTCACCGGCAACACCGAGCCGGTCTCGGTCGGCAAGCTCACGGTGTTCGGGCTGGACGGCTTCGTGGACTTCGAGGTGGGCGCGTACGGCACCGACCACGAGGACCGCGCCGCGCTGGTGGCCCTGGCGCAGAGGCGCGCCGCCGGTAAGTATGGGGAGTCTTTCACCATACGCAACACCGTGCTGATCGGTGACACGCCGAACGACGTCCGCGCCGGTCAGGTGGGCGGTGCGAGGGTGATCGCGGTCGCCACCGGCTTCAACGATGCGAGCGTCCTGGGCGAGGCCGGTCCCGAGCTGGTGCTGGGGGATCTCGCCGACACCGGCGCCGTCGTACGGGCCGTGCTGGGCGTGCCGGACCGGGCGAGTGGCGATCGTTGGTCCGGGTGAGTGGCGATCGTTAGCCCGGGCGGTGACCGTTAGTCCTGGCGAGCGGCGACCGTTGGTTCGGGCGAGCGATGATCGTTAGTTCGGGCGGGGCGCGGGGATGAGGCGGGTGAGGCGCTCGCGCAGTATCGCCAGGGCGCTCTCCGCGTCGCGTTGCCCGGCCAGTACGGCGATGCCCAGCCCGGCCGCGGTGGCCAGCAGCACGATCGCCTCCGTACGCGGGTCGAGGTCCGCCGCCATGTCGCCGTCGTCCCGCGCCTGGGCGAGCCGGTCGGCCACGAACGTCTCCATCGCGTCCGGGGCGGTCAGGAGGGGGTGCGCGGCCAGCGCTCTGTCGGTGACGGCCAGCACCGCGTAGGACGTGTAGGCGAGGTGGAAGGTCCGGCTGCGTTCGTCGGTCGGGATCGATTCGGCGAGGACGGCCTCCAGCACCTCGCTGGCTCGCCTGCTGGCCGTGCACGCGCTGGTCGAGCGCTCCGAGACCATGGATCCCATCATGCTCAGCGCCCGCGCCTTCCGCCCGTACCGCAGTCCCGCGCGGCGGTTCACCGACGACGAGCTTCGTCGCGTGACCGTTCCCACGCAGCTCGTCCTCGCGGCGCGCACCACGCTGATGCGGCCGGGCCGGGCACTCGCCCGTGCTCGGCGGCTCCTGCCCCTGCGCCACGGGGAGATCGTGCCCGGCATCGGCCACGCGATCCCGCTCGAGGCGCCGGAACTGGTCACCGACCGCGTTCTCGGTTTCGTCGACCGTACGGCCGGCCAGGTCTGACCAGGTCTGATCAGGTCTGGGGAGGGGAGACGGTGGCGGGCGGCGCTCACCGGCGGATCGGCGCGGATCAGCGAGGTGAGCCGGTGGGCACCGCCCCGGTGTCGATGAGGCGGACCAGTTCTGGAAGGACCGTACCCAGGGGGGCGTCGATGGTGAGTGCCGCGTAGCCGTCACCGCGGGTCGGGCCCTGGTTGACGATCGCCACGGGGATGCCGAGCTTCGCGGCCCGCAGCACGAACCGGCGGCCCGACATCACCGTCAACGACGACCCGAGGACCAGGAGCAGGCGCGCCCCCTCCACGAGGGCGAAGCACTCGCGCACCCGCTCGGGCGGGACGGTCTCCCCGAAGAAGACGACGTCGGGCTTGAGCATCCCTCCGTCGCACGCCCGGCATCCGACCACCTGGAAACCATCGATCTCCTCCTCCGGCAGCTCGACGTCGCCGTCCGGGTTGATCGCGGTGGGCAGGGCGCCGAAGCGCGGGTTCGCCCGGGTCAGGCGGCGGTCCAGCTCCTCGCGCGGCGTGGAGTCGCCGCAGTCCAGGCAGACCACGTCCCGCAGGCTGCCGTGCAGCTCGACCACCGCTCCGGCGCCGCCCGCCTGGTGCAGGCCGTCGACGTTCTGCGTCACGATGCCGGAGACCAGGCCCCGCCGCTGGAGGGACGCGACCGCGTGGTGGCCGCTGTTCGGCGCCACCCGGGTCATCGCCCGCCACCCGAGGTAGCTGCGGGCCCAGTAACGTCGCCTGGCCACCGGGTCGCCGGTGAACGTCTGGTAGGTCATGGGGGTGTGCCGGGTCAGGGTCCCGCCCGGCCCCCGGTAGTCGGGGATCCCCGACTCCGTCGATATCCCGGCGCCGCTCAGCACCACGACATCGCCCTCGGTCAGCAGCTCCGCCAGCGTGCTCGTACCCTCGCTCACCCCTCCATGTTGCCCCACCTCGTGTACCGGACGCGGCGCCGGGGTGGTGCGGAGACATCCGCTGCCGAACCGGCGCCTGATGTCTCCGTGCGAAGATCCTTCACTCCTCCCCGGAGAACCTCTCCCAGGCTGACTGCCGTGCCATCCCCAGGGCCGAGCCGATCCTGGACCACGTGACGCCACGGTCACGCAGGCGTTCGACCCAGATCCGCAGGTTCGCGTCGACCTGGGCGCTCACCGACGCGATGCGGGGCAGAAGTTCGAGAATCTGCTCGTCGGTCATGTGGTCCGGCCAGGGGATCTCGGCGGCCGTCGAGGACTCGGACGCCTCACCGAGCACGTGGTTGCACAGCTCCACACACTCGTTGCAGATGTACACGCCGGGGCCGGCGACGACCCGGTCCACGTCGGCCTTCGCCTTCGCGCAGAAAGAGCAGTGAATCGCCTGATCGGCGAGAGACGGGGCCGGCATGTGGTCCTCCCGGGGTGATGGTTGTCAGGGTACGCCTGACGTAAAATCTATGCCGTCAGGAGTAGCCTGACAAGAGGAGGTCGCCTCTGAGGAGCGGATCTCCCCTGGGGCTTTCGGCGGCCACCCGAATCACCGCCACCGGCGATCTCGACATTCGCGGAACACGGCCTTCTCTCCGTCGGCTCGTCTCTTTCTCGGTGTTGCCCGGAATCGAGGACGACCAGCCGGGCGGGACGCGTCAGCGGAAGTCGTCGGCGTGGTCGGCCGCCCACTTCCGGAAGGGAGTGGCCGGTCTCCCGGTGAGCTCTTCCATCGCGGAGGTGGCCGACTCGGGGTGTATCGCCATCCGCGCGTACGCGTCGATCATTTCCTCCGCCGCCGCGGGTGACCAGCCCTGGTCGAGCAGCCCGCGCAGCGCGATCTCGGGTGGGAGCTCCTCCCAGCGGACCGGCCGGCCGATGGCCTCGCCGATGGCGGTCACCTGCTCGACCTGGGTCAGGGTCTCGGGGCCGCTCAGCACGTACCTCGCCCCGGTGTGGCCGGTGCCGGTGAGCACGCTCACCCCGGCGGCGGCGATGTCCCGTTCGTGGATCAGTGCCCTGGAGGCGGCTCCGTGCAGCCAGCGGACGGTGCCGGTGTCCCGGATCTGCGAGGCCCACATCAGGGTGTTGGCGGCGAACCCGCCGGGCCGCAGGAACGTCCATTCCAGCCCGGACCGTTCGATCAGCCGCTCGACGAGGGCGTGGGAGCCGAGAATCGAGTTCGGGTCCTGCTCGGGCGCGCCTGGTGCGGGGTCGGGAACGCCGCGCGCGGAGAGGTAGACGACGCCGCGCGCGTGCTTGGCGATCGTCTCGACGGCCGCGGGTGCCGCGTGGTCGGCCGAGAGGGTGGGCCAGACGAGGAACACCGACTCGACCCCGTCCAGGGCGTCGTCCAGCGTGGCGGGATCGGCCAGGTCGCCGCGTACGACCTCGGCGCCCTCCGGGAGGGTGGCGGACGCGGGGTCGCGGGCCAGCGCGCGCACGGCGACGCCCGCGTCGAGGAGCTGGGCCACGACCTGCCCGCCGACCTTGCCGGTCGCTCCGGTGACCAGAATCATGCGGATCTCCTTCATCGGTGGGATGTCCTGATCAGCCTGCAACTTCACCTTTGGTTGAGGTCAAGCGGGCGCGGCACGGGTCGGGCACTTCCGGGTGGGCCGTTCCGCCGGTGTGTCCTGGCACGATGCCGGGCGCGGGAGATGTTTTTCCGGATCGACCAATCCGCCGGTGTGGCGGCTACGGATCTCCGGCGAGGGGCCGTCAGGCTCCCGGCGGTCCGCCGTCGCCCGAGTGGCCCCAACCGGCGGCGGATCCGACCGGGTGAACGGCCGCGCGGTTCGGGATCGGAGGGCCCCGAACCGCGCGGTCCGGTCCAGGTCCGTCCGGTCCAGGTCCGCGTGGTCCGGTCCAGGTTCGCGCGTGGTGTTCGCGGTTCGCTGCTGGTACGTCGCGGCGCCCGGTACGGCACGGTGCTCGGTATGCCGCGATGTCCTTCACGCCGTACGCCCGGTGAGTCCACCCGCGCGGGTGGACTCACCGGGCGTACGACGGCGTTCAGCGTACGGCGGTGGCCTCCTCCTCGTCCGTGACCGCGGCGCCGCTGAACTGCGCCGAGTACAGGCGGTGGTAGGCGCCCCGGGCGGTGAGCAGCTCGTCGTGGGTACCGTGCTCGACGATGCGTCCCGCGTCCATCACCAGGATGAGGTCCGCGTCGCGGATGGTGGACAGCCGGTGGGCGATGACGAAACTGGTGCGGTCCGAGCGGAGGGCGGCCATGGCGTGCTGCACCAGGACCTCGGTGCGGGTGTCGACCGAGCTGGTCGCCTCGTCCAGGATGAGCAGGGACGGGTCGGCGAGGAAGGCGCGGGCGATGGTGAGCAGTTGCTTCTCCCCGGCGCTGACGTTGCTCCCCTCCTCGTCGATCACGGTGTCGTAGCCGTCGGGCAGGGTGCGGACGAACCGGTCGACGAACGTGGCCCGTGCGGCGGCCTGGATCTGCTCCTCGGTGGCCTGGGGGTTGCCGTAGGCGATGTTCTCGCGGATGGTGCCGCCGAACAGCCAGGTGTCCTGGAGCACCATGCCGATGTGCGAGCGCAGGTCGTCACGGCGCATCGCGGTGATGTCGACGCCGTCGAGGGTGATCCGTCCCGAGTCCAGCTCGTAGAAGCGCATGACGAGGTTGACCAGGGTGGTCTTGCCCGCGCCCGTCGGACCGACGATCGCGACCGTGTGCCCGGGTTCGGCCACCAGGGAGAGGTCCTCGATGAGAGGCTGCTCCGGGTCGTAGCTGAAGGACACGTGGTCGAACTCGACGCGGCCCTGCCTGACGGTGGGAGGCACCGGAGCCGCGGGGTCCGGTGCCTGCTCCTCGGCGTCGAGCAGCTCGAAGACCCGCTCGGCCGAGGCAACCCCCGACTGCAGCAGGTTCGCCATCGAGGCGGCCTGGGTCAGCGGCTGGGTGAACTGCCGCGAGTACTGGATGAACGCCTGCACGTCGCCCAGGGTCATCGACCCGGTGGCGACCCGCACGCCGCCGACGACGGCGATGGCGACGTAGTTGAGGTTCCCGATGAACATCATCATCGGCATGATGATCCCGGAGACGAACTGGGCGCCGAAACTGGCCTTGAACAGCTCCTCGTTCCGCTGCCTGAACACCTCCTCGACCTCGGGGCGGCGTCCGAACACCTTCACCAGCTCGTGGCCGGTGAACGCCTCCTCGATGTGCGCGTTCAGGCTGCCGGTGTGGGCCCACTGCGCGACGAAGTGCTTCTGCGAGCGCTTCGCGATCTGTGCGGTGACGATCATCGACAGCGGGATGGTGATCAGGGCGATCAGCGCGAGCAGCGGCGAGATCACGAACATCATCGCGAGCACGCCGATCACGGTCAGCAGCGAGGTCAGCAGCTGGCTCATCGTCTGCTGCAGGGTCTGGGACACGTTGTCGATGTCGTTGGTGACCCGGCTGAGCAGCTCGCCGCGCGGCTGGCCGTCGAAGAACCGCAGGGGAAGCCGGTTCAGCTTGTCCTCGACGTCCTCGCGCAGCCGGAACACGGTGCGCTGCACCACGTCGTTGAGCAGGTACCCCTGGAGCCAGGCGAAGGCCGACGCCGCGAGATAGATCCCCAGGACCCACAGCAGGACCGTGCCCAGCGCGCCGAAGTCGATGCCCCGGCCCGGTACGAAGTCCATCCCCGCGAGCAGGTTGGCGAAGTTGTCGTTGCCCGACGCGCGGGCGGCGGCGATCGCCTGCTCGGGGGTCGTCCCGGCGGGCAGCTGCTTGCCGATCACCCCGACGAAGATCAGGTCTGTCGCGTGACCGAGGATCTTCGGTCCGACGACGTTCAGCACCACGCTGGTCACGGCGAGGGCGATCACGGCCAGCAGTTTCGGGCGGTCGGGGTCCAGGCGCCGTATCAGCCGTCGCGCGGACGGCCCGAAGGTCATCGATTTCTCCGCGGGCATCCCGGCGTTTCCCCCGAAGGGGCCACGCCCGAAGCCTCCGCCTCCGACCGGAGGTCGCGGTCGGGTGGTCGTCGTGGGCCGGTCGCTCATGCTGCGGTCTCCGCGGCTAGTTGGGACTCGACGATCTCTAGGTACGTGGGGCAGGAGTCCAGCAGCTCGTCGTGGGTCCCCAGGCCGACGATCACGCCGTCGTCCAGCACGATGATCTGGTCGGCGTCGGCGATCGTGGAGACCCGCTGGCCGACGATGACGACGGCGGCCTCGGCGGTGTGCGGGCGCAGGGCCGCCCGTAGCCGCGCGTCGGTGGCCAGGTCGAGGGCAGAGAACGAGTCGTCGAACAGGTAGATCTCGGGCTTGCTGACCAGTGCCCTGGCGATGGCCAGCCGCTGCCGCTGCCCGCCGGACACGTTCGTGCCGCCCTGCGCGATGGGTGCCTCCAGACCTTCCGGCATCGCCTCGACGAAGTCGCGGGCCTGGGCGACCTCCAGCGCCTCCCACAGCTCGGCGTCGCTCGCGTCCGGGTTGCCGTACCGCAGGTTGCTCGCGACGGTCCCGCTGAACAGGTACGGCTTCTGCGGCACCAGGCCGATGCGCGTCCAGAGCGTCTGGGGGTCGAGGTCGCGGATGTCGACGCCGTCGACCGACACCGTGCCGGAGGTGGCGTCGAACAACCGGGGTATCAGTGAGATCAGCGTCGTCTTGCCGGAGCCTGTACTGCCGATGACGGCGGTGGTCTGTCCCGCGCTCGCGCGGAAGGAGATGCCGGACAGCACCGGCGCCGCCGCGCCCGGGTAGCGGAACTCGACGTCGCGCATCTCCAGCTCGGCGCGTTCGCTCACCTGCCGTACGGGGTCGCGGGGCGGTGTCACCGACGAGTCGGTGTCGAGCACCTCGACGATGCGCTCGGCGCAGACCGCGGCGCGCGGGATCATCATCGAGATGAAGGTGGCCATCATCATCGCCATGAGGATCTGCATCAGGTACATGAGGAAGGCGGTGAGGGCGCCGATCTGCATCTGACCGCTGTCCACCCGCGCGGCCCCGAACCACAGTACGGCGATGCTGGAGACGTTGAGGATCAGCATCACGGTGGGGAAGATGAGCGCGGTCAGCCGCCCGACGCGCAGTGACGTGTCGGTCAGCGCCTGGTTAGCCTCGGCGAACCTGCGGACCTCCTCGCGCTCGCGGACGAAGGCGCGCACCACGCGGATGCCGGTGAGCTGCTCGCGCAGCACCCGGTTGACCAGGTCGATGCGGTCCTGCATCGCGCGGAACTGGGGGACCATGCGGACGATGATCAGGCCGATCGAGACCAGCAACGCGGGGACGCAGACCAGCATGAGCCACGACAGGCCGAGGTCCTGACGCAGTGCCATCACGATGCCGCCGACGCCCATGATCGGAGCGGCGACCAGCATCGTGCAGGTCATCACGACGAGCATCTGGACCTGCTGCACGTCGTTGGTGCCGCGGGTGATCAGCGAGGGGGCCCCGAACTGGGAGACCTCCCTGGCGGAGAACCCGCCGACCTGGTGGAAGACGGCCGAGCGGACGTCCCGCCCGAACCCCATGGCCGCGAGGGAGCCGTAGTAGACCGCCGCGACGGAGCAGGCGATCTGCACGAGGGAGACGAGCAGCATCCAGCCGCCGGCGGACAGGATGTAGCCGGTGTCGCCGGTGGCGACGCCCCGGTCGATGATGTCGGCGTTCAGGCTGGGCAGGTACAGGGAGGCGATGGTGCCGACCAGTTGCAGCACCACCACGGCGGTCAGCACCCACGAGTAGGGGCGCAGGTACGTACGGAGCAGGCGGGTCAGCATGGGAACTCTTCACGTGGGGTGGCCGGGGGAGGGGCGTCGTGCCGGGGATCCGGCCGCCGGCCGGTCTCGCCCGTCGCCCCGGTAACCGGGATCATGGGGATCTCCTCCAGGGGAGTGGTGAGGATCAGCCTGCGATGTGAACCTTGGTTGAGGTCAAGGAGAACGTCGAGGCAGGAGGGTCGGGAGGTGGGGGTCGCCGGGGTTTATAAGGTTGTCGGGCTCGTCGGGCTCGTCGGGCTCGTCGGGCTCGTCGGGGTCTGCGAGGTTGCCGGGGGCGTCGGGGCCGGTTGGGTCAGGGAAGCGGTTCGGGGGCGGTGGGGCGCAGGCGTACTCCGTCGAGCAGCATGGAGACGATCTCCGAGGCGGTCATCGGGGCGTTCTCGACGAGCCGGGGATGGGTGCACGCGATGGTCAGCAGTTGCAGCCGGCGCGCGGCCTCGCGCGGCTCGAACCGTAACCGCTCGCGGGCGGGTTCGATCAGGTCGGCGAGTGCCTGCCGGATGAGGGCGCTCTCCTGGGAGAGGTTCTTGTGGGTGCGACCGGCCTCGATGGCTTTCAGCCCTATCGCGTCCATCAGGCGGTAGATGCGCGCGGTGCGCCGCTGCAGGATCTCGACCGCCGCGACGAGCCGGACGTCCAGGGGAGTCGTACGGTCGACGGCCTCCAGCTCGCCCAGCAGCGGGGAGGAGTCGAAGGCGCTGGCGATGGCCGCGTTCACGAGCTCGTCCTTGGTGGTGAAGACCCGGAAGATCGTCCCCTCGGCCACGCCCGCGGCCTGCGCGATCTGCCGGGTGCTCACGCCGGGGCCCTCCGCGAGCACGAGCGACAGGGTGGACGCGACGAGCGCCGCGCGCCGCTCGTCGGGGGGCAGGGGGGCGGCCCGCTGGGAGGAGGTCGAGGTCACGTCGGGCATCCTAGCCGAGGAGTGAGTGAGTAGCTCACTCATTTAATGCGCCCTGATTGTGCGGCTTTCGTGTGGTTTGGTGATGTGGATCCGGTGCGGGTCTTCATGCGGCTGTCATGCGGTCTGGTCATGTGGATCTGGTGCGGGCCGGTCGTGTGGTCTTCGTGTGGTCTGGTCGTGCGGCTCCGGTGTGCTCCTGTTGCGCGGCTCCGGTGTGTTTCTGTTGCGCGGCTCTGGCGTGGCGTGGTCGTGCGGCTTGCGGGGGTGCCGGTTCGGGGGATGCGGAAGGTGTGTCTGAGACCCCTGTGGAAGAAGTGATCTTTCCCGGAGAATTGGGCTGCCTTTTTCCGGCAAATGTAGGAAAAAGCAGCTAGAAAGCCCGTCTTTCACCCGATGCGCCGGGCGTCGTCTGCGATCTAACGTCGTGTGGCAGACACCCTGACATCACCGCGACAGCCGTCTGCCTGTCGGCCAGGAGAACACCCGATGCCCCGTGCCCTCGCCCACCGCCCCTGGGCGCCCGCCGTCACCGAGGATCGTGTCCGGTCCGTCCTGAAGGCCGTGACGGACCAGACCGCCTCCTCCGTCCAGAGCGAGATCGAACGGCTGGTGGCCGACAACCACCGCATCCACGACATCGAGTCGGTCAACCTCAACCCGGCCACGAACATCATGAACCCGAGGGCCGAGGCCCTGCTCTCGGCCAACCTCGGGTCGCGGCCGTCGCTGGGCTACCCGGGCGAGAAGTACGAGATGGGCCTGGAGGCGATCGAGCAGATCGAGATCGTCGCCGCCGAGCTGGCCGCGGAGGTCTTCGGCGCGGGCTACGCCGAGGTGCGCGTCGGCTCCGGGGCGCTTGCGAACCTCTACACGTTCATGGCCACCTGCGAACCCGGTGACACGATCATCGCTCCCCCGGCGACCATCGGCGGCCACGTCACCCACCACCAGCCGGGCGCGGCCGGCCTGTACGGGCTGAGGACCGTTCCCGCCCCCGTCACCTCCGACGGCTACACGGTGGACGTCGACGCCCTGCGCGAGCTCGCCGGGCGGGTACGGCCTAAGCTGATCACCATCGGTGGCAGCCTCAACCTGTTCCACCACCCCGTGGCGCGCATCCGCGAGATCGCCGACTCGGTCGGCGCCCGCGTGCTCTTCGACGCCGCCCACCTGTGCGGCATGATCGCAGGGAGGGCCTGGCCGCAGCCGCTCGACGAGGGTGCCCACCTGATCACCATGAGCACGTACAAGAGCCTGGGCGGTCCCGCGGGCGGGCTCATCGTGACCGATGACGCCGAGCTGGCCCAGCGGCTCGACGCGATCGCCTACCCGGGGCTGACCGCGAACTTCGACGCGGGCAAGACCGCGGCGCTCGCCATGACGATGCTCGACTGGAAGGCCGCGGGACCCGCTTACGCGCGGGCGATGGTCGCGACCGCGCGGCGGCTGGCGGACGAGCTGCTCGCCCTCGGAGTCCCGATCTTCGCCGCCGACCGCGGATGTACCCGCTCCCACCAGTTCGCCGTCCTGGCCCACCGCTACGGTGGCGGCCAGCGGGCCGCCCGGCGGCTGCGCGAGGCCAACCTTCTCGCCTGCGGCATCGGCCTGCCGACGGAGGCGGTCGAGGGGGACGCGAACGGCCTGCGCGTCGGTACGCCGGAGCTCGTCAGGCTCGGGATGACCGAGGCGGACATGCCCGACCTGGCTTCGTTCATCGCCCGGGGCCTGGACGAGAACGTCGACCCGGGCACCGTGGCGCCCGAGGTCACCGAGTGGCGGAGCCGCTTCTCCGGAGTGCGCTTCACGGTGGACAACCCCGCCTGACGGTGCGTGGCCGATCGGCGGTCAGCCCTGTCTGGGAGTGCGTGGCCGGTCGGTCCTGTTGGACAGTGCGTGGCCGGTCAGGGGGCGGCCGCGTCTGATAGTGCGTGGCCGGTCAGTGGTCGGGCTTTGTCTGGAGTGTGTGGCTGGTCGGCGGTCGGCTCTGTCCGGGAGTGCTCGGGCGGTCGGTGGGCGGTCCTGTCCGAGAGGGGGATGACCCGGCCGGTGGGTAGTCCCCGTCCGAGGGGGCTTGCCTGAGGCTGGGGCCTCTTTCCCCGCCCGTGCCACGGTTCGCGTGTTAACGGGGTGGAAGCCGGGGTAGGGCGGGCCGTGCGCCCGCCGCCGCGCGCACTCCCGTCAGCGGGAGGTCCTGCCGGTGGCCGGTTCGTGTCCGGGGCGTGGCCGTACCGGCCCGGCATGAGAGGAGAGAACGGTGGCCGACGAATCGGATCTGATCCTCGATCTGGTGTGGCAGGAGTTCCACGAGGTCGTGAACATGACGTCGGAGGAGCTGAGGGCCTTCCTGCTGGCCTCGGCCGCGGCGTCGGGGGACGGGGCCGACGCCGTGAGCCCCGAGGCGGCAATGCCGCCGCTCGGCCGCCAGGTGCTCCAGGTTCTCGGCAAGCGGAAGGCCGACCTGACCGCCGACGACGTCGAGACGATGCGGCAGGCCGTCGACCGCGTCGAGGACACGCTGGCCGAGGGGATCGTCGACGAGGACGACGACGACCGGCGGCGGGCGCTGCTGGAGGTCGGGCACAACCCGCTCCGGCCGTCGAGGCTGGGAGGCTGACCTCGGAGGCGGTCGGAGGCCAAGGGCCAGGACTTGACGGCCGGGATCCGAGGGCCAAGGTCCGGTGACCGGAAGTCGACAGCCGGGACTCGTAGGGCCAAGGTCCGACGGCCAAGGGCCAGGACTTGACGGCCGGGATCCGAGGGCCAAGATCCGGTGGCCGGAAGTCGACGGCCGGGACTCGTAGGACCAAGGTCCGACGGTCAAGGTCCGGCGGCCCGAAGTCGACGGGCAGGGGCCGATGGCCGGGGAGTCTGCCCTAGGCACCGCGTTCGGACCAGCGGGACAGCAGTTCGGCCTCCCTGGCGGGGGTGATGGTGGCGTCCGTCGAGAAGGACGACTCCGCCTCGCGGATCTCGCGGATCGACTGCCCCAGGGGGCGCGGGTCGAGCCCCGCGGCGCGGGCGGCGGTGGGGTCGGCGGTGTTGACCGACATCCACGGATCGCCCTCGGACCACAGGGGCAGCGACCGGCCGGTCTCGCCCTCGGCGAGCAGGAAGTCCTGTCCGACCCAGGTCAGGGTGGTTCCCGGCGGCCCGACCTCGGCGGCGATCGCCTCCAGCATGTCGCCGAAGGAGAACGGCGGGGGAGGGCTGACCGCGTGGAAGGTGCCCGGGTGCGTTCCCTCGACCATGGAGACGATCCAGGCGGCCATGTCGCGGCCGTCGATGACCTGGATGGGGTCGCCGGGGTCGCCGGGCGCGAGGACCTCGCCGCCCCGCGCGATCCGGTTGACCCAGTAGGTGAAGCGGCCGGTGTGGTCGTGCGGGCCGATGACGTACGTGGGCCGCACGACCAGCGTCGGGAACCCGAACGCCTCCGCCGCGGCTCGCTCGCACAGCACCTTCAGCGCCCCGTACGTCTCGCCCGTCACCGTCTCGGGGACCGGCCCGTCGATCTCCGCCAGCGGTGAGTCCTCGGTGAAGCCCCGGGCCTCGGGCGTCCGGTAGACCGCGGTGCTGGAGATGAAGGCGTACTGACCGGTGGAGAGGGCACCGGAGAGAGAGGTCACCTGTGAGGGGAGGTAGGCGCTGACGTCGATCGTCGCGTCCCACTGCCGGTCGTGCAGGACGGACAGGTCGCCGTCGCGGTCGGCTGTCAGGTGTTCGGCCTCGGGGAACAGCCCGGGGCCCGTCCGGCCGCGATGCAGCAGGGACACCTCGTGCCCGGCCGCGATCGCGGCCCCGGTGATGTGCCGGCCGACGAACCGGGTACCGCCGATGATCAGGATTCGCATACCCACCATTGTTCCGAGCCGGGTGACGGAGGTCACATCGCGGTCCCACACTTCCACGGGCCGAACGGGCCGAACGGGCCGGACGAGCCGGACAGGCCGAAGGAGCTGGACGGGCCGAACGAGCCGGACAGGCCGGTCGCGGGCGGCGGGATCGGCGTCTTCGCCGGTCCGGGGTGACATTCATCGACGTGAGAGAGGGCATGGTTACCGGCGCGGGCCTCGGGTGACCTTCCCCAAGGGCAGACGGTTCCCGTACCGCTCGCCATACTGCCTGATATCCATACTCGCCCTGATCGGATCTGATCCCTCCCCGATCCTGATCGAAATGGAGACGCCGTGAGTGCGACGACCGCCGAGGTGGAGCCGTTCGCTCATCCGGCACTGTTCTACCGGGGTATCCAGCAGTATCTGGACGGCACCGTGTCCTTCGTCCGTGATGGCGTCGAGGCCGGAGAGCCGGTCACGGTCGCCGTACCGGGGCAGAACCTGAAGCTGATCCGGGCGGAGCTGGGCGCGCTGGCGGCCGAGGTGCGTTTCCTCGACATGGAGGAGGTCGGCCGCAACCCCGGGCGCATCATCCCCGCCGTCATGTGGACCTTCGCCGACCTTCACCCGGGGCGCAGGATCCGCGTCGTCGGCGAGCCGGTCTGGCCGGACCGGTCGTCGGCGGAGCACGACGCGTGCCTGCAGCACGAGGCGCTGATCAACCTCGCCTTCTCGGGGCGGGACGCCACCATCCTGTGCCCGTACGACGCCGACGGGCTGGGCGCCGGGATCATCGGGCTCGCCGAGGCGGCCCATCCCGTCCTCGTGGACGGCTCGGGGTCGCGTGTCAGCGCCGGTTACGCGCCGGAACGCGTCATCAGCGAGTGCGGCGGGCCGTTGCCCGAGCCGCTGGACGCCGAGGTCCTCCCCTTCGGCGGTGACGACCTGTGGCGGGTGCGCGCCTTCGCCGTCCGGTACGCCGGGCGGACGGGCCTGTCGGGGGAACGCCTGGAGGACCTGCGGCTGATCGCCAGCGAGCTGGCCGCCAACAGTCTCGAACACGGAGGCGGCTCCGGAGTCGTACGGATCTGGACGGAGGGCCGCCGGGTCGTCTTCGACGTCAGCGACTCCGGCCACATCGCCGATCCCCTCGCGGGACGCCGCCCGGCCGACTCCCGGCAGCGGGGCTCGCGGGGACTGCTCGTGACCAACCTCCTCGGCGACCTGGTCCGCGTCCACACCGGGGGGGAAGGGACCACCGTCCGCGTGTACTTCGACGTCCTCTGATGCGCCGGCCATGAACGTTGGCCGGGCTTCCAGGGCCGACCCCGGTCCGGATGCATCTCTGAAGCGACGCGCCGTCGAACCCGGTGAACGTGGGTGGACACCGCACCAGACGGCGAACGGTCAGTGGCCGCCGAACCAGCCGGGGACGTCGAGGCGGAAGACGTCCTCCGGGGTCACGGCGCGCAGGTCGGACTCCAGGGCGCGCAGGCGGTCCTCGCCGAGGGTCCTCGCCCAGCCCGCGCGCAGGTCCTCGAAGATACGCGCCGATCGGACGAGGCTGTCGACGCCCCGCTCGGTGAGCCGCACGATCTTGCGGCGGGCGTCGGCGGGGTCGGAGCCGCGCTCGACGTAGCCCAGGTGCTCCAGGGTGTCGACCGTCTTGCCCGCCGCCTGTTTGGAGACGCCCAGCCGTCGGCCGAGTTCCACGGCTGTGGTGCCCTCGGGGCCGATCGCCTGTAGGACGAAGCCGTGCATCGGCCGCATGTCCGGGTGCCCCTGGCGGGCGAGCTCCGCGTGGAGCTCGTCGATGAGCACCCGGAAGCCGAGGAAGAGCCGGAGCGGGAGCTCGAAGCCCGGAGGATCGGACGCCACGATCGCCTCCCGGTTCGACGCTTCGACAATGGTGTTGTCGAGCTTAGGGACTGCCGCCGTACCTTGTCATCCGCGGCGCGGCGGCACATCCCTCGCCGAGAGGCGTGGCGGTCGCCGTCCCTTGTCGTCCGTGGCGGGGGAAGGCGCGTGCGTTACAGAGGATCGGGCGGTCACCGCGTTCGTCGTCCGTGGCGCGGCGGTGGCGTTCCCCCCGTACGCGTCCGTCGGGGTGTGGCGCCGCTCCTCTTGTGCGCGTCCGTCGGGGTGGCCGGGTGGCGTTCCTACTGTGCGCGTCCGTCGGGGTGGCCGGGTGGCGTTCCTACTGTGCGCGTCCGTCGGGGTGGCCGGGTGGCGTTCCTACTGTGCGCGTCCGTCGGGGTGGCGCTGGTCCTGGAGCCACGTGTCGGTCTGGCGGGTCGCGTTGGGCGCGGCGGCGGTGCCGGGCGAGCGGCGGGTGGCGCGGGTCTCGGTCACGGTGAAGTCCGCCACCACGTGCCGGTTGTGCAGCAGGAAGCCGACGACGCCCGCGATCGCCTGCACGCTGTCGCCGGCGCGGGCGTGACCGGTCAGAAGGTAGACCAGCGGCGTGGACGGCTGGTCGAGGGCGAAATGGCGGCCGTGGTGGTGCGCGTCCTGGAGCGTCCTGATCGGGATCGGCCGCGAGGTGGTGAACCACGCGGCGACCTCCCAGAAGGGACCAGACGCGTCGGCGTCACTGGACTCCTCGTAGCAGGCCGTGCAACCCCGGCGAGCGTCCTGCCCGTGGGGGCACGCCCAGGCGGCGAGGTCGTGCGGCATGCTGCGCTCGGACATGAGCTGACCGTACCTTCCCGTACCGGGAGACCGGAGCTTCCTCGCGTTCCCGCGTGCCGGGGCGTCATTGCCGGGAGGCCAGAGCTTCCCTGTTCCCATGCGCCGGGGCGTCATGTCCTCATCGGTGTTTTCACCGGATCGTGGTGGGGGCCGTCACCCCTTTTCCGCTGCCGGAAGTGGCCAGTGGACCTTGGTGGAGTCGTTGATTTCCTTGGGATACCTTCTCTCCTGTTCTGCGCACACTGGGGTGCGCGTCCGATGGTTTCTGTGGATTCATCGTGAGCGCGTCGCGCCCCCTCACCCCGGCGCCGCGCCGTCCCGGCGTACCCGCGGAGACATCGTCACAGGGGGATGAGGCCATGTCCGTCGCCGATCTGTCCGATGCCAGGCGGGACCTGCTCAGGCGCAGGTTGCGGGGCGAGGCCGCCGGCACCGAACGCCCCGAGATCCCACGCAGGCCCGAGGGCACGCCTCCGCCGCTCTCCCCGGTCCAGGAACCCCTGTGGTTCATGGAGCACTTCACCCCGGGCACCTCCACCTACACCCTCCCGGTCGCGGTGCGGCTGCGCGGCCCGCTCGACATCGACCGGCTGCGCGACCTGCTGGCCACGTTGCCGGACCGGCACGAGAGCCTGCGCCACCGCTTCCCCGCGACGGAGGACGGGCGGCCCGCGGTCCACGTCGTCCCGGCCGCGCCGGTGCCGCTGCGCCTGGCCGAGGCCACCACGGACGCGGAGGCCGCCGAGCTGATCGGCGCGGAGAGCGCCAAGCCGCTGGACCTGGCCGAGGGGCCGCTGCTGCGCGCCACCCTGATCAGGATCGCGGACGACGAGCACGTCCTGGCGCTGTTCGTCCACCACATCGCCGCCGACGGCAGGTCGACGCAGCTGCTCTTCGCCGACCTCCTCGCGCTGTACCGGGGAGACGCCCCCGCCGCGCCCGCCGTCCGGTACGGGGACTTCGCGCTCTGGCAGCGTGAGCGGTCGTTCGAGCGCGAGCTGGCCTTCTGGCGCGGGGAACTGGCCGGGCTGCCCCGCGCCGAGCTGCCCTCGGACCGGCCCCGCCCGCCCCGGCTGACCGTCGACGGCGCCTCCCACGTCCACCGGCTCGACCCCGAGCTGGTCACCGCTCTGACCGGGCTGGGCGCCGAGCGCGGCGCGACCCGCTTCATGACCCTGCTCGCCGCCTTCCAGGTGTTGCTCGCCCGCTACTGCGGCCGGGGCGACCTCGCCGTCGGCACGCCGGTCGCCGGGCGGACCAGGGACGGGCTGGACGACGTGGTCGGCATGTTCGTCAACACCCTCGTGCTCCGCGCCCGTCTCGACGGCGACCCCGGCTTCGCCGACCTCGTCACCCGTACCCGTGACGTGGTGGTCGACGCCCTCGACCACCAGGAGCTGCCCTTCACGCGGCTGGTCGAGGCGCTCGACGTGCCCCGGGACCCGAGCAGGCAGCCGCTGGCCGACGCGCTCTTCTCCATGCACGACTTCGCCGTCGCCGGGGGCGCCGCCGGTGACCTGGCGGCCGAGGACTTCGCGATGGCGCCGGGCTCGGCGCGCTACGACATCGAGCTCTACCTGGTCCCCACCGCCGACGGCGGCATGACCGCCACCTTCACCTACCGGACCGCGCTGTTCGACGCGGCGACCGTCGAACGAATGGCCGGGCACTTGGAGAACCTCCTCCGGGACGCCGTCGCCCGGCCGGGCGTCCCGGTGAGCGAGCTGGAGCCACTGGGGGAGGCCGAGCGCCGCCTTCTCACCGAGGAGTGGAACGCCACCGCGGCCGACTTCCCCTCCGGGGCGACGCTGCACGGCCTCGTCGAGGCCCAGGTGGCGCGGAGCCCCGACGCCCCCGCGGTCACCTTCAGGGGCGAGTCGCTGACCTACCGGGAGCTCGACGAGCGGGCCGCCGGGGTGGCCCGCGTGCTGCGCGGCTCCGGGGCGGGGCCGGGATCGCTGGTCGCGGTCTGCGCGGAGCGGTCGGCGGAGCTGGTGGCCGGGCTGCTGGGCGTGCTCAAGACGGGGGCGGCCTACGTACCGCTCGACCCCGACTATCCCGCCGACCGGCTCGCCTTCATGCTCTCCGACGCGGGCGCCGCCATGGTGCTGACCCAGCGGCACCTGGCGGACCGGCTGGCCGGGCACGACGCCACCGTCCTCGTACTGGACGACCCCATCGTCTGGGCCGCGGACGGACCGGGAGGTGTGGACGGACCGGGAGGTGTGGACGGGCCGGGTGGCGCGCACGAGCCGGGTGCGGCGGCGTACATGATCTACACCTCCGGCTCGACGGGCAGGCCGAAGGGCGTGCCGAACAGTCACCGCGGCATCGTCAACCGCCTCGACTGGATGCAGAAGCGCTACGGCCTGACCTCGGACGACGTCGTCCTGCAGAAGACGCCCGCCGGGTTCGACGTATCGGTCTGGGAGTTCTTCTGGCCGCTCACGACCGGCGCCAGGATGGTGCTGGCCGAGCCGGGCGGGCACCGCGACCCGGCCTACCTGCGCGACCTGGTCGCCTCGGAGGGCGTCACCACGACGCACTTCGTCCCCTCGATGCTGGGGATCTTCCTGTCGGAGGACGGCGTACGGGACCTGACCTCACTGCGGCGCGTCATCTGCAGCGGTGAGGAACTCCCGGTCGACCTGGCCCTGCGCTGCCTTGAGACCCTGCCGGGCGCCGAGCTGCACAACCTCTACGGCCCCACCGAGGCCGCCGTCGACGTCTCCTCCTGGCACTGCACCGCCGAGGCGCTCGCGGGCAGGACGAGCGTGCCGATCGGCGCGCCGATCCAGAACATCACGCTCCACGTGCTCGACCCGCGTCGCCGCCCGGTCCCGGTGGGCGTACCCGGTGAGCTGCACATCGGCGGGGTCGGCGTCGCCCTCGGCTACCACCGGCGGCCCGAGCTCACCGCCGAGCGGTTCTTCCCCCTCGGCGACGACCGCGTCTACCGGACCGGCGACGCCGCCCGGTGGCTGCCCGACGGCACGATCGAGTTCCTCGGCCGCCTCGACGACCAGGTCAAGCTGCACGGCCTGCGGATCGAGCTGGGAGAGATCGAGGCGGCGCTGCGGGAGCGCGCGGGGGTGCGCGACGCCGCGGTGATCGTCAGGGAGGACGTGCCGGGGGACCGGCGGCTCGTCGCCTACCTCGTCGCGGACGAGCCACCGGAGATCGCCCGGGTGCGGGTCGCCCTCGGCGCGACCCTGCCCGACTACATGGTCCCCTCGATGTTCGTCACCCTGGACGCGCTGCCGCTCACGCCGAACGGCAAGCTGGACCGCAAGACCCTGCCGGTCCCGGAGAGCCCCGGCGCCGCCGAGTACGTCGAGCCGGAGAACGACGCCGAGCGGGCGATCGCCGCCGTCTGGGAGCAGGTGCTCTCGGTGGAGCGCGTCGGCGCGGGCGACGACTTCTTCGACCTGGGCGGCAACTCGTTGCTCGCCATCCAGGTCGTGGCCAAGCTGCGCAGGGCCCTGCCCGAGGGCAGCCTCCAGGTCGGCCTGGTGGACCTGTTCTCCTTCCGGACCGTACGGGAGCTGGCCGGGTTCGTCGGCGGCCCCGGCGGCGGAGGGGCCCGTCCGCTGCTCCAGCGGCTCACCCCCCGCCGTACGGTGACGCGCAGCTACGTCTGTGTCCCGTACGGCTCGGGCAGCGCGATCGTCTACCAGCCGCTCGCCGACGCGCTTCCCGAGGACCAGGCGCTCTACGCCGTCGCGATCCCGGGCAACGACGTCGGGCTGGACGAGGAGCCCGAGGAGTTCGACGAGGTCGCCAGGCGCTGCACCGAGGAGATTCTGCGGACCGTCGAGGGCCCTGTCGTGATCTACGGTCACTGCGGGGTCGGCGCGGGTCTCGCCACCGAGCTGGCCAGGCGGGTGGAGGCGGCTGGACGCGAGGTCGAGGCCGTCTACATCGGGGCCATCTTCCCCTTCGCCCGTCCCCGCGGCCTGATGCGTACCCTGTCGCGCATCGGGGAGTTCGAGAGCCTGCGCCGCAGCCAGGGCGACATCAACTGGCTCAAGGCCCGGGGTGTCGACCTGGAGGAGCTCGACCCGGGGGTGGCCGACCGGATCGTCCGGACGATGCGCCACGACGGCAAGGCGGCCGAGAAGTACTTCACCGACCTGTTCGACACCCCCGACCGCGTCCGGCTGCGCGCCCCGGTCGTCTCGGTGATCGGTGAGCGCGACCCGGCGACCGACTTCTACGAGGAGCGGTTCAGGGAGTGGCACTTCATCGCCGACACCGCGGCCCTGGTCGTCCTCGACGAGGGCGGGCACTTCTTCCTCCGTTACCGCGCCGAGGAGCTGGCCGGGATCCTCCAGGTCCACGACCGGCTGGACGCGCCACCGGAACGCGGGCCCGACGACACCTGGTGGGTCCACGGGGTCGCCAGGACGTCGGACCCGAAGGCGGAGAAGGACACCGTGCAGCCCAGCATGGGGCGTTTCCTCACCTTCTCCGCGGGCCAGCAGATATCCATGATCGGCTCCGCGCTCGTCGGGTGGGCGCTGCCGCTCACGGTGCTGATCGACTCCGGATCGGTGACACAGTTCTCCATCCTGGCCGTGCTCAACCTCGCCGGGCTGCTGATCTCGCCGCTGGCCGGTGCGATCGTGGACCGGGGCGACCGGCGGCGGGTGATCCTGCTGGCCGACTGCGCCTCGGCCGCCATCCAGGCGGTGCTCGCCGGGATCATCCTGTTCGGTGATCTCCAGCTCTGGCACATCTACCTGCTGGTCATCTCGCTGTCGGTCGCGAGCAGCTTCCAGCGGCTGGCCTACAACTCCGCGGTCCCGCAGCTCGTCCCCAAGCACTACCTCGGCCACGCGATCGGCGTCACCCAGATGGCGGGCGGGGTGGCGCAGCTGGTCGTGCCGCTGATCGCCGCCGGTCTGCTGGCCTGGATCGGGCTGGGCGGCATCGTCGCCATCGACGTCGCCAGCTACGTCTTCGCGATCGCCGTCGTGCTTTTCGTCCGCTTCCCCGGCACGCTGCCGTGGCGGCCGAGGGAGCCGCTGACCACCGAGATCGCCAAGGGGTTCACCTACACCTGGAACGAGCGGGGCCTGCGCTCGATGCTCGGCTTCTTCGCGGTGCTCAACATCTTCCTGTCGCCGCTCCTGCTGCTGGTGTCCCCGCTGGTACTTTCCTTCGCGACGCTCGCCGACGTCAGCCGCGTCTCGGTGGTGAGCGGCCTCGGCGTACTGCTCGGCGGGCTCACCATGGCACTGTGGGGCGGCCCTCCCAAGCGGCGCTTCCGAGGGGTACTGGTCGCCACGCTCGCCATGGCCGTGGGAAGCGTGGTCGTCGGCATCAGCCCGTCGCTGGTGACGATCGGGATCGGCGCGTTCGCGCTGACCTTCTTCCTGACGGTCATGAACTCGATCTACACCACGATCGTCCAGATCAAGGTGCCGCACCGCTACCACGGCAGGGTCTTCGCGCTGAACACCCTGGTCGCCTGGTCGACCCTGCCGATCGGCATGGGACTGGTGGCCCCGCTGGGCGCCGCCCTGCTCGACCCGCTGCTCGTCCCCGGCGGCCCGCTCGTCTCGACGGTCGGCACGGTCATCGGGGTGGGACCCGGCCGGGGCATTGGACTGCTCTACCTGGTCTGCGCCCTCGGGATGGTGCTGGTCGTCGCCGGGTCGCTGCGGGTCAGGCGGCTGGTACGGCTCGACACCGAGATGCCCGACGCCCTCCCCGACGACCAGGTGGGCCTGGAGGCGATCGAGGCCCGCCGCGACAGCGCGCTCAGGGCGACGGCAGGGCGCTGACAGCGATCTGGCAGCGCCCCCCGGCATGCTCGCCTCCTGGTCAACCGATCAACGAGGAGGCAACGATGAACCGGACCCAGGTGCTCGTCGTCGGCGCGGGGCCGACCGGGCTCACGCTCGCCGTCGAGCTGGCCCGGCGCGGGGTGGACGTCAGGATCGTGGAGAGGTCGCCCGAACCCGCCGTCGGGTCGCGCGGGAAGGGCATCCAACCGCGTACGCAGGAGGTCTTCGACGACCTCGGTGTCATCGAGGAGGTTCTCGCCACCGGCGAGGTCTACCCGGCCATGCGCGCCTACCGGGGGGACCAGGTGGTCTGGGAGGGCCGCATGCACGAGGTCAGGGAACCGGACGCCGAGGTACCGTACCCGATGGTCCTCATGCAGCCGCAGTGGCGGGTCGAGCGGATCCTGCGCGACCGGCTCGCCGAGCTGGGGCGGCGGGTCGAGTTCGGCGTCGAGGTGACGGGGTTCGAGCAGGACGAGGACGGGGTCACGGTCACCCTCACCGGGCGGGGCCTCGATCCCGGGTCTGGCCCTGAGTTCGGTTCCGGTTCCGGTTCCGGTTCTGGGACCAGGGCCGGGGCCGGGGGGCGCGGTGTCGAGCGGGTACGGTGTGCCTATCTCGTCGGCGCGGACGGCGGGCGCAGCTTCGTGCGCGGGCATCTGTCCGTCGGCTTCGAGGGCGAGACGTTCGAGACCGAGCGCATGCTCATCGGCGACGTCGAGACCCCCGACCTCGACCGCGAGTACTGGCACGTCTGGGCCGACATGGCCACCGGCACGATGCGCGTCGCGCTCTGCCCGCTCCCGGGCACCGACGTCTTCCAGTTCACCGCGCCGGTCACCGGGGAGACGCCCGAGCTGTCCCCCGAGTCCTTCCAGAAGATCTTCGACGAGGGGTCGGGGCGGACGGACGTCCGCTTCACCGGCGTCTCCTGGATGTCGCTCTACCGGGTGAACATCCGCATGGCGGAACGGTTCCGCGCGGGCCGCGTCTTCCTGGCGGGGGACGCCGCGCACGTGCACTCCCCGGCGGGCGGCCAGGGTCTCAACACCGGCGTGCAGGACGCCTACAACCTCGGCTGGAAGCTCGCGGCCGTCCTCGACGGCGCTCCCGGGCGGCTGCTCGACACCTACGAGGAGGAGCGGCTCCCGGTGGCGGCGGACGTGCTCGGCATCAGTACCAGGCTCCACCGCCGCGCGGAGGCGGGGGAGCGGGACGCGCACACCCGGGGCGACGAGACGCGGCAGCTCCTGCTCGGTTACCGGGACGGCTCGCTGTCCGTCGGCGATCGCGGCGGCGAGCGCGTCCCGGACGCGGTACTGGGCACGGGCCGCCTTTTCGACGTCCTGCGCGGACCCCACTTCACCCTCCTCGCCGTCGGTACGGCCCACGCCGCGCTCGTCAAGGAGATCAACGCGGCGTACGGACCCACGGTGCGCGCGCACACCGTGCTCCGGGGAGACGAGCCGGGCGGGCCCGGTGACCTGCTCGACGTCGAGGGCCGGATCCACCGCCACTACGGGCGGGGCCTGGTGCTCGTCCGCCCCGACGGCTACGTCGGCTACCACGGCGGCGAGGACGGCCTTGAGGACTACCTCGCGGGTGTCGTCACGACGGCTCAGGGGTGAGCGGGGCCACTGTGCCCGCGCTGGCTCAGGGGTGAGCGTCGCCACGATGTCCGCGACGGCTAAGGGTTGAGCGTCGCCGCGACGCCCGCGAACGACTCAGGGGTGAGCGTCGCCACGACGCCCACGGCTGAGCAGTGGTGTCACCGCCACGGCTCGCGGTGGTGGCGTCGTGTCGCGGTGGCCCGTACTCGAACCTCCCGGTGTCTCCGGGACGGGCGGCCCGCGGTGGGCGCGCTGTCATCGCGGCGCGCGGCCGAGCCCCTCCAGGGCGAACGACTCGGGCGCGCGCAGGGCGGCGCCACGGGCGCGCGCCGCCCGGTGGCGGTCCTCGCCGAGCGCCTCGGCGGCTCGGGCGGCCAGCGCGCGGACGGCGGGGTCGGCCGTCCGGTCGATTCCGCGCAGCGTGAGCGCCGTCCCGAGGAGTACGGCCGCGCTCTCCAGGTCACCGGTCGAGGCGTGCCACTCGGCGACCTCCTCCAGAACCGACGCGCGTACCGTCTCGTCACCACTCGGGGCGACCGACTCCAGCGCGCGGCGCAGCGGGGAGCGGGCGCGGTCCGGTTCGCCACGTGCCCGGTGCACCCGGGCGATCCCCACGTTGATCAGCGCCACCAGCTGCGGGGAGGCCATGGCCTGGCCTCGCAGCAGGTCCAGCGCCTTGGCGAGCAGGGATCCGGCCCGCTCGGGGTCCCCCCGCCGGAGGGCCAGCTCTCCCTGGACGTGCCGGACGCGGGCGGTCGCGATCGGGTCCTCGGTACGGCTCACCGTCGCCTCCACCCGGGCCAGCTCCGCCTCCACCCCGGCGAGGTCCCCCGTGCGGAGACGGAGCTGACAGAGCCGTACCCGCACCATGATCGGCCCGGGGACCGCCTCCAGGCCGCCGATCTCCGTGGCCGGTGCCACGGCCTCCTCCAGCAGCGACAGGGCACCGGCCGTGTCGCCGCGATTCTCCGCCACCAGCGACAGCCAGTAGAAGGCCATCGACAGCCCCCACCGGTCACCGGTCAGGCGGTAGTCGTCCACCGCGGGCCACAGGAGCCCCTCGGCCCGTGCCGCCCCCGCCCGCCCGTACTCGAACTCGACGATCCCGCCCATCAGCCGCGCGGTCGCCCTCGTCCACGGGACGGGGTGGCCGCCGAACCTCTCGACCGAGGCCAGCGCCTGCCGGTGGGCCTCCGCCGTCCCGACCGGGTAGCCGTTCGCGATCGCCCACGACCCCAGTGCCACGGGGTGGTCCGACTCCCGCAACGTCCCCAGGGCCCGCGACAGCGCGGCGGGTGGATCGCCCGTCGGCGTACCGGGGAGAGCCGCCAGTACGCACAGCGCGTGCGCCGTCTCCCGCCCGGGAGGCGGCTCGTCGCCGACGGCCGCCAGCACCGCCGACGCCCATGCCCCGGCCTCCCCGCGACCACCCCGCATCATCCAGTACCACAGCCTGGACATGATCATTCGAAGGGCGGAGTCGCCGTCTCCCGACGAGATCGCGTGGTCGAGCGCGGAGTCCAGGTTGCCCTGCTCGACGTCGAGCGCCGCGAGCGCGCGCAGCTGGTCACCGGTCCGCAGCGACGGCTCCTCCGCCTCGGCCAGCCCGACGAAGTAGCGGGCGTGCCCGGCCCGCGTCCGGCCGGTCTCGCCCGCCTCCTCCAGCTTCTCCGCGGCGTACCGGCGCAGAGTTTCCAGCAGGCGGTAGCGGACCTCCCCGCCCGCCCGGGGCGCCGGTACGACCGAGAGCAGGGACCTGTCGGCGAGGGACGTGATCACGTCCACGCCGTACCCGCAGATCCGCCGCACCGCGTCCGCGGTCGCGCCACCGGAGAACACCGACATCCGGCGCAGGAGCGTACGCTCGCCGGGGCTCAGCAGGTCCCAGCTCCAGTCGATCACCGCCCGTAGCGTGCGGTGCCTCGGCTGTGCGGTACGGCTCCCGCGGAACGCCAGCCGGTCACCGATCATGTCGGCGAGCTGCCCGACACCGAGGGAACGCAGCCGGGCCGCCACCAGCTCGATCGCCAGCGGGATGCCGTCGAGCTCCCGGCAGATCCGTACGACGTCGGCCACCGTGTCGGCGTCGACGCGCAGGCCCGGCAGCGCCGCCGCCGCGCGGTCCCCGAACAGCGTCACCGCCGGGCACGCCAGCGCGTCCTCCAGGCTCGCGCCCGGCGCGGGGAGGCCGAGGGGAAGCACCGGGTACAGGCTCTCCCCGGTGATGTCCAGGGGCTCCCGGCTCGTGGCGAGGATCCGCAACCCGCCGGAGGCGGCGAGCAACCGGTCGGCGACCCGCGCGGCCTCGTCGATCACGTGCTCGCAGTTGTCCAGGACCAGCACCGGAGCCCTGCCGCGGAGTGCGACGGCCAGCCGTTCCAGGGGGCCGTTCTCCCCGTGGGGCGGACGGGGCGGACGGCCGGGGGTGCCCACGTGTCCTTCCGGCTCCCCCCGGTGGCCGGTCTCGCCTGCCGGGCTTTCCTTGCGGCCGGGGGCGCTCGCGGAGCCGGTTTCGTCTGCCGGGCCTTTCTCCTGGCTGGGTGCGCTCGCGGAACCGGTGTCGTTTGCCGGGCTTTCCCCGTGGCCGGGTGCGTTCGCGGAACCGGTCTCGTCCGCCGGGCCTTCCGCGCGGCCGGGTGCGCTCGCGGAACCGGTGTCGCCGAGGGTGCCCGAGGGACCCGCTTCGCCTTCATCCGAGGTGCTCCCGACCTCCGCTCCGGTCCACGGCGCGGCGGGGTGGTCCGCCAGGAGGCCACTCCCGCTCAGGGCGGCCTGCACGGCCGCCGCCACACCGGACGGGTGCGAGAGCGGGGCCAGTTCCACCAGCCAGACCCCGTCCGGAACGTCGAGGGACGCGGCGGTCTCGATCGCCAGCCTGGTCTTGCCCACTCCGCCGGGCCCGGTGAGGGTGACCAGCCGTGCGTTCCCGAGCAACTCCCCGAGCCGGTCCGGCTCCGCCCGCCTGCCGACGAAACTCGTCAGCCGCGCGGGCAGATTGTCCCGGTGCTCGACACGATCCCCACGCTTCCGGTGCTCCTCGCCGTCCCGGTGCGCGGCGCGATCCCCGCGCTCCCGGGATTCCCCGCGCTCCGGGGAACGCGGGGATCGCGCGCCCGCGAGGCCGGGGGTGCCCGCGACGGCCTCCCGGGATCCGGGTGTCGTATGGGGAGATCCACCGCGCAGGGCGGTCAGGTGCGCGGCGCGCAGCTCGGGGCCGGGGTCCATGCCGAGGTCCTCGGCGAGGCGCAGCCTGATCCGTTCGTACGCCGCCAGCGCCTCCGTACGGCGTCCCTCGGTGAGCAGGGCCAGCACGAGCCGGGTGTGGAAGGGCTCGCGGAGCGGATGCGCCGCGACCGCCTCCTCCAGCTCCGCCACCGGGCCGCGTCCCAGGGCCAGGTCGGTGTCGAAGCGGGCCAGCAGCGCCGACAGGCGCAGTTCCTCCAGGCGGGTGGCGGGAGCGGCGGCGAAGGGCAGGGCGGACGCGTCGGCGAGAGCCGGGCCGCGCCAGAGGGACAGCGCCTCGCGCAGCAGGGACCCCGCCGCGACGGGATCGCCCGATGCGGTACGGCCCTCGGCGGCCAGCCGCTCGAAGGCCCAGGCGTCGACCCCCTCGCGCGGCAGGTCGAGGAGGTAACCGGCGGGATGGGACGCGACCGCGCCGGGCAACCGGCGGCGGATCCTGGAGACCAGTGACTGCAGCGCGTTCGACGGGTGATCGGGTGATCCCTCCGGCCACAGGTCGTCGATCAGCCGCTCGGCGGTGACCACGCGGCCGGGGTCGAGAGCGAGCCTCACCAGCAGGATCCGCAGCCGCGCGCCATGGATCTCGGTGCCGTGCGCGTGTGGCGGCCCGCCGTCCACGCGCAGCGGCCCCAGGATCCCGACTCTCATCAGTCCTCCATTCTCCTCTCGCGCGATGACCCCGGGTGCGGTCCCCTCCGATCGGACGGCAGGGGTACCTCCAGGACCCCTGGAATATCTGAGTATTTAGCTGTTTCCGCAGTTCATTGGGAGAAAGCAATGATCTTGGCGGCGTTTCGCGGGCTCCGGGGCGGGCATCGGATCGGTCTGGGGTCATCGAACGGGGGGACGCATGACGCGCGGGTTCGACGCGTCCGCTCACTACGGGCGGCGCATCGCCGACGTCCACGACGACGGCATCACGGTGAAGGATCCACCCGGGGGCGCGGACGGGCGCCTGGCGGCCTCCGGTTTCCCGGCGCCCTCGGAACTCCCCGGATTCCCGCCGTCCCCGTCCCCGTCCTCGTCATCGCCCCCATCGCCCCCATCGCCTCCATCGCGCTCGAAGCGGAGCCTCCCGAACCCCAAAGACTCCAAGGACCCGGGGGTTCCCGGCAGGGCTCCGGCGCTGCCCGCCGTGCGGGGACCGATCACCTCCCTGCTCTTCGAACGGCTGGCACGCCCGCCGCACCGCTTCGGCCTCCTCTCGCTCCCGCTCCTGTCGTTCCCGGCCCGTTTCGCGGGTCCGGTCCTCATGGACGAGGACGTACAGCTGGCGCTCTTCGTCTGTTACGAGCTGCACCACCGGGGCTTCGAGGGCGTGGACGACCGGTGGGAGTGGAACCCCTCCCTGCTGGAGGTACGGGAGATCCTGGAGGCGCGCTTCGAGGAGGGGCTGGCGCGGGCCGTACCGTACCCGCCCGCCTTCCGGCCCGAGCAGACGCGACAGGTCCTGGCCGAGCTGGTGGCCGACGCCGTCGACGGGCCCGACCTGGCGGGGTTCCTCCAGCGGCAGGCCGACCTCGCGCAGTTCCGCGAGTTCGTCGCGCACCGGTCGATCCACCACCTCAAGGATGCCGACCCGTACACCCTGGCGATTCCCCGCCTGAGCGGTGCTTCCAAGGCGGCGCCGGTGGAGATCCAGGCGGACGCGTACGGCGGCGGGGGTGCCGACCTGTTCCGGCCCACCATGCGCGAGCTGGGCATGGACGACTCCTACGGCGCCTACCTGGAGCGGGTCCCGGCGATCACACTGGCGATCTCCAACACGATGTCGTTGTTCGGGCTGCACCGGCGCCACCTCGGAGCGCTGCTGGGCCACCTGGCGGCGTTCGAGATGACCTCCTCGGCGCCCAACCGCCTCTGCTCCCTGGGCCTGCGCGGGCTGGGCGGGGACGAGGCGGCGAGCCGGTTCCGCGACGAGCACGTACGCGCCGACGCCGTCCACGAGCAGGTCACCGCGCGCGAGCAACGCGCTGTCCACGAGCAGGCCGTCGTCCACGAACAGGTCGCCACGCATGAGCAGATCGCTGCGCACGAGCAGGTCGCCGCGTACGACATGTGCGGCGAATTCGCGACGCGACACCCCTCGCGGGCCGGTGATGTCCTGTACGGGGCGGCCTGCGCGCTGACCCTGGACCGGCTCTTCGCCGAGCACGTCATGAGCCACTGGCGTCGTGGCACCTCGTCGCTGCGGGAGGCGGGCGCGGCGACGGGGTCATAACCGACCCCGGCACCAACCCCGGCTTCCGGCCACGGCCTCCGGCCCCCCGGCCCCCAGCCCCAACCCTGGCCACGCCCCCTGGCCCTGGCCTCAGCCTCAGTCCTGGCCCCGGCCACGGCCCCCAGTCCTGGCCCTGGCCACGGCCCCCAGTCCTGGCCCTGGCCACGGCCCCCAGTCCTGGCCCTGGCCACGGCCCCCAGTCCTGGCCCTGACCACGCCCTCCGGCCCTGGCCCCGGCCCCACCCCCGAGCCCGCCCCCCGGTCTCGCGGTCGACCGCCACCGACGAGGGCGGCGGAGGAGGGGCGTACCTCAGCCGCCCTGCCCGCGCATGGCCTGGCGGATCGCGTCGCGGGTCCGGTCCACGATCGCCAGGGGCGGCCCGAACAGCAGGTTCATGACCATCGACTCCGTACCCGGGTGCGGGTGGGTCGGTGCCAGCGCCTCGGCCGCTCTCACCCCGGCCGCCATGGCCCGGCGCTCGGCCACGCTCGTCCGGGCGCGCAACCGGGCGAACTCGTAGCGCTCCTCGGCGCGGGCGTGGGCCAGCACCGCCGCCCGCAACATCTGGAGACGCCCGGAGAACCCGGGATGCTCGGTGCCCAGGGTCTCCAGGTCGGCGAGCAGTTGCTTCGCCTCCTTCTCCTCGGCGAGGCGTTCGTCGACCACCTCGTTCCCGTCCTCGATCTTGAGGCGCGCGTAGGGATGCACGACTTTCTCCTCGGCGGCCTCGTGCACGGCCAGCATCCGTACGAGGCGCTGGAAGGCATCGCTCCGCCGTACCCCGGTGGGGGCCTCCTCGACCTCGTCGAACAAATCCCTGATCGTCGCGTGCTGGCGCACCAGCAGGTCCACGACGTCGTTCTCGTTCATCGGCTCGGACACGATCTGGCGGTCGTTCATGGCTCCCCCTTCGTCTACCAGGCCGATTACCCCCACCCGGGCACCGAAACCCGGGGACCGGCATGGCGGTGCCACGGACGGGCGCACGCCGGGAGCCGCCCCCACCCGGCCGTACGCGTGCCGCCCCGCGACACGCGATCCAAAAGCCGCAAAAGCTTCGGGCGCCGGGTGAGCCGCCGTCAGACGGTGATCCACTCGGTGACGACCGTCGCGTCCCCGAGACGGCAGCGGAGGCTGAACGGCCCGGGGGGAACGTCCTCGTAGATGAACCTGCCCAGGTCGTCGGCCGCCAGCGTGACCGGATGGCCCCCGAGGACCTCGACCTCCAGGTGGCGCGGCGGCATCAGCTGGCCCACCACCCGGCCGCCGGTGGCGGTCACGGTGACCTCCAGGTCGACGGTGAGCCCGGCGCCCTGGAAGGTCAGCATGCGCGGCTGCCCCTCACCCCGCACCTGCGAGGGCCCGCTCAGGGAGTCGAAGACCAGCTCGGCCAGCTCGGCGTCGAGCGTGCGCAGCGTGAAGGCCTCGACCGCGATCTGCTGGAGATGCGAGGGAACGGGATCGAACAGCTCGATGGCGCGGCGCAGCTCCGCCTCCAGCTCGTCGTCGCTCACTGGAAACCCCGCCTGCCCAGCAGGACGCGCAGCCGTCGCAGGCAGCGCTGTCTGATCGGCCCGATGCTCCCGACGGCGATGCCGAGTGTCGCCGACACCTCCTGGTAGCTGAACGGCGGCGAGGCCGTGAGCAGGCGCAGCAACCGCTGGCAGCTCTCACCGAGCTCCTGGAATGCCTGCCAGGCCGCCCGCGCCCGCTCCCGCTCTCTCGCGGCGTCCTCCGAGTCGATGAGCGCCTGCTCCGGCGTGCGGTCGTCGGCGACGCGGTCGAACATCTCCGCGTCGCCGCTCGGCGAGACCCGCCGGGCGGCCCTGATCACCTTGACGCACTCGTTCCGCGCGGTGCTGGCCAGCCACGCGCCGACCCTGTCGGGCTCGCGGATCCGCGTGAGGTTCTGGGCGAGCCGGAACCAGGTCGTCTGGTAGACCTCCTGCGCGTCCGCGTCCCTCAGCCCGTGGGCGCGCACGACGGACCACACGAGGGGGCTGAGGCCCTCCACCAGGGATTTCCACGCGGCGGCGTCGTCCCCCTCCACCGCGGCGCGGAAGAGGATGCCGATCGAGTCTCGATCCACGGTGACGTCCCCTTGCTTTCGGGACTGTCATCGTACGTCGGAGGGCCGATGCGCCCGCACTGGTTTTCAGCGAGTGACCGGAACACTTTGCACGCTCTGAGGTGTCCAGGTGGCGGGAATGAGGGCCGGGGTGGGAACGCTCCGCAGTATGCCGACGGAGGTCTCGTCCAGCAGTCTTCTGGCGGCCTCCCGGGAGTCGATCCCCGTGTTCCGCGTCATGTAGTTGGCGATCATGCCGACCACCAGGGGCGTGGAGAAGGAGGTGCCGCTCCACTCCGCCAGGCCGTCGAACACGACACGGTCGCGGATCGCGGTCGGCGACTCCTTCATCCTCTCGGTGAGCTCGCCCCGGTGCGGGGGGAACTGGCAGGTGCAGTCGTACTGGAAGCCGTACCGGCAGTGGGAGAAGGTGGAGTGCTGGTAGTCGTACACCACGGGAGTGGGGTCCACCGCGGTGAAGGCGCTGACCAGGCGCTCACCGGGTGCGTACGTCGTCACCCACGGCCCGTGGTTGCTGAAGCAGGCGCGGTCCGCGCCGTCCTTCCGCAGTGCCCCCACCGACACGACGGCACCGGCGTAGCCGGGGTGGTCGGAGTAGGCCGCGGGCCAGAACCTCACGTCGTTGCCGTTGTTTCCCGCTGCCGCCACGAGCAGCGTCTCGGGGTGGGTCATCAGCGTGTCCATGAAGCGTTCGAGCCCCAGGAGCGTCTCCGAGTGCATGCTCGGCGTCCCCGCGGACAGGCTGATGATGTCGGGCCACCTCCCCGCCGGCAGCATTCCCCCGAGCAGCTTGTCACCCAGGTCCTTCTCGGAGATGGCGCCCGCGTCGACGAGTGTCCCGTGCACCGTGACGTCGGTGTTGGGCGCGACGGCGCTGACCAGCCCGGCGATGAAGGTGCCGTGCCCGACGTACTGCTTGAGGATGCCCTCCTTGTCGAGTTCGACCTCCTTGCCGTCGCCCTCGACGCGGTGCATCCACGGGTGCGACCTGTAGTTCTCCACCAGGCCGGTGTCGACGACGAGGACGGACACCGGCGTGCCCTCCTGGCCGTAGGGCTCGGCCACCGCCGGGTTGGGCGGCTCGCACCGGGACACCGGCACCGGCTCGTCGCCGGGGCAGCAGTTCACCGCGATGGACACGATGTGGTTCCTGGACACCATGCGGCGGTTGTTGTCACGCTCCAGGTCCTCGACGGCCCTCAACGCGTCCGACACGTCCCGGTCGCCGTAGCGCTCGCTCCTGTCCGGCTCCCCGACCCGGATCCTGAGCACGCCGCCCGGACTTTCCTCCTCCTCCGCCCTCACGATCTCGGTCTGGTTGCCCCCGCGTTCCCGGTAGAACGCGTCCCGGACCGTGCGGACGACCTCTCCGGCGTCCTCGGCTCGGGCGAGAACGTAGCCCTTCTGGTAGAGGTACATGGGCTGGGAGCCCTCGAACCCCGCCGCGAGCACGATGTCCTCTCCCATGGCGTCCTGGATCTGGTCGAACTGCTCCTGGAACCTGTCTGGTGCCATATTCGCCATCCTTGTCTCAGAGATGTCCTGGCGTCGCCCCGGGTTAAGAGCCACCGGACGCCTCGCTGATACACCCCCGGGCGAGTTTCCCGGTGCGGACGGGAGCGGGGGTCGTCCTCGGAGGGCTCCTCGGCATGGACGCCCTGAACACACCACGTCTAACATCGATCCGTGACCGGGGGAAGCTCGCGGCTCCCGCCGCTCGCGGGAGACCCTCTCGATCTCCTGCCCCTGGTGTTCGCCCGCCCCGCGGACGCGCTGGCCGGGGCGAGGGCCGTGCTGTCGGCGTCCCCCTCCCCGCACGACGCCTCCGTCGCCCACCAGGTGATCGGCATCTGGCAGCGCGACTTCGGCGACCTCGTGGTGGCGATCGGCCACCTCCGGCAGGCCCGCGCCCTGGCCGCCAAATCCGGTTTCCCGAACCGCGAGGCGGACGTGCTGGCGACCCTGGGAGCCGCCCTCATCCACGCGGGCCGTACCAGGCAGGGGATGGCCGCGCTGGAGGCGGCCGTCGAGAGGGGCAGCGGGGTCACCGGGGCCCGCGTGCTGTTCCGCAGAGGCTACGCCTGGTGGGTGCTCGGGGGGCACCGCGAGGCGCTCGACGACCTGCGGCGGGCCATTCCCACCCTGCGCCGGGCCCAGGACACGATCTGGACCGCGCGGGCGCTCACGCTCAGGGCGACCGTCCACCTGGCCATGGGATCCGTCGAGCGGGCCGAGGCCGACTTCGTCGCCGCCGAGCAGCTGTGGGACACCACCGACCAGGAGCACGACAAGGCCGACGCCGTGGAGAGCCGGGGGCTGGCGGCGTTCCGGTCCGGTGACCTCCCCGCGGCGCTTCATCTCTTCGACGAGGCCGCGAGCCGGTACGAGGCCCTCGGCACGCCCATGTTCGTCCTGCACATCCGGCGGTGCGGGGTGCTCCTGGCGGCAGGGCTGGCGCGCGAGGCGCTGGAGGAGGCCGACGCCGCCACGGAGCAGCTGAACCGGATGGGCGGGCAGACGACCCGCAGCGCCGAGCTCCTCCTGATCGCCGCGCGGGCCGCGATCGCGGCGGGGGAGCCGCACGCGGCGATCGCCCGCGCGAGCACGGCCATCCGGCTGTTCTCCAGCCAGCGCCGCGACTGGTGGCAGGCCCACGCCCGGCTGGTGCTGGTCCAGGCCAGGTTCGCGGCGGGTCAGGTCTCCGGCCGCTCGGTGCGCGACGCCGCCGAGGTCGCGGTACGGCTGGCGGAGCTGCGTTCCCCCGAGGCGGTCCAGGCCTCGCTGCTGGCCGGGCGCACCGCCCTCGCCCTCGGCTGGGAGGCCGACGCGGAACGCCACCTGGCCGCCGCCGCCAGGACCAGGGCGCGCGGGCCCGCCTTCGCCCGCGTGGACGGCTGGGTGGCGCAGGCGCTCAGGGCGGCCGCGGCGGGGCGTACGCGCGGCGTGCTGGACGCCTGCCGCCGGGGGCTCGACCTGCTGGACGAGCACAGGATGACCCTGGGCGCCTCGGAGCTGCGGGCGCGGGCCACCGCGCAGGGGGCCGAGCTGGCCGTGCTCGCGCAGCGGGCGACCCTCGCCGGGGGGAGCCCCCGCCGGTTCCTCGGCTGGAGCGAACGCTGGCGCGCCACCGTGCTCGCGGTCCCGCCCACCCGGCCCCCGGACGATCCCGAACTGCTGCGCGACGTGACGGCTTTCCGCGAGATCAGCAGCCGGGTCGAGACGGCACGGCCGGGAGGCGCGCCGGTCCCCGCGCTGGAACGCGAGCAGCGGCGGCTGGAGAAGGAGATCCGGGCCCGGACGCTCCGCACCCGCAGCGCGGGCGGCTTCGACGGGCACCGCTTCGACGCGGGTCCGCTGCTCGACGGGCTGGGCGACGGGTGGCTGATCGAGATCGTCGCCGTCGACGGCGAGCTGCACGTCGTGCTCTGCGGCCGGGGCAGGGTGCGCAGGTTCGCCGCGGGGCAGCTCGCCGACGCGGCGATCGACGCCGACCACGCCCGCGCCGGTCTCAGACGCATCGCGTACGGGGGCTCGGAGGGCAGGTTGCCCGTCCTGGAGGCGGGCGGGCGCCGCCTCCAGGAGTCGCTGCTCGGCCCCGCCGTGCGCCACCTCGGGGACGGCCCCGTGGTCGTCGTACCACCGGGCAGGCTGCACGGCGTCCCCTGGGCGCTGCTGCCGGTGCTGGGCGAGCGGGTGCTGAGCGTGTCGCCGTCCGCGAGCGCCTGGCTCCGCGCCCGGCGGATCGAGCCGTCGCCGTCCACGGAGCGGGTCGTGCTGGTCAGGGGGCCGGGGCTGGCGACCGGCGGTGCCGAGGTCCCGCTCCTGGCCGCGCGGTACGGGGAGGCGACCGTGCTGGAGTCCGGGACCGCGGTCGCCCCGGCCGTGCTCGCGGCGCTCGACGGCAGCAGGCTCGCCCACATCGCCGCGCACGGCACCTTCCGCTCCGACAGCCCGATGTTCTCCTCCCTGAGGATGGACGACGGCCCGCTCACGGTGCACGACCTCGAACGGCTGCACAGTGCCCCGTACCGGATCGTCCTGTCCAGCTGCGACTCCGGCAGGCTGCAGCCGGTCGGCGCGAACGAGCTGCTCGGCCTCGCCACGGCGCTGCTGCCGCTGGGCACGGCCGGGATCGTGGCGAGTTCGTCGCCCGTCGACGACGAGGCCGTGGTGCCGCTGATGCTCGCCCTGCACGAGGGGCTGCGGCGCGGCCTGAGCATGGCCGAGGCCCTGCGCGACGCGCGGCTGGCGATGCCCGGCGACGACCTCAACCGGGCGACCGGCTGGTCCTTCTCCGCCATCGGCGGGGCCTGAGGCCCCCGGCCGGGCGGAATCGTCGTGCCGGACGCCGGTGAGGTGCGTCAGCCGATGGTGAGTTGTGTCAGCCGACGGTGAAGAGCCTTCCCAGGCCGGCGCGGTCGCTGCTGCCGAGCCGCGCGTAGGCGTCGCACAGGTGGTTGGCCACCGTACGGATCGACACCGTGAGCTGCTCGGCGATCTGCCGGTTGGTCAGGCCCGCCGCCGCGAGGCTGACGATCTGCCGCTGGCGTGCGGTCAGTTTCGGCAGCGCGAGGTTGACCAGGGCGGAGCTGCGGGCCCCCTGGCAGGCGCCCGCCAGCGTGGAGGCCCGGTTCCTGGAGGACTGCGAGGCACGCCGGTCGTCGTGGACGAGGGCCGCGTGCGCGAACGCCTCCGCCGCGTGCAGTACCAGGCCGAGGTCGGCGAGACCCCGCGCCACCTTGTCCAGGGCCTCCCCGTCGCGCCCGGCCAGCGCACGGGCGTGCCACGCCAGCAGGGCGGCGAGGTCCCCCTCCGTGCGGTCGGCCAGCTCCCCGAGCCGTCCGACGACCAGCTCGGGGGTACCGAGCCGCACCACGTCGTGCAGGGCGAAGAGGTCGTCTTCGAGCGGGCCGTCTCCGGCGGCGCGCAGCGCGGACCGCAGGGCACCGTCGAGGTCCCCCTCGGCGGCGAGCGTCCAGGTCCGCGCCCGCTCGGTGGCGAGGGCCCACGACGACGTGTCCCCCGGGGCCACCGCGAGCAGCGGGCGTGCCGGGCGTGCGGGAGGTGCCGGGCGTATCGGGGGTGCCGGGGGGCGGTCCTGGGGGGCGGGCCACACGCGCGTTCGTACGTCCCCGCCGGGGGCCGGACCGCGCGACAGGGCCTGCCACGCCGTCGTCAGGTCGCCGATGTAGGCGGAGGCGTGGGCGAGTTCGGCCAGGCAGCCGCGGTGGTGGGGGGCGCGGCGCAGCCCCTCGCGGCTCCAGGCGATGGCCTCGCGGGTCTCCCCGCGAAGCCGGGCGACCCGGGCCCGCCGCGCGCAGAACTCCGGCATCGCGGGCTCGTCCCAGCCGGTGTCCTCCTCGGCCATCCGCTCGCCGATGCCGCGCGGGATCCCCGAGAGCCTTCCCGCGTACGCGCGTACGGCCAGCTCCTCGCACTCGGCCTCCAGCGCCGTGGCCCGGGGGCGCCGTCGCGCGCCGGACGGCCCGCCCGTCCGAGGGCGCTTCGCGGCGGCCCGGAGCACCGGGCCGTGCAGCGGGTGGGCGAGCCGGATCGACAGCCGGTCGTCCACGGTGACCAGCCCCTTCGCCCGCAGCCGTTCGAGGACGGCGAAGGCCACCCCGGCGCCCGCCGCGTCCGTGCCCGTGCCCGTGCCCGTGCCCGTGTCCGTGCCCGTGTCCGCGTCCGTGCCCGCGTCCGTGCCCGTGCCCGTGTCCGCGTCCAGCGGCCCGCCGGACGCGTTGGGCTTCGGGGATCCGCCGGGCGTGGTGAGCTTGAGGGGCCCGCCGGACGCGATGAGTTCCAGTGCCCTCCGCTCCTCCCCGCCGACGTCGCGGATCGTGTCCTCCACCAGCTCCCTGACGCGCGCCGTCACCGGAGGAGTCCCGCGCCAGGTCCACGTGCCCGACACGTGGCTCAGGTCTCCCCCTGCGTGGACGGCGACGACCAGCTCGCGCAGGAGCCGCAGGTCGCCGCGGCTCGCCCGGTGCAGGCGCCGGACGGTGAGGGTGTCCACGTAGCCGCCCACCGCCCGGGACAGCAGCTCGCCGCACTCGCTCTCCGTCAGAGGGGCCAGTGCCATGCGCGGCAGGAGGTTCTCCTCCCAGAGCCTGGAGACGTCCTCCGGGACGGGCTCGCCCTCCCTGACCGTGACGAGCAGGCGGGTGCGTCCCCTGAGCGCCAGACGGAGGACGAGCGCGGCCGAGGAGTCGTCGAGGAGGTGGGCGTCGTCCACGACGAGCACGCGCACCCCGTCCAGCGCCTCGACGGGGTCCGGTGGGCAGAGGAGCCCCGTGGGGCGCGGGGAGGATTTCGTGAGGTACGGGGCCGGCCCCGGGGAGGTGGAGAGCTCCGCGAGGCGCGGGGGACGGGAAAGGAGAGGGGCGAAGGCGGCGAGCGGGATGTGCTGGATGCCGGGCGTTCCGGTGATCCGCGCGTGGAGCGGCTCGGTCACAGCCTCGGGGACGGCCTCGGCGACCAGGCGGCTTCTGCCGCTCCCCGCCGCGCCGGTCACGACGACGCCCCGGCGACCGGCCGCCAGGTGTCGCCGTACGAGATCGAGTTCCTCAGTCCTGGCCGTGAACGGCCAGGGGGACCGTGGGTTTCTCACAGCGGTATGAGCCGGGCCGCCCGTCCTTGATACACGTGGAATTGAGTACCCCCTACTCATGCGCGCCCGGGATTCCATCTCCAGTCTCGTGGCATGTGGACACGGTTTCCTTGATCTCCTCACCATGCCCGAAGGCGGGGGTCTCCAGGCCGCGGGAATGCCGATGAGGGCGGACGACACCCGCGTCCGGCACTGCTCGCTCCCGCCGTACCCCGCCCACACGCCGCCGGACGGGCTTGAGGGAAGGCGGCGCGAGGCCCTGCTCTCGGGGCGGCGGGCGTGGCTGAACGGTACGGTCCTGCACTACTGCTTCCTGAGCCGGCAACGTGACGGCGGGCAGGGGGACGGCGGGCGGTATGACGGAGAGCAGCGCGAGGCCGTGCGCCGGGGTTTCCAGGAGTGGAAGGATCTCGGCATCGGGCTGGAGTTCGCCGAGGTCGCCGACCGTACCGAGGCGGAGGTGCGGATCGGGTTCCGGCGGGACGCCGGATCGTGGTCGGCCGTGGGACGCGACGCGCTCCGCGTCGGGACCGCCTCCCGCACGGTGAACTTCGGCTGGGATCTCACCGGGCCGCACGGCCGGGGCGCCGTGCTGCACCAGATCGGCCACGTCATCGGCATGGTCCACGAGCACCAGAGCCCGTACTCGGGCATCCTCTGGGACGAGGAGGCCGTCTACGAGGACCTCGCGGGGCCGCCGAACCTCTGGCCGAGGTCGCGGACGTTCCACAACGTCATCCGCAGGCTCGACGAGAGCGAGACGAACGGCCCGGTGTGGGACCCGCTCTCCGTCATGGGATACCGGTTCGGCCCGGGGCTCATCCTGGAGCCCCCGTGTTACCGGGCGGGGATCGCGCCGCCGGGCACCGTCTCCGAGCTCGACGCCGCGTTCGCCCGGCGCTGGTACCCACTTCCGGGCGCCGAGCCGCCCGAGCTGTCGCCGTTCCGCTCCGCCCCGCTCGGCACCGAGACGGGGGAGCAGCGCGACTTCGTGATCGCCCCTCGCGCGACCCGTGACTACACCGTCGGTGTCTTCGGCGAGTGCGACACGGTGCTGGTGCTGTTCGAGGAGGTCGGCGGTGACCTGCGCTACCTGGCGGGCGACGACGACGGAGGGCACCCGCGCAACGCGTCGCTCCGCGTCCATCTGCTCAGGGACCGCCGCTACGTCCTCCGCGCGCGGGTGCACTCCTGCTGGGGACCCGGCCAGGCCGCCGTCATGTGCTGGTGAGGCCAGCGCCGCCCGGGAACCGTGGCCGGATCCGCGGGGTTCTCGTGAAGAGCCTCCCGGAGCGGGAGAGCGCGCGTCCTCATCCGGGTGCTCCGGATGAATGACTCACCCGGCTCCCGGCGGGGACCGCATCGCCCCCAGAAGGGTGGCGAGGGCCACGCGGGCGAACCCGATCCGGGCGTCGCTCGCCCCGTACGGCAACCAGAGGGCGTCCGCGTGCAGCAGGCCGCCGCAGGAGTACACGACGTTGGGCACGTACCCCTCGCGCTCGGTGTCGCCGGGGGTGAGGAGCGTACCCGGGAGCTCGGCGACGACGCGGTGCGGCTCGTCCAGGTCGAGCAGCAGCGCGCCGATGGCGTAGCGGCGCATCGGGCCGACGCCGTGGGTCAGGACGAGCCAGCCCGACTCGGTCTCCAGAGGGGAGCCGCAGTTGCCGACCTGGACCAGCTCCCAGCCGCTGCGGGGGGTGTGCAGCGGCACCGGCCGCCGCCACCTGCTGTCCTCGCCGAGGGAGGTCAGGCCGATGGTCTCGCCGTCGGAGCGGCACAGCGCCAGCTGGCGCCCGCCCACCGGGCGCGGGAACAGCGCCATCCCCTTGTTGGCGGCGGCGGGCCCGCGCAGCGGGGTGACCTCGAAGGTGCGCAGGTCGTCGCTGGTGAGCATGCGCGAGCGGATGTGCCGCCCGTCGTAGGCGGTGTAGGTGGCGCGGTACGAAGGCGTGCCGTCCTCGTCGACAAACCTCACAAAACGGGCGTCCTCCATCCCGTTGCTCTCGGCCGCGGTGGCGGGCCAGAGCACCCGCCGCTCAAGGGGGACGTCGGCGGGGAAGGTCACGGCGTAGTCGGAGGCCGTCGCCCGGCGCAGCTCCTCCACGGTGCCGTGCGTGGTGGTACGGGCGAGCAGGTCGGCGGGGAGCCGGGCGACCGCCCGCTCGAAGTCATCGTCGCCGAAGAGCTCCGGCAGCGAGCCCAGCACGGTGGCGGAGACCTCGTCGTCCCGGTCCTCGTCGGCGAGCGCGGCGGCGAACAGGTCGCGCCGGTGGAGGACGCCGTGCCGGGAGCCGGTGGTCAGCGGTCCCGAGCGGTCGGCGACGACGAGCTCGTCACCGGGGCCGAGCACCGCCGTGGCGAAGCCGATGGACGACAGGTGGCCCTCGCCGATCTGCCGCGTGCTGATCACCGCGCGCAGCCGTCCCGGGCTCAGGCCGGACTGGTCGGGGTGGGCGACCATCGAGGGGTTGCACAGCGCGGCGCCCTCCACCGCGTACTCGTGGCTGAAATAGGCGCCGACCAGGAGACGGGCCGCAGGCCGCAGGTCGAGGTGGCTCGGAACCCGGTCGCGGACCAGGTCGTAGTGGTGCAGGAAGGTCGTCGCGAGGTCGCGGTGCCGGTCGCCGAACCCCCGCAGCGTCTCCTCCAGCAGCGCGGCGGTCTCGTCATGGCCGAGGAGCGTGACGCGCTCGATCAGGGCGGAGGCCCGGCCGCGCGCCACGGCGGCGTCCTCGCCGGGCACGAACAGCTTGACGATCACCCTTCGCGGGTCGGGGGCGAGGCTCTGGTCGAGCCGGGTGGCCAGGTCCCGGACGGTCATGGCACCTCGTCCGCCGATCTCGCGGCCGGGACGCGGTGCCTCCCGGGACGCGCGGCCGAGACGGCGAAGACGCGGTGTCTCCCGGGACGCGCGGCCGAGACGGCGGAGGCGCGGCGCCCTCCGGGGGGCGCGGGCGGCCCGCGACGCCGGGTGGGGGTCACGCCGTATCCCGTCATGACGTCCATGACATCCATGACATCATCCCGATCGGTTGCGTGACCAGGGCACGATGCCCTCAGAGGACCTCACTCCGTTCGCTCGTCAGGCGTTCGGCCTGCTGCAGGGTGGAGATGAGCGCGAGGGTCGACTCCGCGCCCTGGTTCAGGTTGGGGCCGTCCCGGGTGAGGCCGTCGTAACCCCCTCCGGTCGCGATGTCCCACATGGCCGTCCCCCGGTCGTTGGCGCCCTGGAACCACGCCGACGCCTGCCACACCCCCGCCCGCCAGGAGGGGTCGCCGGTGACGGCGCCCGCGGTGGCGCAGGCGTCGGCGAGCGCGGCGACCTCGATCGGCTGCTGGTCGTAGCGGTCCCGCGGCGCGTGCCGCCGCCACCCGGCGACGGGTACGACGGACAGCCGCCCGTCCCTGGTCTGGATGTCGCGGAGCCAGGTCAGCATCCGCAGGCCGTCGGCGAGCATCGCGGTGTCCCCGCCGAGGTGGCCCGCCGCGATGAGCACCTCGGCGAGGGCGGCGTTGGCGTACGTCAACCGCGGCTGCGGCCACGGCCAGTCCGGATCGGCGGAGGGGACGCCGACCGCGAGGGCGGCGTCCGCGAGCAGGGCCTTGGCCGGGGCGTCGCCCGGCAGGACGCGCAGGACCTCCGCCGCGCCGAGCCCGGCGAACGCCATGGCGCGCGGGTGCGGGGACCGCCTGGTGGCGCCGAGGGCGAAGGAGATCAGGGCCTCGTCGCGGATCCACGGGGCGGGGTTGCGGGCCGCCGCGGTGCCCAGGCCCCACAGCGCCCGTCCCCACCAGTCGCCGAGGCCGGGTTCGTCGGTCCAGCGCCGGTCGTGGGAGAGACGGTTGTGGAACGCGCCGGAGCCGTCCTGCGCGTGCGTGAGGAAGGCCAGGTAGCACTCCGCGAGCCGCCGGACCCGGAGGGTCGGCGCCGGTTCGCGGCTGGTCACGACGAGCCCGCGGGCGACGTCGTCGGTGCAGTAGCCGTGCTGGCGGCGGACGACGGCGTGCCGGGCGTGCTCGAACAGGCCGGTGTCGTCGCTCAGCCGTGCCAGGTGCCCGAAGCCGGGCACGGCGGAGGCGACCGAGGGGGGCGCGTGGGGGGCGGGGGTCACGGCAGGGCCACCGCCACGGGTGCCGGGCGTCCGGCGAGGAGGCCCCGGGCGAGGTCCTCGTAGCGCGCCGCGACGGCGGGCCACAGCAGGGTCGGGACCAGGGCGTGGGTACGGTTCCCGAGGTCCTCGGCCAGACCGGGCTCGGTGAGGATCCGGCGTACGGCCGAGGCGAGCGCCGCGGGGTCCTCGTGGGGTACGAGCAGGCCGGGCCCGTCGGTGAGCAGTTCCACGGCGTGCGGGAAGGACGTGGCGACGACCGGGACCCCGGCCGCCACCGCCTCGATCAGGACGCCGGAGGTGACCTGCTCGTGCGAGTCGTACGGCAGCACGACCACGTCGGCCGAACGGACCAGCCGGATCAGCGAGGCCTGATCGCGGTAGACCGGGTCGTACCGCACGGAGCCGGACACGCCGAGCCGCGCCCCCATCCGCTGCAGCCGGGTGCGGTAGGCCTCCCCGTGCTGTTCGAGCACCTTGGGGTGGGTCTTGCCCGCGATCGTGTACGTGGGCGAGGGCGAGAGGTCCCCCAGCAGGGCGAGCGCCCGCAACGCCCACTCGATGCCCTTGCCGGGGCCGATCAGCCCCCAGGTGAGCAGGTGCGGCCGGGGGCGGCGCTCGGCCGGGACGCGCATGTGGTCGGCGGCGCCGTGCGGGATGACGGACACCTTGGCAGCGTTGACGTGGTAGCCCGCGAGCAGCCGGTCGCGGGCGGTACCGGTCATGGTGACCACCGCGCCGGCGGCGTCCACGATCTGTTCGAGCAGCCTTCGCTGCCGGAGGGTCGGCCGGGTCAGCACGGTGTGCAGGACCACGATGCTGGGCACCGTGAGATGCCGCAGCAGCGGCAGGACGTCCTGGCCGTCGGTGCCGGGGTAGATGCCGTACTCGTGCTGGATCACCGCGACGTCGAACCGTTCCAGGGCGGAGGCCGCCGCCTTCCAGCTCTCGTTCCTCCCGGGTGCCCAGGTGTGCACGACCCCGGGCGCGGGGCGTTCGTCGTCGGCGTCCGTGGTGACGCGGACGATCCCGCCGCGGGTGCCCCCCTCGGTGAGGTGGGCGGCCAGGGCGGAGTTGAAGGTGGCCAGCCCGCACTGTGTGGGCGGGTGGGTGCTGAGAAATCCATATGTACGGGCCAACTGCCAAGCCTTCCGGTCATCGGCCGCTCCGGCTCACGGACGCGGACCTCACGCGGTGACGACGTCCATCGGTCAGCGTGATGACGGATGGAACCGAAGCCTGGCGCCGGGGGCCGTCCTCGTCGGGGCCCGGCTGCCGCGACCCCGCAGAAGGATCGCGGGGGCTACGTCACTCCGACAGTATCAGGGGATTACGCTCGGTCCACTATGTCGCGGTAGATGCGTAAATAGTTGGTCACCATTCTGTCCACGCCGAATCTGTGTTCGGCCTGGGCACGGCAACCCGCCCGGTCGATCGTTCCGACGCGCGAAACCGCGGAGACCGCCTCCTCCACGGTGTCCACCAGGAAGCCCGTCACCCCCGGGTCCACGACCTCGGCCATCGACCCGCGCCGGTAGGCGACCACGGGGGTGCCGCAGGCCATCGACTCGACCACCGACAGGCCGAAGGGCTCGTCGAACGCGACGGGATGCAGCAGGGCCGCGCTTCCGCCGAGGATCTCCGCGCGCCGCTCGGGCCCGACCGAGCCGAGGAACCTGACCCGCTCGCCGTCGACGTGCGGGGCGACCCGCTCCTCGAAGTAGTCCCGGTCCTGGACGATCCCGCAGACGGTCAGCGGCAGCCCGGCCCGCCGCGCGATCTCGATCGCCGCGTGCGTCCCCTTGTCGGGATGGACCCGGCCGAAGACGACCAGCCCCCGGCCGCCACGGGGGTCGAAGGGCAGGAGGCCCAGGTCGATGCCGTGGTGGACCGTGGCGACGTAGTCGAGCTCGGGGGAGCGGTCGGCGTCGGAGATGGAGACGTAGGCCGACCGGGCACGGGCGTAGGCGGGCAGGATCCCCGCCCCGGAGAACCCGTGGACCGTGGTGAGCAGCGGGGCGCGGCAGTGGTCCGCGAAGGCCAGGGGCAGCCAGTCGAGATGGCTGTGGACGAGGTCGAAGTCGGCGGAACGCCCCAGCGCGTGCGCGACGTGCATCGCCTCCCACACCCGGCCGTCGAGGGACGGATCCTCGGCGTACCCGGTGGGGCAGACCCCGTCGAGCGTCCCCGAGGTGATCGAGTCGAGGGTGGCGAAGAGCGTCACGTCGACACCCCTGGCGGTCAGTCCCTCGGCGAGCAGGCCGGTGACCTGCTCCCACGGCCCGTAGTGGCGCGGCGGCGTACGCCAGGCGATCGGCCCCAGCAGGGCCACCCTCAGCGGGGTCACCCGCGACGCCGGGTGAGCCGCCTCCGGTCGGGCCGTCTCCGGCTGGGCCGTTTTCGCTGATGCCGTCTTCACCGGGTCCGTCTTCACCGGGTCCGTCTTCACCGGGTCCGTCTTCACCGGGTCCGTCTTCATTGGGTTCGCCTTCGCCGGGGCCGTGTTCACCGGCCACCGGATCCGGTGCGGGCCCGTTTCCGGTCTTCTCTCAATCTCACAGATTCACCCCTCTACCGGACTGGTAAGGACAGAACCCGGCAAAAACCGCGCTGCCGAAATTCACCGGCATGGTGTGAGGTGTCCGCCCGGCCGTTTCAGTGACCCGGGGCCCGTTCTCGGTGAGCCTGGAGCCGTGCGGGCGCGGCGTCAGGTCGCGGGGCTGACCGGAGATCCGCAGGTGCGGCTCGTACGTGTGTTTGATATTCGCCATGTTTTCGCCGTCCAGGTGCCCGTATGGAGTAGACCCGGCGGAGTTGTCGGCGTCCCCTCGAACGTACCCCTCACGCTGGAAGCCACCCTTAACTCCCTGAATCTGGACAAGGAGGCCAGTAAGCCGGATCGCCCCCGGTGTCTTGCATTCGTGCACGCGTTACCGCGATCGAGAAATAAACCCCGCAATAGGCTTTCGTGCGTCACGATGACCTCTCCGTGTCATGACAGGCCGATCGCCATCCATTCCGGTGCGATTCACGCGCCGGGGAAATGGCGCTCCGCCGTCGTGCGGGCACGTTCCGCCCGGCGGGACCCGCCCCGGGGCACGGCGGTCGCGGGTGCCGCCGGATCCCCGTGCGCGTGGGCGTTCGAGGCGCGAGCTGCTCGTACGGCGCTGTCCCTGACGTCCGTGCCCGCAGGCTTTGAAGTGCCTTGCCCCGATCGTCGACTTAATGGCGGTGAACGCATGACAAATGATGTGTTCTGCCCTGTCATTGAGCGGCCAACGGGCATTGAGATGTTGATTCTCATGGAAATTCTCGGCAATCCGCGATCTCATATTCCAGCCAGTTCTTTCGGGATCATTTCTGGGAAGAGGAGAGTCATATGACCAATTCGCGAAGAATGACGGCACTCGCGGCCGCACTCGCGACGGCGGTCAGCCTCGGGATCGTCGGCGCGCAGACGTCGACGGCGGTCGCGCGACCCTCGACAGCGGCCGCACAGTCCCCGGCGGAGGTCGCGGCTCCGCCGCAGGGGCTCCGGATCACCCGCTTTCTCGGCGAGCAGCGCCTGCCGCACAAGATGCGCTTCCGGGGGACCACCGTCGGCGGCCTCTCCGGTCTCGACCGTGACCCGCGCACCGGCACCTGGTACTTCATCTCCGACGACCGGTGGCGCTACAACCCGGCCCGCTTCTACACCGGCCGTCTCGACATCAACCCGGTCACCGGAGCGTTCACCGGGGTGAACCTCACCGGGGTCACCACCCTGCGACGTCCCGGCGGGAGCTCCTACCCGGCCTACGGGCGGCCCAGGTCCGCCGATCCCGAGACGATCCGCTACGACCGGTGGAGCCGCAGGCTGCTGTGGGCCAACGAGGGCGACCGGCCGGACACGGAGAATCCCAGCATCCCGGTCTCCGACCTGTCGGTGAGCTGGACCGGCACCGAGGGCCGTCACCTCGGGGAACTGCGGATTCCCCGCAACCTGAAGATGACCGGCACCACCAGCGGCCCCCGGCGCAACCTCGGGTTCGAGGGGCTGACCTCCACGGAGCGGACCATCGCGGCCGTCACGGAGGGGCCGAGGTACGAGGACGGCGCGCCGCCGACCGTCGCCCAGGGCGCCCCGGCCCGCATCACCGTGTGGGACCGCGACGGACGCCCGCGCGGCCAGTACGCCTACCCGATCGACAAGCTCCCGGCGGCGCCGATCCCGGCGAACGGCAAGTCCGACAGCGGCGTCTCGGAGATCCTCGCGATCGACGACAACCGCCACCTCGCCCTTGAGCGCTCCTGGATCGAGGGGGTCGGCTACAGGGCCAAGCTGTACGAGATCGACCTGCGCGGCGCCACGAACGTGCTGGCCCGCGACAGCCTGGCCACCGGACGCCCCTACCGCCCGGTTTCCAAGCGGCTCGTCTCCGACCTCAGCACGGTGCGGCCACCGGTACAGAACCTGGAGAGCCTCGCCTGGGGGCCGCGCCTGCGCGGCGGCGAGTGCACGCTGGTGATCGGCTCCGACGACAACTTCGACAGCGACGAGGTCACCCAGTTCCTGGCCTTCGCCGCCCGGGGCTGCTGACGGCCGTCGGAGCGACGCGAGGTGGCAGGGGACAACCGGTGTCGCCGCTGACCGTGAGGTGACGGCGACCCCGATCGAGAAAGAACTCCGGCGTGGCCCGGACCCGCGACAAGGGTCCCGGCCACGCCCGCTGCGGACAGGTCTCCCATCACGGGAAACGCCGCGATCCCGGCACACGGCCGGGTCCTCCCCGCTGTCCCGTGACCGGTCCCGGCGCCCACGGGGAGATCGGGAGGGGCCATGCTGATGACGTGAACGAGGGACACCTGCCGATCGGGCGGTTCGCCCGGCTGTGCCGGCTCAGCGTCAAGCAACTGCGCCACTACGACGAGCTGGGCCTGCTGACCCCGGCCCACGTCGATCCGGACACCGGCTACCGCTACTACCGGCCGGACCAGGCACGCGCCGCGATGCTGATCGGCCTGCTGCGCTCCCTCGACGTCCCCCTGCCCTCGATCGGGCGGGTGCTGTCCGGCGAGGCGGGCGTGCTCGGCGGTGTACGCGACCGCATGGAGGCCGACCTGGCGCGCCGCGAGCGTAATGTCGCCGCGCTGGAGCGCATCCTCTCCGAGGGCCTGCCCCGGCCGGAGGTGACCGTCGTCCGCGAGCCCGCCCGGAGGGTGGCCGTCGTACGGGACACCGCGCCGCTGGAACGCATCGGCCCCGTCACCTCTGCGTGTGTGGCCCGGTTGCTCGCGGCGGCGGGCGCGCCGGACGGGCTCCTGGTCGGCCTGTTCCCCCTCGACCTCGCGGAAGAGGTGACCGTGGCCGTCGCGCTGGAGACGTCCGAGGACGTCCCGGGGACGTCCCGGGACGTCCTGCCGGGCGGCCGGTACGCGTCGGCGACCCACATCGGGGCGTACGACCAGATCCCGCTCACCGTGCACGCGCTGCTCGCGTGGGTGGGCGAGCGCGGGCACACGCCCGGCGGCCCGCTGCGCGAGGTTTACGTCTCCAACCCCGCCACCACGCCACAGGACCGGCTGGTGACGCGTCTGATGATCAAACTGGAAGACCCGGAATGAGCTGGTATTCGGCCGCCGACGACCCCGAAGTCCCCGTGCGCGGGTTCTCGGTCACCGGAGGCCCGCTTACGCGACGAGCGGCGGAGCCCTGTACACCGTCGCGGCCCGTCACGGGCGGGCGTTCGACATGCCCGTCCGCTCCGGCTGGGACGGCGGCTTCGAAGGCGCGGCCCTCGCCCGCTACCACCGTGGCGGGAGAGAGGGAAGCCCGCGCGGCATTATGTCAGTCCCAAACTGTCAAAAATGACCGTATCAAAACCCGGTGGGGATTCGCGGGGCCGTGCTTTCGGAAGTCGCCTGACCGGGGTTGTTCCGGCTCCGGTGATCCTTGATGGGGCGCTTCCCGGCACCCGCTTGCGGTTGGCCAAAAATAGGTAAATTCTTGGATTCGCCGGAGTCGTCGGAACGCCTCTCCTCATAGCTCCAGGTTGTCGGCTATCTGTCTGTTTATTCGGTTTTCGTCTAGTCGATCTATGTCCAGCGCTAGAACTTTGTTCGCGTAATGACAAATTTAATGATTTAGCTATACGATCGCCGTTCGTGGTTGGAGTTGATCTTTCAGGAACCCGATTGGCCAACGATCTGTTTTTTGTCATGCATGACAACGCGACCGGCCGGATGAGGCTTCACGCCCGCCTGACCGATCTGGGGCTGGCCGCCGCCGTCCTGGGAGAACTGATGCTCGCCGGACGGGTGACCGTGGGGCTGGCGGCCGGACAGATACGGCTCGTCGCCCTCGACGCGACACCGCCGGAGGACGCGCTCACCAGGACCGCCCTGGACCACATCGTCGCCGAACCCTCGCACCGCTTCCGGACCTGGCTGCATTTCCTCGCCCGTACGGCACTCGCCGACGTGGCCGCCCGGATGACCGCCGACGGGCTGCTGCGCCCGCCCGGCAGACGCCTGTCGCGGAGGCGGGTGCCGGTCGACGTGAACATCGCGGCCTGGCCCGGCGGACGCGTCAACCTGGCGATCCAACGCCGTGAGCCACTCCACGTCCAGGACCGCGTCCTGCTGGGACTGCTCGTCGCGACCGGCGGCAACCAGCTCGTCCTGTGGGAGCAGAACCCGAAATACCTCTCCGACGCGATCGCCACCCTTCCGGCGCCGCTCCAGGAACTGATCGCCCAGACCGAGGCTGCCGTAGGTGACTCCGTCATCAGCCGCCGCTGAACCCACCTCCCCCATCGCAAGGATCCCCCCATGTCCGTGACAGAACGAAGGGTCAGCGCCGTCTCCGAGGCGCTCGCCCAGGACCGCCTCGGTGTGCCGTCGGTGGTGTTCTTCGTCATCTCGGCGGCGGCACCGCTGACCGTCATCGCGGGCTCGGTGACCGCCGCCTACGCCGCGACCGGTGTGACCGGCGTTCCGCTGGCCTTCATCCTGCTCGGAGCCATCCTGGGCCTGTTCGCCGTCGGGTACGTGACGATGGCCCGCCACGTCGTCAACGCCGGGGCGTTCTACGCGTACACCGCGAAAGGGCTCGGCAGGCCGGTGGGGGTGGCGACCGCGTGGGTCGCGCTGCTGGCCTACAACGCGCTCCAGGTGGGTCTCTACGGCATGATCGGCTCGGCGGGCGAGCCGCTGATCGCCGACTGGTTCGGAAGCTCCCCGCCCTGGTGGGTCATCGGGCTGGTCGCCTGGCTGCTGACCGGGGTGCTCGGCCTGATGCGGGTCGACGTGAACGGCAAGGTCCTGTCGGTCCTGCTGCTGACGGAGATAGCCGTCGTCGTCGTGTTCGACATCGCGGACCTGATCAACCCGGCGGCCTCGGGCTACAGCCTCGACGTCTTCGCCCCGGGGAGCCTCTTCGGCCCCGCACTGGGCGCGGTGATCGCGATCTGCATCGCATCCTTCGCGGGCTTCGAGTCGTCGGTGGTGTTCTCCGAGGAGACCAAGGACCCGAGGCGCACGGTGCCGATCGCGACCTACATCGCGCTCGCCGTCATCTCCGGCCTCTACGCCCTGTCGTCCTGGGCGATGACCGTGCCGATCGGCTCGGACAAGATCGTCGAGACCTCGCGGGAGCAGGGCCCGGCCCTCCTGTTCAACCTGGCCGGACAGCACCTGGGGTCGACCATCGCCACCATCGGCTCCCTCCTGTTCGTGACGAGCCTCTTCGCCGCGCTGATCGCCTTCCACAACACGATCTCCCGCTACGTCTTCGCCCTCGGCAGGGAGAGGGTCCTGCCCGCGACCTTCGGCCGTACCTCCCCCCGGACCGGCGCCCCGGTCAACGGCTCGGTGGCGCAGAGCGTCATCGGGCTGGTCACGATCGTCGTGTACGCGTTCTTCGGCCTGGACCCGGTCGTCCAGCTGTTCTTCACCGTCGGATCGTTCGGCGGCCTGGGGCTGCTCATGATGCTGGCGGCCACCTCGATCTCCGTGCTGGTCTTCTTCGCCAAGAACCCCCACGAGGAGAACGCCTGGCGGACCAGGATCGCCCCAGCAATCTCCTCGGTCCTGCTGGTCGTGGTCATCGTGCTCGTCATGGCCAACTTCGACATCGTGCTCGGCGTGGCCCCCGACTCCCCGCTCCGCTGGATCATGCCCGCCGTCTACTTCGTCGCCGCGGGGTTCGGCGTCATGTGGGGACTCAGGCTGCGGGCCAACCGGCCGAAGGTGTACTCCAACATCGGGCTGGGCGCCCAGGCGGCCGTGGGAGGGACCGAATGACCGAGATCATTCGCGTCCGGAACACCCCCGGAGCCGCCGACACCATCGGCGCGATCATCGCCACCTCCTTCCACGAGCAGGAGATCTCGGCCTGGATGATCCCGCCGGACGATGACCGCCGCCGGGTGATGCCCCCCTTCTTCTCCATGATGAGCGAGAGTGCCCTCGTCCACGGTGAGGTCCACGCGACGGCCGACATGTCCGCCGTGGCCGTGTGGTTCCACAAGGGCGTCGAGCCGCTTCCCGAGATCCCGGACCGGGCTGCCCGGGTGAAGGCGTTCGCCGGTCCGCACCTGGAGCGCATCGAGCGGATGGGGGAGGAGATGGACAAGCGCCACCCCCACGACCCGCACCACTACCTGGCGTTCCTCGCCGTGCTCCCCGGGCACCAGGGGCGGAGGACGGGGACCCGGCTGCTCGAGGAGTACCATCGCGGGCTCGACGAGGCGGGGATACCCGCGTACCTGGAGGCCAGCAGCACCCGCAGCCGGGCGCTCTACCTGCGCCACGGCTACCGGGACCTCGGCGACCCGATCCTCATGCCCGACGGCCCGCCGATGCTCCCGATGTGGCGCCCGTCGAACCCCTGACCGGCACAGCACCCCGGTGAGGGAAGCCTCCGCCCCCGGCCCCCTCGCGGGCCGGGGGCGGAGCCGGTTCCAGCCCCCCCGCGAGAGGGGACGCCGACCGGGAGATGTCCCTCACTGTTCATCCCGGCCACATGACGACGGGAGGCGAACGGTTGAGAGCATGAGCGGGCGAGAACGGGAAGCCACGACCCTGGAGCACGCACGGTGAGACCGACCAGCCCTGTCGCCGACGTTTCCGGCGGCACCTCCCTGCTCCGCGAGTTCCTGCGCTCCCCGCTGCTGACCGCCACGGTCGCTCCGAGCTCGCGACGGCTCGGCGCGCAGATGGTCGTGCCGATCCCCGAACGCGGAGAACCGACGATCGTGGAGCTGGGGCCGGGCACCGGGGCGTTCACCCGGGTCATCCAGGATCGCCTGGGGGGCAGGGGCCGTCATTTGGCCGTTGAGCTCAACCCGCGCCTCGCCGGGCTCCTCGACCGCCGCTTCCCCGAGGTCGAGGTCGTGCACGCCCACGCGGCCGACCTGCCCCGGTTGATGGCCGAACGCGGCCTGTCCGCCGATGTCGTGGTCAGCGGGCTGCCCTGGGTGGCGTTCCGGCCGGTGGAGGGCGTGCGGTTGCTGCCGCTGGTGGCCGGTTCGCTCTCCCCCGGTGGGGTGTTCACCCAGTTCGCCTACCGCTGGACGCGATGGGCGCCCCCCGCGCGGGAGCACCTCCGCGACCTCCGTACGACGTTCGAGGAGGTCGTGCTCAGCCGGACGGTGTGGCGCAACCTGCCACCCGCCCTGGTGTACCTCGCCCGCCGTCCCCGGTGACGTCCCGATCGTGCGGACGGCCTCCGTGTGGGGTCAGGGGCCGGTGAGGCGGCGGTCCCCACGGGTGGTGACCACGAACACCTGCCAGTTGTAGTAGGCGTAGTAGTTTCTGATGTCCTGCTTGATCTGGCGCGTGTGCAGCAACACCGCGTCGACGTACGCCTGGGAGTGGTTGTACGCGTACAGCGCGCGCCGGTAGTCGCGCGGTGCCCCCGACGCGCGCAGATAGTTGGCGGCGGCGAGCAGGGAGTCGCGGGTGTCCTGGATGTCGCCGCCCATGCCGTAGGCGGCCCACGTTCCCGGCATGAACTGCATGGGGCCCTTGGCGCCCGTGTGGCTCGGTGACCGCACGCGGCCGAACTTGGTCTCGACGAACATCACCGCCGCGAGCACCTCCCACTCCACGCCGAACCGCCGCTCGGCGTGCCGGAAGTGGCCGAGCAGGAAGTCGGCGGGCTTGGGCGGCTGGACACGGAACTTCACCGCCCCGCTGATGGGCCGGACGAGGGAGCGCAGATCCCGGCCGGCCGTCACGTTGTCCTTCGCCTGCCCGGCAAGGGCCTTCGGCAGCCTGGCGTAGGTGCGGGAGGCGACCTTGGGGTTGAGGACCAGGTAGCGGTAGATGCGCTGCTGGTGCAGGGCCAGCAGCACCACCGGCTCAGGAGGACTTCCCCTGCCGGGATCGCCGTCGCGCCTCCAGGCGTCGATGGCGCGCCGGAGCTCGGTGGTGGTCGTGGTCAGGGAACGGGCCAGCCTCGACGGATCGGTGGGGATCGCCGCGTCGGGGGAGGGCAGGGCGGGCACCTGACCCGCGGGCGTCGTCTGGTGCGCGGACTCCTTCGCCGGTGACGTCTCCGACGGCGGTGTCGTCCCCTGCCCGGGGACGGCCGATGGGGCGGCCTCCTGTAAGGCGCCTTGCGCGGCGGAACCTTGCGAGGCGGAGTCTTGTGCGGCAGAGCCTTGCGAGGCGGCGCTTTGCGAGGTGGCGCAGCCGGAGATCGCGACGACGAGGCCGACGAGCGAGGCGACCATCGGCCTCCCGCGCGACCGGCCCGTGCGCACGCCCGGCGACCTGTCTCCCGAGGCGTCCGGTCGCACGGGCGTCGTCCGCCCACTCGGCCGGTGGCCACGCTCCGGCCGTGAAACCTCCGCGTGCTGATCGTTCATCGACCCCAACGTACCCGAGCGACGACCGCTCAGCCCGCTTTCCGACGTTCCCGCTTTCGCGCGTTCCCGCGTTCCCGTGCGACGGGACTCGTCGGACCGGCCGCAATCGTTCCCGATGAAAACCAGAAGATGCCGAACATCGGTAAGCGACGTGACCGGCACGGCTGTTGCCGGAAGAACAGCCGGTTACGGTCCGTTTCCCCTTGGCCGGTATTCGCCGGAACAATGCGCCGACCATATCCACCGTGTATATAGCGGCTGTATATCGCCTGGTCAGGAGAGGGTTCGGTGCCCCGGCGCCCTCGCGGACAGCCATCCCCGTACCGCTCCCTGACGGCGGAGGAGTCGCGGTGCGAAACCGGGGAGTTACCCGCCGCTGGTCATTCAGAGTTTCGGTAAGTCGATATACCGAAGATATACAGGCTCGAAGCATCCTTTTCCCATCCGCTGGGGACGAGGGAGCGACGGGGTGACGGTGGGGGACGCGGGAGGTGACGCATTGTCGCAACGGCCGAACGATCACACGCCGTCGTGGCCGGTCGCCGGGAACGGCCCGCCGACCCTCTCGGCCTTTGGCGTGCCATCTCTTGAACGTTAATGCGGGAAGGTGGGGGCTTTCTTACATGAAACGGCTTTACGAATTGCCCGCCGGTAGGCGTCTCAACTGGCGGGAGGCGGTCGCGCAATCGGTGATCTCCCTTGGCGGACCCACTCACGAGGCCGACGACCTCTGGGCCGAGGTGAAACTCATCGACCTCGGGATCACGCGACTGTCACGGGTGCGATGCACGTCATTCGAGGCACGGCGCGCCCAGCACCGGACCTGTCAATCCGGCCCCGGCGTGTACCAGCTCTCGCTGACCCTCAGGGCCCGGCCGGGAGCGCGGTGGCAAGGCCATGAAGCCGATCTCGGGTCGGCGGAACTGCTGCTGTACGACACCTCCCGCCCCTTCCACGCCTGGATGCCGGGCGGCCTCGGGGGGCCCATCCCGGGCGGACGTCCGGCGAACCCGGCTGACAGCCTGATCATCCTGCAGTTCCCCTCCGAGGTCCTCCCGGTCCCCCGCGCCGAGGTCGAACGACTCCTGGGGGTACGGCTGCCGGCGCGGGAGGGAGTCGGCGCGCTGCTGTCCGGGTTTCTCCTCCAACTGGTCCGGCAACGTGATCCGTTCCCGCCCCAGGAGGCGATCCGGATCTCCACGATCATCCTCGACCTCCTCGCGACCCTGCTGACCCAGGACCTCGACGCGCGCGCGGCGATGTCGCCGGACGATTCACGAGGGCTCATGGTCATGCGCATCCAGGCGTTCATCGAGCGGAACCTGGGAACCGCGGACCTGTCCCCTTCGATGATCGCCTCCGCCCACCACCTCTCCACCCGGCACCTGCACAGGCTGTTCGAGGAGCAGGACCTCAGCGTCGCGCGCTGGATCCGGCAGCGCCAGCTCGAACGCTGCCGACGCGACCTGGCCGATCCCGTACTGGACGCCCTGCCGGTCCGCGCCGTCGCCGCCCGCTGGGGTTTCGGCAGCGAATCACACTTCAACCGGGCATTCCGCGCCGCGTACGGCATACCCCCAGCGGCCTACCGGCGCAGCCTGCGGGATTCGGCGGACACGGACATCGCGCACTGGCCGATCCCGCTCCAAGGGTGTGTACGCGTGAGCTGACCGTTCGGGCCCCGCCTGGATGCGGCCGCTCCTCCCCGCTCACCCGGCGGGACAGCCTCATGATCGCCTTGAGAGCACGGCCGAGGGACTTTGGTCCTGAGCCAGTGCGCCAAACAGCCCTGGTTTTACCGATAGGAGCTGAATCATCCTGGCATATGGGGAGAACCGTATCGCTGTCCGGGGAGGAGACATGAGGCCGGAGATAAGGACGATCCTGTTCGGATCAGTCATGGTGACCGTGGCATCGGTGGGCATCACCGTGGCGGCTGCGATCGAGGATCGGATCTCGTTGGTCCAGCAGCCCCACGCTCCGGCGGACTCGGACGGGCAGTCGATGGGATGGGTGGACGACAAGGCCGTGAACAGCGAGTTCGACTACCTGACGCAGATGATCTCCCATGATCGGGAGGCCGTCACCGCCGCGACGCAGCTTCGGCGCTCCAGCGCACCGAAAATGCGCCGGCTGGGCGAGGAGATCGTGGCCACGCAGACCGCCGAGATCGCGACGATGAAGGCGTGGCTGGCCAAGTGGTACCCGGGGCGCTCCACGAGGGTCGGCTACCAGCCGATGATGCGTGATCTGTCGAAGCTGTCGGGCGACACGCTGGACAGGACGTTCCTGAAAGGCATGATCCCGCACCACAAGGCGGCGGTGATGATGTCCCAGCGACTGATCAGACACGGGTACCCGCGGCACAAGGGGGTCGCGGTGTTCGCCCGCAAGGTGCGAGACGCCAAGCATGCCGAGATATCCCAGATGCAGCGTCAGCTGGCGGCCGAGCCGAAGGAGAGACCCACCGGCATGATCATGCCGGCCACGCGAGCCGTGGCTTAGGGGGCGGTGCGGGAAAGCGGCGAGGAGAGCACGCGATCGTCCGCTCTTCCGGAGAACCCGCGGTAACGTCCTCGCGCGGTTCGTCACGACCATTCGTCCACCAACGGACACCCCCGCTCGGTGTCGTCCGCCCGTACGGCCGCCGCGTGGGGCGGTTCGGCCGTCGGGCGGACGACGCACGCCGGGGTGGTGACCCCGCGCCTACTGTGCCAGCGCGGCGCTGCGATGCTCCTGCGGGCTGATGCCGTACACCCGCTTGAACGCCGAGCTGAGGGCGAACCCGCTGCCGTAGCCGACCTGCCGGGCGACGGCGTTCAGCGTGGCGTCGGACTGGCGCAGCAGGTCGGCGGCGAGGGCGAGGCGCCACTCGGTCAGGTAGGTCATCGGCGGCGTGCCGACGGCGTTGCGGAAGGACTCGGCCAGCGTCGCCCGTGACACGCCGACCTCGGCGGCGACCCGCGCCAGCGTCCAGTCGTTCGCCGGGTCCTCGTGGAACAGGCGCAGCGCCTCGCCGGCCACCGGGTGGGTGTGGGCCTGGTACCAGGCCGGGGCCTCGGTCTCGGGCCGGTCGAACCACACCCGCAGCACCGAGATGAGCAGCAGGTCGAGCAGGCGGTCGAGCACGACGCCCTGGGCCGGCCCCTGTTTGGTGACCTCGCTGGCCAGCACCGGGAGGAGCGTCGAGTCCCACGTGTCCTCGGACACGACCAGCAGCGGCGGCAGCACGTCGAGCAGGCGCTGGCCGACGGCGCCGACCTCCTCGTACACGCCGAGCAGCATCTGCACCGACCCGTCGGGAGCGCTGCCCCACGTGCGCACCCCCAGCGACATCCGCTCGCGCAGCTCGACGCCGTCGGGCGAGAGGCACTGCTGGCCGGGGTGCACGATGACCTGCGGTGGGGTCGCGATGTCGTCGCTCATCACGTAGGGGTCCGGCCCGCGGACGATGGCGACGTCGCCCGGCCGCAGCCACACCGGCTTGCCGTGGTCGGGCTCGAAGCACGCTTCGCCGCTGAGCATGACGGCGAGGCACAGCGGAGACCTGTCCTGGACCCGGATCGACCATGGGGGGTCCAGCACGATGCGGAGGAGGAAGGCGCCACTGGCCCGAGGCCCTTCGAGTAATCCAGAGAGTGCGTCCACTCCCCAAGTGTAGACGACCGGATATGCATTCCGGCATCTCGGCCATGGACCATCCAAATAGTGGCCCTCAAACTGAAGCCATGACAACAAACGAGCACACAACGTTAGTCCTCGGTGGTACCGGTCGAGTCGGCCGCCGGGTGACCCAGAGACTGGTCGAGCGAGGCGTGAACGTGCGGGTCGGTTCCCGCACCGGCGAGCCCCCGTTCGACTGGGAGAACCCCTCCACCTGGGCCGGTGCCGTCACCGGTGTCAAGTCGGCCTACCTGATGTACTACCCCGAGGTCGAGTGGCCGGGCGCCAGCGACGCCATCGGCGCCGTGGCCCGGCTCGCGGTGGACGCCGGTGTCGACCGCCTGGTCCTCCTGTCCGCCCGCAACCAGGACGAGGCCGTCCGGTGCGAGGACGCCGTGACGAGCCTCCCGGTCGAATGGACCATCGTCGCCCCGGCCTCGTTCAACCAGAACTTCGACGAGGGCGTGTTCCTTGAGCCGCTGCGCCAGGGCGTGCTGGCCCTGCCCGCCGGTGACAACGCCGACCCGTTCATCGACGCCGACGACATCGCCGACGTCGTGGTGGCGGCCCTCACCGAGGACGGCCACGTGGGCGAGCGCTACGAGCTGACGGGCCCCCGCCTGTGGACCTTCGCCGAGGGCGTCGCCGAGATCGCCCGCGCGACGGGCCGCGAGCTCCGCTACGAGCCGATCACCCGGCAGCAGTTCGCCGACGCCATCGTCGACGACGGTGCCCCGCGCGAGTTCGCCGAGCCGCTGGCCACGCTCATCTCCGAGTTCTTCGACGGCCGGAACAGCTCGCTGGCCGACGGCGTCGAGCGTGCCCTCAACCGGAAGCCCCGCGACTTCGCGGACTGGGTGGCGGAGGTGGCCCCCACCGGCGTGTGGAAAGCCATCTAGTCGCGACACCGGTGACCTGGCGCCTGTTGTCGCAGGTCAGAGCCCGTTCCAAGGCCCCATGGAGATGGTGTTTCACGCACCCCGCGCTGTGCGGGTCGCAGGCGCACCGAGGGGCTCTGATGACAGCAGATGTCCGACCACTGCGATACGACGCCAGTGGGTGCCGCTCAGCTGTCGCGGCACCGGCTGCGGAAACGGATCGAGTCACCGGCATCGCGCCCGGACGACCGATCCAAGGTCTCGACGCGGCGCGGCGCGGCGCGCGTCGGTGAGAGCGGAGGGTGTCCAGGATCGGCGTTGCCACCCCGGCGAGAGCAGAAGGCTCTTGAACGCTGACCTGGACACCCTCGCAACGCGTTTCGCGCACGGATCGACGGTCCGTCGAAGATCTCGCTGCGGCGTTCCACGGTCGGGTTCGAGCCCGTCGATCGCCGATGCCGAACTGATCACGCCGACGGTGACGCGGCGAGGCCCGGTGGGTGCGCCCCGCCCGTCAGGATCCGCGTCACCTGTTCCCCCGCCTGCTTCGACAGCCGGGCTACGACAGGCGCACCAACCCCGGAGTGGTTGATCGCCGCCCTGGCCCGCGACACGAGCCCGCGGACCGAATGACGCGCGGATGGTGGACCCGCCCCCGGTCGAGTGCGGCCGCCCCGGTCGAGTGCGACCACTCCCGGGAGACCGCGCGGCGCTCCGGCGACCCGGCCGGGTGCGGAAACGGCGTGCGCCCGCGTATCACGCGCGGCTGGAGCCGACGTTCTCGATACACGCCGACGCGGGATTTCCCGGGGAACCGCCGAAGAGATCCTCGAATTTCCGACGCGGGACACCGGCGATCAACGCGCCGCGGCTGCCGGGCGTCGTCGACATCGCCGCCGGGCCACGCCACCGCGCCCGCGACACCGGTCGATCTCCGAACGCCCACGCCATCCCGTGACGACTTCGCCGAGACCCTGGTCCAGGGCCGTGCGGACCCGGTGAACGTTCGTGGCCACACCCCGGCAGCGGCCCCGGTGACGCCACCCCGCAAGCACGGAGGCGGGACGGCTTTGCGGTGATGTTGCGGGGACACCCGCACGATTCCGGTGATGAAACCTACTCAGCTCTGGACGTCGTTCGCCCGGCAGGTGGACGCCCGCCCCGACGCCACGGCCCTGGTGGCGAAAGGCAGGCACATCTCCTACGGCGAACTGGCCGACCTCGTGGACGAGGCCTCGGCCCACCTCGACCGGCTCGACACGACCGGTGGCGAGCCGATCGGCGTACCCGCCGTGAAGACGCCCCGGACCATCGCCCTGGTGCTGGCGTGCCTGCGGGCGGGCCTCCCGGTGGTGCTTCCCTCGGCCACCCTGCCCGAAGCCACCCTGCAACGCCTCCTGACCCGGGCCGGGTGCCGCCACGTCGTCAGCGCCGACGACGCCGGCCCCACCCAGACCGGTGCCGTACCGGCCCCGGCACCGGCACCCGCCACCCCCGTGAACCCCGGCGACACCGCCTTCGTGCTCACGACGTCGGGGTCCACGGGCATCCCCAAGCTGGTGCCGCTCACCGCGGGAGCGGTCGAGCGCTTCGCCGACTGGGCCGCCGCCCAGTTCGACCTGGGCCCCGAGTCCTCGGTTCTCAACTACGCCCCGCTGAACTTCGACCTCTGCTTCCTCGACGTCTGGGCCACGCTCCACCACGGTGGCCGGGTCGTCCTCGTGGACCCGGACGTCGCCACCAACGGGCGCCACCTGTTCGACGCCATCGCCGACAACGCCGTGACGGTCGTGCAGGCCGTGCCGATGGCCCACCAGCTGCTGGTCGACGCCGCAGGCGATCCGGCCCGGCAGCTCACGTCGGTCCGCCACGTCCTGTTCACCGGCGACCACATGCCCGCCCGCTGCCTGGCCCGGCTGCCCGCCGTGTTCCCCGGCGGCCGCTTCTACAACGTCTACGGCTGCACCGAGACGAACGACAGCTTCCTGCACGAGGTGGACCGGGACGCGCTGCCGGCCGACGGCGTCCCGCTCGGCACGCCGCTGCCCGGCGTCGAGGCGGTCGTCCTCGACGAGGACGGCGCCGTGGTCACGGGACCGGGGCGGGGCGAGCTGGTCGTCGCCACGCCGTTCCAGTCCGCCGGGTACCTCGGTGCCGACCCGGCGGCGCCCGGCCCGTTCGTGGACGCCCCCGCGGGCCGTCCGCCGGGCGCCCCCGCCCGCTTCTACCGGACCGGTGACGTCGTACGCCGCGACGACACCGGCGTCCTCCACCTCGAAGGGCGCAACGACTTCCAGGTGAAGGTGCGCGGCACCCGGGTGAACACCGCGGTGGTCGAGCAGGTGCTGCTCGACCACGACGAGGTCGCCGAGGCCGTGGTCCTCGCCGTCCCCGACCCCGTCGCGGGCCACCTGCTGCACGCGGTCCTGCGCCGGGTGCCGGGGGCGACCGTCAGGACGCTCGGTCTCCGCCAGCACTGCGCCCAGCACCTGCCCACGGCGGCCATCCCGGCCACCCTCCACCTGTCCGAGAGCCCCCTGCCCCGTACGTCCACCGGCAAGGTCGACCGGCAGTCCCTCGAACAGACCCTCAGGTCCCCTCGCCCCGAGGCGACCGTCGCCAGAAAGGAAACGGCACGATGAAGAACGAAGCCCTCATCAAGAGCTACCTGATCAAGGAATTCATGCCCGACGTCGAGGCGTCGGAGCTCGCCAACGATTACGACCTGCTCACCAACGGCGTGGTCGACAGCCTCGGGCTGCTCAAGCTCATCGCCTGGATCGAGACCGAGTTCGACATCACCGTCGACGACGCAGCCCTCGACCCGGACAACTTCCGCACGGTCGACGCCATCGACGCCTTCGTGGCGCGGGTGTCGGTCCCGGTCGAGGCGAGCTGACCCATGCACGACGCGTTCGCCGCCCTGCTGGCCGGGCGACCGGTCGACACCGCGACATGGTCGTCCTTCTGGGACGAGCTGAGCGCCGACACGCTGGACCCCGGCGAGCCGGCGTCGCTCATGGCGGCCCTCAGCCTCGACGCGGTCACCCCCGAGACGCTCACCGACCTGGTGCGGTCGCTGCACGCGCGCCGCACCGGGCCGGTCCGCCCCTTCCCCGGGGCGGTCAACGTGGTCGGCACGGGCGGCGGCGTATCGACGTTCAACATCTCCACCGCCGCCGCCTTCGTCGCCGCCGCGCTCGGGGCGCAGATCGTGAAGACCGGGTCGCGGGCCTACAGCAGCAAGTACGGCTCGATCGACCTGCTCGTCCGGCTCGGCATCCCGCTCACGAAGTCGTACGACGAGACGGCGGCGTCGCTGGCCCGCCACGGCATCGCCTTCGCCGGTTACTTCGTGTACCCGGTCGAGTTGACCGTGCTGGCCCGGCGCATCATGCCGCTGCCCATGCGGCCCTACGGCCGGGTGCTCAACACGCTGGGCCCGTTCCTGCCCGCGCTGCCGGGGACACGCCAGCTCACGGGCCTGTCGAGCCCCGGGCTTCTGCCGCTGGCCAGAAAGCTGGCGGCGGCGGTCGACGACCGCGAGGTCTGGCTGTGCACCAACGACGTCGGTGCCGACGAGCTGATCAGCTTCGCCGACAACGTCGTCCACCCCGGTGCGGGCGCGCCCGAGTTCCAGCTGAGCCGCCGAGACCTGGGCACGGCCGACGGCACCCTGTCGGACCTGGCGGCGGTGCCCGAGCCCGACCGGGTCGTCGACTACTTCCTGGACGTCGTGTCCGGGCGGGCGGGGGAGGTGGCCACCCAGACCGTCGCCCTCAACGCCGCCGCCCTGGTGATCGCGGCCGAGCGGGAGACGGAGTGGCGCCCCGCCATGGCCTCGGCGATGGCGGCGATGCGGGACGGCGCGGTGCGCGACCTGGTCGACGCCGTGCGAGCCGGTGAGTCGGCACCGTCACCGCTGGTGAGCGAGGGGGCGTCCGGTGAGTGACATGTTCCCCCGCCCGCCGGGCCTGGCCGTGTTCCTCAACGCGGGCGACCCGCCGTTCGACGTGCTCGAAGACATCGCCGACATGCTGGACGACCACGAGGTCGACGTCCTGGAGCTGGGCGTGCCGTTCCCCGACTCGATCAGCGACGGGCCGGTGATCCGCCGGTCCGCCGACCGGGCGCTCGCGGCCGGTACCGATCTCCAGGACGCCCTCGCCTTCGTCGAACGCTCCCGGAGCAGGCACCGCCACCTGCGGGTGGTCGTCCTCGCCGACTGGGCGCACACGGTCCGCCCCCGCTCGATGGCGCGGGTCGTCACGGCCATCGCCGAGTCCGGGGCGGCCGGGGCGCTGCTCCACGGCGCGCCGCCCCGGGTCCGCCCGGACTTCTACGACCGGGCCGGTGCCGCCGGGCTGCCCGTCGTCACCACGTGCTACGCGTCCTCGTCGCCCGAGGTCGTGGCGGAGGCGGCGGCTCACGCCTCGGCCTATGTGTACCTGGTGACGCACTACGGCCCCAGCGGCGCCGGTCCGGCGCCCGACCCGGGAGCGCTCCGTGCCCCCGTCGACGCCCTGCGGGCCCTGACCGGCGCGCCGATCGCCGCCGGTTTCGGGGTGCGTACGGCGGCCGACGTCGAGCGGGTGCACGCGGCCGGTGCCGACGCCGCCGTCGTCGGCAGCACCGTCGTCGCCCGCGCCGAGGCGTCGTTCACCGGCGGTGGCGACGTCGTCGCCGACCTCGCCACCCTCGTCTCCGACCTCCGTCCCAACCACCGTCCCCGGTCCCTCCGGCCGGTTCCCCACTTCTGAGAGGAACAATCCGATGATCGTTCGCAGCCTGGACAGCGTCACCACCGTCGACTGGGGTAACGGCCTCAGCCGCCGCTTCCTGCTGGAGGCCGACGGCCTCGGCTACACCGTCACCGACACCACGGTGCTGGCCGGTACCAAGTCGCTGCTCGAGTACCGCAGCCACCTGGAGGCCTGCTACTGCATCGACGGCTCCGGCGAGGTCGTCTCCCTCGACGGCACGACGCACCGCATCACCCCGGGCACCCTCTACGCGCTCGACCAGCACGACGCCCACTACCTCATCGCCGACCCGGAAGCCGACCTGCGCCTCGTGTGCGTGTTCTCGCCCGCCCTCCGGGGCGACGAGCGGCACAGCCTCGACGCCGCCGGCCCCTCCGCGTACTGAGGCCGCTGGCATGCGTACCTGGGACGAGGATCAGCTCGCACTGCGCGAGGGCATGGAGCGGTGGTGCCGCGACCTCGCCGTCACCGAGCACGACGCCGCCGGAACCGGTTTTTCGTGGGACGCGTGGAAGCTGGTCCGCTCGTCGGGGATACTCGGCCTGCCGTTCGACCCCGCCTGGGGCGGGGCCGGCGTCGACCTGCTCACCACCATGTTCGTACTGGAGACCCTGGGCGAAGGGTGCCGCGACGGGGGGCTGAGCTTCTCCGTCGCCACCTCCATCTGCAGCACGGGGGTCCCGCTCCAGCACTTCGGGACCAAGGAGCAGAAGGACCGGTACCTGCCCGGTGTGTGCTCGGGCGAGCTGATCGGCGCCCACGCCATCAGCGAACCCGACACGGGGTCGGACGCCCTGGGCATGCGGACGATGGCCGTCCGGGACGGCGACCACTTCGTGCTCAACGGCAGCAAGAGCTTCGTGAGCAACGGCCCCATCGCCGATGTGGTCGTCGTCTACGCCCGCACCCGGCCCGAGGGCGGACCGCTCGGCATCACCGCCTTCCTGGTCGACACGAACACCCCCGGCTTCTCTGCCGGTCAGCCGCTCAAGAAGATGGGCCTCGCGTCCTCGCCGATGAGCGAGCTGTACTTCGACGACTGCCGGGTGCCCGCCGACCGGGCCATCGGCGGCATCGGGCGAGGGTTCATGCTGCTCGAACACGTCATGAAGTGGGAGATCCTCTGCTCCTTCATCATCAACGTCGGGGAGATGCAGCACCGGTTCGAGCGCTGCCTCGAATACGCCCGGACGCGCACGCAGTTCGGCAAGCCGATCGGCTCGTACCAGGCGATCTCCCACAAGCTGGTCGACATGCGCATCCGGCTCGAGACGGCGCGCCGGTGGCTCTACGACACCGCCGAGCGTCTCGTCGCCGGCGAGAACATCACGATGGACGTGGCGATCAGCAAGCTGCTGACCAGCGAGGCCAACGTGGCCTCGGGGCTGGCGGCCATCCAGATCTTCGGAGGCAACGGCTACATGTCGGAGTACGGCCTCGACCGCGAGCTGGCCAACGCGGTGGGCAGCACCATCTACTCGGGCACGACGGAGATCCAGTACAACCGGATCTCCTCGATGCTGGGGTTGTGACCATGCTGCTCAAGGTGTGCGGCGCCACCAGCCGCGACGACGTCGCCCTGCTCGGGACCGCGGGCGCCGACCTGATCGGCCTGTGGTACGGGGTTCCGGGCGGCCCCGCCGACCTTTCCCTCAGCCGCTTCGCCGACCTGGCGGAGGCGTGCCGCACCGCCGAGGTGACGGCGGCGCGGCCGGCACCGGATCCGATGCTGGTCACGTTCCTGCGGGACCCGGCGGCCATCCTCGACGCCGCCCGCGCCGCGGGCGTGCGATGGCTGCAGCTGCACGGCTACCAGCCCCCGGGCGTGGTGGCGGCGCTCAAGCGGGGGTGGCCGGAGGCGACGGTGGTCAAGGTCCTCCACGTCACCGGCGACGTCTGCGTCGAGCGCCCGCTGCTGGCCTCGTACGAGCGGGCGGGGACCGACGTGTTCCTGTTCGACGCGACGAGCGCCGGTGGGCGGGTCGGGAGCACCGGCCTGTCGCTCGATCCCGACGTGGTGATCGACCTGGCCGAGGCGACCACCCGGCCGTTCCTCGTCGCCGGGGGCATCTCGGCCGCCAACCGCCTGCGCTACGAGAAGGTCGCCGCCCACCCCCGCTTCGTCGGTGTCGACGTCGACACGGCGGCACGGGACGAGACGGGGGCGTTCTGCGCCGACAGCGTCAGCGATATCCGGCACCACTGGCGTGCCGTTCCCGAGGTGGAGGAGGTCGTCTGATGGCGTCGTCGTTCGTGGACGCCCTGACGGGTGCCCGCCGCCCCGTGATCATGGAGCTGAAGCCCCGCTCGGCCGACGGCGAGGACCTGTTCCGCGGCCGGTCGCCCGCCGAGATCGTGGCCCGCTACGAGGCCGCCGGAGCCCCCTGCCTGTCGGTCGTCACCGGCCGCTGGTTCGGGGGCGACGTCGGCCTGCTGGCCGAGGTGGTCGGGTGCACCGAGCTGCCCGTCCTGCAGAAGGACTTCGTCACCAACACCGGCCAGCTGCGGGTGGCGAGCGACCTCGGCGCGTCCGCGGTGCTGCTCACGGCCGCGCTGCTGCCCAAGGTCGCGCTGGCGCGGCTGGCCGAGCGCGCCCTCGCGCTCGGCCTCACCCCGTTCATCGAGGTGGCCGGCCCCGAGGAGGTCGAGGCCCTCCCGTCGTGCGAGGGGTGCGTGGTGGCCGTCAACAACAAGGACATCCGCGTCCGCGAGCGCGGGGACGCCGACGTGGGCCGTAGCCGCCGGCTGCTGCCCGCCGTACGGCGGACGGGGTCGTCGTGCCCCGTCAGCGCCAGCGGTATCGACGACCCGGGGGTGGCCGCCGAGCTGCTCAACGCCGGCTACGCCGGACTGCTGGTAGGGACCCACCTGCTGCGGGCCGACCGCCTCGAGTCATGGTGTGAGGAGCTGGACGACCTCCGTCACGCGTCGTCCGCGCCCCGTCGAGTGGGCTGAGCGACAGCTCGTTCCACTCGACGGCGGAGGGAACCCCCAGTTCGTCGGCGGCGGCGATCACCCGGGCGGTGAGGTCGTTGGCCTCCAGATACCGCCGATCCGCGACCAGGGCACGGGCGACCCGCAAGGGTCGCTCCTGGTCGTACGGGTCGAGTTTCATGGCCGACTCGAGCCGGTTCATCGCCTCCTCCATGTCGCCCGCCTCGTGGGCGGCCGTCAGCAGGACGTCGATCAGGCCGAGTGCCCGGCGGCGGACGACCTCGCGGCGCTGGGCGATGAGGTCGTCGTAGAGGTCGTCGGGCAGCAGCGGCCCGGCGAAGGCGGCGACGGCGATGCGGGCACGGGAGACACGCTCGTTGTCCTGCGTGGCGGCGGCGGCCCGAGCCAGGTCCTCGAACGAGTGCAGGTCGACCTTGCACGGGGACAGGCACAGCATCTGTCCCCTGCGGATGACGAGCGAGCCGTAGGTGGCGCGGGCACGGGCCAGGACGTTCTTGAGGCGGCGCTGTCCGAGCCCTGGCTTCTCGCCCGGCCACAGCGTCTCGACCACGGTCTCGACCCGGACGGGCCCGCCCGCGAGCACGAGGTGCTTCACCAGTTGGCTGGCCCGGCCGGCTCCGTGGAGCACACCGTGGCCCTGGCGGACCTCGAACCCGCCCAGCACCCGCACCTCGTAGCCGCCGCCATTGGCAGAGGTGCCGTTGCTGGAGGTGCTGTTGGTGGAGGCGCCGCCGGCGAAGGAGCCGTTGCGGAAAGCGCGGTTGGTGGAAGAGCCGTTGGAAGCACCGTTGGTGGAGGCGCCATTGGCGGAGACGCCGGTGCCGAAGGTGCCGTTGGGGGAGGAGCCGTTGCCGACGCCGTTACTGGAGGCACCGTTGATGGAGATGCCGGTCACGACCGCAGGGGGCAGCCGGATGGCCGACCGCAGGATGCCGACCACGCGACGCTCACGGCGGTCGAGCAGGTCGGGGTGGCCGAGGCTGGCCGCCCGATCGAGGGCGACCAGCAGGCACTGGTTGGCGGCGTCGATGTCACCGGCGGCGTGGCGGACGTAGCCCGTCAGCAGTTCGGCCTTCCACCGCAGGCGGGGGGCGATCTCGCCGTCCTCGAGCATGCGCTGCAGGACGTCGGCCGCCTCGGGCTCGCCCCGGCGAGCGCCGATGAACGCCTCGGTCAGCGCCAGGGTCACCGGGTTCTCGATGCGGTGCTCGCGGGCGGCGGCGAGCAGCCGGGCCGCGGGCGCGTCGGCCCCGACCACGGCGCAGGCGTCGGCGGCCTCGCACAGGAACAGCAGACCGCCGCCGTCGTGGATCATCATCTGGCCGAGATGGGCCTCGGCTCTGGCCAGCTGTTCGAGCACTCCGGACGCGTCGTGGTTGTTGGCCGCCACGATCAGGCGGGTCCAGGCGGCGTGGCCGGTCACCCAGTCGATGCGCAGCAGCTGGGCGAGCGGCATGGCGTCGTCGAGGATGGCGAGCGCCCGTTCGGACTCGCCGCCGAGCGCCAGCAGCCGGGCCTCCATGACCAGGCACAGCATGCGGTCGAACTGCGTGTCGCTGGTGGTGCCGAGCCGGCGCAGCAGCAGGGCGCCCTCGCCGGTCTTGCCCAGGGCGGACAGGACCTGGGTGGCGAGGCCCCGCTGGACCGCGGCGACGCGGGCGGGCTCGCCCAGCTCCCCCCACGTGATGGCGGCCTGGCGCATGGCGTTCTCGGCCCGGCGCAGGCTCGGCCCGTCGGGGTGGTCGGACAGGGCCACACCCAGGGCTTCGAGCAGGCTGGCCTGGGCGCGGGTGCCCTCGGCGGTCGTGTCGAGGAGCCGCTCGACCTGGGTGAGTACGTCCGGGTCGTGCAGCAGCGCCCGCTGGATCAACCACTCGCCCTCGACCTCGACGGCGAGATCGTCGTCGGTGTTCTGCTCGCGTACGACGCGCAGGGCCCGGCCGATGACCTCGCCCTCCTCGGCGAGCTGGCCGACGTTGCGGTGGGTGCGGGCCAGGTGCAGCAACACCTGGGGCGCGGCCTGGGCCGCGGGCCCGAGGCGGGCCATCAGGTGGATGAACTCGACAGGGTCGAGCTGGTTGATGCGCGAGGTGGGCAGCTCGGCGATGAGGGTGGCCGCCTGCTCGGGGTCGCCGCAGTCGACCAGCAGGCTTGCCGCGGCCAGTTCGGCGCCCTGGGATATCAGCAGCGGGGCGGCCCTCCGGGCGATGGCCGGGTCGAGCGGTGCGAGCGAGGCCAGCGTCTCCTTCAGCTCGATGCAGAGCCGCGACCAGCCGTCGGCGCCGACGGCGAACGGGACGCCTGCTCTTATGAGGCGACGTAGCAGCCCCGGCTCGCCCAGCCCCTCGACGAGGCTGTCGTTGACCAGTGGGAACGCGGCCACCTGGGTCAGCAGGTAGCGGTCGGCCGGTTCGAGGTCGGCGGCGTAGTGGTCCATCAGCTGACGGATGAGGCCGGGGTACCGGAGCAGTACCGTGGCGGCCTCCATGCGGTCGGACGCTCGGGCGATCCTGCGGAGCATCACGAGCAGCAGCGCCACCCAGCCGCCCGACAGGTCGTGCAGGGTGGCGGCGAGCCGCTCGCCGTCCTCGTCGCCGATCTCAAGGCGGGCGAGGGCGGTGGCCTCCTCCTGCGTGAGGCGCAGGTCCTGGGTGTTGAAGCGCTCGGCGGTGCCACGGAACTCCATGGCCGCGAGTGGCGCGGGCAGCAGACGGCTGCTTATCAGAATGCGCAGGGGTGGCGTACCGTCCTGTGCGAGGTCGGCCAGCCAGGCCGCGGCGTCGTCGGTGAGGACTTCGGCGTTGTCGACGATCAGGAGGCCCGGCCCCGTCGACGCTGTCAGCAACTCGCCGACCCGTCCGGCGGAGCCGGGGGCCGGGGTCCGCGGCCAGCCGGTCCGCTGTTTGGCCGCGTCGAGAATGGCGGATGTCAGCTCGTCGACCGTGACCGGATGGTCGCGCGGCAGGCGCACTTCGAGGCCACCCCCGGCGCCCGCGCGGACCTGCCCGACCAGGACGCTTTTGCCAAACCCTCCGCCCGCCTCGATGAGGACTGAGTGCCTCGCATTGATTATCTCTTCTACAAGCCGCTGACGCGGAACGAAAGGTAATCGAGCCATAGAGGCTGTCTCCTCTCATGTCAGCTGAAATGGAGACTTAGTCCGACGAAGATTAACACGAACTGAGGTCGGTATCGTAGCGTGGCCCGGATGCCGTCCGCTGACGAGAAGTGACGTGGCGGCGCCGGGCGTCGCTCACCTGTTCGTAGACCGCCTGGCGAACGACGGCGTGGCGAAACTCATAAATCGCCGGCCGGTCGGGGTGCTGGGAACCCGCGGCGGTCACCTCGGTGAGGATCCCGACCTCCAGCAGCGCCTCGAGCGCGTCCAGGGCCGCCAGCACGTCCAGGCCGGCGGCGCCCGCCACCGCGTCGAAGGTGACGGACGGGCCGGTGACGGCCGCGACCTGGAGCAGGCGGGCGGCGTCCCGGCCGATGGCGGCCTGCTTGGCGGCCACCATCCGGGCGACGGCCGGTGGTACCGCGTTGAGCCCGGCCTGGTACCGCAGCATCTCGAGGAGCATGAACGGGTTTCCGCCACTGCGGGAGTACGCCCGGCGGGCCGGGTCGGCGTCCGTGGCGTCGGTGACGGCGCCGGTCCCCAGCTTGTGCACGAGCGTCCGGGTGGAGTCGAGGTCGAGGCCGCCGAGCGCCACCTCGGTCCCGTCGCCGGCGTGCTCGACCGGGAGCATCGCCTCGTCCAGACCGGCCCGCACCCGCCGCCGGGCGGATGTCGGCAGGTCGTTCCTGGCGGCGACGACGACGCACAGCCGGGCGTCGGTGGTGGTGCGCAGCAGGTGCCGGAGCAGCGCCACCGTCTGCGGGTCGGCCCAGTGGGCGTCGTCGATCAGGATGGCGCAGGGCTGCTCGCTCGCCGCCGCCAGCAGCAGCTGGGTCAGCGCCGCGAACAGGACCGGCTGCTCGGGCAGTTCGCCGGGCAGGCACGGCCCCCCGAGCGAGGGGAGCAGCTGGCGCAGCGGGCCCCTGGCCGCGGGGCCGACGGCGTCGAGCGGGTCGTCGGGCGAGGCGGCGACGTAGTTGTCCAGCGCCTCCACGATGGGCTGGTACGGGGCCATCGCGCCCTCGTCGCACCGGCCGACCAGCAGCAGCCCGCCCTCGGCGGCCATCATCGCCCCGGCCTCACGCAGCAGACGCGTCTTGCCGATGCCCGACTCACCCGTGACCAGCACGAACTGCCGGCGGCCGCGTGCGGCCCTGGCCCAGGCGTCGGCCACCGTCGCCATCTCGCGGTGGCGTCCCACGAACGGGACCGGACGGTGCCCGGCGGCGGAACCGCCACTGGGCGCGGCCGACACCGACGACGGGCCGAGCAGCGCCAGGTAGGCGGCCTCGGTCTCGGGCGACGGGTCGACGCCCAGTTCCTCGGCGAGATATCGGCGCAGCCGCTGGTACGCCCGCAGAGCCTCGCCTCGGTTCCCCATGGCCTCGCGCACCGCCATGAGGCAGCGGTGGGCGCTCTCGCGCTCGGGGGCCCGAGCCGTCGCTTCCTCGGCGAGAAGGGCGGCCCGCGCGTGGTCCCCCGACCACATCGCCGCCCGGCTGGCGATCTCAAGAGCCGTGACCAGATACTCGGTCAGGTGCTCGCGCCGCTCGGCGACCCAGCCGCCCTCGTGCTCGGACAGGAACGGGAAGCGCAGCCGATCCGCCGCCCGGGTGGCCAGCCGGTCGGCGACGGCCACGTTGCCCGCGTTGAGCGCCTCGTGGGCCGCGGCCACCGACCGGGTCGCGTCCTCCACGTCGACCAGCACGCCCTCGCCCAGCGCGAGCACGTAACGACCACCTCGTTTGACCAGCGAGTTCACCGGCTCGGCCTGCAGCGCGCCCACGAACGCCCGCAGCCGGCTGACCAGCGTGCGCAGGGCGGACGCCCATGTGGGTGGGAGGCTCCCCGGCCAGATGACGTCGGCCAGCTCGTCCCGCGTCACCCCTTCGGGACCGGCGAGGACGAGGCGTGCGAACGCCACCCGGGCCTGTGCGCTCTGAAGGTGCTGCACGTTTCCGGCGTGGCGTACGGCGATGGGCCCTAATAATTCGATCTCGGAATCCATGAAAGTTACCCCCCAGTTTGGAAATGCCTGTGGGGGCAGGATCCGGCGCGGTGGTACCAGCGGGGTACCGGGGCCGAACGCAAATCCATGGGGACCGTGGTGGTACCACCGCGCCATCGACTTGCACGCCTTTTGCGCGCTTATGGCGGCGATCGCCGCTATGACGTGATCACGACTGATTCGGTGGCCAAGGCCGAGGACGTGGACGCGTCCGGCGCGGCCCGTCGTCGCGCAGGTCACCGGCGTATTCGTACCCGGCCGTCCGAGGCGGCCTCGCCGCCGGGTCCGTCGCGAGCCCGGCGGGCACCGCCGACGTCGTGAGCCCGCACGCGGGGACGCTCGCGGGCATCCTCGCCCACCAGGGCATCCTCGGCTCACCAGGGCGAACGCGTCCGCCGGACCAGCCGCCCGCCTGGGTCGTGCCCGCCATCCGAGGTCGCGGGTTTGCGAAACGCTTGCACCGGCACTCATACGTTGCCAGTCGACAAACCGATCACGCTGACGAGGAGCGCGCCATGCAGCTTCCCACACTCGAGGTGTTCGTCGACCGGTTGGTGGCCGTGAGCCGGATCGAGGGCTTCGATCCCGACACGCCGCTGACCACGTCCGGAGTCGACTCGCTCGACCTCATGGAATGGGTCTACGACATGCAGGAGCGGTACCCGGACCTGGGGCTGGACGAGTCGATCGTCGAGCAGGTCAACGACACCGTCACCTTCCGGACCATCCACCAGCAGGTGCTGGCCGCCCACGGCGTCACCCCGGTCGCCTCCGCGGCCGGCGGCGACGCCTGACGACGGAGCCACGGTGTCTGGCATCGGCATCATCGGGTGGGGCAAGTACCTGCCCGAGGGCAGGCTCACCAACGCGGAGCTCGCCGCGCGCTTCAACGTGGACGACGACTGGATCGTGCAGCGCACCGGCATCCGGGAACGCCGGATCGTCGAACCGGGTGAGACCACCGCCTCGCTGGCCGTCGAGGCCGGTCGGCGGGCGCTCAAGCACGCAGGCGTGCGGCCCGACGAGATCTCACACCTCATCCTCGCCTCGGGTACGCCCGAGCAACTGTCACCGGCCACGTCCGCGTTCGTGCAGCGCGAACTGGGCACGGCGGGCGGCGCCCACGACGTGAACGCCGAGTGCGCCAGCTTCGCCTACGGTTTCGTGGTCGCGGCGGGGCTCATGGCGATCGACCCCCGTCCGATCCTCCTGATCGGGACCGACACGCACTCGCTCGTCGTCAACCCCGAGGACCGGGACCTGGGAGTGCTCATCGGCGACGGGGCCGGGGCGGTCGTCCTGGCCCCCCACTCCCGCAGCTGGCTGCAGCAGTGGGACATGGGGTGCGACGGCTCGAAGGTCGAGAGCCTCAAGATCCCGGCCGGTGGCAGCCGGCTGCCGGCGAGCGAGGCGACGCTCCGCGAGAACCTGCACTACGCGCAGATCAAGGGCAACGAGATCTACCTGCACGCCGTCCGCTTCACCGTGGGCTCGTTGAAGCGGACGCTCAAGGCGGCGAACCTCGGGCCCGAGGACATCGACCACCTGTTGCCGCACCAGGCGAACATGCGCATCATCGACTCGATCCTCGAGCACAGCCACGTGCCCAAGGACCGCCTGATCAGCAACATCGAGTACTACGGGAACACCGGGGCGGGATCGATGCCGATCGCGCTCGCCGAGGCGCTCGACGCCGGGCGCATCCAGCGGGGCGATCGCATCATGTTCGCGGCGTTCGGTGCCGGCATGGTATGGGTCAGCGCGCTGATCGAGTGGGGCGCGGGCGAGCCGACGGAGTGGAGATCATGACCGACACCACCGCGGGAGCCCGCCCCATCTCGGCGCAGCGCCCGGAGAAGCCGGTCGCCCTCGTGACCGGCGCGTCCGGGGGCTTCGGCGCCGCCGTGGCGATCGAGCTCGACAGGCTCGGGTGCCGCGTCGCACTCCACTACAACAGCGCCGAGGACGGCGCCCGAGAGGTCAGCGAGCGCCTCACGAACGACTCGATCACCGTCCAGGCCAACGTGGGCAGCTGGGACTCGGTCAGCGCCCTCCACCGCCGGGTCGTCGAGGAGCTGGGCGAGGTCGACATCCTCGTCAGCAACGCGGCCATCCGCAAGGACGCGCTGATGATGAGCCAGTCGCCCGAGGTGTGGGGCGAGGTCATCCAGACGAACCTGATGGGTACCTTCCACGTGTGCCGTGCCGTGGTGCCGTCCATGGTCAAGCGGCGGTGGGGGCGGATCATCAACGTGGTGTCGCCGTCGGCCCTGGTCGCCACGTCCGGCCAGACGGCCTACGCCGCCTCCAAGTCCGGGGTGATCGCGCTCACGCGCACCCTGGCCACCGAGTGTGGCCGGCGCGGGGTGACGGTGAACGCCATCTCGCCCGGGTTCATGGAGACGCGGATGACGGCGAACGCCACCGAGAAGTTCCGCCAGAACCTCGCCGCCAACCTGCCGGTACCCCGGCTGACCACCCCCGAGGAGGTCGCGCCCGCCATCCGCGTCTTCCTGGACAACGACTACGTGACCGGGCAGGTGCTCAGCGTCGACGGTGGGATCTCCCTCACCTGAGGCGCACCCGTCCGTGCGGGAGGTGGCTTCGCCGGTGCGGCTCGGCCGCGGACGCAAGCCGGTTCCGACCGTACTTGTCGATCAGGCACCTTGATCGACATCGGTGAGAAGCGACCGTGCCGCCCCCCGCCACAGGCCCCGTGGCGGGCGGGAGGGGCGCGGTCGATTCCCACCGGTACCACCCTCGGCTGAAAGGCGATGCGGTCGTCGCCGACCGCCATCCGCGGCCGCTTAAGAACGGCGAAGCCGTGGCTTTAGAGCCGCCACTTTGGAGCCGTCGCTTTAGAGCGGCGAAGCGGTCGCTTTAGAGCCGTCGCTTTATAGCGAGAAACGGTCGCTTGAAAATGGCGAAACGGTCGCTTTGGAGCCGCCGCTTCAGAGCCGCCGCTTCAGAGCCGTCGTTTTAGAGCCGTCGCTTTAGGGCGGTCGCTTTAGGGCGGTCGCTTTGGAGCGGTAAAGCCAGGGAGGACAGCGACATGACGGTCACCGGCATCGCGCACGGTGCGGCTCGGCTGCTGCGCTGGGCGGGGGTCGACCCGGCAGGTGAACGTGCCGCCCGCGCCAGGGTCGCCGACGCGCTGCGCGCCGGGGCTCCGACGCCCCGTCCGGTTCCGGGGCCGATGCGCGGGGCGGTGGTCACGACGGCGGCCCGCGCCCTCGACGACCTCGCGGCCGCCCCGGTACGGCAGGTCCCGGTCGACGGGCCCCGGCCCGTCGCCCTGCTGCTGCCCGGCCAAGGGTCCCAGTACCACGGGATGGCGACCGGGCTGTACCGCGACGAACCCGTGTTCCGGGCCGCCGTCGACGACGTCCTGGAGACGTGGGGGGCCGAGGGCGAGGCGATCCGCGCCGACTGGCTCGGCACCGGCACCGGTCCGGGTATTCCGATCGACGACGTACGCCGTGCCCAGCCGCTGCTGTTCGCCGTCGACCACGGGCTGGGCCGGCTGCTCCTGAGCTGGGGCGTCACACCGGTCGAGGCGTTGGGGCACAGCGCGGGCGAGGTCGTGGCGGCGACCCTGGCCGGGGTGTTCACCGTCGCGGAGGCCGTCACACTGATGCGCGGCCGGGTGCGTGCCGCCGCACCGATCCCACCCGGCGGGATGCTCGCCGTGGCCGCGTCCGCCGACACGCTCGTCCCGTACCTGTCCGGGCAGGTCGGAGTGGCGGCCGTGAACGCCGCGCGGCGGACGACGCTGGCCGGGCCGAGCGCCGAGCTGGCCGTCGTGGCGGCCCGCCTCGCCTTCGACGGGGTGACGGTACGGCCGATCCCGGCCACCACCCCGTTCCACAGCCCGGCGATGGAACCGGCCGTCGCGGCGGCCGAGCTGGCGTTCGACGCATCGCCCCGGCCGGCCCGGTTCCCCGTCAGGTCCGGCTACACCGGGCGGTTGCTCACGGCGGACGACGCGGGCTCCGCGCGATTCTGGGCCCGTCAGATAGCCGATACCGTCCGCTTCGGGCCCGCACTGACCGCACTGCTCGACGGCGGGGACCGGCTGCTCGTCGAGTGCGGACCGGGCCGCGTCCTGTCCGCTTTCGCCTTCCAGCAACGCGCGGTGCGGACAGGGAGGAGCGCGGTGCTGTCCATGCTGCCCGGCGACCAGTCCGACCACTCCGACCGTTCCGCGGCTCTCGGGGTCGCCGCGGCCCTGTGGCGCGAAGGCCACGATCTCGTGCTCGACGACCAACCGGCGACAGTGTCCTGAGCGGGTTCGGCACGCACACCGGTCGTATCGGAGCACGACCCATCGGCTTCGGTTCCAGCGGGTGTCGCTTGGGGTTGGTGCGTGGGTTGTTCGGTTCCAGCGGGCGTTGCTTGAGGCTGGTGCCTGGGCTGCTCGGCTCCACCGAGCGTCGCCTGAGGCTGGTGCCTGAGCTGTTCAATTTCATCAGGCGTCGTTTGAGGCTGATGCTTGGTCTTCCCCGCAGCGGTCTCGCCTCCGTGTCCTCCGCCCTTTCCCGCAGCGGTCTCGCCTCTGGGTTCTCCCCTTCTGGTCGCCTCTCCGAGGTGACCGGCGGTGCGGTTCCATGCCCAGGCGGTACGTGCCTCGTCGATGCCGTACTGGCGTAGGCGAGCCCGAGGCGCCCGAGGCGCGGCGGTACCACCCACTCGGCGTCGGCGAGGTCGCCCCCGGCATTGGCGAGCGCCCGCTCGATCACCACCCGGCGGCCCGCGACGGCCAGCGCGACGGACCGCGCGATGCCGAACGAGCTGCCGTGCTCGCCGACGCCGGGCTCGCGCGGGAACCCCTGCTTGGCCGCGCCAAGACAACCGGCATCCGGCATCCGGCATCCGGTGTCGGAACGGCACCGCCCCGAACGGCTCGACGCTGCTACGGAACACCCATGCCCGCGCGGGGCCAGACCCACCTCGTCGGGCCCGGACCCGATGCGCGCCACGAGCTCCGCGGTGCACCCGTCTCGGGCGAGCGCAACCCCAACGACGGCCGTATGCCATGCCCGCGCACCCAGACGTCCGCGATCCGCGCCCGTGACTCCCCGTCCGCCGGACACACCGCGCGACGGACGCAGAGACGCGCTCAGGCCGCGCTCAGACCGTTCTGAAGGCTACTCCCCGCCTCCGGCCGAGACCCCGATCGGGTCCCTCGACGGGGTAGCGTGATCATGGGCTCCACGGCCACATCGCCATGCCCGGCGTGTAGCTGCTACGCGGCGCGGGCTTGCGCTCCCCTTGCGCTTCCGGGCGTACTAACGAGGCATGCACACCGAGCTTACCCGCCGGAAGATGTTGTCCGGCCTGGTTGTTGGAGCGGGCGCGACGGTCCTGGGGTGGAACTCCACTACCCAAGCATGGGCCACCACCCCCGGTTCCACGGCAGGCGTCCAGCCAGTTCCCGCCCTCGACGGCACGCTCGTCCTCCCCGCCGACCCGTCGGCGTTCACCGAGGACTTCGGCCACCTGTTCACGCGGCGGCCCCAGGCCGTCCTGACTCCCGGTTCGGTGAACGACGTCCAGAAGGTCGTTCGCTACGCCCGCCACAACCGGATCCCCGTGGCCGTCAACGGCCAGAGCGGGACCGGCACCGAGGACCGCGAGTCGCACTCGCACTACGGGCAGGCCCTGGTCGACGGCGGCATCGCCATCGACCCCAAGCCGTTCGGCTCGATCCACAGCGTCTCGCACGGCATCGCCGACGTCGACGCCGGTGTCACCTGGTCGACGCTGGCGCTGCGGGCGCTCGAGTCCGGCCAGACGCTGCCCGTCTACAACGACTTCGCCCACCTGTCGATCGGCGGCACGCTGAGCGTCGGCGGCCTCGGCGGCACCAGCCAGCGTTACGGCTCGCAGGCCGACAACGTGAAGTGGCTCCAGGTGGTCACGGGCACCGGCGAGCTGGTCACCTGCTCCCGCGACAGGAACCGTGAGCTGTTCGAGGCCGTCCTCGTCGGCGGCGGGCAGTTCGCCATCATCGTGCGGGTCGGCATCAAGCTGATCCCGGCGAAGACGACCGCCCGCTCGCTCGAGTTCACCTACACCGACCGGGCGGCCTTCCTGCGGGACTCGCTGGCCATCATGCGGGCCGGCGTGGTCAACGACCAGAACGGCTACGCCGAGCCCAAGCCCGGTGGCGGCTGGACCTACCGCCTCGCGCTCGGCATCTTCTACTCGGCGCCCGCCCAGCCCAACGTCGCCGCCGTACAGGCCGTGCTCTCGCCCCAGGCGACCGCCGGCCCGACGGCCGACATGCCGTTCCGTGACTGGCTGCTGCGTTTCGACCCGAACTGGGCGGCCCTCAAGGCCGCCGGGTTCTGGGGCAGCAAGAAGCCGTGGCTCATGATGTTCGTCGGTGTCCACAACACCCCGGCCTACCTCGACACCGTGCTCGGCGAGCTGACGGCCACCCAGATGGGCCCCGGCCCGGTCCGGATCTCGCCGATGGACTCACGGTCGCTCACCCGGCCCAGTTTCATGCTGCCCCAGCGCTACACGAACGAGTTCTTCGAGGTCAGCCTCATCCGGATCCCGGCCCCGAACCACCCGGACGTCCCCGGTCTGCTGTCGCAGAACCGCCGCTTCTACGACCGGGCCGTCGCGCTCGGAGCGAAGCGGTATCTCGTCGGCTCGGTGCCCTCGATGACCCGTACCGACTGGCGGGCCCACTACGGGTCGCGCTGGAGCCACCTCGTCGACCTGAAGCGCCGATACGACCCGGCTTCGATCCTCACGCCGGGCCAGGGGATCTTCGGCTGACCCGCCGACGGCCCACCCTTTCCCTCCAGTAAGGAGACCCTACAATGCCGGCACAACGCCCGGAAGAAATCCCCGGCCTCATCGCCGCGGCCTTCAACGCCAACGACCCGCAGGCCATGCTTGACCTGTTCGAGCCGGACGGCATCCTCGTCACGCCGCCGGACGGTACGCACGAGGTGGGGCTTGAGGCCGTCGCCAAGTCCCTGAGGTCGATGTTCACCGTCATCACGGCGGCCGACATCACGTTGACCAGCGCGATGCGGTCCGGCGACATCGCCATGACGCACGCCGACTGGCACCTCACGGGAAAGGACGAGGCCGGCGAGCCGATCGACCTCAGGGGCAAGGGCACCGTGGTGTCCCGCCAGCAGCCGGACGGCACGTGGCGGATCGTCTTCGACGATCCGGTCGGGGCCTGAAGGGCGGGCCGACATGGGGAATCCGTTCAGCGTCCGCATCCAGGTGCGGGGCTACGAACTCGATCGGCAGGGTCACCTCAACCAGGCCGTGTACATGCAGTACGCGGAGCACGCCCGCTGGCAGTTCCTGCAAGCCGCCGGCTTCACCCCGGACGTCCTGGGCGAGGCCGGCATCGGCCCGGTGCTGCTCAAGGCCACCGTCCGGTTCCAGCGCGAGCTGCGGGCCGGCGACGAGGTCGACGTGGGCTGCACCATCAGCGGGGGGCAGGGCAAGCTCGTCGAGCTCATGCAGCGCTTCCACACACCCGATGGAATTCCGGTCGCCCGGATCGACAGCGTGATCGGGCTGCTCGATCTGACCACGCGCCGCCTGCTCCCGGACCCGCGTGCCACGTTGCACGAGCTGGCCACGCGGCCCGACGTGCTCTCCGTCTCGACACCTGAGCGAGCGGGGTGAGGCCTGGCGGCGATGTCGGAGGATGAGCGTGGAGCACGGCTCTCGGTGAACGACCCGCGACGCGGGCGTCCCGCGACCGTGCTCGACGCCGTCGACCACCCGCGCCCGGGTAGGACGTCGCCACGGAGGCCCGACCCGGGTGACGCTCCTGTACGGCGTGCTCTTCCTGAGCTCTCGATGTCGAGCCCGGCGACCAGGCTTTCCGGAAAGCGAGAACCTGTCGGCTCCGCGGAGCAAGGAAAACTCCCAATGGGTGCACGACGCGCCGCGGGCGTGGTCGCCGGTGTGCTCCCGGCCGGTGCCGTGGCCGCCGAGAACGATCACTCATCCGGTACGGTGTCTGCTCTGACCTGCGAGAATCTCTCGATCAATAATCACCCGGAACATGATCATTCCGTAACCTCTCTGGGGCCGGCGGTCGCTCCGATCACTCCTTCTTGGAATCCGTGGCCGTGGAATCACTGTGAGGGGAAGCGCTTCGAAGCTCCTCGATCAGCGGCCAGAACGGGCTGTTCTCGTCAACCTCGATACGCTGATCCTTGTCGATGATCTTCGCGTTCGGCGCGTCGTCTTCCCTGGCAGGCGTGGGGACCGATCGCCTCGCCTTCTCCGGATCGTCACGGTTGGCCATATGGACCCCGACTGTGAGCACCAGAGCGACGCTCAGAACGAAGATCAGCCAGTAGCGCCACGCCCGTCCAGATCTCATCTGCCTTCTCCACCGTGTCACGGGCCGGGCCGGTCACCACGTGGTGTCCTCCCAGTGCGGGGTATGCGATTCGATGTCCTCCGGCACGCGAATCCGCCCGTTCACGAGAATGAGTGACGCGATCTCAGCGCTCTCGTGGAAGCGCAGGTAGCCGACGAAGGATTCGACACCGCCGGCATGTGCGCCGACCGAGCACCGGCCGAGCCAGTCCAGCAGTGTCCGGAGCCGGTAGAAGTCGTCGGGATGGAGTTCTTGGCGTACCGTCAGCGCCCAGCCGTCCGATCGCTCTCGCGCGACCAACTCGGCGACGAGCGCGCCCCCCACCCATCGGGCAGCGCCGCGCTGCGCGAACACGGGCTCCGCCTCCGCGTCTTCCCACTCGCAATCGGGGTCGTCGGGATCACCGAGTGGATAGGTTTCCACGTATCTGTCAGTGCCGATCGGCAGTCGCTCAGGCCGTGGCCCCTGCCCCACATGCCACCGCAACTCGGCGAGCTCGTCGTCGGTCACACCAGCACGAATGTCCACCGACAGCACGAGTTCGTAGATGTCCCCCACCGGCACACCGTACCGTCGTGACGTCCTGAGAGATCATTCTGTGAGGATTTCACACAGGACGTAACCGTCGCGGTCGGCCTATGCTCTCTGATCTTCGGCAGGGTTCAGAGATCCAAAAACCCTCTCCCGTGACCCGCCCCCTTGGCCCAAACCTCCACGGTACGAGGGGAGGGCCAGACTGGCACATGCCCCGCTTCTACGTGCTCGCCATGAGTACTCACGACGAGCGAATGACTCCAGCGTCACTGGAAGCACAGCGTCCAGCACGATGATCTGCTTCGGAGGGCGACGACTCACTCCACAGATGCCTGAGTCGCCGGCCGCGATCTGCGAAAACGCAGTCAAGATCATCACGTACGTACTCCATGACCGCTGACATGCGCCTACCTACAGTGGCATCCAATTGCATACGGCCAGCGGAGGGGGAGCGTGCGAAACCCAGGTGAACAGGCGTTTTCACTGGTCAGAAGAGTGCCCCCGGCATGATTCGAACATGCGACACCCGCTTTAGGAGAGCGGTGCTCTATCCCCTGAGCTACGGAGGCAGGGGCTCCTAGTAAGAGTAGCGAAAGTGGCGAGTGGTTGCGCGCTTGGAGGGGGAGTTGGGGGCAGACGGTGGGTTATCGGTTCGCTGGCCTGGAGTAAAAGGGCGGCAAGTGGGTGGGTGTGCGGTGGTGGGCGAGGTTAGTGTCACGGTCCGTGATCGACAGGCGACGGAAGCGCATTCGCGGGCATCGCGCCCTGCGGCCGGTGGTGCTGTGTGGTGCGATGCTGGCGCCCGCGCTTCTGGCCGGAGGGTTACTGGTGGCCGAGCTCACAGGCTACGAGGCCGCCGTTCAGATGGCCGACGCCGGTGCGGAGCCCGAGGGGCTTGGGGAAGCCGGAGGGGCCGGAGGGGCCGGGAGGGCCGACAGGGGCGGGGAAGCCGAAAAGGTCAGAGATGCCGAGGGGGCAGAGGCAAGCGGGGGGTTCGGGGAGGCCGGGGGAGCCGCAGAAAGCGGAGTAGCTGAGAGGCTGCACGAAGACGAGGCTTTCTGGGTGGGAGGCGGGGAGCGGCGGGGATTCCAGGAAAGTGGGGAAGCCTGGAGCGGCGCGGTGTCTCGGCCGGGGGGCGGGGGGCTTGCGGGGTCTCCGGACGAGGAGTCGCCCACAGACCCGGCAGACTCCGGGGGCCAAGGCCAGGGCCAGGGCCAGGGCCAAGGTCAGTGGGAGGGGCAGGGGCAGTGGGAGGGTCAGGGACAAGGTCAGGGGCAGGAGGAAGGTCAGGGGGAGCAGGGGGACTCCAGGGATCTGGAGGGTCGGGGAGAAGCGGTGGCCGTGGTGCCGGTCGTGGTCGGCCCTGTGCGGAGCCGGATGTTCGGGCCGAGGCTGGTGCCTCCGCCGTTGCGGCCGGATCGGGTGTACGAGGGGTGGGTGCCCGTGGCGGCGAGGTCGGGAGTACGCCGTGCGGGGGAGAGTCCGGGTGGGGTCGGTCGGTCGAGTGGCCCACGTGAGATCGGTGGCACGGATGATGCGGGTGAGCCAGATGCGGTCGTTCCCATAGAGACCCGTCCGCAAGGCTCCAGAGGGTCACGGAAGGTGGCATTGCCGCCCTCTGTGGCACCTGAGCCTCAGGGGAAGCGGACGCCGCCACTTGCGCGACCTGAGCCCCGGGACGGGTGTCCGGCGGAGTGGAGGGGGACGTGGCTCTGGGAGGTCTGCAAGAAGCGCGGGCGGCAAGAAGTCTGACTTGTCCGGTAACAAAAAGGGGTGTTCGGCGCATAGCGGCTGTGGAGAGTCTGGCCCGTGCACTTGGTCAGCTGTAGTAGCGTGCGTGCCTGACCCAGGTCACGAGTTCGCAAACGGAGGGGTCGAACGTGCCACCTCGTCGATCAGCGGGTCTGATCGCCGTCGTCGCGACGATGACTTCCTTCCTGCCGGGAGCCGCTGCCGCGCAGCGGGCGCCGGCGGAGGTTCAGGCCGTCGTCGCCGCGGAGCCGGTGAATCTCACAGAATTGCGTCGCGAGGCGGAGAAGGCCGCGAAGGATCTTGAGGACGCGACCAAGGCCCTGGAGCAGCGGCGGACCCAGATCCGCACCTCGGAGAAGGAGCTCTCCGTCAAGCTGCGGGAGCTGCAGGTGGCCGAGAGGGCCTTCGCCCAGGTTCGGCAGCCACTGTCGGATCTCGTCGGGTTCCTCTACCAGCAGCCCATCGGGGGAGACGTGGCCGGTTTCCTGTCCGGTGACTCCGGCGCCGACACCCTGCGCGCCATGGCCGGTGTCACCCAGCTCGTCGCCGAGCGGGACCTGATCCTTGAAGACAGCAGTCGCCTTCAGGTGGAGCGGGAGCGTCTCGCAGGTGAGGCGCAGGAGCTCCGGGCGGGCAATCTCCTCGCGGAGGCGCAGATGGGTGCCGAGATCGAGACGCTCAGGACGCGCTCGCAGAAGATCGTGCAGTCCCTGACCAAGGCGCTGGTGAAACTGGGCGTCAAGATCAACAAGGATGGGCGACCGGCGGCCGGGTGCGACCCGACCAGGGCGACCTCCATGGACGAGTTTCCCAACGGGCTCATCCCGCAGGCGTACCTCTGCCCGCTCCAGCAGCGGGGCAACCAGCTGCGGGGTGACGCCGCGCTCGCGTTCATCAGCCTGAACGAGTCGTACAAGCGGCAGTTCGGCAGGCCGATGTGCGTGACCGACAGCTATCGGAGCCTGGCCGAGCAGCAGTCGGTCTACTACACCAGGCCCGGTCTGGCCGCGGTTCCCGGCCGGAGCAACCACGGGCTGGGGCTCGCCGTCGACCTGTGCGGGGGCGTCGAGCGCTTCCGGTCGGCCGAGTTCAACTGGCTGGAGACCAACGGCAAGAAGTTTGGCTGGATCCACCCTAAATGGGCTTATGTCAGCCCCTTCGAGCCCTGGCACTGGGAGTATGACCCCAAGATCGGCTCCCTGCTGTAGGTCCTGTCGCGGGTAAGAAGGGTCATCGTGCGCGGGGTCGATCACCCTGGTCACCCCCCGAGACGGGCAATCCCACCGGTGGGTCATTGTGCGCGGGGCCGATCACCCTGGTCATCCCCGAGCTGAGCAACCCCATCGGCGGGTCACTGCGTGCGGGGCAGATCACCCTGGTCACCGCCGGGCCGGGTAACCCCATCGGCGGGTCACCGCGCGCGGGGCCGATCACCCTGGTCACCCCCGAGCTGAGCAACCCCATCGGCGGGTCATCGCGTGCGGGGGCCGATTGTGACGGAGAGCCGCCCACCCGCCTGGGCGGAGGCCAGCTCGGTCGCCTGGGCCGACGTGGTGGCCAGCACGACGAGCGCGCCCCGCTCCGACTCCCCGCCCGGTGTGGCGAGGACCGCGACGTCCTCGGCCACGACGGTCGCCGGAGCGGTGCCGTCCCAGGTCGAGGTGGCGGCGAGCACGTCCACCACGTCGCCCGGCGAGAGCAGGCGGGCGGTCTCGGGATCGGCGACCCGTACGGGGATGGCGACCGTTCCCTGACCGTGGGCGGCCAGGAGGCCGGGGCCGAGCAGGCGGACGTCGGTCAGCGGCTCCCCGCGCCGCGCGGGACCCGTCAGGATCTTTCCCGCGAACGGCGTGCCGGGCCGCAGGACGCCGTCGGGGACCGTACCGGGTCTCAACGGAGCCGGTATCAGATCGGCCGCCTCCAGCGCGCCTCCGGGAAGATCCCTGGCGGCGATCAGGACGGTCACCGAGGCGGTGTCCGGGCGCAGCGCCAGTACGGCGCATCCCATCGCCAGGGCGGCGACGACGGTGGCGATGAGACGGTGACGGCGACCGAGAAAGCGGCGCAGAGCGCGCATGGCTGACTCCAGGGGTGGGAGCCGGGCGGCGCGGTGCCCGTGACGGGTGGGAGGACGCCCCGCCGGGTAGCGGGACGGGGAGACGGGGATGGGGTGCCCCGCCGGGCGGCGGGGCGGTGCTGGTGCCGGTAATGGGGGAAGACCCCACTCAGGACTCAGGGGATCCTTGCCGAGTCCGAGTCCTGGTCCGAGCTCAAAGTTCGAACCGAGCCCGAATTCGGATCCGGATGGCGTGGATGGGAAGCGGGCGGGGCGGCTTTTCCTGCCGGGTGTGCGCATGGCGGTGACGCCCGGCCCAGGGCCTGTTTTGTGGATCTTCGCCGTGGCGAGGATCATCCAGGTGGATGCCCCGCACGGCGGAGGAGGAGCCCATAACGGAGTCCATAACGGAGTTATGGGCGACGACGACAACACCGCGGGGCGCCGCCTGGGCGACTGCGGTAGGCGAAAAGAACCACAAAACAGGCTCTAGCGCGACACGATCAACCGGGGAGGTCGAAGGGGAGCTTGAGGCCGTCCAGGGCGTTCGGGCAGGGGCAGGTGCGTTCTTCGGGGAGCGCGGCGACGACGTCGCCGACGAGGGAGCGCATGCGGTTGACGTTGGTGGCGAAGAAGGAGAGGACCTCCTCGTGGGTGACCCCCTCGCCCGCCTCGACCCCGGCGTCGTGGTCGGTGACGAGGGAGATCGTGGTGTAGCAGAGGGCGAGCTCGCGGGCGAGGATGGCCTCGGGGAAGCCGGTCATGCCGACGATCGACCAGCCGTTGCCGCTGAACCAGCGGGACTCGGCACGGGTCGAGAAGCGCGGGCCCTCGATGACCACGAGGGTGCCGCCGTCGACCACCTCCCAATCGGAGGAACCCGCGGTGGAGACGGCCGCCGTACGGCCCGAGGGGCAGTAGGGATCGGCGAAGGCGACGTGGACGACGCCGCCCGCGTCGTAGTAGGTCTGCACGCGACCGGAGGTGCGGTCGACGAGCTGGTCGGGGACGACCAAGGCGCCGGGACCGATCTCGGCGCGTAAGGAGCCGACCGCGCTGGGGGCCAGGACCTGGCGGACACCGAGGGAACGCAGTGCCCACAGGTTCGCCCGGTAGGGGATGCGGTGTGGTGGGAAGCGGTGGTCGCGACCGTGGCGGGGAACGAAGGCGACCGAGCGCCCCCCGATCCGGCCGACGGTGACGACGTCGCTTGGCGGGCCGTACGGCGTGGTGATCTCGACCTCTGTGGCGTCGTCGAGCAGGGAGTAGAAGCCCGAGCCGCCGATGACCCCGATGTCCGCGCGATTGACCATGAAGCTGAGATTAGCGCCACGGACCGGTCTCTGAGGAGCCCCGGTAACAGCCTGTGGATAACCGCGTTCGCCGGGTAATCGTCCGGTCGTCCTTGTGGGAGCGGCGGGACGTCGAGCGGAGGTCGCGCGGGCCGTCCGGTGGTGCCGGCGACAGGCGCGGGAGGGCTCGTCCGTCCCGTGCCGTCCGGTGAAAGGACGGGGTGAAAGGCCACGGCTCGGGGCGGCCGGTCAGGTGGCCGCCCATGAACGGCCGGCTGAAGAGCTGGGTTCGGGGGCGAGAGGGGGAAGGGGGCGGGAGGGCGAAGAATGCGAAGGGGCGGAGGACGGGGGCAGCGGCAGGGGTAGGGATACGGCTCAGGAAGCCGCGGTGGCCGGGCTGCTCGCGGCCTTCGCCGCCTTGGAATCCGACGAGCTCGACGAAGACGACGACGAATCGGATGAAGATGAAGATGAACCAGACGAGGACGACGACGAACCGGAGGAGTCCGAGGAGCTTGACGAGCTTGACGAGCCGTTCGTGGAACTCACGGTGCTCGACGACGAGGACCGGCTGTCGGTCCGGTAGAAGCCCGAGCCCTTGAAGACGATGCCGACCGCGGAGAACACCTTGCGCAGGTCGCCCGCGCAGCTCGGGCACTCGGTGAGAGCATCGTCGGAGAACTTCTGGACGATTTCGAACTGGTTGTTACAGGCAGTGCAGGCGTACTGGTAGGTGGGCACGCTCTCCTCCTCGTGTGATCCGCGCGCCGATTGGCACTCTAGTGGCGCGACTGCTAATGGTATGCAGCTGACAAGCTTAAACGCGAGCCGGAGTCCCCGCATTCCGTGGCCGAATTCCCATCGAACGTGGCCGAACCTCCGATCTGACGTGGCCAAACCTCCAAGCCAACGCGGTCAAACCTCCAAGCCAACGCGGTCAAACCTCCAAGCCAACGCGGTCAAACCTCCAAGCCGACGTGGCCAAACCTCCAGGCCGACGCGGCCAGACCCCCTGGTCAGGTGCCCCGCTCCCCGAACCAGCCGGCGAGCTTACCCTTGCGGCTGATCGCGCGCATTCGGCGCTCCACCATGTCACGGCAGGCGGCCGTGGTCACCACCAGGAGTTGGTCGTCGATCCTGATTCTCGTGGAGTCGGTGGGTACGAACGTCCGGCCGTCCCTGACGATCAGCGTCACCTGGGCGTCCGTGGGCAACCGTAACTCGAAGATCTCCACACCGTGCAGCTTGGACGTCGGCGGCACCCTGACCTGGAGCAGATCGGCGTTGAGCTCCTCCAGCGGCGCCGACTCGACCTCCAGGTCGCGGGCCTCGTCGGGCGTGGTCAGCTTGAGGAGTTTCGCCACGAACGGCAGCGTCGGCCCCTGCAGCAGGGTGTAGACGATGACGATCACGAAGACCTCGTTGAACACGAGCTTGGCGGTGCCGTCCTCGACGGAGTTGGCCGCCCAGGGGATGGTCGCGAGCACGATGGGCACCGCGCCGCGCAACCCGGCCCATGACAGGAAGGCCTGCTCACGCCAGCCCAGCCGGTCGATGCCCGTCAGCCGGGTCAGCAGCGCGGAGACCACGATCGACAGAGGGCGGGCCACCGCGACCAGGATCAGTCCGGCCACCAGGCCGGGGACGATCGCGGACGGCATCTCCGAGGGGCTGGCCAGCATCCCGAGCATGACGAACAGGCCGATCTGCGCCAGCCAGGCCACGCCCTCGGCGAAGCCCCGCGAGGCCGCGCGATGCGGCATCCGCGAGTTGCCCATGACCAACGCCGCGAGGTAGATCGCGAGGAAGCCGCTGCCGTGGAGCAGCGTCGCCCCCGCGTAGGCGACGAACGCGAGCGCGAGCACCGCGATGGGGTACAGGCCGGAGACGGGCAGCGCGATGCGGCGCAGCGCGTACGCGCCGAGGGGGGCGACCGCCAGGCCGACGGCCGCGCCCACCACCAGCTCGAAGAGCACCTCGAACAGCGCCACCCCCAGGCTGGGCGAGGTCGCGGCGCTCAGCAGCATGACGGCGATCACCGTGGGCGCGTCGTTGAGGCCCGACTCGGCCTCCAGGATGCCCGCGAGGCGCGGCGGCAGGGGCAGGCGGCGCAGCACGGAGAAGACGGCGGCGGCGTCGGTGGAGGCGAGGATCGCGCCGAGCAGGAGCGAGGTCCGCCAGTCCAGGTCGAGGATCAGGTGCACCGGGATCGCGACGGCCGCGATGCTCACTCCCACCCCGACCGTGGCGAGCACCAGGGCGGTGGGGATGGCTCCCTTGACGTGGCTCCAGGTAGTGGTCAGACCGCCCTCGGCCAGGATGATCGCCAGCGCGATCAGGCCTATCTGCTGCGCGAGCTGCGGGTTCTCGAACTGCAGCCCGAGCCCGGACTCGCCGACGAGCAACCCGAAGCCCAGGAAGATCAGGAGGCTGGGCAGCCCGCTCCGATGGGCGACACGCACCGCGACGATGGCCGCGATGACGATTCCGGCACCGAGAAGCAGCCAGACGTCCAGTCCCATCTGGTCCCCTCTCTGATTCCGGGGACCATTGTGTCGCATTCGGAAGGGCCGCCACGCACGGGTGGCGCGCACTCCCTGTCACGGTCCCGGCGCCTTCGGTCCCGCGCCGGGCAGGGATCCCGCCGGTCGGTCACACCCCCGCAGCGGCGGTTTTGAAGATCCCCTCGGGGGTCGCCGCGTAGCGGACCGCGATGTCGTGGGGCTCGGCGGGCACGCCGTCGAGCAGCTCACCGTCGTGGAGCAGCGCCACCGTCGGCACGTTCGGGCCGACCCGCGCCAGCGCCCGGTCGTAGGAGCCGCCGCCCCGGCCCAGCCGTACCCCGGTGGCCCTGTCCACCGCCAGCGCGGGCACGATCACCAGGGCGGCGGTCCTGACGGCGTCGATCCCGCGCCGGGTGTCGACCGGTTCCATGATCCCGAAGCGGCCGGGGGCGAGGGTGTCGGGGCCGTCGTACACCGCCCAGTCGAGATCGTCGTCGTCGCGGAGCACGGGCAGGATCACGGTCGCGCCGTGTTTCCACAGGGCGAAGACCAGCCCGTGGGTCGCCGGTTCCGTCCCGATCGACCAGTAGCACGCGACCAGCCCGGCCATCTGGACCCAGGGCCGCTCCATCAGGGATTCCCTGATCCGGACGGAGGCCGCGTGCCGCTGCTCGTCGGGGATCGAGGCGCGTGCGGCCTCGATCGTGGCACGCAGCGTCAGCTTGTCCACAGGTCCCTCCACTAAGGTTTCGGTTATGGCCGACTTCGAAGCTGTGACGAAAGCCGTCGTTCCCGCAGCGGGTCTGGGCACCCGTTTTCTTCCGGCGACCAAGGCGACCCCCAAGGAGATGTTGCCCATCGTCGACAAGCCCGCGATCCAGTATGTCGTCGAGGAGGCCGTCTCCGCCGGGCTGCTCGACGTCCTCATGGTCACGGGAAAGAACAAGCGCTCCATAGAGGACCACTTCGACCGCGCCCTCGAACTCGAGGAGATCCTGGAGGCCAAGGGCGACGACGCGCGCCTCTCCCAGGTGCGGGAGCCCGCCGACCTGGCCATCCTCCACTACGTACGGCAGGGTAAGCCGCGCGGCCTCGGCCACGCGGTCCTGTGCGCCAAGCAGCACGTGGGCGACCAGCCCTTCGCCTGCCTGCTCGGCGACGACCTCATCGACCACCGCGACGAGCTCCTCAAGCGCATGATCGAGGTACGCGGCACGCACGGCGGCAGCGTCATCGCGCTGATGGAGGTCCCCAGGGAGCAGGTCTCCCTGTACGGCTGCGCCGCCATCGAGCCCACCGCCGAGGACGACGTGGTCAGGGTGACCGACCTCGTGGAGAAGCCCCCCGCGGACGAGGCCCCGTCCAACTGGGCCATCATCGGCCGGTACGTGATCGACCCGGCCGTCTTCGAGGTCCTGGAGAACACCCCGCCGGGACGCGGCAACGAGATCCAGCTGACCGACGCCCTGCGGACCCTCGCCGGGCGCGGCGCCGACGAGGGCGGCCCCGTGCACGGGGTGCTGTTCAAGGGACGCCGCTACGACACCGGCGACAAGCTCGACTACCTGCGTACGGTGGTGCAGTTCGCCGCCGAGCGTCCCGACCTGGCACCCGAGTTCATGCCCTGGCTGAAGGAGTTCCTGGCCTCGCGATGAGCTCCATGAAATCGGTCGACGACCACCTCTCCGACATCCTGCGTACCGTGCGGGTGCTCGCCCCGCTCGAAGTGGAGCTGGAACGGGCGCTGGGCACCACGCTGGCCGAGGAGGTCACGGCCCCGGTCGCGCTGCCTCCGTTCGACAACTCCGCGATGGACGGCTACGCCGTGCGGGCCGAGGACGTCGCGGACGCCCCGGTGACGCTCCCGGTGATCGACGACATCGCGGCCGGAGACGGCCGGTTGCAGGCCATCGGCCCCGGCATGGTCATGCGGATCATGACCGGGGCCCCGCTGCCCGCCGGGGCCGACGCGGTGGTCCCGGTCGAGTGGACCGACGGCGGCACCGCGCAGGTCGCGATCGGCCGTCCGGTGCGGGAGGGGAACGCCATCCGCAGGTCCGGCGAGGACGTGCGGGCGGGCGACGTCGTCCTGCCCGCGGGCACCCCGATCGGGCCCGCGCAGCTCGGGGTGCTGGCGGGTCTCGGCCGTCGCCGGGTTCTCGTACGGCCCCGCCCGAGGGTGGTCGTGATATCCACGGGAGCCGAGCTGGTCGAGCCGGGACTTCCCCTGGGGGCCGGTCAGATCTGGGAGTCCAACAGCTTCGCCCTGGTCGCCGCCGTCCGCGAGGCGGGCGGCGAGGGCTACCGGGCGGGAATCGTCGGCGACGACGCCGCGGGGTTCCTCGACCAGCTCGACGCGCAGCTCCTGCGGGCCGATCTGGTGATCACCAGCGGTGGCGTCTCGATGGGCGCGTACGAGCCCGTCAAGGAGGCCCTCGGCCCGCTCGGCACGGTCCGTTTCGAGCGGGTCGCCATGCAGCCGGGCATGCCCCAGGGCTTCGGCGTGGTCGGCGAGGACCAGATACCGATCTTCGCGTTGCCCGGTAACCCGGTCTCGTCGTTCGTATCGTTCGTCCTGTTCGTCCGGCCCGCGTTGCGCAAGATGGGCGGCCTGCCCGAGGAGCCCACGCCGACCGTGCGGGCGCTCACCACGGGCCCGCTCCACTCGCCCGAGGGCAGGCGCTCCTACCTGCGCGGCGTGCTCGGTCCCGGCGGTACGGTCGGCCCGGTGAGCAGGCAGGGTTCCCACCAGCTCGCCGCCCTGGCCTCGGCCAACGCCCTGATCGTGGTGCCCGAGGACGTCACCGAGCTTCCCGAGGGTACGGACGTGGAGGTCATCCCCCTGTGAACGAACGGGACACCGGATTCACCCACCTCGACGAGACCGGCGCCGCGCGCATGGTGGACGTCTCGTCCAAGGACGTCTCCCTCCGTACGGCGACCGCCACCGGCAGGGTGCTGCTGTCCGCCGGGGCCGTGGCGCTGCTGCGGTCGGGTGAGGTCCCCAAGGGCGACGCGATCGGCACCGCGCGGATCGCCGGGATCATGGGCGCCAAGCGGACCCCCGACCTGATCCCGCTCTGCCACCCCATCGCGCTGCACGGGGTCAAGGTCGAGCTGGTCGTGGCCGACGAGGGGGTGGAGATCACGGCACGGGTCAAGACCGCCGACCGTACCGGCGTCGAGATGGAGGCGCTGACCGCGGTCTCCGTCGCCGCGCTCGCCCTGATCGACATGGTCAAGGCGGTCGATCCGGCGGCCGTGATCACCGATGTCCGCGTCGAGGAGAAGACCGGCGGCAAGACGGGGATCTGGACCCGCCCCTGACCTTCTCTTCCGGCGTTTCCACGGTTTTCCAAGAGGCCGGATCCCCGACAGGCTGAAAGGATGATCCCATGAGAGCTCTGGTGATCACCGCGTCCAACCGCGCCGCCGCCGGGACGTACGAGGACACCTCGGGAAAGCTGCTGGCCGAGCTGCTCGCGGCGGCCGGGTGCGACGTGGACGGCCCGGAGGTGGTCCCCGACGGCGATCCGGTCGAGGCGGCACTGCGATCCGGGGTCGCCGAGGGATACGACGTGATCGTCACCACCGGCGGCACCGGCCTCACCCCGATGGACCTCACCCCGGAGATGACCCGGCGGGTGATCGACAGGGAGGTCCCCGGCATCGCCGAGGCGATCCGCCACGTCAACCGGGACAGGGTGCCCACCTCGATCCTGTCCCGCGGGCTCGCCGGGCAGGCAGGCGGCACGTTGATCGTCAACCTGCCGGGTTCCTCGGGAGGGGTACGCGACGGCATGGGCGTGCTGTCTCCCGTGCTGAGGCACGCCGTGGACCAGATCAGGGGAGGAGATCACCCCCGCTGACCCGCCTGCCCGGCTTCCATGGCACGGCGGGCCCTGTTGGGGGGATGATGGAAGGCGTGGATCGACTTCGTGGCTGGCCGGTGACCTTGACGGAAGGCCCGGTAGGACTTCGGCCGCTGCGGCTGCGAGACGTGCGCGTCTGGCGGGAATCGCGGCTGCGCAACGCGAACTGGCTCCGCCCCTGGGAGCCGAGCAACCCCGAAACCCCTCTCTTCAGGACCGGTCTCGGTCCCTACATCTCCATGGCCGGGACCCTCCGCAGGGAGGCCAGGCAGGGGCTCGCGCTGCCGTGGGTCGTCACCTACGAGGGCGCCTTCGCCGGGCAGCTCACCGTGGGCGCCATCGTCTGGGGCTCCGCCAGGTCGGCCCAGATCGGCTACTGGGTGGACGGCGCGCTGGCCGGTCGCGGGATCACCCCCACCGCCGTCGCGATGGCCGTCGACCACTGTTTCTTCACCACCGGCCTGCACCGCGTCGAGGCCAATATTCGCCCAGAGAATCACGCGAGCCGCAGAGTGGTTGAAAAGCTTGGTTTCAGGGAAGAGGGCATCAGACGTAGGCATTTGCACATCGACGGTGCCTGGCGCGACCACATCTGTTACGCACTCACGGTCGAAGACGCGCCGAGAGGGTTGCTCGTGCGGTGGCGACGGGCCCGTGAGGCGGCCGCCCATGGTGGCACTCCGCACGAAGAGGTTTGAAGATCTCGCGACACACCGCATCGAATGCTCGTCAAACAGTGACACGCGGTCTTACGGTGCGTGACATGAGCAGATTGAGGACGCCGGGAGACCACCCGTGCCCTCATGCTGCCCGGAGGTGGCCGTGAGCAGCGGTGTCGTTCTCTATCTGGCCATTGTCGTCATGTGGCTGTGCGTGCTCGTGCCCATGTGGCTGCACCGCGACCGCAACACCCTCGCCGAGCCCCACAAGGACACCGAGCCGTACGCCTACGACGAGCGGGCGATCGACGAGGACTCCGCCGAGACCCTCGTCGAGCCCCTGCCGGTGTCCTCCACCGCCCCGTCCTCGCCGTCTCCGCAGGGAGACGACGTTCCTTCGCCCGGCGCCGAGGAAGCCTCACCGGGCGCCCAGGCCGCGCCCGAGACCGGGACCGAGGCCCCGCCCGCCCGGCCCCCGGCCGAGAAGCCCGCGACCGGCAGGCCCGCCACCCGCAGGACCGCGTCCGAGCGCCGCCGTGCGGAGCTCCGCCGCCGGGCCACGCAGGTGGCCAAGCGCAGGCGCCTGACATTCTGGTGCGTGCTGCTCCTGCTCGCCTCCGTGGTGACGGCCGCCGTCCAGGTGATCCCCTGGTGGGGCGTGGCCCCCTCGGTGGTGCTCCTGGGCGGCTACATGTCCATTCTCAGGGTCACGGTCCAGATCGACGCCGAGCGACGCAGAGCCATCGCCCAGGCTCGCGCGGAACGTGCCAAGCGCGCCCGCCGCCGCGCCGCCCTGCTGGAGGCCCAGCGCCCCGTGGCAGAGATCATCGATTTGGCCGCGCACCGCGACGAGATCTTCGACCAGTACGCGGAGACACCCCGCCGCGCGGTCGGCGACTGATCCGCGCCCGGGATGGCGCGAGCGCCCCCGGAAGTTTGCTAATCTAGTCCACGTCTTGGGGATGTAGCGCAGTCCGGTAGCGCACTTCGTTCGCATCGAAGGGGTCAGGGGTTCGAATCCCCTCATCTCCACCAGGGGCCGTTCTTGAGTTAGCTCAGGAACGGTTGACGAGATCCCGTCCGATCGCTTGATCGGGCGGGATTTTCTCGTTTCCGAGGCTCTGTGGCCGCTGGGCGGGCTGATTTCGGCTCGTGCGGTGGCCCTGGCGGAGGGCGCTGGTGGCGGTGGACCGCTGTGAGCGCGTGTGGGACCGGCCGGTGGGCGTGCGAAACCCAGCGGTCGTCGTGGTGTTGTGCGGTTGGTGGCGGGGCGGATCACTCGCGAGGCGGTGGTCTGCTGTCTGCCGTGGGCGGGGCGGGGTCGTGCTCGTCAGGCGTTGGCGTGTCCTGAGGCGCGGGCTCCTCGGTGTGGTCGTGGACTTGCCGCCAGCTGAGCAGGATGTGCTGGTTGCCCAGGAAGACCATGAGCGCGGTCAGCAGCGTTTGGGCCACGCGGCCGTGCGCGAGCCGGTTCATCGGGTCGCCGATATCGATGTGGTGGCCCTTGATCCTGCCGTTGACGCCTTTGGCGATGGCTCGGATGCTCTTGTAAGCGGCCTGCCAGGTGGGGGTCAGGTAGCGCCGATCCTGTGATGCAGAGGTCGTCGGGGCGCAGCGTGATGGTCGACTTCTGGCAGATGCGTGGCAGCTCGGCCAGAGGAAGGGGTCGTTTTCTCTCGCTGTCGGGCAGTTGGATCGTGGGTTTGGCGGCCAGGTGGGCGGCGCGCTGACGAGCGTTGGTCAGATCCACTGCTGTGGGCGAGGCAGGTGGGGTGGGGCGGGTGCGGTTGAGACGCGGGCAGGTCACCGAGGGGGAAGGATCCGCGGCTGGACATTGCAGTCGTATCCGTTCCGTCCTTGGGCGTCGGCGCTCTGTTTGAGCTTGAGCCAGTAGGGCTCGCGCGCTGCGATCAGCTCGTTCAGTTGCTCGGGTGGGGTGCGGACGGTCTTGTCGTTCAGGTCTTTGGTGGCGTGGATCAGTGGCGTGGGCATCAGCGGGCAGGCGAGGTTCCCGTCGATGAGCAGGGCGCCGTGCGCGCTGCCCTGCAGACCGCGCTGGTCTTGTTTGTGGTCGAGTGTCAGGTGGTATCCGAGGGCGCGGGCTGGGCGAGCGAAGTGCTCGGTGGCCTGGTCGGTGTAGGCGCGGTCGACGGCCAGGGCGCCGACGGGCAGGCCGAGTGGGGCAAAGCCATGCAAAGTGGTGATCGCGTTTTGGCCGACGCGTTTGTGTGGGGTGTCGATGACCAGGCCGAGCACGAGTTGCGGGTAGGTGCCCAAGGTGCTGCGGGTTCGGGTGGCGGTGGCGAGGGTGGCGCTGTAGCCGAAGGTGGGCCGGTCGTTGCCGGCGCTGTGATGCCAGCCTGCGGTGATCTCGGTCGAGGCCAGACCTCTGTTGGCGCGAGGTGGTTTGGCCCAGGTGGGGATGGCGGTGGCGTCGATGCCGACGTCACCTTGGTAGTGCTTGAAATAGCGGCGACCTTTGGCCCGGACGGGGGCGAGGATCAGGCTGGTGACGATGGTTTGCAGCAGGTCAGCAACTTTAAGGCGTTGGTCATGTCACCGGGCAGGCATGTCTGAGGAGTTGCCCTACTGTGCGTGTCGGACCAGGATCGCTGGCATGAGCGTCTTCTGTGAGTACTACCGGGCTGCGGATCGTGCGGCGGCGACCGTCCAACCGGACCGTTCCCGTGTGATCGACGATCCTGAGTACGGAGTCGCCGGGTTCGACGCCGTGGAGACCAAATGGGTCGACCCTCAGGTGATCCTGGGCCAGCTCGTGGCGTTCATCGGCGATGTCGACTTCTTCCTCGGCCTGGTCGATACGGTGCCCCTGTACCCCTCGTATCCCGATCCGGCTCCGCAGACCGACGAGGAGTGGGATGCCCTGCCCGAGGACTCCCCCTACCTGGGTGGGGCGGTCATCGACGAGTTGCCGGTGAACGCGCGTGACATCCTCGCCGGCGCGGACGACTCATCCCTGCCCGCGGTGGCGGAACGCTGGGCGAGGATCGAGGAGTTCTCTCCCCACTCCTCGGACGACGGGGAATACCTGCTGTCCCTGGTCAAGGATTTTGTCGGGCTGGCTCGCCGCGCGAAGGAACACGACCAACTGCTCTACTGCTGGATGTTCGTCTGACCGAGGCGGTCACCGAAAGAGTCCGGCTCCTAGAACGGAGACCTCTGCCTCTGCGAGAGGGACGACCACGTCCTCACCCTGAGCACGTCGATACGGCGAGACCACGAAGTCGTTCACAGCGAGAGACCAAAACACAGCCGAGCTCATTTTGTTAAGCCCTCTTGGCGGGAAGCGATCTCCCTGGGCGCGGGAAGCGATCTTCGCAACCCCTCTCGCGTCCCAGGTCAGACCTACTCGTGAACACCCCACAAGGTAAAAGGCCCGATTCCAGATCATGGAACCGGGCCTTTTTGCTGCTCAGAAGCTATGAGGTCGCTTCGTTAAGACCTTCGCGGACCGGGATCGGCGAAAAGTCGGCGACCACCGTGCGAGCCCTGTCGGTGTCAGGAGAACAGCCTCCAGTGCCCCTCGGACACGACGTCGACGGTGCCCTCGGTCACTTTGATGGCGGTCTCGTCGTCGATCGCGTACGCCGGCCCCGGGATTCCGGCCGCCCATCTTTCCGCGTAGGCCATGGTGTTCTCCGGCAGGAGCTCGTGATCCAGGTGCGGGAAGATAGAGAAGTCGACGATGCCCAGTGTGCTGTCGCCCCCGGCGGGCGGTTTCCAACCGACGAAGTCCGCTCCGATGCGGGGGGTCATCACCATGCTTCCGGCGCTCAGTCCCACCCAGACCGTCTCGCGCAGCGACGGCAGAAGATCCGTCAGCCCCGACTGCCGCATCCAATGGCACAGGTACAGGGGGTCGCCGCCATTCACCAGCAGGACGTCTGTCTCTCGGACCCAGGAGACCCAGCGTTCTTTGTCGATGCTGGGCAGCGCGGTGAGTTCCAGCACTCCCAAAGACTTCCACCCCAGCTCGCACATGGGGGTGGAGGACCGGCCGCTGATGAAACGCCATGCCCCACCGGGATTGCCCTGGGGGTGCCCGTAGCTGGCGGTGGGGATACAGAGGGCGTTGGAGTCGGCGATCGGTTTGCCCAGTAAGTCGACCAGCGCGCTGTGGATGCTCGGGTTCTTGACGCCGGCGGAAGTGAGAAGAAGCTTCACGCTTGCCTCCTGTACGTGGCGGTCATGACGTTCTCGTCGAGAGTCGGGAGATCGGTATAGGAAGGTTGATGCGGTGTGCGGTCGTGTTGAGCTGTTCACAGAGCTCTGGATCATGGCTGACCCGGCAGTCACCGCGAGAGCCGCTTCAGGCGAGCCGCGCTCGGCTGCTTGGTGGAGGGGGTGTCCACGGAAGTCTGTTCCCGAATTCGGGTCGGCGCCCGCGTCGAGCTGGGCATGGAGTAGAGCGAGATGTGTCCAGCCGTTCCAGCCCATGCCGGACTATCCGGCTCTGTCGGTGACGGCCATGGCGCTCCCGGGGAGGATGTATTAATACGAGCGCTGATCATGCCGTACAAGACTGACAAATTCGGGCAGACCGTGGGAAACACAACTTCCCGTAGCCATGGTCGCCTCTGGTCGGGCGGCTGGGCGGAGTCAGCGAAAAGTCAGCGGACTCGCTGACACAGGAGCGCGGCAGAGGTCAACGACGTCGCTGTCGCGGCACCTGACGGCACCGAACGGCATCCGTTGATCGGAAGCGGTACGCCCCACCGGGGTTCGCATCGAAATCGAAGGGGGCAGGGGTTCGAATCCCCTCATCTCCCCCCAGGTCGGAGACCGTTTCCGAGAGATCGGGAGCGGCCTTCTGCGTTGCCGAGTGGCTATCGGTTCAGGTGCGATGATGATCACCATGTCGAAGTTTGAGTTCTCCTGCGCGGAGGGCGAGAGCCAGACGCAGGGCTACGGTGACGGCGCCGGCGGCGACTGCGACGCACAGGGCGACGAACACGTCCGGCAGCCAGTTCCTCAGCGGGTGCAGGCCCAGTTCGGCGATGAGCCATGCCGCGGCGATTCCAGGCAGGACACCGAACAGGATCCAGGCCGCGGTCACGGTGGTACGGCGCCGCGGGGTGACGGGGTGGCGGAGCAGGAGGGCTGAGCGTCCGGCCGCCAGGATCAGCGCCAGGGCCAGGGCCGTGATGCCCCAGATGGTGACGTGGTAGGTGGACGCGGACGTACCGGCGGGCGCGCGGTCGCCGGCGAGGAGCCGGACGGCTCCAAAGCCGACCTGCAGAATCGCGCCGTCGTGCAGCAGCCCGTGCAGGTTCTGTTGCAGGACCAGGGCAACGTTGCGTTCGGGCAGCAGGAACAACATCGACGAGTAGCCGAAGGTCGCGCCGGTATGCCAGACGGCGTCGTCGAGCGGCGCGTCCAGGCCGCCGATCCGCCAGCCCAGCCCGTAGCCGGTGCCGGTCCCCGCGGGGAGCCTGCCCTCTTGGCGCATGAGCTTCACCGATTCGGGGGTCAGGACGGTGCCGCCGTCGGTGGTCTTTCCCCCGCGGAGGTGGAGTGAGGCGAAGGCGGCCAGGTCGTTGAGGTCACCGCCGAGGTAGCCGTAACCTGCGCCGTGGTCGTCGACGCCGTCCGCGACCGCGGCGGGGATGCCCCACAGAAGCTGGTGTCCCGGCGGCAGGTCGCGTTTCCCGGCCGATGCGGCGTCGGCGATGGCGTCGTCCATGCCCGCCGGGTCGAGGACGGTCCGGCGTAGGTGGTCGGCGAACGGGCGTCCGGTGACCGCCTCGGCCACGGCGGTCAGCACCAGGTAGTTGGCGCTGGTGTAGACGTATACGGTGCCGGGCGGGCCGAGTGGCTTCAGGTCGTTCAGGGCGCTGAGGCGTTCGGCCGGTCGGGGGCAGCCCGGGCTCAGGCAGTCGGTGACCTTGAAGGTGGCCGACTCGGGTATGCCGGCGGTCTGGTCGAGCAGGTGCCGGACGGTGACCTTGGACGCGTGCGCCGCGCCGCCGAAGCGGAAGGCGGGCAGGTGCTCGACGACCCGGTCGTCGAGGCTGAGCCGTCCGGACTGGACGAGGGTCATCACGCCGGTCGCCGCGACGGGTTTGGCGACCGACCCCCACAGGAACGGGGTGTCGGCCGTGACCCGCTCTCCGTGCCCGTCGGTGCCCCACGATCGCTGGTGGATCGGGCCGTCGAGACCGACCACGGCGTAGGAGAGCCCCGGGACGCGCGTGGCCTTCATCCGGTCCTGAATGTAGGAGTCGATCGCGGCGTACCGGTTCGCGCCGGCGGGTGCGTCGGACTCGGCGGAGGCAGAGGCGACAGGGGCGACAGGGGCGCCGAACAGCATGCAGAACGACAGAACCGCCATGCTCGCGGCGGCATGCCGGAGGAGAACGCGCACAGGGAGAGACCTCGTGTTTCGTCGAGACGCCACCAATAACCGTATGGCCATACGATTATTACCGTATGATGATATGGTTATCAAGTGCCCAGGACAGCCGACCATGAAGGACGCCGCCGTCAGATCGCCGTGGCCGTCTGCGAGCTCATCTCCGAAGGCGGGCTCGACGCCGTCACCGTCGCCCGCACCGCCGAGAGTGCCGGGATCTCGGTCGGGTTGGTCCAGCACTACTTCCCCACCAAGGACGGGATGCTCCTGCACGCCTTCGAGCACGTCAGCGCACGCATCCGAAGCCGGATCGAGGAGCGGATAAGCGGGGGCGTCGAGCACCGGCGGCCCATCTCCCGGGTCCTGGCGGGGGCGATGGCCGAGCTCATCCCCATGGACGAGACACGACGCACCGAGTTCCGTGTCTCCAGGGTGTTCGCCGGTCGTTCCCTGGACGTCCCCGCCCTGGCCGACGTCGACGCCCGAGCAGCCCAGGTGCTGCGAGGTGACATCGCCCAAGCCGTCCACAACGGCAAGGAATGCGGGGAGGTCGCGGCGGACCTGGACCCATGGCCGGCCGCCGTCCGCCTCGCCGCCGTCACCGAAGGGCTCTCGATGCAGGTCTACCGGGACTTCGCCTACGTGAACGGCGTGTCCGCGGCCGACGTGGCGGCGTCCATCATAGATTCCGAGCTCGCCGCCGTCTTCACCGGCGAATGCCTCCAGTACACCTCAAAGGATGATGCCTGAGGCAGGGCGCGGGGAACGGGCGGCCGCGCAGTAGCGCGGTAGCGGTCTCCTCATCCAGGGGAGGTACGAAATGCTGATAGCGGGCCAGCGCGGGCGGGATGAGGCCGGCTGCGGCGGCTACCACGGCCGATCGATGGGATCACTGAGCAGTTCCACGATCCAGCTGGCGCGAAGCCTGCGGGCAGACAGTGTCGGCAGGCCGCTGGTCGGTCTGTGACGGGTGCTCCACGTCTTGCATAGGCGGTAGTACGCCGGGGCCGAAACAGATATCGGTCGCCTGCCAGGGCGGCGGCCTCGGCCAGATGCTGTTCCCACGTGGCTCGCGCGACGATCAACCGGCCCAGGTGCGACGCGTCGACCACGACCGCGCCGGAACCGATGAGGCGGACATGCTCGCCGCGGATTGCCGCCAGTTCACCCGAGGCCAAGCCGCATCCTGCGGCGAGTCCCATCAATGCCAAGGCGTCACTGCGTGCCTGCCCGGTCAGGTTCTCCGCCCACGAGCACAACCGGGCCAAGTGTGTCGGACTGTAGGGAGCCGAACGATCAGCAGGCGCTTTCATCAGCGGCGGGACGTGTTCACCGCGCTCGACCCAAGCCGGGGGTGCGCGAGTCGATCACACGATCATTGTGATGGAAGCCAGAGACGAAACACGCTCATTTGATGCTTCTGTGGCGTTCGGGGCGAAGGGTGAGGTCGTCGGGGTCCTTGCGCAGGAGGCGTTGTTCGATCCGGTGGGTGAATCCACTGTGGAAGCGGGTCACCGGAGCAACTCGTCCGGACGTCATACCTTCCTCTGTTGGTCGGTGTGTTGGAAAGTATCTTTCCCTGTCGACACTGGTCAACGGAGGAACGCGACATGGACGAACAGCATTGGCTGGCCGAGCGGTTCGCCGAACATCGCTCGCATCTGCGCGCGGTGGCCTTTCGGATGCTCGGCTCGCTGAGTGAGGCTGACGACGCGCTGCAGGAGGCTTGGCTGCGTGCCAGCCGCGCCGATGTCAGTCAGGTGCACAACATCGCCGGATGGCTGACCACGGTCGTGGCCCGGGTGTGCCTGAATGTGCTGCGCTCACGCGGTAACCGCCATGAGGAACCGCTGGACGTCCAGACGGCCGATCCGCTGCTCGGCTCCGCGCTGGCGGGTAACCCCGAACAAGAGGTGGAGACGGCCGACTCGGTGGGGGTGGCACTGCTGGTGGTGCTCGACACCCTGAGCCCGGCCGAGCGGCTCGCCTTCGTGTTGCACGATCTGTTCGCCGTGCCGTTCGAGGAGATCGCCCCCATGCTGGAGCGATCACCGGAGGCGACCCGGCAACTGGCCAGCCGTGCGCGTCGCCGTGTCAAAGGTGCCGCACCCGCGCCGTACGTTGATCTGACCCGTCAGAGGGAGATCGTCGAGGCTTTCCTGTCGGCCACTCGCGGCCAGGATTTCCGAGCGCTGATCATGCTGCTCCACCCCGAGGCCACGCTCCGAGCGGACAAGGCCGTCATGCTGACCGCCGAACCCGTCACGGTGGCCGGAGCCGAGTTCGTCGCCAAGGGCGCGATGGCCGCCATGCGTCGGGCCCAGTTCACCGGACCTGCCCTCCTCGACGGCGCCGTCGGCCTGGTGATGGCTCCCTACGGTCGCCTGCGGGTGGCACTCACCTTCACGATCGTCGACGACCTCATCACTGTCATCGACGTCATCGCGGAACCCGATCATCTCGGCCGACTCAGCCTGGCTGTCCTCGACTGACAGGTGGGGAGACGGATCGCCGCGATCCGTCTTCCCACCGCCTCACCTGTGACGCACATCACAGTCGCCGCCGGTCACATCGCCGTGCGGCGGCGGGTCAAGGCAGTGACGGGCGCACCGATCACCGCCGCTGCAGCCCGGCCCAGCGTCATCCAGGCAAGGAGCACCTCATGGTTCACATCATCGTCACCGTTCTGGCCGCTGCGTGGGTGGCTTTCTCCGCCTACGCCATACTCACCCACGCCGCGTGGGTCGTCGGGCCGCTGGAATCGTACGGTGTTCCCGCCTCATGGTGGCCCTGGCTCGGCGCCGCCAAGGCCGCGGGGGCGGCGGGCCTGCTGGTCGGCCTGTTCGTGCCCGTGATCGGGATCCTGGCCGGGATCGGCCTGGTGGTGTACTTCGTCGGGGCCGTCATCACGGTGCTCCGCGCCCGCTCCTACAAGACTGTCGTTTACCCGATCCTGTACCTCGTCCCGGTGGTCGCCGCCCTCCTGGTGGGAGCCGCCTGAGCGCACAGCCAGAGCCCAGGCCGACCGTCCACCCAGAACCACTCCGGTTCTCCTCGCCGCGCGGAGAGGACCGGGGTCCGGCTGTCACGACCGTGACCATTTGCCGCGAGCGGCGGGAAGCGACCACGTCCGATCCGGGAAGCGATCTTCCGGCACCTGCCGTCGACGCTGTTCAGCCGTACTCGTGAACACCCCATCAAGGCCAAAGGCGGCCCTTTGGTCTTCTGAGGGACCGTCTGTCGTTCGGGGGCGTCGCTTGTCAATGCTGTTCTGTCAGCGCGTGAGCGAGATCAAGCAGATGTGGCAGGCGCAGGGTCCGGCCGCCGCTTCCGGGGAGCGGGACATGGAGAGGCTCTGTCCAGCGGGCCGGGATCGTGGTCAGTCCGTAGAAGGCTCCGGCCAGGCCGCCGGTGACCGCGGCGACGGTGTCGGTGTCGCAGCCCAGGTCGATCGCGGCGCGGATCGCGTCCTCGTAGCTTCGGGTGGTGCGCAGGGCCCATACGGAGGAGCCGAGGCATGGCCAGACAGCGCCGTTGAACTCGGTGGCCTCCCCGGCGTCCCAGCCACCGCCCCCGCACATCTCCCCTCCGGCACCGGGTGCCGGGAAGCGAGCGGAGAACGCGCCCGCCGGACCGAACTCGAAAGGGGCGCCCAGCGCGTCGCCCACCGCTGAACCGACGACTGCCCCGGCGACGCGCTCCATTGGCTGCGAGGGTGCGCGCCCGAGCGTTCTTCATCTTTGACGTGACGACGCCAGGACGTATCGGCCATTGGAGACAGCTGAACGTGCCGACACAGCGTCCGGCCGATTGGCGACCACCGGAATTCCGCCAAAGGTGGAGTACGAACCCACTCTCAACGCTTTCGGAAATTGAGCAAGACACCCCGTAACCCACGAGCGTCTTGCGGGACGCTCCTGTCGAGAGGCAGCCATGCAGTCACGGACCTACCTGCACGATCTTCTGGTCTCGACCCTCTTCACTGAAGGACTCGATGCCGACATGGACCTGTGGGCGCTGGGATTCAGTGCCATCTGGATCAAAGGCGCAGGTCTCGACGCCCTCGCCCCGGCCTTCTCCCTGGACCTCGCCACCCGTACCCCGTGCTACCTGAGCGAGATCCTCGACCGCAACATCGACGACGGCTCCGACTGGGTGGCCGAGGTCAACGGCTGGATCGGTATCGTGCCGGCGCGTTCTGACGACGCGTTCCTGCTGTCCATCACCGAGGGCGGTCGTGAGGCCCTCAGTCTCGACATGGACATCAACAACAACGACCACTTCAAGTACGCGCGCGATGGACGCATGGTCGTCTCCTTCGAGCCAACCTTGCCAGAGGTGCGGTTCGGCGACGATCCGTACGCGCTCGACCACCTGATGGACGGACTGCGCTTCCAGATCAATGATGACGGCGTCCTCGACGATCGCGTGGAACAAGACGAGAGCATCAGCTCCGCCTTGGCACTGATCGGGCGGATCACAGAGACCGACATCGCCACTGACTGGTTCCAGGCGCGGCACTCGCGCATTCGCCCCACTTCACAGCCCTCACCGAGGTATTGAGCGATACGGTTTTCGACACACCCTGTCATGGCCAGGGCCACCGGATCATCTGCTGATCGGTTCGTAGGCGTCGCCCCATTCGTTGAGCAGGACGAATCCGGGACGTGTCACCGTCTCCAGGAGACGGGCCAGCACGTCCACCATCGGTGGAAGATTCAGCGTGAGCGACCCGGCCAGTGAGGTGCGGCACGTGTCAAGATCGATGCTGTTGTCGTCGTACTCCCGCTCCAGCTCCGCGACCACCGAGCACATCGCCTCCAGGCCGCCGGAGGCGCGTACGAGACAGTCCCTCCAGTACGGGACCCTCGCGATCAGCTGGATCGCGGCGGTCAGATCGCGGCCGATCAGCCCGGCCTGCCCCTCGGAGTCGGCGTACAGCACGGGCCGTTCTCCCGCCGCCTCCCCACACAGGAAGAACGTCCCGCCCGCGCCATCACCGGCAACTGCTTCAAGCGCATCTCCGGACGCCAGCCTCACCGCTTCGGGGTGATCGGTGCGGGAGATGTCGAAGTCGAACGGCCATGCCAGCAGCTCGGCGGCCGCCGGAGTGCGGTGGATGAGGTCGAGAAGGGGGTCCGGACGCGACACGAGGAGCACCGTAACAGCTCCCGGCCCTTCTCAACCGCTGAGAAACGATCTTCGGAAGGGCGCTTCGCCACAGGCCAGAACTACTCGTGAACGCCCCACCAGGGACCGTCCTTGAGTTGGCTCAGGAATGGTTGACGAGATCCCGTCCGATCGCTTGATCGGGCGGGATCTCTTCGTTTCCGAGGCCCTGTGGCCGCTGGGTGGGCGGGAGGTGTCCGATCAACCGAGGTCCGCGTCGTGTACCAGGATCGCCGCCTGCACCCTGTTGGCCACGCCCAGCTTGGCGAGCAGCCGGCTGACGTGCGCCTTCACCGTGGCCTCCGCCAGCTTGAGCTCGCGCCCGATCTCCGCGTTCGACAGGCCGCGGGCCAGTGCTCTGATCACATCCTCCTCCCTGGCGGTCAGCGATGAGAGCAGGGTGCGGGCGGACTCGGCGCGAGAGGGTGCCTTGTCGGCGAACGAGGTGATCAGCCGCTTGATGACGGTGGGGGACAGCATGGCCTGGCCCGTCGCGACCGTGCGCACGGCGGCGGCCAGCTCCCGGGGTGGGGTGTCCTTGAGCAGGAATCCGACCGCGCCCAGCCGCAGTGCCTCGTGGACGTACTCGTCCAAGTCGAAGGTGGTCAGCATGATCAGCTTGGGGGACTCGGGCGCGGTCAGGATACGTGCCCCGGCGGCGAGGCCGTCGGTGCCGGGCATGCGCACGTCCATCAGCACGACCTGTGGCCTGAGCCTGGTGGCGGCGGCGACCGCCTCGTCGCCGTCGCGGGCCTCTCCGACGACCACCATGTCGCCCGCCGCCTCCAGGATCATCCGCAGCCCGGACCTGACCAGCGCCTCGTCATCGACGATCAGTACGCGGATCATGCGGCCGGGATCCTGGCCAGGACCTGGAAGCCGTCCTCGTCCCGCGGACCGGCTTCCAGCCTGCCGCCGACCAGCTCGACGCGTTCGCGCAGGCCGACCAGTCCCCAGCCGGAGGCGGGCAGGTCGCCGGATGTGCCGACTGAGGGTTTGTTGCGTACGATGACCTCCAACTCGGCGGGCCGGTAGTGGACGAATACATCGGTTCTGGCATCGGCGGCGTGCTTGTGCACGTTGGTCAGCGCCTCTTGGACCACGCGGTAGGCGGTGCGTTCCACCATGGGACTGAGCGGGCGCGTGTCCCCCTCGTTGTGACGGTCGACCACGATGCCCAGTGCGCGGGTCTGGTCGAGGAGCCGGTCGAGGTCGGCCAGCGTGGGTTGTGGGCCGCGTACGGAATCTTGCGATCGCAGCACGCCGAGCACCTCGCGCAAGTTGCTCAGCGCCTCCCTGCCGACACCGCCGATCAGCGCCGCGGCTTCGGCCGTGCGCTCGTCGGGGGCGCCGACCTCCAGGGCGCCGGCGTGCAGGACCATCAGCGACACCCGGTGCGCGACCACGTCGTGCATCTCCCGTGCGATGCGTGCTCGTTCCTGATCGCGTGCCTGCTCCGCGCGCAGCACCTGCTCGCGCTGCGACTGTTCCGCCCGCTCGCGCATGGTGGCGAGCACCTGCCGCCTGGCGCGGACCCACAACCCCGCCGCCAGGGGCAGCCCGAGCATCGCGCCGCTCATCAGGATCGCGTTGGCCGGAGTGCCCGCCACCAGTGCCCGGTACCCCTCGCTTCGGTGAGAGACGAGAGCGCTGAGCGCGAAGACCGCGACCGCGCCCCCGGCGTAGAACCACAGGTCGCGGCGGCGCAGGTGGGTGCCCGCGTAGTAGGAGGCCGCGACGGCGGCGGGCCACATCACCAGCCACGCGTAGGCGATGGCACCCACCGCCGCGAGCGGCCACAGCGAGCGTCTGGCGCGGGCCGCGGCCACCGCCGACGCGGCGGCGAGGGCCACGAGCACTGGATCGGGCAGCGTCGACTCGACACCCACCGAACCGGACGCCGAGGCCATGGAGAGAAGGAACACGGCCGCGCCGAGCGCCCACGGGGTGATCCGCTCGACGATCCCGGTGTCGCCGTACGTCATGGATCAGAGGCTATAGGGCGACCCGGACGGCGCCCCCCTACGAAAGTCGCGGGTGCCGGGTGACTTTCGCCGGGGACGGTACGGCCGTGCCATGCCGCATGGTCGGGGACATGAGGAAGACAGCCATCGCGAGCGTGCTCGCGTTCTCCGCGCTCACCGGCATCGGTACGGCGGACGCCGCGGCATCCGCCCCCGCCCCCGTCCTGCCCGCGCCGACGGGCGACCACGCCGTCGGACGGTCGGTCATGCACCTGATCGACTCCAGCCGTCCCGACCCGTGGGTGGCCGACAGGAAGGTGCGTGAGCTGATGGTCTCGGTCTGGTATCCGGCGCGGAAGACCGTGGGCCGACCGGCCCAGTACGTCACGCCCCGGGAATCTGAGTTGATCATCAAGAGTGTGCCGCAGCTGAAGGACGTGCCGCCGGACACGCTCGCCAGGACGAGGACGTACGCCCGCGTCGACGCGCCCCCGCTGAGCCGGAAGGGGGGATGGCCCCTGGTGGTTCTCTCACCCGGCATGACGCTGCCTCGCGCGACGATGACCTCGCTGGCCGAGGAGTTCGCGAGCAGGGGATACCTGGTGGCGGGCATCGAGCACACCTACGAGTCCGTGGCCACCACGTTCCCCGATGGCAGGACCGTCACGTTCGAGGCGGGCAAGGGTGGCCAGACCCCAGAGCTGGGGGAGAAGGTCGCCCGGGTCAGGGCCGCCGACACGACGTTCGTACTGGGCCGGCTTGAGAGGAGCAAACACTGGAACCGGCTGATCGACGAGACGAGGATCGCGATGGTGGGGCATTCGGTCGGCGGTCAGAGTGCCGCGCACCTCCTGCCCGCGAGTCAGCGGGTCAAGGCCGCGGTCAATCTGGACGGTTCCTACAACCCGCCGACGCCTGCGAAGCCCGTCGAAAAGCCGTTCATGATGATCGGCAACCCCAGGCAGGAGCCGAACAGCGGTGGAAAGAAGGGTTCCTGGGACCTGTTCTGGCCGCACGTGACCGGTGACTGGAAGCGCTGGCTGACCGTGACGGGCGCCGACCACATGAGTTTCGTCGACTACGCGGTGCTGCAGGCACAACTTGGGCTGCCGGGGTCTCCGATCGGCGGCGAGCGCTCCGTAAGGATCACCCGCGCGTACGTCACCGCTTTTCTCGACCTGCATCTGAAGGGCAGGAGTCAGCCGTTGCTGGACGGGCCGTCCACCGGCTATCCCGAGGTGAGATTCTGGTAGACGGCAGACTGCGGCCGCCATGACATCCCCGACCGGGTGTCACTCCAATCGTTCCCTAACCGAACGCTTCCCGGGAAACGATCGCTTCGTACGAGGAGTGATCGTCCAAGGTCCCTGATTCGTCCAGGTCACGCATACTCGTGAACACCATTCGCACGTGGACGCCGACGCCGGGAAACAATCATTGCTTTTCTGGGAAGCGATCTTCTGCGCTGCGACAGCGCCTCAATGTCGCCACGGACGTCGTCCTCGGGATCGACAAATTGACAGTGGATGGCGATCGCACCGCGGACGGGGCCACCCTCGCCTCCACCCTCACCCCGCGACTGACCACCTGGCTGTCCGCCGGGCGCGACGGCGAGGCGAAGGTGGAGGTGGAGCTCGCCGGCAAGCCCACCAAGTCAGTCAAGGCGGGCAAGGTGAGCACGGACAGGCGGCTGATCTGGTCGGGTGAGGTCACCGCCAAGCCCGGCGAGACCTGGGGGTCCTTGCAGGTCCCCGAGCGGCCTTCTGCGTTGCCGGGTGATCAACCGAGTGACCAGATCCACTACTGGGAGTCGCGTTCTGAGATCGCCATCACGACGGCGGTCAGGACGCAGGCCAGCCCGACAGCGGAATTAGCGATCAAGAAGGGGATGGCGTCGTCGGCGCCGGTGACGACCGCTCCGCATCCGCCGAGAACGAGGATCGCCCACCCGAGGGTCAGCGGAAGCATGTGGGGACGACTCTGGGGTTTCACCGAATCACCTTTTCGTGGGGCGGACCAAGCTGGATGGTGATCGCATGCCGTGATCGGTCCGGGAAGATCCGATTCATGGCCCCGGCTCCTTCCGGGAGGTCGGACGGAGCCGCTTGCGGTAGACGGTCTCGGTGACCGAGGTGTTGCGTGACCGACCAGGCGAGAGGTGTTCTCCAACGGGATAACCGGAGTCGGACAGCAGCGAGACGAAGCTGTGCCGCGTCTCGCGGGGTGTCGTATCCCGGCGTGGTTCACCCGGTTCTGCTACCGGATCCATGTATACCGCGCCAGCCGCTCCAAGGGCGCAAAAGCCTGTCCGAGCGCGACTGCATCGGACCGCTCGACGCCGTTCATCGGCGACTCGGTGCCCCGATCGCGCTGGTCTGGGACCAGCTGAACGCCCACGCCTCTACGGCGATGAAGAAACTGATCGCCGCCCGCGACTGGCTCACGGTGTTCCTGTTCCCGGCCTGCACACCCGAGCCGAACCCGCTGGAGGGCGCCCGGTCACAGTGCGAGCGGAGTACGGCCGACCTGGTCGCCAGCATCCTGGACCGGCTCGGGCTTTTGATCCGTACCCGGTTCGAACGCCCGCGGTATCGGCTGGACGTCCTTGACGAGATTCCTCGCCGAGACCGGCCTGGCCTTCGACCCGTTGACGCCGTGACCTTGAAAGCCGCGCTCAGTGATCCCGTGGACTCCGGATCCCGAGGACCGGCAGGCAGTCGGCGACGCCGACGAGTTCGATGTCGTCACGCTTTCCCTTGAGCCAGCGCTCGCGGGTCAGTCTCCAGCGTTTCTCCTCAGCTGCCTCGCCCCGCCGAGTCGACCGGCTCACGCCGTTCGGCATGTATCCCAGCGCCTCCGAGACGCGATTGGAAGCGTGGTTGTCGACGTACGCCACGCTGTCGGCCTCTCGGGCGCCGAGTCCTTCGAAGGCCAGATGCAGCACCGCCTGGCGCATCTCCTTGCCCAAGCCCTGGCCGCGTGCCTCGGTGCCGAGCCAGGAGAACGTGGTGACGGTGCCGAACGTGGCGAAGTCGATGCCGACCAGGTCCTGCATGCCCACCGGCTCACCGTCGACGACCACCACGAAGTACAGCCGCCAGAAGCTGTCGCCGACCTTCGCGCGGCCGGCCCAGATCCCGCGAAGCCAGGCCCACTCCCGATCCGGATTGTCCTTGTACAACGACATCGGGTCGTCAAACGGCCACGGCGGCACCGTGGCTACCCCCTTGCGGACCGTCGGCAGCAACCGCTCCAGCAGGTCGTCCGTGGCTCCGAGCAGTGACAGCTGAGGCGTATCCACCCGCACGTTCAGCGGAGGATACGGGGATGCGGTCTTGGCGATGGTCGGCACGGGCGCAACCGTAGAGGCAGTCGGCGGGGCCCGCACCCGAATGTTTCCGTGGTGAACCTACAGGGCCGTTGCGACGAACCACCGTGGGCGCTGGCCCGGCGCGAGCACTTCACAGCGCCGGAGTCAGCAACGACCCGTCTTCCCCCGCGAGGGCAACAAGCCGATCGCCGTGGTCGTACTCATCGATGCCGGTAAGGCCGCCGTCGTCGTGAACTTCGAGGACGTGTTCTTCGCGATTCGGAAGGCGCCGCCGCTGATGGCCGAGGGCGGCTCCGTCGTCGTCAACGCTTCCCGGACCTTCATCAACGGCCAGGACTTGGTGATCGACGGCGGCCCGGTGAACGCGACACCCGGCTGATCGTCACCCGTCTTGAGGTCGTCGAGTACGCCGATCACGAGCCCGTGTTCCGCGCGCCGGAGGTACGCCGTGTCGACCGTGTCGTCCATACGTCGCTGATCCCCGCGCGAGGCCTCGGCCGGAGAAGAGGCCGGGCCGTCCGATCCGGGAAACGATCACCAGAGTTGCGGGAAGCGATCTTCAAGGACCTGTGTTCTCCAAGCTCGACCGCATTCGTGAGCTCCCCATCAGGGGCCGTTCTTGAAACGGCTGGACTGAGGTTGACGGGATCTCGCCGCTTCAGGGGTTTCCTAATTTGGTTCGTCCTGGTTTGGGGACCGCGGAGCGGGTGTTTGGGAAGGCCCGGGTGGTGTCAGGCCGCAGCCGAAGGCGAGTGCCATCAACGCCAGGGCGTCGGTGCGGGTCTGGCCGGGCAGGCGGAAGGACGTGGCGCGGTCCTGGCCGGGTGGCCTTCTCCTGTGCGTGTGAGCAGGGCAGGAAACACTGGCGGAGATGCCGGACACCTAGTGAAGTGTTCCGCCACCCCTTCGACAAGGAGACACCTGTGGAAGATCCACACGTGCCCTCCGGCACGCGAGATCGCTTCGAGGCGCTCTACCGCGCCAGCTACCCAGCACTACAGCGCTATGCGCTCCGCCGTACCGATTCGGTCGACGACGTCGCCGATGTGATCGCGGAGACCTTTCTCGCCGCGTGGCGACGGCTGGATGACGTCCCGGAGGGGGATGCCGCCCTGCTGTGGCTGTACGGCGTCGCCCGCCGCGTCCTGGCCAATCATCGGCGCGGGGAGTCGCGCCGCAGCGCGCTGGCCGCGCGGCTCCGCGGCGAACTGGCCGTCTGCCAGGAGACCACGCTCGCCGATCCGCGAACCGAGGAGATTCGCGCCGCCTTCGCCTCCCTGGCCCCGGCCGACCGGGAGGTGCTCGCCCTGGCCTCCTGGGAAGGGCTGACCGGTCCCCAAATCGCCACGGTTCTGGGCTGTAGCAGCACTGCCGTCCGAATACGGCTGCACAAGGCTCGTAAACGACTGGCCCGAATACTCGGCACGACGGATGAGACACCTGTGATGACCCCGCTGAGAGGAGAAACCCGATGAACAAGATCGATCGCATGCTGGCCGGCATTGACCCGGCCGCCGGGCACGATGAGCTCGTCCTGAGCCAGGGTATGGAGGGACTTCTGGAAGAGATCGTCGCGACGCCGCCCGCACGACGCCGCGCGTCCTGGCTGCCCGGCAGGCGTGCCGCCGAGCCGAGGCACATCCACCCGTCCCCGGCGATGACGGCGGCGGCGCCGAGGCACGGCCCCTCCCCGCTGCGTCGTCGCCTGCTGGCGGGGGCCGCGGTCGCGGGCATCGCCGCGGCCGCGCTGGTGGCGGTGCCGCTGGTCTCCGGGTCACAGAGCGCGGCGTACGCCGTGGTGAAGAAGTCCGACGGCACCGTTCAGGTGACGGTCCGAGAGTTCCGGGACCCGGACGGGCTGGAGGCCAAGCTCAAGGCCGAGGGAATCGTGGCCGACGTGACGTTCACCGAAGCGGACCAGCAGTGCGCCCCCGGCCGCTTCGTCGGCGCGGACCTGGCCTACGATCCGCCGAGCACCAAGGAAATGACCCAGCAGGAGCGCAAGGAGTTCGACAGGCCGGAGAACTGGCGCTCCCGGGACGCCGCCAGTCCGATCAGCAAGGGCACCTTCGTGATCTCCCCGCGTTACATCCGGCAGGGGGAGACGCTGGTGCTGGAGTTTCGGCCGGGTAACCACCCGGGCATGGCCTGGGAGCTCGGCACCTATCTGGCCAAGGCCGGCAGCCCGGTCGCACCTTGCACACTCGTGGACGCGGAATCCGATGAGGCGATGGTGAAGGAGATGGCCGGAAACTGATCATATGCCGGTTGGGTGTGCGGTCACCCGCCGCACCCCAACCGGCGCTGTGCCCGCCAACCCGGTCCTCCGGGGAGGGGCGCGACTCGCTCTCCTGGGTAGGGCGGAAACCGGGTGACCGTGCGGGAAACGATCTTCTCCCCCTCTCTTGCGCCGCAGGTCAGCCCTGCTCGTGAACACCCCACCGGGTCAGAGGCCGTTTCCGAGAGATCGGGAACGGCCTTTTATGCTGCTGGGTGACCAACTGAGTGGCTACGCCGGACGGGAGTCAACGATGCGGACCCGACGAGGTGCCCGGATCGTGCTGCTGGACCAGCATGATCGGATTCTGATGATCCGGCACAGGTACGACGGCGTCATCGTCGTTCCCGGGTCTCCGGTCCGGGAGGTGTTCTGGGTGCCCCCGGGTGGGGGGGTGAAGGAAGGTGAGGACTTCCTTCAAGCCGCTCGCAGAGAACTACTGGAGGAGACCGGGCTGACGGAGGTCGAGTGGGGACCATGCCTGTGGACCCTCGACGCGGACGTCCGGTGGGGAGGCGAATCCGTGCATGTGCACGAGCGCTACTTCCTCGCACGGGCGTACGGTACGGAGACCATCACCCGTGACCACCTGGAGCCGGACGAACAGCAGGGAATCGTTGATCATCGATGGTGGTCCCTGGCTGAGCTTGTCGCGGCCGAGACCACGGAGACCCTGCGGCTTGTGGGACTTCCGGGGCTGTTGGCCGATGTGCTGGCCGTAGGGGGACGACCGGCGTCGGATGAACCGCGTGCCCTGCGCGTGTAGGACTTTCACCACATGGTGAAGGCCGCTTCCGGTTCGTGGAAGCGGCCTTACCGATGCTGTCTCCGGGCTCGTGCCCCATGAGCCGTTGCTGAATCCAGAGCTCTAACGGCTCAGTCCGGCTCCGGGGCCAGGCAAATCCCGGCCTCGTGCACCTGGTCCGACGGTGGAGGGGCAATGAGCACATCGCTGCCCCAGCCGGTGAAGTCGACCTCGACCACGGCGGTCTTGAGCTGCTCGTCCCCGGTCGTGGGATAGGACAAGGTGAGGTGCACCCGACGGGGAAGCCGATCCGGTCCGACCCACAACCGCCAGGCTACCTGCGGTACGTCGCGCCGTTCGCGCAACTGGGCGACGATCACGGGGTCGTCATGCAAAGTCTCGTCGCCGAACTCTCCCAGCGAGCCGCTCCCAGCGTGCATGACGGTGGCGACTCCGTCGATGGCCTCCCCCGAAGAGGGAGCCGGGATCGCCAGTTTTCGCAGCACCTCGGGTAAGACCAGGTCGCGTACGCCGAGGGAACCGATGGCGCGCGACAGCTGCTCGCACTCGGAGCCGTTGCCGTGAAGCCAGGACTTGCCCGCGGGAACGTCCTGCCGGTCAGCCCGGTATTTGTAGGTGCCGGAGCCCGCGGTCGATATCACCCTGGTCGTCATGAAGGACAGGTCGGTGGGGATAACACTTTTCAGCTCATCGGGGACATTGGTCCGGTGGTAGATCGCGGTCAGGTCGGAGGCGGTCGCGCCGAGGACTCCGGTGGTACGGCTCTCGCTGTACTCGCCGATGTCGACCGGCACGACGGACTCGTCGTCCGCGGGAGGAGTGAACACGTTGTCGCCGTAGTCCAGGCGGATGAGCCTGGTGACCTTCACACCGGCCGCGCCTTTCATCAGCTGGGCCACCGCCTCGGCGGGCGTTCGCGCCGTGACCGCATCGCCACCTGCGCAGCCGGCCGTTAGGGCAAGTATCAGGACTGTCGTTACGATCCTCGATAAAGCCACCCTGTGATCATAGAGGTCGCCTGGCGAGACCGCCGGGAGGCCTCTTTCTGCGTACTTTCGCGGCGAAGGTTGAGGGCTGTCTGGGGAGGCCGTCGGCGACTTCGATTTGGACTTCTGCGACGAGAGCGGGAGCCGCTCCGCCTGCCCACTACTGTGGCTTCGCATGACCGACACCGAGATCACCGCAGACCTGGTCCGCGACCTGCTGCAGGAGCAGCATCCGGACCTTGCGGGGTTGGCCATCCGCGAGGTGGTGGGCGGTTGGGGCAACCAGATGTGGCGCCTCGGGGACGAGTTGGCCGTGCGCGTGCAGCGCATGGACCCTACCCCGGAGTTACAGCTCAAGGAGCGGCGGTGGCTCCCCGTGCTGGCCCCGCGCCTGCCGCTCCCGGTGCCGACCCCGGTGCGGTTCGGCGAACCGTCCGAGCGCTTCCCCAAGCACTGGACCGTGATGACGTGGGTTCCCGGTGAGCCGCTGGACCACGGCTCGATCAGCCGCGGCGCCCACGCGGCCGGCACGCTGGCGGGCTTCCTCAGGGCGCTCCATGTGGAGGCGCCCGCCGACGCCCCGGCCAGTTCGCACTTCGGCGCTCACCCCAAGAGGTGTACGGGCGGCTTCGAGCGGTTCTTGCAGGCCATTGACCGCGATGCCGTCGGCGATGTCCGCGCCGTCCGGGCCGTCTGGGCCGATGCCGTCGCGGCCCCCGAGTGGGAGGGCCCGCCGGTGTGGGTGCACGGCGACCTCCATCCCGCGAACGTCGTCGTCTCGGACGGAACGCTCTCGGGCATCATCGACTTCGGTGACATGTTCGCCGGAGATCCCGCGTGGGACCTCGCCGCCGCATGGGTCATCCTTCCCGAGGGCGCCGCCTCACGATTCTTCGACGTGTACGCGCACGCGGACGAGGCGGCGATCCGGCGCGCCCGCGGGCTGGCCGCTATGAAGAGCCTCTTCCTGATGCTCATGGGACAGAACGGAGAGCGGGGCCTTCCCGGCGGCAAGCCGAACTGGGGACCCGCGGGCCGGGCGGCGCTCGATCGTGTCCTGAGATGCGATTTGACGCAGACACGGTGAACGCTCGACGAAGGTTGAGTGGCGCGGTGCGGCTTGGCCGTCTGGGGAGACGGCAGGGAAGCCGTTAAGCCCCTTCGACCTGGACTTCTTCGATGGCGGGCGACGTCGGTGTGTCGCGCTGGGCGCCGGTACGTGGGTTCCGCTGGAATCTAGGGCGATCGCGGTTTCCCCGGCTGGTACTACGCGGTGACGACCGGCGGCCATGTGGGCTACGAGTCGTGGCTGGAGCGAGACCGGCTGGTCCTGCTGGACTTCGCCCCGGACGTGGTGGGGATCGCCTCCCAGCCGTTCTGGCTGCACTGGCGCGACGACGGGGAGAGACGACGGCACGTGCCGGTCCGCGCCTCCCTTTCAGGGTTCTGACGTGCCGCAGCCCAGGAGAAGCGGTTGCCGATGCCCCAGGGACGTGGAGCCGGCGATCCGCACCGGCCAGGTACCGCGCGGCAAAGGCTGACGTCCAGGCCACCGCCCGAGTTTGATTTCGGTAGTTTGACTAGCTCTGAACCCCCGATATCCCAACAGAAGGGACTGGGCGACGTGGTCGACGACCCCGGTTTGAAGGCGCTGGGCGAGGCCGCCCGCCTATCCCCGGACAACCTGCCCCTGCGTCGGCACCTGGCCGAGCAGCTCCTGAGCAAGGGGTATCTAGCCGATGCGGAGGCCGAGTTCCGTGCCGCGCTCGTGCTCGCGCCCAAGGACCCGGACATCATGGCCGGGCTGGCCGAGGCGTTCGTCCGGCAGAGCTCGTACGGGGAGGCGCTGTCCGTGCTGGAGCCGCTGTTCGCCGCAGGCGGATACCCGCCGCGCGTGGGGGTGCTGGCGGCCCGTGCCCTGCTGGGCGAGGGGAGCGTGCACAAGGCGGCCTACCGCTACCACGAGGCGGTCTCGCGTGACCCGTCCGTCGCGGACGCCGACCTGGCGGCCCGCCTGGTGATCCCGCTGCCCGCCGCCACCGCGCCGCCCGTGTCGCCCGCGCCGCCCCAGCCCGCAGGGACCGCGTACCTGGGCCCCTCCTCGGTCACCCACGAGCGGTCCACCGCGGAGGTCGAGCGGTCGGCCCTCGGTTTCGCCGACGTCGCAGGGATGGACGAGGTCAAGGAGGCGCTGCGGGTCAAATTACTGCTGCCCGTCCAGCAGCCCGAGTTGTTCGCCGCCTTCGGCAAGCGCGCCGGTGGCGGCGTCCTGCTGTACGGGCCGCCGGGAGTCGGGAAGACGCACCTGGCCAGGGCCGCCGCCGGCGAGCTCGGCGCGGCGTTCGTGAGTGTCGGGCTGGCCGACATCCTCGACATGTACATCGGCTCCAGCGAGCGGAACCTGCGCGCCACGTTCGACCTGGCCCGCCGCCACCGGCCCTGCGTGCTGTTCTTCGACGAGGTGGACGCGCTGGCCGCACGCCGCTCCGACATGCGGCAGGCGCACAACCGGCAGCTCGTCAACCAGTTCCTGTCGGAGCTGGACGGTGTCGACCAGAGCGCGAACGAGGGTGTCCTGGTGCTCGCCGCCACGAACGCGCCCTGGTACATCGACGTGGCGTTCCGCCGTCCGGGCCGGTTCGACCAGCTCGTCTTCGTACCGCCGCCGGACGCGCAGGCGCGCGCGGCGATCCTGCGCATCCTGTGCCGGGACAAGCCGCTGGAGGAGGTCGACTTCGGCGCGGTGGCCAAGGTCACCGACCAGTTCGTCGGCGCCGACCTCAAGGGCCTGGTGGACCGGGCGGTCGAGGTCAAGCTGCAGGAGTCGATCCGCGCGGGCCGGCCGATCCCGCTGTCCACCCGCGACCTGCTGGCCGCGGCCAAGGCGGTCAGGCCCACGGCGGTACGCGAGTGGATGGCCACCGCGCGCAACTACGTGATGCACGCCAACGAGTCGGGCGCCTGGGACGAGCTCATGCCCTGGATCCAGCGCAAATGGTGAAGACAGGCGACCCGTTGGCGCGGGCACGGCTGCTCCTGCGGATGGGCCGCCCCGCGGACGCCGAGCGCGAGCTGCGCGGCGTCCTCACCGAGCAGCCCCAGCACGTCGGCGCGCACGCGCTGCTGGGCTGGGCGCTGGCCCAGCAGGGCCGTACGGGCGAGGCACTGGAGGAGTCGCGCGAAGCGGTGAGGCTCGCGCCCGACGACTGGATGCCGCACTACCTGTCCGGCCAGGTGCACCACCGGGCGGGACTGATCGAGGAGGCCGCCCGCGCGACCGCCGCCGCCATCGCCCTCCAGCCCGAGTACGCCCCCTCCTGGGAGCTGCTGGCGCGCGTGCACATGACGCGGCGCGACTGGGTCCAGATGGCCGAGTGCGCCGACCGCGGCCTCAGTCTGGAGCCGCAGGACGCCGACCTGGCCGCCCTGCGGGCGATCGCGCTGACCATGCTCGGCCGGCACGAGCAGGCCAGGGCCGCCGCCACCCAGGCCGTGAGCAACGACCCGGAGAGCGTGCGGGCGCACTGGGCCCACGGCCGCGCCGCGCTGGCCGCCGGTGACCCGAGGACCGCCGCCGAGTCCTTCCGCGAGGTGCTTCGCCTGGACCCGGGCTTCGAAGCGGCCAGGGACTGTCTGGTGTTCGCGCTGAAGGAGCGCAATCCGGTCCACCGGACGCTGTCGCGGCTGCGGCGGCGGTTCGTGGGCGGCTGGAGGCTGGTGTTCCTGCTGCCCGCGCTGCCGCCGGTCATCCTGGTGTTCGTGATCATCGCGCTGCTGCACTGGGCGGCGTGGATCGCCGAGTCCTGGACCACGCTCCGTCTGGCCAGGGCCAAGGCCACCCGGCTGCTGTTCGAGGGCGCCGCGGCCCGGGTGTCCATGCTCTGCCTGGGCCTGCTGGGGGCGGGCGCGGCCCTCCTCGGCCTGGGGGTCGGGCTCGGCCAGGAGACGCTCGGGGTGGCCGGGGCGGCGACGATGGCGCTGATCACCCCCGTCCAGGAGGCCGCCCACACCGGTTCCCCGGCCGGGCGGCGCGTCCTGTACGGCTGGGCGATCCTCCTCGCGGTGGTGGCCCTGGGGGCGATGGTCACCTCCGCTTTTTCTCCGGCCCTCCTCGCGACCTACGCCGCGCTGGCCACGATCTGGATCGCGGCGGGCGTACGGAAGATCTTCCACCCCCGCCGGGAGGTGTAGGACGCGGGCCGCTCGTGCACCCGCCGTGCCTCCCGCTCGGCCGAATACCGATGGTGTTCGTGGTCAGCTGTCCGTTCCAGTTCCGGGACCGCCGATCGCATCGCCTCAAGACCATTGAACACATGTCCGGGGCCCCTCACGATCAGCTGGAGGGCGACGGTCAGGTTACGGCCGATCAGCCCCGCCTGCCCTGAGGAACCGCTGGCTGGTCAGATGAGGGGTGTGGGCCGGCGGGCGCGGTGGCGGCGTACCGCGTCACGGTTGGCGCACGGCTGGGAGCAGTAACGCTGCCGTGCGGTGCGTGAGGTGTCCGCGAAGATCATCTCGCAACCGGCGGCGGCACACCGTCCGAGCCGGT
>NZ_BAABAQ010000015.1:0-255248 GCF_039537505.1 Streptosporangium oxazolinicum
CCCGGAGCTTCTTCCCCCGGAGCTTCTTCCCCCGGAGCTTCTTCCCCCGGAGCTTCTTCCCCCGGAGCTTCTTCCCCCGGAGCTTCTTCCCCCGGAGCTTCTTCCCCCGGAGCTTCTTCCCCCGGAGTGCTTTTCTCTGGGGCGTCTTCTCCCGGAACGCCGATGGGCTCGCCGCGACCCGTGGCCCTCCCGCCATGATCGGGGTGCTTGACTCCCCCCTCGACAAGGTGTCACGATCCGGCCAGGGCGCATGTGGACGGCCGGGGGTGAACCTCTCCGGAGACCTGAGCATCTAACGGGGCAGGAGGCTCATCATGAACCGCACGCTCGTTCCCCTCGTACTCGTCTCCCTGCTCCTGCCGGCGGCCGGCTGCGGCTCGGTCACGCAGACCGCGACCTCGTCCCCGTCCCCGTCGGGCACGGTGACCACGGCCCCGGCGGATCCGGTGGCCACGCCGACCCCCACGCCCTCCGCCGTTCCGGCCGGGCTGCTCCCCCCGACGAGCACCAAGGAGATCGAGGTGGACCGTCCCATCGACACCCAGCCGACCGTGACCGGAGCCCGGTTCGCCGAGCACCAGGGGTTCGACCGGGTGGTGATCGACCTAAGTGGCGAAGTGCCCGGCTACACCGCGCGGTGGGTTCCCGAGCTCCTCCAGGACGGTTCGGGGGATCGGGTGAACGTCAAGGGCGGTGCCTACCTGCGGCTGACGCTGACCCCGGCCGTCGCGCACACCGAGGCGGGCACGCCCACCTGGAAGGGCGGCCCGATCTTCCAGGCCAAGCTGGGCAACGTCCAGAACGTGGTCAAGATAGGCGACTTCGAGGGCGTGGTGAGCGTGGGCGTCGTCCTCGACCGCAAGGCGCCGTTCCGGGTTCTGGAGCAGAAGAGCCCGAACCGGCTCGTCGTCGACATCGCGCACTGAGAGCGCCGAGAGCGCCGAAGGCACCGAGGGTCCCGGGAGCACTGAGAAGCGCCGGGGCGCTGAGGGTGCTGAGAGCGCCGGGGCCATGGGGCACCGAGGGCATCGGGGGCGCTGGGAGGCGCCGCACTCCGAGACCGGTGACAGACTGGTCTGATGGTACGCAAAATCGACAGCGCGACACGGATTCCCGTTCCCGGTGGCAAGACGATCGACGAATACGTCGGTGTGGCCAACAGCGGTGACGCCCGGATCTCGATCGCGTACATGAAGGCCCCGGCCGGATGGGACGAGCCCGCCCAGACCCCGGAATTCGCCGAGTACACGCTGGTGCTCAAGGGCACCGTCATCGTGGAGCACGACGGAGGCACGACCGAGGTCGGCGTGGGACAGGTGTTCCAGTGCGAGCCGGGGGAGCGGATCCGCTACAGCTGCGGCCCCGACGGCGCCGAGTACGTCGCCGTCTGCCTGCCCGCCTTCTCCCCGGAGACCGTCAACCGCGAAGGCGAGTGACAGGGCGACCTCTGGCGACGGCTCGTCACGCGCCGATCCCGGCTTCTCCGTACCGGGATCGGCGTGACGTCTCCCCGGAGGGGACACCCGTGTGAACATCCCGAGGCCGGACCGTGGCGGTGTTCCCGCGCAGACCGACTGGTCAGGCCCCCGACGGTAAGGTTGCCCAATGAGTCAGTTACCCACTTTCGAGCAGATCCGCCTGGCTCCGAAGGTGTTGCTCCACGACCACCTCGACGGTGGCCTCCGGCCGGAGACCGTCATCGACCTGGCCCGCGAGTCGGGCTACGACAGGCTGCCCTCGACCGAGACGGAGAGCCTGGGCACCTGGTTCAGGGAGTCCGCCGACTCCGGTTCGCTGGAGCGCTACCTGGAGACCTTCGACCACACGGTCGGCGTCATGCAGACGCGCGAGGCACTGGTCAGGGTCGCAGCCGAATGCGCCGAGGACCTGGCGGCCGACGGCGTGGTCTACGCCGAGGTGCGTTACGCGCCCGAGCAGCACACCTCCACGGGCCTGAGCCTCGAAGAGGTCATCGAGGCCGTGCAGGAGGGCTTCGCCGCCGGTTCCGAGGGGCGTGGCATCCGGGTGGGTACGCTGCTCACCGCCATGCGCCACCAGGCCAGGTCCATGGAGATCGCCGAGCTCGCGGTCCGCTACCGCGACGCCGGGGTGGTCGGGTTCGACATCGCCGGTGCGGAGGCGGGCTACCCTCCCACCCGTCACCTCGACGCCTTCGAATACCTCCAGCGGGAGAACGCCCACTTCACCATCCACGCCGGTGAGGCGTTCGGCCTGCCGTCGATCTGGCAGGCGATCCAGTGGTGTGGCGCCGACCGGCTCGGTCACGGTGTCCGGATCATCGACGACATCTCCGTCCAGGGCGGGGGGGAGCCCAAGCTGGGCCGACTGGCGGCCTACGTCCGTGACAAGCGCATCCCGCTGGAGATGTGCCCCACCTCCAACCTGCAGACCGGTGCGGCGGCCTCCATCGCCGAACACCCGATCGGCCTGCTGCGCCGCCTGAACTTCCGGGTCACCGTCAACACCGACAACCGGCTGATGAGCGACACGTCCGTCTCCAAGGAGTTCGCCAAGCTGTCGCAGGCGTTCGGCTACGGCTGGGACGACATGCTGTGGTTCACCGTCAACGCCATGAAGTCGGCGTTCCTGCCGTTCGACGAGCGTCTGGCGCTCATCAACGGCGTCATCAAGCCCGGTTTCGCGCGCCTCAAGTGGCAGGCGTGAACGGGTTCGTACGAGTGAAGTGAGCTTTTGCGATGAAGCAGGTGTTCCGCTCCACCTTCGCGATGATCGTCGGCTGGGTCTGGATGGCCTTCGCCGCGTTCAGCGCGGTCGATCTGATCGTCCGCTACAGCGGGCGGACGTCGATGGTCGCCGCGGCGGTGCTGGGGGTGCTGACCGCGCTGGTCTTCGTCACCTGCCTGCGTCCGGCGGTCATCCTGTCCGAGGAGGGTGTCCGGGTCCGCAACCCGCTGAGGAACGCCTTCGTGCCCTGGCGGGACGTGGACGAGGTCACGGTGTCCCACTCGATCACGATCACCTCCGGCGGTGGGAGCGTCCGCTGCTGGGTGCCGCAGGCCTCGGCCCGCGAGCGGGCCGCCGCCGCACGCAGGGGAAGGCCCGCCTCCGTGCCCTCGCGGGGCCGTTTCAGGACCGAGCCGGTCCGCTCGAAGGGCGAGCAGGCCGCCGCCGAGGCGCTGGCGGGCAGGACCCACGCCGACTGGGTGGCCGAGCAGATCACCGAACGCGCGGAGGCCGCCAGGCGCGCGGCCTCCATGACGGGGGCCGCGAAGGCGACCGGGGCCTCGGGGGTGGCCGGGGCTTCCGAGGCGTCCGGCGGGGAATCCGGGGCCGGGGCTGGGACCGGCGCTGGGACCGGCGCGCTCAAGGTGACGTGGGCACCGGACGCCCTGGTGGCCTTCGCGGTCGCGGCCCTGCCGGTGGTCGCCGCCTTCCTCGTCTGACCACGTCGGCCGCACCACTGCGCCACCCGTACCGGCTCGGCCCGGGGACCGGAAGCAGGAGCCCGACCCGCCGGGCGCGGACGCGCCCGGAACCGTGAAACGGCGCGGGTCGACGGACCAGGAGCCCCGGATCAGAGGCCGAGGGCCTCGGTGAGGTCGGTCTTCAGGGCGTCGAGATCCCGTACGGCCCGCGCACGGGCGGCCGAGACCTCGCCGGTCACCGGGACCACGACCTCCAGATAGCACTTGAGCTTGGGTTCGGTACCGGAGGGGCGGACGACGACCCGGGCGCCCCCGGCCAGGTGGTAGCGGACGCCGTCGGTGGGCGGCAGCCCGCCCGCGCCGAGGCTCAGGTCGTCGGCGGCCTCGACCTCGCGACCACCGAGACGCGCGGGCGGAGCGCCCCGCAGGCGGGCCATGGCCCCGGTGATCAGCGAGAGGTCGGCGACCCGGAAGGACAGCTGGGACGTGGCGTGCAGGCCGTGACGGCGTGCCAGGTCGTCCAGGAGGTCGAGCAGGCCGCGCCCCTCCAGCTTGGCCCGCGCGGTGATCCCGGCCACGGTCAGCGCCGCGCCGATGCCGTCCTTGTCGTGCACGGGCAGCCCGAGGCCGGAGCCGACGCTGTATCCCAGCGCCTCCTCGTACCCGAACAGCAGACCCGTACCGGCCTTCATGATCCACTTGAAGCCGGTCAGGGTCTCGGCGTAGCGCACCCCGTACCCGGCGGCGATCTTGCCGAGCAGGGACGACGACACGATGGTGGTCGCCACCAGGCGGCCGTCGCCCGAGGTCCGCCGGATCACGTGCTCGCCCAGCAGGGCGCCCACCTCGTCGCCGGTCAGCATCCGGTAGCCGCCGCCGGGCAGCGGCACACCCACCGCGCAGCGGTCCGCGTCGGGGTCGTTGGCCAGCACCAGATCCGCGCCGACCCGTTCCGCGAGCTCCAGCGCGAGGTCCATCGCGCCGGGCTCCTCCGGGTTGGGGAAGGCGACGGTGGGGAAGTCGGGGTCGGGTTCGGCCTGCGCCTCGACGGTCGCGGGCGCGTCGAACCCGGCGGCGACGAATGCCCTCGCCAGGGTCTCGCCACCCACGCCGTGCAGCGGGGTGTACGCCACCCGCAGCTCGCGGGCGTCGCCGATCGGGAGCGCGACCACCGCCTCCAGGTAGGCGGCCACGACGCCGTCGTCCAGCTCGCTCCAGGCGGGGTCGCCCGGGGAGCCGAGGGGCAGCTCGGAGACCGGCCCCGTCGCGTCGATGGCGGCGGAGATCTCCGCGTCGACCGGCGGCACGATCTGGGAGCCGTCGCCCCAGTAGACCTTGTAGCCGTTGTCGCGAGGCGGGTTGTGGCTGGCGGTGACGGTCACGCCCGCGTCGGCGCCGAGGTGGCGGACGGCGAAGGCCAGCACGGGGGTGGGCAGCGGCCGGGGGAGGATCGAGGCACGCAGCCCGGCACCGGTGAGCACGGCCGCGGTGTCGCGGGCGAAGGCGTCCGACTTGTGCCGGGCGTCGTAGCCGATCACGACGTGTTTGCCGGGACCGAGAACGCGGGCCAGCCCGGCCGCGGCGCGCATGACCGTCACCCGGTTCATCCGGTTGGGACCGGCGCCCAGCTCGCCCCGGAGACCGGCGGTGCCGAACTCCAGCCGGGAGCCGAACCGCTCGCGCAGCGCGTCGCCGTCACCGCTCTCCAGCAGTTTCTCCAGCTCCGCGCGCGTGTCTGGGTCGGGGTCCTGGGCCAGCCAGGAACGGGCGAGCCCTGCGAGATCGCTGCTCATCGTCACCTCTCGGGGCCGGGGCCCGTCCGCTCGCCGGGCCCGCCTCCTGTTGATCCCTGAAACCAGGGTGATTCTCGAAAGCCGGACGCTGCTCGCGGGCCTACAGCTTGCCGACGACCCTGGCCAGCAGGCCGCCCATGCGCGTGGCGGTGGCGCGGCCGACCTCCAGCACCTCCTCGTGGTTGAGCGGCTCGCCCACCAGTCCGGCGCCCGGGTTCGTGACCAGGGAGACGCCCAGCACGTCGGCGCCGCCCTCGCGGGCCGCGATGGCCTCCAGCACGGTGGACATGCCCACCATGTCGCCGCCGAGGACGCGGCACATGCGGACCTCGGCCGGGGTCTCGTACGTCGGGCCGCGGAAGGCCACGTAGACGCCCTCGGCCAGCGACGGGTCGGCCTCGCGGGCCAGTTCGCGCAGGCGCGGGGTGTAGACGTCGGTGAGGTCGACGAAGGTGGCGCCGGTGATCGGGCTGGCACCGGTCAGGTTGATGTGGTCACTGATCAGCACCGCCTCGCCGACCTCCTGGGTCTCGGGGCGCAGACCCCCGGCGGCGTTGGTCAGCACGATCGTGCCCGCCCCGGCCCTGATCGCGGTCCGCACGCCGTGCACGACCGGCTCCACGCCGCGGCCCTCGTAGAGGTGGGTGCGGCCCAGGAAGATCAGTACGTTCTTCCCCGACTCGGTCCGTACGGCGCGGATCCGGCCCGCGTGGCCCTCGACGGCGGGCGGCGCGAAGCCGGGGAGGTCGGTCACCGGGATCTCGGCGACCGCCTCGCCGATCGCGTCGGCGGCCGGGACCCAGCCGGACCCCATCACCAGTGCGACGTCGAAGGAGTCCACGCCGACGGCGCTTCTCAGCGCGTCCGCGGCGTCGGTGGCGAGTGCATACGGGTCATTGGTCACGTCACCGAGCGTACCGGTCATCCGCTTTCGTGCCGCGTGTCGTGTCCCCCGGGCGGCGCGCTCGGCCGGGCTCTCGACGGTCCCCCGGACGGTCGCCCTCAGCTTCCCAGGGAGGTGCAGGGACGGCCGCGCAGCTCCCTGACGTAGTCGTCGGGGGCGCCCGCGCGCTCGGCGGCCTCGGCCAGGATGCCGAGGTAGCGGGCCGAGGGCAGCCCGCCCTCGTACCCGTCGAGCACGTAGAACCACGCCACGACCTCGCCCTCCATGGTCTGCACCCGGAGCCTGACCTTGTGGTAGAGGCCGCGCGCCGCGCCCTCCCACTGGTCGAGGGAGCTCTCGTCCCATTCGGGCACGTCGTAGAGGACGACGAAAACCTGGTCGTCGGAGTCTTCGACGATGGAGGCGAGCGCGCCCTCCCAGCCGAGATCGTTCCCGCCGAAGGTCAGGCGCCAGCCCTGAAGCCAGCCCGTCCCCCTGATCGGGGAGTGAGGGGCCCGCTGGGCCATCTGCTTCGGGTCCATGTTGCTGCCGTAAGCGGCGTAGACAGGCACGGTGACCAACACTAATCCAAGATCCGCGAGACGCTCACCCGGCTTCGAAGCCGCGCCGATGTCTGGTGGAATCGCGATGGTTTTGTGGGGGTTCCGTGGCTTAGGAGGGATGCCGAGCGACGTCCGGTCCCGCCATGCGGGAGAATGGGCTATGTGACGAGGATAGTGATCATCGGTGGCGGTCCCGGCGGATACGAGGCGGCACTGGTCGCCGCCCAACTGGGAGCGCAGGTCACCGTGGTCGAACAGGACGGCCCCGGCGGGGCCTGCGTCCTCACCGACTGCGTACCGTCCAAGACACTGATCGCCACCTCGGTGCGCAAGCAGGCGCTCCTCGACGCCAGCATGCTGGGGGTGCACTACACCGGCGGCCCCGACGGCGACGTCGGCGGTGTCATCGCCGACATGCCGCTGGTGAACAGGCGTGTCAAGGAGCTCGCCCGCGCGCAGTCCGCCGACATCGCCGCCCGGCTCGCGGCGGAGGGCGTCGAGGTGATCAGAGCCCCGGGACGGTTGGTCGACCCGCAGGTGGTCAGGGCCGGAGACCGGACGATCCGCGCGGACGTCATCATCGTCGCGACCGGCGCGACCCCGCGCATCCTGCCCGGCGCCGAGCCCGACGGCGAGCGGATCCTCACCTGGCGCCAGCTGTACGACCTGGAGGAGCTGCCCGAGCACCTCATCGTGGTCGGCTCCGGCGTCACCGGCGCGGAGTTCGCGGGCGCCTACCGCTCGCTGGGCTCGGAGGTCACGCTGGTCTCCTCCCGCGACCGGATGATGCCCAACGAGGACGCCGACGCCGCCGAGGTCCTCGAAGAGGTCTACCGGCGCCGTGGCATGAACGTCATGGGCCGCTCCCGCGCCGAATCCGTCAAGCGCACCGCGGACGGCGTGGTCGTCACCTTGGAGGACGGCCGGACCGCCGAGGGCAGCCACTGCCTCATGACGGTCGGCATGGTCCCCAACACCGCGGGGCTCGGCCTCCAGGAGGCCGGGGTCACCCTCGACAGGGGCGGTTTCATCCAGGTCGACAAGGTCTCCCGCACCTCCGCGCCCGGTGTCTACGCGGCCGGAGACTGCACGGGGATCCTGATGCTCGCCTCGGTCGCCGCCATGCAGGGCCGGATCGCCGTCTGGCACGCCCTCGGCGAGGCCGTGCACCCGCTCCGCCTGGCCACCGTGGCCTCCGCGATCTTCACCGACCCCGAGATCGCCGCCGTGGGCATCGCCGAGCGGGCGATCCAGAGCGGGGAGATCGAGGCCAACATCGTCAAGCTGCCGCTGGCCACCAACGCCCGCGCCAAGATGCAGGGGTTCAACGACGGCTTCGTGAAGCTGTTCTGCCGCCCGAACACCGGCATCATCCTCGGCGGTGTCGTGGTCGCCCCCCGCGCCTCGGAGCTGATCCTGGCGGTCTCGGTCGCCGTGCAGCAGCGGCTGACGGTCGACCAGATCGCCCACACCTTCGCGGTCTACCCCTCCCTGTCCGGCTCCGTCACCGAGGCCGCCCGCCGCCTCATGCAGCCCATGACGCCCAGCGGCATCTGACTCGTCCGTTCCCGGACCCTCGGCTTCCGAGGTCAGGGGCGGATGCGCAGGACGCGGACGCGCCCGTCGTCGCCGTACTCGAAATGGAACCGCAGGGTCACCGGGCTGCCGGGGAAGTCACCGGAGATGCGCGCGGTGGCCACGGTGACGCCGCCGTCGGTGACGTCGGCGCCGGTGACGGTGTAGGTGACCTCGGGTACGCCCGCACGCCAGGCGCGGATCGAGGCGATGCCGTGGTGCTCGGTGCCCTCGTCCTCCACGACCGCGTCGTCCGCGAACAGCGCGAGGTAGGCGTCGTGGTCGGGCAGGGGGGCCAGCTCGAAGTAGCGGCGGACGACGCCGGGGATGGTGGGTGCGTCGGACATGGGTGTTTCCTTCCGTGTCGGTGAACGGGATCGTGAGCGGGATCAGGCGGTCGGCGGGGTGCCGATGACGTGCTTGGGGGCACCGGTGACCAGGGCGCGCCTCCCGTCGGGGGAGTCGGGGGAATCGGGGGAATCGCCGATGAAGGTCTCCACGATGCGCTCCGTCCCGGGCGCGGGCACGGCGAGCCCGCCCCTCCAGTTACTGCTAAACTAGAAGTGAGTCGCTTCGACTTTAGCAGTAACCGTCGAGGGAGGGGCCACGTGGCGAGCCGGATCAGACTGGAAGATCGTGAATGCCCGCTGTCGACGACGGTGGCCCACGTCGGGGAGTGGTGGACGCTGCTGATCCTGCACGACGCCTTCGACGGCTACACCCGCTTCGACGAGTTCCAGGAGAACCTGGGCATCTCCTCCAGCATGCTGACCAGCCGCCTGAAGTCCCTCGTCGCCGACGGGCTGATGGAGCGCCGCCCCTACCAGAGCAACCCCACCCGCCACGAGTACGTCCTGACCGAGCTGGGCAGGTCCCTGCGCCCGGTGATCGTCGCCCTGGCCGCCTGGGGCAACTCCCGGCTCGATCCCTCGCGGCGCAGCATGATCCTCGTCGACGCCGCCACCGGCCGGGAGGTCGAACCCGTCGTCGTCGACGCCGCCACCGGCCGCCGTCTCGACTCCAGCGAGGAGTTCGTCTTCACGGCCGGTCCCGTCGCGAGCGAGACCATGCGCGCCCGCTACCTCCGCTGACCGCCGGGCGTCAGTGGACGCGGGAGCGGAGGCGGCCCAGGGCGGCTCTGCCGTCCTGGACGGCGCGGGCCACGAAGTGCAGTTCCTGCTCGCGCCGGGCGACCAGGAGGGCCTGCTTGGCCGCCTCGTAGGCGTCGAGGGCGAGGCGCCAGTCGCGGTCGGCGGTCATGCCGCCGCGCCCGTTGACCTGGAACTCGTAGTCGAGCTGGTCGATCTCCTCGCCCAGCCGGGTGATGTCCTCCTCCGCACCGCGCCGCACCACGGCGAACCGGGCGTTGCGCCGGGTCCGCCGCTGGGCGCTGACGCCCCAGGCCACCACGGTCAGCGCCAGGCCCACCGCGCTGAGCACGACCATGACCAGCCCCACGGACGGGCCGCCGCTCTGGGCGGGCTCGTCCTGCGGGGGGTCCGTCTCCTTGGTCCCGAAGATGTCGAGGTCGGGCACTGAGGTCGGCACCGCGAGGGTGATGCCCGTGGGATTGCCCTTGGAACCGGTGAGGTCGGCGTCGTCGGCCTGGGTGAAGGACGCGCCCTCCACCAGGGCGCCGGTGAAGTCGGCGCCGTCCAGCTCGGCCTGGGTGAACTCGACCTCGCTCAGGTCGGCGTCCTTGAACGTCGTGTTGCGCAGGTTCGCCTGGCTCATCTTGGCCTCGCGGAGCTTGGCCCTGGTGAAGTCGGCCTTGCGCGCCTTGAGCTGGCCGGGGGTGCTCTCCTCCAGATCGGCGTCGATCAGCTTGGCGTTGGTGAAGTCGACCTGGGTCAGCTCGGCCCTGGTCAGGGTCGCCCCGGTCAGGTCCGCGTGCGGGAACTCCGCCTGCCCCGCCTCGGCGTCGATCAGGATCGCGCCCCGCAGGTCGGCGTGGTCGGCGTGCATCTGTCCCAGGTCGGCCTCGGAGAAGTCGGCGCCCCGCAGGTCGGCGTACTTGAGCGTGGCCTGCGTGAGGTTGGCCTTCTTGAGCGAGGCGTCGCGCAGGATCGCTCCGGTGAGGTCCTTCTGGAGCAGCTCCACGCTGTCCAGCTTCGCCCTGGTCAGGTCGGCGCAGCGCAGGTTGACGGGGAGCTGGGCACCCCGGGTGAAGTCCTTGCCGCGCAGGTTGACGCCCTGACCGGGCTTGCACGGCCCGGCCGAGGCCTGGGCGGGAGAGATCACTGTCCCCGACAGCGCGAAGATCGCGACGATGAGAGCCAGGGGGATGGGACGACGCACGGGAGCCTCCTTCAAAGCAGCCCCGATCGTGTCAGCGGACCATTGCATCACGCTAGACAGTCGCTTGCACCTTTTCCGCCGTGTCTGGTCTCGTGGGCGGACCTCCCGGGCGGCGGCCGCCGGTCGCGTTCGGGCCAGGCCGAGCGGGTCCCACCGGTTGCCGGCGATGGCCCGCGGGGCGCGGTGACTCGCCCGGTGGATGAGGATCCTGCGAACCGCCGAGGCCGGGTTCGGCCTCCGATGCGGCTGAGTGAGGCTTCGCGCTCGCCCGGAACGGTGCTTAACATGCTCGAATTTCTCTGCTCTGACAAGAAATGATGGCCTGACTCCTTACATAGGCACAGATGTCCGTAGATCGCACTATCAAGGAGACGGGCATGGGGATGCCGAGGAGACCGGGCGCGGGAACGGCCCGTGGATGACGCGCGAGCCAGGTTCGAGGCCGTCTACCGGGAAACATATGGCCGGATCACGGCGTACACGGCACGCCGCTGCGCGTCGCCGCAGGACGCGGCGGACGTGGTGGCGGAGACCTTCGCCATCGCCTGGCGGCGGATAGGAGAGCTGCCGGACGGGGAGGAGGCCACCCTGTGGCTGTACGGCGTGGCGCGCAAGGTGCTGGCCAACCACTATCGAGGTGAGGTTCGCCGCCAGGCCCGCAGCGTGCGGCTCGACGCCGAGATGGCCGACCTGTACGAAGCCTCGCCCGACAGCGGGGTCGAGCTGAAGGCGATCGCGCAGGTCTTCCGGACCCTGCCGGACGACGATCGCGAGCTGTTGTCGTTGGTCGGCTGGGAGGGCCTGGACCGGCAGGAGATCGCCACCGTGCTCGGTCTGTCGCGCAACGCCGTACGTATCAGACTCCACCGCGCTCGCAGGCGCTTTGCCCGTGCGCTCGCCGAGGCGGATGTCCGCTTCGCGGCAGAAAGCCGATTGATTCCGGCGGAGAGGCAGCTGTGAAGAACATCGAAGACATCGATGCGATCACCGGCGCGCTGGCACGGGTGGAACCGGGTCGGCAGGGAGGCAGCTCGTCCGACGCGGGGGCGCGGACGCTGCTGGCCTCGATCGTCGCCGAGGAGCCCGGTCCGTCCACGGTTCGTTCCCGCGGGCACCGCCCCCGGCGGCTGGTCCTGGGACTGGTGGGCGCGGGACTGCTCGCCGCGGGCATCGTGGTGGGGCCGAGCCCGCTACAGAACGGCGTGCCCCCTTCGTACGCGGTCACCAGGGACTCCGACGGCGTCGTGTACGTCAAGGTCAGGGATTTTCGTGACGCCGCGGGACTGTCGAAACAGCTGAAGGAGCTCAACGTTCCTGCCATCGTCGACCACGCTCCCGCGGGTAAGTGGTGCCGGGAACCGCGTGGAACCTCTGTCCAGGACATCCCCGCCGGTCTGTACTCCGTGCCGGAGAACATTCCCGGCGAAGCCTCCACCACCGGCTGGCAGATGCGGATCGACACCAAGCTGTTCAAGCCCGGCCAGACCTTCGTCTGGACGATCGGGGAGAGGAGCACCAGCACCATCCTCATGGACGGCCCGGTCGCGCCGTGCGTCCTGGTGTCCGACGACAGCCGCGAGGCGAAGGTGATCAAGTCTGACTACCGGCTGGCGACCATGAAGGGTCGCTCGCTCGCCGGGTTCCGGGTGGACGAGAAGTCCGTCGGCGAGGTCCTGCCCGAGCTCGGGAAACGCGGACTGAAGATCACCTACCTCATCATGAGTATCCCGCCGGGAAACCCGGGCGGCTACGGCGAACTCCGTACGCGGACCGCTCCCGTCGGCGACGACTGGATCGTCTGGGAGGCGGAGGAGTCCATCCGTGAACCAGGGGTGATCCGCCTGCTCGTCACCGACAGGCGCTACGACAGCAATCCCGTCTACGGCGGTCCACGCGACAACGTCATCAAGGAGTAGCGGTCACCGGCCTGCCCGCGATCGCTTCGGCGATGTCGTGCGAGCCCTTTCGTGAAGGCGGTCGTTCTCGTGAAGACGGTGGCGGGGTGCGGGCAATAACAGCGTCCGTTGCCCCACGAAAGGCATCCTGCGTATGAGAGTCAACAGCGGTCGCCCGCCCGATCGCGTTCTTCCCGACCTGGTCTTTCCACCCTCGTTCTTCGCGGACGACGTGGCCGGGGACGGCACGGCAGGGGACGACGCGTCCGTGGAGTCCGCGGTGGAGTCCGCCGTGGCGAGTGACGCCGGGGTGATCCGGTTGTCGCTGCGCGACCCGGAACGGTTCGCCGAGATCTTCCACAGGTACTTCACCGCGATCCATCGGTACGCCTCCGCCAGGCTGGGCGCCGACGCCGCGGACGACGTCGCGGCGGAGACGTTTCTCGTGGCCTTCCGGCAGCGGGAGCGCTACGACCTGTCCCGTCATGAGGCGCGCGCGTGGCTGTTCGGCATCGCCACCAACCTGATCAGACGGCACCGCAGGGACGAGGTGCGCCTGTACCGCGCCCTGGCGCGGGCCCGGGACGCGTCCGTCACCGGCTCGGGAGGTGGCTCCGTCGTCGGCGCGGGCGCGTCGGCGGCGGACTCCGCCGACGCCGACCTCGTCGTCGACGCGCGGCGTCGCCTCGCGGGCGCCCTCGCCGTGCTGAAGGCGGGCGATCGGGAGGTGCTCCTGCTGGTCGCCTACGGCGAGCTCAGTTACGTGGAGGTGTCCGACGCCCTGGGCATCCCCCCGGGCACCGTCGGGTCCCGCCTGAACCGGGCCCGCAAGCGGGTCAGGGAAGCTCTGGACACGAACACCACCGGTAAGGGGGATCGACACGATGGATGAGATGAACCTGCTCCGCGACCGGGCCGAGGCCCAGCCCGCTCCCCGGCCCGAGGCCGTCGCCTCCGCACTCGACCGCCTGCACGGCGCCGTCAGGGAGGCCGCCGGGGAGGCCGGACACGGCGCCGACCGGAAGCCCGAGAGGACGTCCCGGCGTTCGGCCCGGCTGCCCGGCTCGCGCCGGAGGCTCGCCGCGACGGGCCCGCCGACCGCGCCACGGCGACGGTCCCGCCCGGTCCCGCGTCTCATGGCCGCGATCGCCGTCGCGGCCACCGTCGTCGCGGTGGTGGTGACGACGACGGTGGTCGCGCGGGGGCCTGGCGAGGAGAGGCCACCCGTGCTCACGGCCATGGGCGGCCGGGAGGCGTGGCACGAAGGGGACCCCGAGCTCGTGGTGTGGCTCTGCGAGAACGACTCGCCCTTCGTCGGGTGTGGCGGCGGCGGCTTCGCCGTGGAGGACGGCGGCCTGGGTGCTCCGCCGGACCCCATCCTGGGGGGCGAGGCCACCACGCCGCAGGACAAGGTGGTGATCGAGCGGACACTCGGGGCCATGCCGCAGGTGGAGGCGATCTCCTTCGTGAGCAGGCAGGAGGCGTACGCCGACCTGCTCCGCCGGGAACAGGAGGGGTCCGGCCTGGGCCACTCGCGACGGAAGCTGTCCGACATCCTCGACGAGGAGGACATGAAGGAGTCGTACACCCTGAAGATGAGACCCGGCACCGACTGGAACGCCGTGATCGAGACGGCCGAGGCGCTGCGGGGGGTGGCCAACGTGCTCAACCGCAAGTGCCTCACCGAGAACGCCCAGGAGATCGCCGAGAGGGACAGCACCCTGTGCGCTCCCGGTGGTTACGACGACTGACCGGATCCGTGTCAGCCGGGGAGCGCGGCGAACACGGGGCCCGATGACATCGCGGTGCCGGTAGACGCCGCGGTCGGGCCGGGGCCGTCCCACACCCCCGCGCCATCGGGGGACGGGGGTGCGGGGTGGTCGGTGGCTTTGCGGGGACGTGTCGCAAGGTTTACGAGTACGGGCGCCAAAGGGGGGAATCGGCCTCACCGTCATGCTGTTTCGAATCATGAACGTCAGGTCGAGTCCCGGGAGGGCACCATGACGACCACGACCCGTCCCGCCGAGGCGTCCGGACAGTTCGCCATCGGGGGCGACCTCACCGTCAATCGCCTGGGTTACGGGACGATGCAGCTCACCGGTGAGGGCGTGTGGGGAGACCCGCGCGACCCCGAGGAGGCCGTCCGAGTCCTGCGCAGGGCCGTCGAGCTCGGCGTCGACTTCATCGACACCGCCGACTCCTACGGCCCGTTCGTCGCCGAGTTGCTGATCAGGAAGGCGCTGCGCCCCTACGCCGACGATCTGGTCATCGCGACCAAGGCGGGGTTCACCCGGCAGGGTCCCGGAATCTGGACACCGGTCGGCCGCCCCGAGTACCTGCGTCAGCAGGTCGAGTTGAGCCTGCGCCACCTCGGCGTCGAGCGGATCGACCTGCTGCAGCTGCACCGTATCGACCCCGCCGTCCCGGTCGCGGACCAGGTCGGGGAGCTCGCGCTGATGCAGCGGGAGGGCAAGATCCGGCACATCGGCCTCAGCGAGGTCAGCGTCGAGGACGTCGAGGAGGCGGGGAGGTCCGCGACGATCGTCTCGGTACAGAACCTCTACAATCTCGCGCACCGCGACGCCGAGCCCCTGCTGGAGTACTCGGAGGCCAACGGCATCGCCTTCATTCCCTGGTTCCCGCTCGCGACCGGCAAGCTGGCCGCGGAGGGCGGCCCGCTCGCCGCGGCGGCCAAGGAGCACGGAGCCACCCCGTCGCAGCTCGCTCTGGCGTGGCTGCTGCGCCGCTCCCCGGTGATGCTGCCCATCCCCGGCACCTCGTCGGTCGCCCACCTGGAGGACAACGTCGCCGCCGCGACCGTCCAGCTGAGCGACGACGAGTTCAACGCCCTGACCAGGGGAGCCTGAGGGAACGATCCGTTACGGTCGAGGAGGCCGTAGGAGCTCAGGTTCACGCTCGCCGCGATACGGCTCAGCGCGATGTCCCGGGATCGGCGTCCCGGTCGCGCGGATCCGGGTGGGGGGACGGCGGGAAGCGGAGTACCCAGCGGCGCTGCCACGGGGTCTCGACGGCCCGATGGTGGTGGTGCTCGCGCGTCCAGGCGACGGCGTCGGCCGGGGCGAGCCCGGCCAGGACGGCGAGGCAGGCGACGACCGTGCCGGTGCGTCCGACGCCGCCCCCGCAGGCGACCTCCACCGCGGTGCCCGCCAGTGCCCGCTCGTGCAGCGCGCGGATTCGCCGTACGGCCAGGTCGTGGTCGCGGGGCAGCAGGAAGTCGGGCCACTGGATCCACGCGTGCGGCCACCGCAGCTCGCCCTCGTGACGACGGCGGAGCCGGTCGGAGCCGAGGTACAGCCCGAAGCCGGGCGTCGGCCCCTCCGGCGGCGGACGGCGCAGGCCGCGGCCACGGATCCAGGAACCGTCCGGCAGCCGGAGGGCACCCACGAGCGGCGGTTCGCTCACCGGCCCGGCGACCGGACCGGTTGCCGCGCCGTCCTCGGGGTCTAGCATCGGATCCTCCCTGTGTCTCTCACCGGGTACTGCCTGTGTCTCTCACCGGGTACTGCCCAGCCGGTGGCGTGCGCGGTGATTGGCGACGTTGAGCCGGTTGCCGCACAGGTCGGTGCAGTAGACGCGGCGTCCCCCTCGGCTGGTGTCGACGAACACACCGCGGCAGCCCGGAGCGACGCAGGCGCGGAACCGGCCGTGGCCGAGGGTACGGACGGCGCCGAGCAGCCCGACACCGATGAGCGCGGCCAACTCCTCGGCCGGTGACGCGCCCGGCGCGGTCGGGACGTACCACTGCCACCGCCCGCCGGGGTCGCGGTCCAGCACCGGGCTGAGACCGGCCCGCCTGGACAGCACGACGGCGCCCGCGACGGCCTGGTCCTCCGTTTCGGTCTCCACGACGCCACGCGCCTCCCGGCGTAGCAGATGAACCTCGCGGACGTCGTCGCCGGTCGGCGGACGCCCGTCCGCCAGGGCGTCGAGTCGCACCCCGTGCCCCGCGAGGAAGCGCGTCAACGCCTCCGGGGTCGGCAGGGCGTCCCCGGTCGTGGCCCGCACGGTGGGCGAGGTATTGGCCAGGTCACCGGCCACGGCCGCCCCCACCGCGTAGTCGGCAATGGGGATCCGCATGTCTCACCGCCTTCTGGTGTAACCGATAAAGCGAGAATATAACCCTTACTCCGTGGTGAAGTGAAGGGCCGTGCCCGAGGCGGCGCGCCACGGCCGGTCACGTCGGTGCCTCGCGAGTGCGGGCCGCAGGGGAGGACGCGGGGCGGCGGCTCGTCGGGGGACGGCTGCCGGTCATGTTTCAGGCGCGCGGAAGGGTCACGGGCGCGCCCGGCTTGTCCTCGGACCCCTTTTACGGACATCCTTGGAGGTGCCGGCGCCGGCGGGTGAGGTCAGGTCACCCGCCGGCCCGGTCCTTCCACGGTCCACGGCCGCCCCTCGCGCCGGTCCCGGGCGGGACCGAGGCGCCTTCGGTACGGTCCCCCGCTGGATCCCGATCCCGTCGAACGGGCCCTTCTCCAGGTACGGGAAGCTCGCGTTCCGCCACTCGACGTCGTCGGGCCGGGGCCGGTCCACGTACAGCGGGCGCCCGCCCAGGAAGCCGTAGGTGTGAGCGACCTCCTCGCGGCCGGGGTCGTTCGCCGGTGGTTCCCCGGGTGAAGTGCTCTCCCTCCACGCCGAAGTCGGCGGGCGCTCCCTCCGTTGCCTCGACACGGGTCCGAGGTCTCGTTGAGGATGTCTCCGGGGCTAAAATTAGTTAGTCTTACAGCCAAACAAATTGGCCGGGGGTGGCCGTCGCCACAAGGGGCCGATGATCGCGGGGCGCCGGGGAGTGGTCACGGATTGGTGAACGATGGGGCATGATGGGGCCAGCTTGGCCGAGCGGGAGCGGGACTCACCTTGATCACACCTACGACTGACCCGCGGCCGGCCGACTTCGCCGACGTGCGGGCCACCAACCTCGCCGTCGTGCTGAGGTTCGTGCGCGAGCAGGCGCCGTGCTCGCGGGCCGACATCGCGGCGTCCACCGGTCTCAACAAGGCGACCGTGTCGAGCCTGGTCACCGACCTGATCGATCGCCGCCTGGTCAGGGAGACCGGCCTGACGGAGAACCGCGTCGGCCGCCCCGCCACGATGCTCGTGCTCGACGGCTCGCCGTACGCGGCGATCGGCATCGAGGTCAACGTCGACTACGTCACCGCGGTCGCGGTGGACCTGGCGGGGGAGAGGCTGCTGTCCTGGCGCAGGTCCTTCTCCGGCGCGGCCGGTACGGCGGCCCAGGCGATGGCCACCGTCGCGGGAATCGTCCGCCGGGTGGCGACCAGGATGGCCAAGGAGGAGCGTCAGATCCTGGGACTGACCGTGGGCGTGCCGGGACTGATCGACGCCGACGGCACCGTGCGCATCGCGCCCAACCTCGGCTGGCGCGACGCCGACCTCTGCGGCGACCTCACCAGGGCACTGCGCGACCCGGGCTTCCCCGTCCAGGTCGACAACGACGCCAACCTGGCGGCCCTGGCCGAGTACCGCTTCGGCCCGCACGCCGGGACGGCCAACCTGGTCTACCTCACCGGCGAGATCGGCGTCGGGGCCGGGATCATCCTCGACGGGCGGCTGCGCCGAGGGGGCCAGGGGTACGGCGGCGAGATCGGCCACATCCAGCTCGACCCCTTCGGCGCCGAGTGCCGCTGCGGGCGCCTGGGCTGCCTGGAGGCCGTCGCCGGGATCGGCGCCGTGCTGGAACACGCCGCGATCTCGCCCGCCGAGGTCGAGGTCGAGCTCGACGAGGTGGTGCGGCTGGCCCGCGCGGGCGACGCGCGCACGCTCGCCCTCCTGAGCTCCGTGGGCCACAACCTCGGCAAGGGCGTGGCCCTGATGGCCAACCTGCTCAACCCCGAGGTGGTCATCCTGGGCGGCTACTACGTGCCGCTCGCGCCGTGGCTGCTGCCCTCGGTGGAGACCGAGACCCGGGGGCGCACGATCGCGCCGGACGCCGGGGGCTGCCGGGTCGTGGCCTCCACGCTCGGGTACGGGGCGGCCGCGCTGGGAGGCGCCGCCCGGGTGCTCGACTCCGTGGACTCCGGCCGCCTGCCACGGGTCTCGTGATCCGCGTCGCGCGTACGCCGCCCACCTCTTGACCTGGTCGCACAGGAGCGCCTCCCCCCGGGAGGCGCCGCTCGAAACACGTGCGTGACGAACACCGGAGCGCGTGGGTGGCGCCCGGAGCCGGAACTTCTGGAGTGGGCCGAGGACGAGGTGCCGATACCGGAGCGCGTGGGTGGCGCCCGGGGTCTTCCCGAACCGCGCTTTCGCAGCCGGGTTTCCGTAACGGCGACGGGCGCGCCTCCCGGAAGGGAGGCGCGCCCGTCGCCGTTCTGCTCGTTCTGTCCTGCCGATCGTTTCGCCGGGGACGACTACCAGTCGCCGCCGCCGAAGTCACCGCCGCCGAAGTCGCCTCCGCCGCTGAAGTCACCCCAGCCTCCGCCGCCGAAGTCGCCCCCGCCGCCGAAGTCGGTGCCGCTCTCGGCGCCGCCGCCGTAGCCGCCGTACCCGAAGCCGCCGCTCATCATGCTGCCCATCATCGTGCCGACCAGCATGCCGGTCATGACGTCGCCGAAGCCGCCGTAGTAGCCGTAGGCGTAGGGCTGGTAGGCCGGTCCCGCGTCGTAGTACGGGCGGCGCTGGCCGTTGACCATGACCTCGCGCGTCTGCGGCTCGAAGCCGCGCTCGACGGCCTCGGCGTCGGCCGCGCAGGCGGGCACGTCGCGCAGCGCGCCGCCGGGCGGGGCCCAGCGCACGTCGCGGGCGGAGGGGCCGTGCTGCGGGTTGAAGAAGCACGGGGAGCGCCGCTCGGGCAGCGGCTGGTTGTTGACGCGCGCCTTCACGCAGGCGAGGGCGTAGCGGCCCTCCTCCAGCGCGGTGGTCACGCCGCGCAACTCGTCGGGACGCTTGACCGCCGCGAGTTCCACCTTGGCCCGCTCGTAGGAGTCGAGGGCGCGCTGCCAGTCCTGCTGGTGGTCGCCGCTGTCGTTGAGCAGCTTGACGTCGGTGTCGAGGTCGGTGATCTCCTCACCGAACTTGGTGACGTCCTCGTCCACGGTCTGCTTGACCGCGGCCAGCTCGGCGGCCTCGCGCGCCAGGCGCTCCTTCTTCTTCTTGCGGGAGTAGAGGAAGATGCCCCCGCCGCCGGCCAGGGCCAGCACCAGGATGCCGACCAGCAGGCCCCCGCTGGAGCCGCTGGAGGAGCCGGAGGAGCCGGACGAGACACCGGCGCCGGTGGCCGCGTCGTCGGCCAGCTTGACGAAGTTGATCACGTTGTCGGTCGGGCTGGAGGCGGTCTTGGCCCGCCCGAGCAGCTCGTCGACGTCGACGCCCCTGATGTTGGTGACGCCGAACGGTATGGTGCCGTTCATCACCAGGACGGTGGACTTGGAACCGACGCCCTTGAGGATCGAGCTCAGCAGGGTCCTCGCCTGGGACTGGCTGCTGATCGAGCCACCGGGCAGCAGCGCCACGTAGACGGAGGGGGTCTGTTCGACCGCGCCGCGCATGGCGTTGACGGCGTCGGTGGGCAGGTTCGCCGCGGGATCGGCGTAGAAGTGGTCCCCGTCCTTCAGCTCCGAGACGATCGCACTGGGGTCTGGCGCCGCGGCGTTGGCCGCCGGGGCGATCATGAACATGGCCAGCAGTCCGGCGAACAATGCCATGATCGTGGCACCGAAACGACCTGGCGCGGCTTTTGTGGTGGTCACGGCAGAAAGCCTCCTTCGTCCTGAAGACGAATGAGCGGATGGCAGAGTTCCCTACCCCTCGACCGTATCCCCTCGCGGCCCGCGTCAGGCGCCTCTCGGGCACCCGGTATCCGATCGTCGTACCGTCCCGGCCGGCGTGGAGGCCGTGAACGTTCCCGAACCGCGGCTCCCGGTTCCCGCGGGCCCGCTCAGGTGTCCTTGATCTCGCAGATCGTGGCGCCCGGGGTGATGGTCTGGCCGATCGACGCCGCCAGCCCCGTGACGGTGCCCGCCTTGTGGGCGGCGAGCGGCTGCTCCATCTTCATCGCCTCCAGTACGACGATCGTGTCACCGGCCGCGACGGTGTCGCCGTCGGTCGCGACGATCTTGACGATCGTGCCCTGCATCGGGCTGACCAGCGAGTCGCCGTCCGTGGCCTTTTTGGCCCCCCCGCCACCGCCCCGGCGCGGCGCCTTCGAGGCCGCGCGGGCCGCGTTCCCGGCACCCCCGGCACCCCCGGCGCCCCCGGCGCCCCCGGTGGCGAACCCCGGGGGAAGCACTACCTCCAGCCGCTTGCCGCCCACCTCGACGGTGATCCGCTCCCGCTCGCCCTGCTCCCCGGCCTCGCCCAGCTCTCCCTCGTACGGCGGGATCGTGTTGTCGAACTCGGTCTCGATCCACCGGGTGTGCACCGAGAACGGCTCGCCGGTGAACGCGGGATCGGACACCACGGCTCGGTGGAAGGGCAGCACGGTCGGCATGCCGTCGATCTCGAACTCGGCCAGGGCCCTGCGCGAGCGCTCCAGGGCCTGTGTCCGGGTGGCCCCGGTCACGACCAGTTTGGCGACCAGCGAGTCGAAGGACTGCGGGACGGTCATGCCCGCCTCGTAACCGGCGTCCAGGCGCACCCCCGGCCCCGAGGGGGCGCTCATGCGCGTGATCGTGCCGGGGGCGGGCAGGAAGCCGCGCCCGGCGTCCTCGGCGTTGATCCGGAACTCGATCGAGTGGCCGCGCGGCACGGGGTCGCCGTAGCCGAGCTCCTCGCCGTCGGCGACGCGGAACATCTCCCGTACGAGATCGATGCCCGCGACCTCCTCGGTCACCGGGTGCTCGACCTGGAGGCGGGTGTTGACCTCCAGGAAGGAGATCGTGCCGTCCTGGCCCACCAGGAACTCACACGTGCCGGCGCCGACGTAGCCCGCCTCGCGCAGGATCGCCTTGGAGCTGGTGGAGAGCAGGTCGAGCTGCTCGGGCGACAGGAACGGGGCCGGGGCCTCCTCGACCAGCTTCTGGTGGCGGCGCTGCAGCGAGCAGTCGCGGGTGGACACCACGACCACGGTGCCGTGGGCGTCGGCCAGGCACTGGGTCTCCACGTGCCGGGGCCGGTCCAGGTAGCGCTCGACGAAGCACTCGCCCCTGCCGAACGCGGTGACGGCCTCGCGGACCGCGCTGTCGTACAGCTCGGGGATCTCCTCCAGGGTGCGGGCGACCTTCAGCCCGCGCCCGCCACCGCCGTACGCGGCCTTGATCGCGATCGGCAGGCCGTGTTCGGTGGCGAAGGCGACGACCTCCTCGCTCCCCGAGACCGGGTCCTTGCTACCGGCCACGAGCGGCGCGCCGACCTTCTGGGCGATGTGGCGGGCCCGCACCTTGTCGCCGAGCGCGGTGATCGCGGCCGGTGGCGGGCCGATCCAGGTCAGTCCCGCGTCGATCACGGCCTGGGCGAAGCCCGCGTTCTCGGACAGGAAACCGTAGCCGGGGTGCACGGCGTCGGCCCCGACCTCGGCGGCGACGCCCAGCAGCTTGTCGACGTCGAGGTAGGTCTCCGCGGGAGTCTCGCCGCCGAGCGCGCGGGCCTCGTCCGCGACCCGGACGTGGAGCGCGTCCAGGTCCTGGTCGGCGTAGACGGCGACGCTGGCCAGCCCGGCGTCCTTGCAGGCGCGGGCGACCCGCACCGCGATCTCACCACGGTTGGCGATCAGGACCTTGTGCACCGACGTCGTTCCCTTCAGTACGTGCCAGTACGTGCGGACGGAGGACTGGCGTGGCCTTCAACGGAGTGTAGGCGTCTCCTGATCGTGGAGGAGGGACGGGCCCCGGTCCCGGCGGCGCCCCGACGAGCCCCGCTCTATAGCTTCCTGAATTACCAAAAATCAAGACAATGAAGAACGTTTAGCATCTTGGCGGCTGAGGGAACGTCCATAGCCGCTCGGTATAACCCGGATACCTCTGTGATCCTTACGCCTATCGTGATTTCGTTTGGCGACTCCCCCCGACACCGATCCGAAGGAGACTGGCATGAGCCAGAACTTGCTCGGCGGCAATCCCGCGGAAATGCAGCAGATGGCCACCCAGTTCACCCAGCAGGCCGACCAGGTCAGGGCCACCGTGGCCGCCCTCGACCGGGAGGCCGCGAAGGTCGGCACCGCCTGGACGGGGCCCGGTGCCCAGCGTTTCGGCGAGGCCTGGCAGAACTACCGCGCCGCCTTCCAGCGCATGTCCGAGGAGCTCTCCGAGGCTTCCCGGGTCATCAACACCTACCGCGGCAATATCGAGTCCGCCACGCGATAGGAAACGGTCCGCCGAAATGCCCCGGTCCTAAGGACCGGGGCATTTTCTCATTGAAGCCACAGGACGGCACAGAACTGCGCAGAACGGTGGGCCGACGGGAAGGCGTATGCCGCGCGGCCTCTCAGGTGACGGCGGCCTGGACCGGGGTCACCGAGCCCAGGGTCACCAGCAGGCCGCGCCCGGGAGGGCCGCCGACCGCGCCGCGGGGCAGGCGGACGGTGAACAGGTCGCCGTCGGCGGGGCTCTGGACCGACAGCAGCAGGCCCGTACGACCCTTGCGGGCCTCGGCCGCGAAACCCCGGTAGGCGGTGGTCAGGTCGCCGGTGGTGCCACCGATGATCATGCCGTGCTCGCCGTCCCTGCCGCTCCGCAGCACCTCCTCCAGCGCCGCGCCCAGGGGGGAGTCCGGGGAGATCAGCTCGGCGTCGTCGACGACCACGACGTAGCGGTCCTGCCCTGCGACGGCCTCGCGCAGGTCGCCGCCCGCGTCCAGCACGGCCAGCACGCCCGGGGTGTCGACCAGGGTGCACAGCGGGCTGCGCCGGGGGGTCACGAGGACCGTGGGGGTGCCGTGGGAGAGCAGCGAGTGGGTGGCGGTCAGCAGCGCCGTGGACCTGCCCGACCTGGGCGGGCCCGCGACGACCGCGGCGGGGCCGTGGGCGAGCAGGTCGACGCCGAGCGGTGCCAGCGAGTCGCCCCCGGCGCCGAGCAGCGCCCACAGCGGGGACGGGGGCCGGAAGGAGGGCACCAGGTCCAGGACCTGCGCCGCGGTGACGCGCATCGGCAGCGCGTCCACCCGCAGCGGCGGGTCGGCGGTGATCTCCGGCGCCGAGCGGGCCAGCGCCTGGAGGGCGGCGACCTGCGCCGGTCCCGAGGGGTCGTCGCAGAGCAGCGCGATCTGGCTCTCGGTCGTGCCGTGCTCGCCGGTCGACAGCGCGCGGCCCGGCGCGAGGGTCGCGGGCAGGTCCTTGACGGGCAGCCCGGCGAGACCGTAGTCGGAGGGGTCGGCGAGCCGCAGGATGAGCCGGTCGTCGAAGACCGTGGAGATCTGCCCGATCAGCGCCGACCTGTCGCCGGTCACCACGGCCCGCAGCCCCACCGCGGGGCCCTCGCGCAGCAGTTGCATCAGCGACTCGATCAGCCGCCCGTAGTCGTACGCCTCGAACGCGGCGACGAACCCCTCCCATCGGTCGAGCATCAGGACCAGCCACGGCAGCCGAGGCCCGTCCGCGGCGGCGCGCAACTCGGCCAGCGAGGCGTACCCGGCCTCGGCGAGGAGCTGCTGGCGCCGCCCCACCTCCGCGCGGAGCCGGGCCAGCAGCCGCTCGACCCGGTCGAGCTGGTCGCGGGTCACCACCGCCCCGCAGTGCGGCATCGCCATCAGGGGCAGCAGTGACCCCGAGCCGCAGTCGATCGCGTGCACGTGCACGTCGTCGGGGGAGGCACCGGCGGCGATCGCCCCCGCCAGGGTGCGCAGCGCGGTGGAGCGCCCGCTGCGCGAGGCGCCCGCGACGAGCAGGTGCCCCCCGTGGGCGAGGTCGAGCGCGAGCGCCCGCCGGTCCTGCGCCCAGGGCAGGTCGGTGATCCCGAAGGCGAGCGGCGGCACCTCCTCGACCCCCGCCCGGTACGGCGGCCCGCCGGGCGCGTCACCGGGCAGCACGGGCGTGACCGGGAGGACGGGGACGGTCACGAGGTCGGGAAGCGGTTCGAGCCAGGGACTCGGCTGCTCGGCGACCCCGGCGAGGCGGGCCGCCTCGACCAGGGCGTCGGCGAGCAGGGACAGGTCGGTGACGTGGCCGCTCTCGGCACCGGCGTGGACCGGCCTGGGGTGCCCCAGGGCCTGCCAGCCGACCTCCGTCACCCGTACCCTCACCTCGCCGCCCGAGGCGCCGGGGCTCCGGCCGCCGATCCGCGCGGTCTGCACGGCCGTCGCCGCCCCCGCGCCCGACTTCACGTAGCACCGGCCGGGAGCGGACTTGGGGATGTACGAGGCGTCGGGGCGGCCGATGACGTCGGCCGACTCCGACGCCTCGGTGACCCGCAGGGCGATCCGCAGGGAGGTGTTGGCCTGGATGTCGGCGGTCACCACGCCGCCGGGCCGCTGGGTGGCGAGGATGAGGTGGATGCCGAGCGAGCGTCCCCGCCTGGCGATGTCGACCAGCCCGGTCATGAAGTCGGGCAGCTCGCTGACCATGGCCGCGAACTCGTCGATGACGAGCACCAGCCGGGGCAGCGGGGGCGGGGGCTCCAGGGACGCGGAGGACCCGGCGGAACCGGCGCGCCCGCGTGGCGGCCTGGCCTGTGTGCCGCCTCCGGCGACGAGCAGGTCGCGGGAGGCGCGGGCCGTGCGGGCGTCGCGCAGCTCGTGGTAGTCCTCGATGTCCTTCGCCCCCGCGGCGAGCAGCAGGCGCTCGCGGCGGCGGATCTCGGCGGCCAGCGAGGCCAGCGCCCGCTGGGTCAGGTGGCCGTCGAGGTCGCTGACCATGCCCACCGTGTGCGGCAGCCGCACGCACTCCTTGAACGCGGCGCCGCCCTTGTAGTCGATGAGCACGAACGTCATCTCGTCCGGCCGGTTGGCCACCGCCAGCGAGCAGATCAGGGTCTGCAGCAGCTCCGACTTTCCCGCGCCCGTGGTGCCCGCGATGAGCGCGTGCGGCCCGTCCCTGCGCAGGTCGATGGAGAACGGCCCCTCGGGGCCCGCTCCCACCACGGCCTCGGTGGCCCGGCCCCAGCGCCTGGTCAGGGCCGCGCCGGAGACCGACGGCAGCTCCAGCAGGTCCAGCAGCCGCGCGGAGTCCGGCAGGGCGAGTCCGGCGTCGTCGCGGCTGACGTCGCGGATCGGCGCCAGCGAGCGGGCGAGCCGGTCGCACCAGGCGGCCGTCACCTGGTCGGCCAGGATCTCCCCGAGGTCGTCCAGGCCGCCGCCGCGCAGCCGTACCGTGCCGTCGGCCTCCACGGCGGCGACGGTGGCGCACTCCTCGGGCAGCAGCCGCTGGTCGCCGTCGACGGCCAGGGTGTAGACGCCCGCCCTGGGGCCCTGGCGCAGCACCTGGGGCATGCCGGGCAGGGCGCGCAGCACCTGCGCGCCGTCGAGCACGACCAGCACGTCGTAGGGGCGCTCGTCGTAGACGGGGGCGGCGTACGGCTGCTCGGCCCCGCCCGTGCCCGAGGCCCCGCCCAGGTCGCCCCAGCCGGCCGGGACGCGGCCCAGCTTGGCCGAGGGGCTCGCGGCGGCGTCGTCGCCGAGGCGCTCGTCGATCAGCGCGGCCAGCTCGCTCACCCGGCGGGCCGCGGCCTCGGGATCGGCGCCGACCAGGGCCACGCAGTCCTCGCCGCCGCGCGGGGCGCAGTGCGGCAGCCAGCGGACCCAGTTCCAGCGCTCCTCGCCGTCGCCGTGCGCGGACAGGACGACGATCGCCAGGTCGCGCGGGCTGTGCAGGGCGGCGGCCTGGCCGACCAGCCAGCGCGCCACCCCGGCCGCCGTGTTCCTGGGCCCGGTCAGTCCGGCGACGCCCAGGCGGCGCATGGCCAGCGCCACCGGCACCGCCTGGCAGGTGGGCGGGACGGGCAGCGGGGCGTCGATCGGCGCGGAGCGCTCCGCGGCGAACTCCAGGTCGGCGGGGAGGTCGGCGAGGCCGACCCGCAGCCGCAGCGCGTCGGGGTCGTGGTCGCGCCGCTCCCAGAGCCGCCGCCGGGGGCCGGTCACGGTGAGCAGCACCTCGGCGGGGTCGGGCGCGGCGGCGCGGCGGGCGGTCTCGTCGTCGGCGCGGGCGCGCTCCACGGCCGCCTCGAAGACCTTCAGCCGCTGTTTGTACTCCTTGACCTGCTGGCGGTACTGCTTGCGGCCGTGCCGCCTGTCGCTCCACCACTGGCCGATCATGATCAGTGGCGTCATAAACGCGAACAGCAGGAAGTACCACGAACCGAGGGCGATGCACATGCCCACCCCCAGCGCGGCGGGCAGGAACGCGGTGAGCAGCTGCAACCGCATCGTCTCGGCCCGCCTGGGCTCGGCCGGGACCTCGAAGCGCCGCGCGCCGCCCGGCGGCCGGAACCTGGGCGGCCGGTTGTAGGCGAGCCCGCCGTCCGGCTGCGCGTCCAGGTGGGCGTCGGGCGGCTCCACCGCCTTGAGGGTGAGCACGGTCCCGCCGCAGCTGAGCAGGGCGTGCTCGGGCCAGGGCAGCGGCTCCTTCAGGGGGGCGCGGTCCAGCAGGGGCGCCGTGCCCTCCCCGGGCTCGACGGTGATGGCGTCCGGGGTGAGCCGCACCACCGCGGCCCGCGCGGGCAGCCGGGGGTCGGCCACGGCCACCGAGCAGGCGGGGTCGGAGCCGATGGTGTGCACGCCCAGGCTGAGGCGGTGCACCGACCCGGCCGCGGGCCCGCCGACCACCCGGATCTCCACGATCCCGCCGGGCTCCTCGGCGAGCGTGGCCACCGCGAGGGAGCGGTCGAGGGTGACGAGGTCGCCGTCGCGGAGCAGGCCGAGGGCGGGGGCCTCGGGGTCGAGGGGGCGGCCGTCCATCCACAGCGTCGGGGGCTCGCCCCCCGCGGAGTCGCGATCCAGCCCGTACGGGGCCTTGCTGCGCGTCAGCCGCACCACGTTGCTCGGCCGCTCGCCGCCCTGGCCCGCCAGGGACTCCGCGAGCCGTGCCACCGTGGTCGTCTCGTCGCCCTCGACCACGACATCGCGGTCGGCGTGCTCGCTGAGCACGGTGAGCATGATCCGCATCGCCGCTCTCCTCGGGTCAGGCCCCGGAATCACCGTACAGAGTGAAAACCGTGCCATGGCTCGCGATCCCTATGTGGAAAACGGCGAAACCTGTGGATAACTATCCGAGGGTGGTGACCGGTTATGCCGCTTCAGGTGGGCATTTGGTGATGTGGGGGCTTCCCGGCGGTGACCTACCCGTGGTGCGAGGCTGTGGAAAACCTGTTCGGAGAACCGGGGGGAGTGACGCGTTCCGCTCTGGAGGCCCGGTCCCGTCGGAGGAGAGCGCGTCGCGCACGGGAATGAGGGGTGAAAAAGCTGAGGCGATTGGTACGAGAGTTAATTACCGTCCTTATCACCCAAATAAGTCTCCCGTCATCTAGCCAAACGGCCATTTTCTTCTGAAGCGACGTTGACAGACGTGTTCCTATCAAACGAGCATGGGTCCTGGCTTTTGTCCTACGACCCGTCGGCATGGTGCGGATAATGGCGTAAATTCGACCAGTAGTTCCCCGTATTTATGATCACTCTGGGAGTCCCCCTACCCATGAGGACCAGTGAGAAGCCAACGGGCCGCGTTCCGGTCAACGCCGAGCGTCAGACCTCGGCGGGCACCCTGTCGGGCCCGGCGTCGCGCAAGCTTCCCGTGCCCCCACGCGAGCGCAAACCAGCCCTCGCCGCCCTCGCCGTCCTCCTCATCCTGGGCGGCGCCCTCGCCACCACCCTGCTCGTCCTGCGCAGCGGCGACCGCGTCTCGGCGATCGCCGTCTCCCAGCAGATCGGCGCCGGACAGCCCTTCACCGAGGCGATGCTGAGGGAGGTCCAGATCGCCGACACCGGCATCGGCTACGTGGCCTGGTCCCAGCGCGCCCGCGTCACCGAGAACTTCGCCCGCGTCACCCTCATCCCCGGCACGCTCCTCACCCGCGACATGGTGGTCTCCGCCAGCAGGGAGCTCGGCCCCGGCAAGGCGCAGGTCGGCCTCTCGCTCAAACCCGGCCAGACACCGGGCACCCTGGAGCGCGGAGACCGGGTCCAGGTCGTCCACGTGCCGAGCAGAGGCGCCGGCACCGACAGGGAGAGCCGGGTGCTGGCGCAGAGCGCCCTGGTCCACCAGATCGGCACCCCGGGCAGGACCGGGGCGAACGGCCTGGTCACCATCATCGTCGACAGCACCATCTCGCCGGAGATCGTCGCGTACGCCTCCACCGGCGAGATCGCCCTCGCCGAGCTGCCGGGAGCGCGCTGACGTGGCGCTCATCGTGCTGGCCGCCGACAAGGGCGCGCCCGGCGTGACCACGGCGGCCACCGCGCTCGGCGCGATCTGGCCGCGCCCGGTGCTGCTCGCCGAGTGCGACCCGGCGGGCGGCGACCTCGCCTACCGCCTGCCCGCTGCCGACGGCGGCGTGCTCAACCCCGCCAGGGGTCTGCTCACCCTGGGGGCCACGGCCCGCCGGGGCCTGCACCCCGACCAGATCCACGAGCACACCCAGAAGATCATCGGCGGCCTGGACGTGCTGGCCGGGCTCACCCACGGCGAGCAGGCGTCCGGGCTGACCTGGCTCTGGGGGCCACTCGGCCGGGCACTGGCCACGCTGCCCGACGCCGACGTGCTCGCCGACTGCGGGCGCCTGGGCGGGCACCCGCAGCTCGCCGAGCTGACCACCGAGGCCGCGCTGGTCGTGCTGTTCACCAGGGCGAGCCTCGACCACGTCGCCCACCTGCGCGAACGCCTGCAGGTCATGCCGCGCGAGCCCCAGGTGGGCGTGGTCGTGATCGCCGACCCCCGCCAGTACCGCACGACCATCGAGGAGGTGCGCCGGATCGTCACGGGCACCGGCAGGCACATCGCCTTCGTGAGCGGGCTCGCGCACGACCCCAAGGGCGCGGAGCTGTTGCGCGGCCAGTGGGGCGGACGCCTGGACCGCTCCCTGCTGATCCGCACCGCCAGGGAGCTGGGCGGCCGTCTCGACGCCCAGCTCCGCGCCCAGGAGTCGGCGGAGTCGGCCTTCCGCGCCCGGGAGCGGGCCGCCCGCCTGCCCCCCGAGCCGTCCCGCTCGCCCGCCGAGCCGTCTCGCTCGCCCTCTGAGCCGCCGAGTGGGGCGAGGCCGTGACCATCGACCACACGCTGGTGAAGCGCTTCCGGCAGGACGTCGGCGACCGGCTGGCCCACCAGCGCCGCCTCGACCAGGCCAGCGGCCTGCCGCCGATGACCGGCGAGGACGAGCGCCAGTTCGCCCGCGCCCTGATCGCCCAGATCCTGGAGGAGTTCGCCCGCGGCGAGATCGGCGTCGGCAGGACACCGCCCACCGCCGAGGAGGAGGAGGCGCTGGCCGCGGGGATCCACGCGGCCCTGTTCGGCGTCGGCCGCCTCCAGCCGCTACTCGACGACCCCGAGGTCGAGAACATCGACATCAACGGCTGCGACCGGGTGTTCGTCGGCTACGCCGACGGCCAGGAGCTCATGCGCGACCCGGTGGCCGAGTCCGACGAGGAGCTGGTCGAGCTGATCCAGATCCTCGCCGCCTACAGCGGCCTGTCCAGCAGGCCGTTCGACACCGCGAACCCCCAGCTCGACCTGCGCCTCCCCGACGGCTCCCGGCTGTCGGCCGTGATGGACGTGACGGTGCGCCCGTCGATCTCCATCCGCCGCTCCCGGCTGGGCAAGGTGTTTCTCAGCGACCTCGTGGGAAACGGCAGCCTGACCCCGGAACTGGGGCGTTTTCTCTCCGCCGCGGTGGCGGCCAGGAAGAACATCATGATTTCCGGCTCGACCAACGCCGGGAAAACGACCCTGTTGCGCGCGCTCGCCAACGAGATTCCGCCCTCCGAGCGCCTCATCACCGTCGAACGCGCCCTGGAGCTCGGCCTCGACCAGTTTCCCGAGCTCCATCCCAACGTGGTCGCCTTCGAGCAGAGGCTCCCCAACTCCGAGGGCCAGGGCGAGATCACCATGGCGGAGCTGGTCCGCCGTTCCCTGCGGATGAACCCGTCCCGGGTGATCGTCGGCGAGGTCCTCGGCGACGAGATCGTCACCATGCTCAACGCGATGACCCAGGGCAACGACGGCTCGCTGTCGACCATCCACGCCAACTCCTCGATGGAGGTCTTCAACCGCATCGCCACCTACGCGCTCCAGGCCACCGAGCGCCTGCCGATCGAGGCCACCCACATGCTCATCGCGGGCGCGATCGACTTCGTGGTGTTCATCGAGAAGCGCAACGACTACGCGGTGGGCGGAAGGCTGCGCCGCTTCGTGTCGAGCGTGCGCGAGGTGGCCGGGGTGGACGGGCGAGTGCTCTCCTCGGAGGTGTTCGCCATGACGCCCGACGGCCGGGTGTCACCGCACGCGCCGCTGTCGTGCCGGGAAGAACTGGCCCACTTCGGCTACGACCCGGGAGGCTGGGCATGACCTCCCTCCCGCCGGGCCTGTTCGACCCGCTGGTGCTGCTCTCCGGCCTCGCGCTCGGTGCCGGGCTGTTCCTGCTCTTCCTCTCCCTGTACGGGGTGACCCCCAGGCCGTCCGCCCCCGGCAGGACGGCGGGCAGGCGCGAGTTCCTGCGCGCCCTGTCCACCCGGTCCGCGGTGGGGGTCATCGCCGGGGTGCTCGTGCTCGTGGTGACCGGCTGGCCGGTCATGGCGGTGGGAGCCGTGCTCCTCGCCGTGGCCTGGCGGGGCCTGTCCGGCGGCGCCGCGGAGGAGCGGACCGCGATGCGGCGGCTGGAGGCCCTCGCCGCCTGGACCGAGTCGCTCCGCGACACCATCGCCGGGGCGGCCGGGCTTGAGCAGGCGATCCCGTCCTCGATCCGGGCCGCCGCCCCCACCCTCCGCCCGCACCTGCGGTCCATGGTCGACCGCCTGCACACCAGGATGGCGCTGCCCGACGCGCTCAGGCTCTTCGCCGACGAGCTCGACGACCCCTCCGCCGACCTGGTCGTGGCCGCCCTCATCCTCAACTCCAAGCTGCGCGGCCCCGGCCTGCGCGACGTCCTCGGCGCGCTGGCCGTGTCGGCCCGCGAGGAGCTCGACATGCGCCGCCGGGTCGAGGCCGAGCGCCGCTCCACCCGCCGCAGCGTGCAGATCGTGGTCGGCACGGCCATCGCCTTCGCCGTCATGCTCGTCGTGTTCAACCCCTCCTACGTCGAGGAGTACGACAACACGCTCGGCCAGGCCGTGCTCGTGGTGGTCGCCGGGCTCTTCGGCGCCGGGTTCGCCTGGATGCGCCGCCTGGCCCGCTTCGACAAGCCCGCCCGCCTGCTCGGCCTGCCCTCCGGAGGTGAGGTACGCGATGACTGAGGCGCTGCTCGCGGGCTCGGTGCTCGGGATAGGCCTGTTCCTGCTGATACGGGCGCTGTTCCCGGCCCGCCCGGGGCTGGTGACACGCCTGCTGGCCCTCGACGCCGCCAGGGAGGGCACCGACGCGCCCCGGGCGCGGCTCATCCTGCCCGACGAGGAGGTCAGCGCGTTCCGGCGCGGCCTGGGCGAGCGGATGGCCCGCTTCTACGCCGCCCGGGGCTGGGAGGCCCGCTCGGCGAGAGCCGACCTCGCGCTGCTCGGCAGGTCGTTCGAGGGTTTCCTCGCCACCAAGGTGCTGCTCGCGGTCTCCGGGCTGCTGGCGTTCCCGCTGCTGGTCGGCTGGCTGGTGCTGATGGAGTGGGGCGTCTCCCTCACCGTCCCGCTGTGGGCGGCGCTCGTGGTCGCCGGAGTCTTCTTCGTCCTGCCCGACCTACAGGTCAAGCGGGACGCCTCGCGGATGCGCCGCGACTTCCGGCACGTCGTCGGCTCCTTCCTCGACCTCGTCGCGATGAACCTCGCGGGCGGGCGGGGGGTGCCGGAGGCGCTGATGATGGCGGTTTCCGTGGGCACCCCCGGCCCCGACGACGAGGGCGCCAACTGGGCGATGTCCCGCATCCGCGAGGCGCTCGGCAACGCCAGGATCGTCGGCATCACCCCCTGGCAGGCCCTAGGCCAGCTCGGTGACGAGATCAACGTCGACGAGCTGCGCGACCTGTCCGCCGCGCTCGGGCTGGTCGCCGACGACGGCGCCAAGGTCCGCTCCTCCCTCACCGCCCGCGCCGCGACCATGCGGCGCCGCGAGCTCGCCGAGATCGAGGGGCAGGCGGGCGAGCGTTCCCAGTCGATGCTCGTCGCCCAGCTCCTGCTCTGCGCGGGCTTTGTGATCTTTCTGAGTTTCCCGGCCGCTATGAAGATGTTGGGGTCCTGACCATGCTGAGCCATCCGTGGATCGTCTACGCGGTCGCCGTTCTGAGCGTCCGGATCGAGAAGGCGCGCAGCGCCCCCACCCGGGGTGCCTCCGCCGTCGAATGGGTCATCATCACGGCCATCATCGCCGGGGTGGCGCTCGGACTCGCCACCCTCATCAAGACCCTCGTCGAGGGGAAGCAGGCCGAGATCTCCAACCAGTTCGGCGGGGGTGGGGGCGGCGGGGGCGGGGGCGGCGAACTTGGAGACCCGTGAGCGCGCCCGACGCCGCGACCGGCCGAACCGGGAGAGGGACGGCGAGCGCTCCGGCGCCGGGGATCACGGTGGTGAGCGCTGTGGCGAACGCTGTGGTGACCAGGGCGGTGGGCGCTGTGGCGGACGCGGCGGTGAGCGTGGCGCCACGGTCGTCGAGCTGGCGATCATCATGCCGGTGGTGCTCGTCGTCATCCTGCTCATCGTGCAGTCCGCCCTCTGGTTCCACGGCCGCCAGATCGCCGACGCCGCGGCCAGGGAGGGGGCGCGGCTCGCCCGCGCCGACACCGAGTCCTGGCAGCAGGACGCCGAGTCCCGCGCCCAGGAGCTGATCCGGACCGTCGGCCCGAAACTCCTCGAAGGCGCCACGGTCACGGCCTGGGAGGAGGGCGACCAGCGGGGGGTGGAGGTGACCGCCTCGGCGGTCCAGGTCGTCCCGCTGCTGCCGTCCACCACGTTCACCGTCACCGCGCGCTTCGGCGGTCCCATCGAGTGCTTCCGTCCCGACGACGGGAGCGAAGGGTGCGAGTGATCCCCTTGACGTCCAGATCGACGCGCGGGGCCCGGGACGACCGCGGGTCGCTCAGCGCCGAGACGGTGCTGCTGGCCCCGGTCTTCCTGCTGTTCCTGTTGTTCCTGGTGGGCGCGGGAAGGGTGGTGGAGGCCCAGGGCGAGGTCAACGGCGCCGCCAGGGACGCCGCCAGGGCCGCCTCCGTCGAGCGCACCCTGTCCGACGCCGAGAGCGCGGCGGACGAGGCGGCCCGCGGAGCCCTGTCGGGCGAGTGCGAACCCGAGGTCAGCCTGTCCGGTACGACCTGGGAGGAGGGCGGCCAGGTCCACGCCGAGGTGACCTGCTCCCTGGACCTGGAGTTCCTGGGCTTCGGCGCTGCCAAGGACATCAAGGGCGACTCGGTGGTCCCGCTGGAACAGTTCCGGAGGGTCGAGTGAGCCCCGCTGACGCACGTCCCGAGGGCCGGGTGGCGGGTCCTGTCGAGGCGGTTCCGGAGGATCGGGTGGTGGGTTCTGCCGGGGCGGTTCCGGAGGGCCGGGTGGTGGGTTCTGTTGAAGCACGTCCCGAGGGCCGGGTGACGGGTCCCGTCGGAGCGGTTCCGGAGGACCGGGGGATGGACCACGCGGCCCCGTCCCCTTCCGCGACCCGGGCGCAGCGGGGGTCGATGTCGATCTTCACGGTGATCTTCTCGGTGGTGGTGTTCCTGCTGGCCGGGCTGCTCGTCGACGGCGGGGCCGCCATCAACGCCCGGCTGCGCGCGGCCGACGTCGCCGAGCAGGCCGCGCGGGCCGCCGCCGACCAGATCGACGTCGAGCACCTGCGCGCCACCGGCCAGGCCCGGCTGCTGGGGGAGGGCGAGACCTGCGCGCAGGCCGAGGAGATCGTCTCCGCCCACGGCGGCGACGACGTACAACTCACGCAGTGCGCGCTCGGCGGCGGCCAGGCCGAGGTCACCGTGAACGTCTCCGTCACCTGGAAGGCGTTCTTCCTGTCCGCCTTCGGCTTCCCCGGCTCGGACATGGAGGCCCAGGCCACGGCCGGGCCGGACATCGGGGAAGACCAATTGCCGTGAATCGCTGGCCCACCGGTTGACCGAGGACGAATCTGGACGGGGAGGGAGACGAATGCCCACGCGACAGCCCGCGCGCATCAAGGCCAGGCGCACACCGGGAGACCTGCTGGCGGGCCTCGGCGCGCTGGCCGTCCTGGTCGCGCTCATCGCGGGGGTCCCCTACGCCCTGCTCCGGCTGGCCGGGCCGCCGCTCCCGCCCGAGCTGCTCAACCTCGACCTGCTGACCAGCCAGGTGGGTACGAGCACGATCATCGCGATCCTCGTGCTGCTGGTCTGGCTCGCGTGGCTGCAGCTGGTGGTCTGCGTGCTGGTCGAGATCTACGCCGGGCTGCGTCGGGTCGGCATGCCCGCCAGGGTGCCGCTCTCCGGTGGCACGCAGATGTTCGCCAACCGGCTGGTCTCGGCGGCGATGCTGCTGTTCACCGTCTCGGCGGTGGCCCTGCCGATCGCGAAGCTGACCAGCCTGCCGCCCGCCGGTCCCAGTGTCGTCGCCACCGGGCTGTCGTCGATGTCCGGTCCGGCCGCCGACGAGCGGGCCGAGCTGGAGCCGGTGCGCAAGGCCAAGAAGGTCTACGTGGTGCAGCCGCCGCACGGGCGTCACCACGAGAGCCTGTGGGAGATCGCGGAGAAGTGCCTCGGCGACGGGCGCCGGTATCCGGAGATCTACCGGCTCAACCAGCACAAGGAACAGCCCGACGGCAGCCGCCTGCACATGGCCGACCTGATCAGGCCCGGCTGGGTCCTGGACATGCCGGACGACGCGCGTAACATCCACATCGTCCCGGCCTCCCAGCCGCGCGACGACACCCTCAAGGACCACCCGGACAAGCCGGTGGAGCTGGACGGCCGTACCCAGACCGTCACCCCCGGCCGCGCGGACCTTCCGGCGGAGCCCGCGCCCGAGGTCGCCGACCCCCGCGAAAGAGCCGGTGACAGGTCCGGTGAGAGGGCCAGTGAGAGGGGCGGCGCCGACGGGACGCGGGAGACCTCCCGCGACCCGGTACCCACGGTGCCCGCCGAGCGTCCCCCGTACACCGTGCCCGACACGGTGCCCGACAGCGGGCGGCAGGACCCGCCAGCGGTGGCAGAACCCTCCGAAAGCGGGCAGGACACCGGGCTGGGGATGCTCGACTATCTGGCGGGGGCCTCGCTGGCGGCGGCGGGACTGCTGGTCGCCCTCGGACGCAGGCGCAGGCAGCAGCTCTGGCACCGGGCGTTCGGGCACCGGATCACCCGGCCCAGGGACGACGCCGCCCAGGCCGAGCTCGCGCTCAGGCTCGGTGCCGACGCCCCCGGCAGCCGGATGCTCGACGTCGGCCTCCGGCTCCTCGGCAGGTCCCTCGCCGCCCAGAACCGCGTCCCGCCCACGATCTACGCCGCCCACCTGTCGCCGCAGAGCCTCGACCTGTGGATCCACCCGCCCGACCCCGAAGCCCCCGAGCCTTGGACCGCCCACGACGGCGGCCAGGTCTGGCGGCTTCCCGCGCACGAAGGCCGGATGCTCGACGAGCGGGCGCTCGCCGACGCGCCCGCTCCGTACCCTGGGCTGGTCTCGCTCGGCTCCAACGGCGAGGGCCGGGTGCTCGTCGACCTGGAGGCCGCCCACGGACCGATCGGCATCAGCGGCCCGCACACCACCGCGGCCCTGGCCGCGCTCGCCGTGGAGCTCGCCACCAACCGCTGGTCGGACCGGATGCGCGTCACGCTGGTCGGCTTCGGCGAGGAGCTGACCGTGATCGCCTCCGATCGGATCAGGTACGTGGGCAGCCTGGCGGAGATCCTGCCCGAGCTGGAGGCCGGAGGGCGCGATCACGGTGGTGAGGTGCTCACCGGCCGGATCCACGGGCGCGCCGCCGACCCGGTCTGCCAGCCGCACTACCTGCTGTCCGCGATCGCCCCCACCTCCGAGGAGGGCCGCCGCCTGGCGCTGCTCGCCAGGAAGGGCGTCAGGACCGCCGCCGGGTACGTCATCGCGGGCGACGTGCCGCACGCCACCTGGAACTGGACGATCACCGAGGAGGGCCGCGCGGAGGTGGACGCGCTCGGCTTCGACGTGGCCGCGCAACTGCTGCCCCGCCGCCAGTACCGGGCGCTGATCGACCTGTTCCTCGCGGCCGGGCGGCTGGAGGGCGAGCCGCTCTCCGACGAGCCGGAGCCCGTCACGCAGACGCCCTCGGTCGAGGTGCGTGTCCTCGGCCCCGCCGAGGTCGTCGGCCCCCCGCCCATGGAGGAGGGACGGGCCGTGATCGCCGTCGAGATGGCCGTGTACCTCGCGACGCACCCCGGCGGCGTCCACCCGGTGGTGCTCGGTGGCATCCTCTGGCCCAGGGGCGTGCAGTCGGTGGTCAGGGACGCCACGATCGCCAGGGTCGTCGCCTGGCTGGGCACCGACAGCCAGGGGCGGCCCAACCTCTACGCCGACGAGTCCGGGCGGCTCCGGCTCGGCCCCGAGGTGCGCACCGACTGGATGCTCTTCCGCGACCTCGTCCGCCAGTCGCACGCCAACCCCGCCGGGCGTCCCGCGCTCCTCGACAGGGCGCTCAGCCTGGTACGGGGCCCGCTGCTGAACGGCCGCCCGCGTGGCCGCTACGCCTGGCTCGCCGCCGACGACCTGGAGTACAACGTGACCGCGGGCGTCGCGGACGCCGCGCACCGGCTGTGCGAGGTGCGGCTGGCCCGCGGCGAGACCGACCAGGCCGTGGCGGCGGTGCGCGCCGGGTTGCTGCTCGCCGCGGACGACGAGGGGCTCTGGCGCGACCTGCTGCGGGCCACCCACCTTACCGCCGACCCCGTCCGCCTGCGCGCCGTGGTCGACGCGCTGCACCGGCGGGCCGCCTCCCACCCCTACGGCGGCGGGATGGCACCCGAGACCGAGGCCCTCATCGACGAGCTGCTGCCCTCGTGGCGGATGCGCTCGGCCCCGACGGCATGACGGGCCCGGCGGGCCTCGCGGGGCGGACCGGCGGGCCTCGCGGATGGACCGGCGTGGATGGGCGGCCATGAGGCGACGAGCGGGTGTCGAGCGGGGTGTGGAGCGGGCCGGAACGGGACGGGCGGATGCCGGTGGACGAGGCGGGACGAAGGGGGTGGCCATGCCGAATCGTGCATACCGGTGGTTTCGGCAGGCAGGCACTCCTAGCGTGATCCGTATGCGTGCTGTGATCGCGCTGGCCCTGCTTCCGGCCCTCGTCCTTCCGGCCTGTGCCCCGCCGGAGACCAAGCCGTTCGTCCCCATGGATCTTCCCGCCGACGCCGGAGCCTCCGCGACCGCCTCCCCGGGGCGTTCCGCGACCGGGGAGGCGCCGGGGCCGAGGACGGAGACGGTCAGGGTCGCGCCGGGCACGAAGGTGGTGGTCGAGTGGCCGGCCGCGCCGGACGCGAACACGACGGCGATGATCGAGGTCTTCCGCGATTTCTACGCCGGGTCCTTCAAGGCCGTCGTGAGCGGGGGCGGTGACACCACCTACCTCGACAACCTGGAGACGGTGGTGGTCGGCGACGTGCTGTCCTGGAGGCGGAAGTTCCTCGACGAGCACCGTTCGGTACGCGGGACCGCCCGGCTCTACGCGCTGAACGTCAGCTCGCTCGTCGGACGCGGGGCCCAGCTGGACGTGTGCGTCGATCAGAGCGGGATGCGGATGATCGACACGACGACCGGCACGAAGGCCCGCCGCCAGTCCAGGTGGACGCGCGAGCCATTCCTCCAGAGCGCGGGCATGCGGCGGGGCGACGACGGGGTATGGCGGATCGCGATGTTCCGCCACGCGGTACTTCCCAGTGAACGCGCGAAGGGATGTCTTCGATGATCGCGAACGTCATCATTGCGGGGTTGCTGCTGCTCGATCCCGGCCCCTACGGCGAGGGCTTCCAGGACGGGTCGACCGCCGGGGTCCACCTGGAGAACTCCAAGATCGTCCTCACCGGGACCGGGCTCAGCGGCAAGAGCGACGGTTACCAGCTCAAGCGCCCCTGCTGGTACGAACCCGATGACAGCGCCGTCGGCATGCTGCAGCGGTTCAACAATCCGGAGGCGTGGCAGGGGGACGAGGCCAGCAGGGAGAGATACCGGCAGTTCCTTGAGCAGTTCAAGGACAAGATCGGCCAGGAGGGGGCCTGGTGGACCCCGGCCTACGACGGGAGCGACCCGAAGGGCTCGGCCTGCAGCCTCGACCTGGCGCCGTTCGTATGGGTGGAGCCCGGCACCACCCCGGCCAACGGGCTCACCATCGAGGATCTCGTCGACATCGCCCGCGCCGCGCTCACCGTGCCCGAGCCGAAGATCGAGCTCAATCCGGACGTCAAGAGCTACGTCAACCTGCCGACCTGGGTCTGGCTGAGCGGCGCCGGTGAGACCACCAGGTCCGTGACCGCGACGCTGCCCGGGGTCATGAGCGCCACCGTGACCGCCAACCTCACGGACATCGAGATCAAGTCGGGCACCACCGACGACCGGGCGACGGTCGAGACCACCGGGTGCGGCCAGAGTGGCACGCCGTACAAGAAGGGCGCCAAGTTCACCTGTGGTGTGAACTATCTGCGGGCCTCGGTCGACCAGCCGCGCGGTGTCTACGTGCTGGAGGTCACCTCGGTCTGGGAGATCGACGTCGAGGACGACGTGGTGCCCTTCGTCTACGAGCCGGTGCAGGTCGGGGCCACCCGTGACGTCCCCGTGGGCGAGGTGCAGAGCACGGTCGAGAAGACCGGTTAACGGGTTAGCGGGTTAACGGTCCGGGCCGGTCGCGTATCTGCGGCCGGTCACGGTGAGATGCGGAGTACGGACGGGAAGGCCGCTCGCGGTGGGGTGTGGAGCGCGGTCGGGAAGATCGGTCAGCGGGCCTCCTCCCGGCTCCGGAGTCGTTCGGCGGCCGGTGCCCCCTCGTGGGTGAGCAGCCACCGCTTGACCGGGGTGCCGTAGTAGTAGCCGCCGAACCCGCCGGTGGACGGCAGGACGCGGTGGCAGGGGACGAAGGGCGCGATCAGGTTCTGCGCGCACGCGCTCCCGGCCGCCCTGGCCGCGGTCCTGGGCAGTCCCGCCCGCTCGGCGAGCTCGGCGTAGCTGATCGTGACGCCCGCGGGCACCTGGCGCAGGGCGGTGAGCAGCCGCTGCCGGGTGGGTGTGCCCGGCTGCTCCACCGGCACCGCGTCGAGGGCGGCCAGGTCGCCGTCCAGGTAGTCGCGTACCGCCCGCGCCGGTCCGCCCAGGTCGCCGTTGAGGGCGAGTCCCTCGGCGCGCAGCTCCGGGGAGAGCCGCGCGAACATCTCCTCCGGCCCCGCGGTGGTGAAGCCCGCGGCCAGCAGCACGCCCCGGCGGGCGAGCATGGCCAGCGGACCGGCCGGGGTGTCGAGAACCTGTGCCTCTATCGTTCCGAGCGTCATTCCGAGCTCCAAAGGTGCAGCGCGGCGTACGCCCGCCAGGGACGCCACCGCTCGATGTGGTCTTCGGGGATGCCCAGGCAGGCCATGGCCCGCCGCAGGCCGAGGTCTCCGCCCGGCCAGGCGTCCGGGTCGCGCAGCGCTCGCAGCCCGATGTAACCGGAGGTCCACGGCCCGATCCCGGGAACCTCCAGCAGCCCGGCCACCGCCCGCGCGGGCTCCTGCGCGCCGTCCAGGTCGATCTCGCCGCTCGCCACCTTCGCGGCGAGCGCCTTCAACGTCGCCGTCCGGCGCCCGGTCAGGCCCAGCCCGCCGAGATCGGCCTCGGCGAGCTCCTCCGCGGTCGGGAACAGGTGGGTCAGTCCCTCCCTGCCGGTGGGGCGACCGGCCCTGGCCGTGACGCGGCCGAGGACGGTGCGGGCGCCCGCGACGGAGATCTGCTGGCCGATCACGGCGCGGACGGCCACCTCGAAGCCGTCCCAGGCGCCGGGCACGCGCAGTCCCGGGCGGGCGGCGACGAGCGGTCCCAGTGAGGTCTCGCCGAGGGCCGAGGAGATGGCCTCGGGGTCCGCGTCGAGGTCGAGGAGCCGGCGGCAGCGGGCGACGATCCTGGCCAGGTGCCGGGTGTCGTCGACGCTCACCTCCAGCCGTACGTGGCCGGGGCCGGGGGTGAGGGTGATCGTGCCGCCGTGGACGGCGCGGCGGTAGGACGCGCCGTCCACGTGTTCCAGCCCCGGGATCGCCCTCGACCCCAGGAACCGCATCAGGGTCGCGGCGTCGTACGGCTCCCTGCGGTGCAGCCGCAGGGTCAGGGCGTCGCCGCACACGCCGGGCCTGCTCCCCGTCGTCGCCCGCAGCTCGCCGGGGGTGAAGCCGTAGGTGTCCTTCATGGTCGCGTTGAACTGGCGGACGCTGCCGAAGCCCGACGCGAACGCCACGTCGACGATCGGCAGCCCGGTCTCGGTGAGCAGCTGCTTGGCCAGCAGCAGGCGCTTGGTCCTCGCCACGGCGAGCGGGCCCACGCCGATCTCCGAGGTGAACAGCCGGTGCAGGTGCCGTCCGGTGATGTGCAGCCGCCCGGCCAGCCGGGTCATCCCGCCGTCGTCGGCCACGCCCTCGTCGATCAGCCGGAGCGCCCGGCCGATCAGGTCGCCCCGGTGGTCCCAGCCGGGATCGCCGGGGCTCAGCTCGGGCCGGCACCGCTTGCACGGCCGGAACCCGGCCGCCTCGGCGGAGGCCGCGTGGCGGTAGAACCGCACGTTGCGGGTGGACGGGGTGCGTGCGGGGCAGATCGGCCGGCAGTAGATGTTGGTGGAGGTGACCGCCGTGTAGAACCGCCCGTCGAACCGGGCGTCCCTCGCGGCCACCGCGCGGTAACAGGAGTCGAAGTCGAGCTCTCTCACGGACACGCCGACGACGCTACCCGCGGCGCACGGGGTACGGCTGGCGGGAATCGGACATGGTCGTGGCGGCTCCACGGGAGGGAAACGGCCCACCGGGAGGCCGGGAGCGGGCGACTGCCACGGGAAGAGGACGAGCACGCCGGAAGGCCGGGAGCGGGACGTGGTCGCGGCGGCTGCCACGGGAGGGACGGCATGCCGGGGATCGGGCACGCGAGGGGCGTCCAGCGCGGGGGCCTCACCGGGAGGAGACGCCGGAGGAGGACCTCACAGGACCTCACGTGGAAGATCGGAGGAGGACCTCACTTGGAGGAGACGCCGACGCCGATCTCGAACTCCCGGTAGACGCGGGCCCAGAATCCGTCGCGGAGCCAGACGCGTGCCTCGGGGTACGGGCGCAGGGAGTGGCCCAGCTCCTTCTCCGCCTCGATGAGCAGCTCGGTGTCGATCACCGTGGGCAGGATCGGCCCCGGCAGCAGGTCGCGGATGTTGTCGCGGCCACGGGTGAGGATCCACTTCTGCGCCACGTGCTCGCCGACCTCCTCGACGCGCGGGCGGCTCGGGCCCAGCTTCGTGACCTGGCCGACCGGGACCTTGGGCTTGGCGGCGGTGCGCCCGGCGAAGACCTGGGCGGGGGAGGGGGCGATCGGGGGCACCGGCACCGGGACGGGCGCGGGGGCGCGGCTGAAGAAGGACCGCAGGAAGTCGGCGCTGATGATCTCGACGGTGTCGGACTCCCAGACCAGGCGCTCGGCCTGGTTGGTGCCGTAGGGGGGCTCCACGCCCCACAGGTGGATCCGCACCCCGTACGCCTGGGCGGCCTCGACGGCGGGGACCATGTCCTCGTCCCCGGCCAGCAGTATCGTGTCGCTCACCGCGTGGTGCCTGGCCAGCGCCTCCAGGTCGCTCCTGATCTGCGCGTCCACGCCCTTCTGCTGGCCCCGCGCGTTCAGGTTGCCCAGGCGGACCTTGACCCACGGGAGCTGGGCGATGACCCGCTGGTCGACGGTCGGCACCCGGTCGCGGGCGGCGTCGTACCAGTAGATCCGGAGCAGCTCGCCGTGGATGCGCTCCTCCGCGTGCTTCTGCAACGCCTGGATCAGCTCGTCCGCCGCCACCCGGTATTCCTTGCGCTCCTTCGCGCTCAGGAGCACTTCCCCGGCCGCCGCGTACAGATAACCGACGTCGACCAGGACGGCGTACTTGGCGGGGATGGGATGTGATGTGAGGTCCAGGATGGTCATGTCGTCCTCCAGGCCTCGGAACTAGCTGATCGGCTGACTATATGCGCCCATTTCTTAGATGGTCCCAACTCTTGCGCAACTTGACACCCCGTTCTTGGGATCTATCTCGGCAGTGCGCTCGATCGCCACGCGCCTTGTCCGACAGGAAGTGCTTTTCGCATGCGATGTGAGTGATTGCTCCAGGATTTCGATGTCCGCAGGGTTCTCGACGCCGGATTCGCCGGTGCGGTACGCGTCGAGAGGGCGATCACCACCGCGGCGATCTCCTCGGGGGTCGCGTCCCCTTTAATGATCTTCAGGTGTCTCATAGCGGGATGTTCCCGTGCTTCTTCGGGGGCAGGGTCGCGCGCTTGTTGCGCAGGGTCCGCAGCGCCTTGACGATCTGGACCCGGGTGTCGGAAGGGCGGATCACGGCGTCCACATACCCACGTTCGGCCGCGAGATACGGGTTGGCGAGCGTGTCCTCGTACTCGGTGACGAACCTGGCCCGCTGGGTGTCCGGATCCTTGGCCGAGGCGAGCTCGCGCCGGTAGAGGATGTTGACCGCGCCCTGCGCGCCCATCACCGCGATCTGCGCGGTCGGCCAGGCGAGGTTGACGTCGGCGCCCAGATGCTTGGACCCCATGACGTCGTACGCCCCACCGTACGCCTTCCTGGTGATGACCGTGACCAGCGGCACGGTCGCCTCCGCGTAGGCGTAGAGCAGCTTGGCGCCGCGCCGGATGATGCCGTTCCATTCCTGGTCGGTGCCCGGCAGGAATCCGGGGACGTCGACGAATGTGAGGACCGGAATGTTAAAGGCATCGCATGTACGGACGAATCTCGCGGCTTTCTCGGAGGCCGAGATGTCGAGCGTTCCGGCGAAACTCAGCGGCTGGTTGGCGACGATCCCCACGGAGCGCCCCTCGACCCGGCCGAAACCCACGAGGATGTTGGGCGCGAACCCCGCGTGCACCTCCAGGAATTCGCCGTCGTCCAGGACGTGTTCGAGGACCGTGTGCATGTCGTAGGGCTGGTTCGCCGAGTCGGGGATCAGCGTGTCGAGCTCGCGGTCCTCGTCGGTGGTCTCCAGCGGCGGGTCGGCGTCGAACGCCGGGGCCTCGTCCATGTTGTTGGACGGCAGGTAGGACAGCAGCGCCCTGGCGAAGTCCAGGCAGTCGGCCTCGTCGGACGCCTCGTAGTGGGCCACGCCCGAGCGGGAGTTGTGCGTGTGCGCCCCGCCGAGCTCCTCGAACGTCACCTCCTCGCCGGTGACCGTCCTGATCACGTCGGGGCCGGTGATGAACATGTGCGACTTCTCCGACACCATCAGCACGAAGTCGGTGAGCGCGGGCGAGTAGACGGCGCCGCCCGCGCAGGGGCCCATGATCAACGAGATCTGCGGGATCACCCCGGAGGCGTGGACGTTCCGCTTGAAGATCTCGGCGTACAGGCCCAGCGAGACGACACCCTCCTGGATGCGCGCCCCTCCGGAGTCGTTGATGCCGATCACCGGGCAGCCGGTCTTCAGCGCGTGGTCCATGACCTTGACGATCTTCTCCCCGAAGACCTCGCCCAGGGAGCCGCCGAAGACCGTGAAGTCCTGGGCGAACACCGCCACCGGGCGGTCGTCGACCGTGCCGTACCCGGTCACCACCCCGTCGCCGTACGGCCGCTGCCGCTCCAGGCCGAAGCTCGTGGACCGGTGCCTGGCGAGCTTGTCGAACTCCACGAAGCTGCCCTCGTCGAGCAGGGCGAGCACCCGTTCCCTGGCGGTCATCTTCCCGCTCGCGTGTTGCTTCTCGACGGCGCGCGCCGAACCCGCGTGGGCCGCCTCGCCCAGACGGCGCTCCAGATCGGCCAGCTTCCCGGCCGTGGTGTGGATGTCGGGTCCGGAATCCGACGGCTCGGCGCTCAGGGACTCGCTCATCCCAGCAGGGTAACCGTGCTCTCACGTCGCGAACTATCGGGGGCGATCGTTCGTTTCCCGTGCGGGTCGGCCGATCGGAGGACCCTGGAAGGGGAGGTGCCATGCCGGATGTCACGGAGGCGGTAAGGACGCGGGGGCTGCTCAAGCGGTTCGGGCAGCAGGTGGCCGTGGGAGGTGTCGACCTGGTGGTGCCGCGGGGCGGTTTCGCCGGGCTGGTCGGCCCCAACGGCGCGGGGAAGACCACCACGCTCAGCATGGTCACCGGTCTCCTCCGCCCCGACGACGGCTCGGTCCACATCGGCGGCGCCGACGTCTGGCACGACCAGGTCGCGGTCAAGGGCCGCATCGGGGTGCTCCCCGAGGGGCTGCGCCTGTTCGAGCGGCTGTCGGGCAGGGAGCTGCTCTCCTACAACGGCCAGCTCCGCGGCATCCCCAGGGCCGAGGTGGAGCGGCGGGCGGAGGGGCTGCTGAAGGTCATGGACCTGACCGAGTCGGCCGACAAGCTCGTCGTCGACTACTCCACCGGCATGCGCAAGAAGATCGGCCTGGCCGCCGCGCTGCTGCACAACCCCGACGTGCTCTTCCTCGACGAGCCGTTCGAGGGCGTCGACCCGGTCAGCGCCAACACGCTCGTCGAGGTGCTCAGGCGCTACACCGCCTCCGGTTCGACGGTGGTCTTCTCCAGTCACGTCATGGAGCTCGTCGAGCGCCTGTGCGACTGGGTCTCGGTGATGGACCGCGGGCTGATCGTCGCCCAGGGGCCGCTGGACGAGGTCAGGGCGGGCCGCAGTCTGAACGAGGCCTTCCTCGGCCTGGTCGGCGCCCGGGACGGCGACGGCGCGGGCGGGCAGGAGGGCCTGTCGTGGCTGGGCGCGACCCCGGCGCGAGCGCGCGGGACCAAAGGGGTGACGGGGTGAATACGGGCGATAGTGGCGACGGTGGCGACAGTGACAGGACGGGCGTGGCCGGAGGGACGAGCGCGGGCGCGTGGGGAGGCGCCGGGACGGACGCGGGCGTGAGCGCGGGGGGAGGCGTCAGGACGGACGTAGGTATGGGCGTGGGGGGAGGCGTCAAGACGGGCGTAGGTATGGGCGCGGGGACGGATGTGGGCGCGGGCGCGGGGACGACCGTGCGGGTGGGGCCCATGGTCTTCGTACGGCTCAAGCTGCGGCTCGTCGCGGGAAACCTGAGCGGCAGCACCCAGCGCCTGCTGGGGTTCGTCTTCACGGCGATCGCCGCGTTTCTCTTCGGCACCCTCGGTTTCCTGTCGACGGCCATGCTGCGCCTCGCGCCTGCCGACATCGCCCTGGAGACCGTGACCGTGCTGTTCGCCGTATTCCTGGTGGGCTGGGCGGTCGTGCCGCTGCTGGCGTTCGGGCTGGACGACACGCTCGACCCGTCGCGCCTGGCCCTGTTCCCGCTGCGGACCGGCCAGCTCGTCACCGGCATGTTCGCCGCCTCGGTCACCGGTGTGTGGCCGCTCGCCTCGCTGACCGTGATGGCCGGGGCAGTGGCCGGCCTGGCCACCGGGATCGGCGGGGTGATCCTGGGCGCGGTCGCCGTGCTGCTCCACTTCGCGCTCTGCGTCATGATCTCCCGGCTGGTCACCACGTCCCTGTCGGGCCTGCTGCGCACCCGCAGGGGCCGCGACGTGCTGGCCGTCTCGGTGGTCTTCGTCGTCCTGGCGGCCCAGCTGCCCAACCTGCTGCTCAACGGCGGCCTGGCGGCCGACCCCCGGGCCGTGCTGTACGGTCTCGCCTCGGTGCTGCGCTGGACCCCCTCGGGCGTCGCGGCCGGCTCCGTCGCCGACGGCGGCCTGACGGCGGTCGCGGGGGTGGCCATGCTCGCCGTCCTGCTCGCCGGGGCCGGGTGGCTGTGGATCGCGGCGCTGCGCCGCGCCCTGGTCTCCCCCGACGCCTCCACCCAGGGCGCGTCGGTGCGCAACTCCCGGGGCCTGCTCGCCAGGCTCCTGCCCGACGGGCAGCTCGCCGCGGTCGCGGGCAAGGAGCTCAAGTACGCCCGCCGCGACCCGCGGGGCAGGGTCGGCTGGTTCGCCGCCGTCGCGGTCACCGGCATCATGGCCTTCTCGATGTACGGGAACAGTGACGGCGCGGCCGGAAGCTTCCTCGCGATCCTCCCGGCCTGCATCGGCGCGTTGATGATCAGCATTCAGTGGTGCAACGCCTTCGGCATCGACGGCCGCTCCCTGTGGATGAACGCCGTCGCCTACGGCACCGACCGCGACTGGCGTACCGACATCGCCGGACGGCACCTGGCCGTCGCGACGATCGCGGTCCCGCTGCTGCTCGTGCTCGCCACGGTCGCGGCACTGCTCGCGGGAAACGTCGTCTGGGCGGTCCCGGCCGCGTTCACCGCCTGGGGCGTCCTCGGGGCCGGGCTCGGCGTGGGGGCGCTGACGAGCGTGCTGATGCCGTACACCGTGCCCGAGCGCCTGAACGCCTTCACCGGCGCGGCCCCCGGGCAGGGCGGCGTCGCCTTCGCGGCGTCGTTCGGCGCGCTGATCGGCACCGGCCTGCTCGCGCTGCCGATCGCCCTGCCGGTCCTGCTGGGGCTCACCTGGGTCGCCGCGCTGGCGGTGCCGTACGGGCTGCTGCTCTCCTGGGGTGGCCGCAGGGTCGCGGGAAAGATCGCCTTCGCCCGGTATCCGGCGCTCCTGAAGGCGAGTTCCATGGCCACCTGACGGCTTCTCGACGACTTTCCGATGGCCGTCCGACGACCGTCCGGCGGCCCGGGGAAGGCCGTCCGAATGGTCTAGTCCAATGGGTGAGACCGGTCTCCGTTCACGAAAACGGACTGGGTACGCTGACGGGCATGCCCGCCACCGTGTCCCACCAGGCAGAGCGTTCCTCCGCTGTCACCGAGATGCCCGACGAGCTGCGCGCGGACGTGCGACTGCTCGGTGGGCTCCTGGGGCAGGTCATCGCCGAGCATGGCGGCGATGACCTGCTCGCCGACGTCGAACGGCTGCGCAAGGCCGTCATCGGCGCCCGCAGAAAGCAGGTGTCCGTCGACGAGATCACCGCGATGGTGGCCGAGTGGCCGATCGACCGCGCGGTGCAGATCGCCCGTGCGTTCACGTGCTACTTCCACCTGGCGAACCTGGCCGAGGAGCACTTCAGGATCCGCACGCTCAGGGTCCGCGACACCGGCGAGGAGCCGCTGCCCGAGTCCCTCGCGCAGGCCGTCCAGGAGCTCGGCGACGACAAGGTCGCCGACCTGGTCGAGGGGCTGCGCCTGCACCCCGTGCTGACCGCGCACCCCACCGAGGCCCGCAGGCGCGCCGTGGTCACCGCGATCCAGCGCATCAGCGGCCAGCTCACCGCGTACAACAGCTCCGACAGGGGCGCGGCCGAGCGGGCGGAGACCCGGCGGCGGCTGCTGGAGGAGATCGACCTGCTGTGGCGGACCGCCCAGCTGCGGTCCACCAAGCTCGACCCGCTGGACGAGGTGCGCACCGCGATGGCGGCCTTCGACGAGACCCTCTTCCGGGTGGTCCCGCAGGTCTATCGCGCCCTGGACGCCGCGCTCGGCGGGGGAGGCGGCACCGGCGGGCCGAGGGCCCGCGCCTTCATCAGGTACGGCAGCTGGATCGGCGGCGACCGCGACGGCAACCCGAACGTCACCTCCAAGGTGACCAGGGACGCCGTCCTCATCCAGGCCGAGCACGTGCTGATCGCCCTGGAGAACGCCACGCTGAGGATCGGCCGTTCGCTCACCCTCACCGCCGACTACACCCCCGCCTCGGCCGGGTTGCGGGCCGCGCTGTCGAGCGCGGTGAACGACCACCCCGACGTCGTCTCGGAGATGGCCACCCGCTCCCCGAGGGAGCCGCACCGGCAGTGGCTGATGTTCGTCGCCGCCCGCATCGCGGCCACCCGCCAGCGTGGCCTCGACCTGGCCTACCGCTCGCCCGAGCAGCTCCTGACCGACCTGCGCACGGCCCAGGACTCGCTGGTCGAGGCCGGGGCGAACCGCCAGGCGTACGGGGAGCTGCAGCACCTCATCTGGCAGGTGGAGACGTTCGGCTTCCACCTGGCCGAACTGGAGGTCCGCCAGCACTCGCAGGTCCACGCCGCCGCGCTGGAGGAGATCGCCGACGGGCGCACCTCCGAGCGGACCGAGGAGGTCCTGGCCACGATCCGCACGATCGCCTGGATCCAAGAGCGGTTCGGGGTGACCGCCTGTTCCCGCTACGTGGTCTCCTTCACCCGATCGGCCGACGACATCGCCGCGGTCCACACGCTGGCCGCGCACGCGACGGGCGGCCGGCCGCCGCTGCTCGACGTGGTCCCGCTGTTCGAGTCGGGCGCCGACCTGGCCGCCGCCCCCACCGTCCTGTCGGGAATGCTGGAGATCCCGGCCGTACAGGCCAGGCTCGCCGACGACCGGCGCCTGGAGGTCATGCTCGGCTACTCCGACTCCGCCAAGGAGCTCGGCCCGGCCGCCGCGACCCTGAAGCTCTACGAGGCCCAGGAGGAGCTGGCCGCCTGGTCGGCCGAGCACGACGTACCGCTGACGCTGTTCCACGGCCGGGGCGGCGCCCTGGGCCGGGGTGGCGGCCCGGCGAACCGGGCCGTGCTCGCGCAGGCTCCCGGCTCGGTCGGCGGCAGGTTCAAGGTCACCGAGCAGGGCGAGGTCATCTTCGCCCGCTACGGCCACGACGCCATCGCCCGCCGCCACATGGAGCAGGTCACCTCGGCGGTGCTGCTCGCCTCCACCCCGTCCATCGAGGCCCGTACGGCCGAGGCGGCGGGACGCTTCCGCGGCGTGGCCGAGCGGGTCGCCTCCGCCTCGGAGAGGGCCTACCGCGGGCTGACCGAGGCACCCGGGTTCCCAGAGTGGTTCTCCCTGGTCAGCCCGCTGGAGGAGATCGGCTCGCTCCGCCTGGGCTCCCGCCCCGCCCGGCGCGGCCTCGGTGCCCCCCGGTCCCTGGACGACCTGCGGGCCATCCCGTGGGTGTTCGCCTGGGCCCAGACCCGGGTCAACCTGCCCGGCTGGTACGGCCTGGGCAGCGGCCTGGAGGCGGTGATCTCCGAGGCGGGCCTGGACGAGCTGCGCGCCGCCTACCGCGAGTGGCCGCTGTTCGCCTCGCTGCTGGACAACGTGGAGATGTCGCTGGCCAAGACCGACCGCGACATCGCCGCCCGCTACCTCGCGCTCGGCGCCAGGGACGACTTCGTCGAGCAGGTCCTGGCCGAGTACGACCTGACGCGCCGCCTGGTCCTGGAGATCACCGGCCACACCCGCCTGCTGGAGGACCGCAGGGTCCTGTCGCGCGCTGTGCAGCTCCGCGACCCGTACGTGGACGCGCTCTCCCACCTGCAGTTGCGCGCCCTGTCCACCCTCCGCGCGGACGAGGGGCTGTCGGAGGACGAGCGCGAGCGCCTGTCCACGCTGCTGCTCCTGTCGGTCAACGGCGTCGCCGCGGGCCTGCAGAACACCGGGTGATCCGCGAGCCTCTCCACGGCCGGGAGGCTCCGGCCGTGGAGAGGCTCGCCGGGATCCGCCCCGCCCGACGAGGACGGCTCCCCGGCGTGAGTGGACGGCCCAGAAGTCCACTATGGGCGATTCAAGATGAGAGCGGCCCTTATCCGCAGGGGTGGACGTTCGGGGGCCGGAGGGGGCGGCTCAGGGGCGGGCAGAGGGTCGTCAGGGGGAGTGGGGCGGACGGCCCGGCGCGGCTCAGCGGGCGACGCGGTGCGCCCCCGCGTAGAGGTTGAAGCGCTCCTCGCGCAGGAAGCCGACCAGCGTCATCCCGAACTCCCTGGCCAGGTCGACGGCGAGGGAGGACGGCGCGGAGACCGCGCAGACGACCGGCAGGCCCGCGGTGAGGGCCTTCTGCATGATCTCGTAGCTGGTCCGCCCGCTGACCATCAGCACGTGCCCGGCCAGCGGCAGCCTCCCGGTCATCATGGCCCAGCCGACCAGCTTGTCCAGCGCGTTGTGCCGTCCCACGTCCTCGCGGACCGCGAGCGGCTCACCCCCGGCGGTGAACAGACCGGCCGCGTGCAGCCCTCCGGTCTTGCCGAAGACCCCCTGGGCGCTTCTCAACCTGCCGGGAAGGCCGTACAGGACCTCGGGGGAGATCAGCAGGTCCCCCTGGGCGGGCAGCGGCGAGCAGCGGCCACGCAGGGCGTCGAGGCTCGCGGTACCGCAGACGCCGCACGCGCTCGACGTCATGAAGTGCCGGTCGAGCGAGGGCAGGTCGGGCAGCCCGCCACCGCGCAGCCGCACGGTCACCGTGTTGTAGCGCGCCTCCGGCGGCACGTCCTCGTCGGTGCAGTAGGCGATGGACGCGACGTCCGCCGGTGCCGCGAGGCCCTCGCCGTACAGGAACCCGGCGGCCAGCTCGAAGTCGTGCCCGGGGGTGCGCATGGTGATCGCGACCGTGCGGCGCTCCTCGCCCGCCTGGACGCGGATCTCCAGCGGCTCCTCGGTGGCCAGGTCGTCCCGGCGCTCGTGGACGGTCCCCGCCCGCATCTGCCCGACCCGCGCCCGGGTGGTGGGCCCCGGCCTCCGCACGGCCTCCACCACCTCCGAGTCCGCGTTCGAGTCCGCGTTCACCATGGAGCTCTGACGCGCCTTTGAGGCCGTACCCAGCTCGGAGCCCGGATCGTCCTTCAGGCCGGTGTCGTTCCGCCCGGTGTCGTTCCGCGCGTTGAGATGTCGGCTCATGCGTTCATCATCTCTTTTCGCAACCGTCCGCACGATTTCCAGGCCCGACCGAAAGCCCTGCCTTGCCCGCCCCCCCAGACTTCGGTAACAGTATTCCCTGGTCATTGGATTAATTCGGTAACAGGGGGTCGTTAGTGGAGGCAAGATGGCTAAGTGCTCGACTCGCCCTTCACTGATCTCGACCGCCCGCCGCTTTCCGAGGCGGCTCTCACCCGCGCGCTGGTCCGTCCCGGTGGCCTCTGGTCCGGGATCTCCGTGGTCGACAGGACCGGATCGACCAACGCCGACCTCGCGCAGGCCGTCCGCGACGGCGCGCGGCAGGGGGCCGTCGTCGTCGCCGAGTCCCAGTTCGCCGGGCGTGGCAGGCTCGGCCGTGTCTGGAGTGCTCCGCCGCGTTCCGGCCTGACGTTCTCGGTGCTCCTGCGTCCCGACCCGCCCCTGTCCACACAGGGGTGGCTGCCCCTGCTCGTCGGCCTGGCGGTCGCGTCGGCCGTGCGGAGGATCGCCGAGGTCGACGTACGGCTCAAGTGGCCCAACGATCTGCTGATCGGCGAGCGCAAGCTCGCCGGGGTGCTCGCCGAGCGGATCGACAGCGCGGTGATCGTGGGGGTCGGGCTCAACGTGAGCGTGCGCCCCGAGGAGCTGCCGGTGGAGACCGCCACCTCCCTGGCCATCGAGAAGGCCGCCTGCGTCGACCGCGACCCGATCCTGCGCGCGGCGCTGCGGGAGATCGAGACCCACTACCGCGAGTGGTCGGAGGCGGACGGCGACGCCGAGGCGTGCGGCCTGCGGGCCGCCTATCTCGCGATCAGCGCCACGGTCGGGCGGGAGGTCAGGGTGGAGCTGCCGGGCGAGCGGGTGCTGACCGGCACCGCCACCGGCGTCGACCGCGCAGGTCACCTGCTCGTCGGCTCCAAGGGGGAGGAGCACACGCTCAGCGCGGGTGACGTCGTGCATGTTCGACCTCACACCTCATGACGTGGGACACGAAGGCGTGCCACGATTTGCCCCATGGGTCTACCCGATCACCACATGACGGAGGGGGAGCGACGGATCAGGTCGTTCCACCCTCACTGGAAGCGACTTATCGGCCCGTTCCTCGCGTTGATCCTGATCATCGTGGGCTCCGGCGCCGCCCTTTTCTTCATGCCCGACTTCGAGTACCGCTCCTACGCGCTCATCGCGGTGGCCGTGGTCGCCGTCGGCCTGCTGACCGTGTGGTCGTTCGTTCCATACCTGCGCTGGAAGAACACCTCGTACGTCCTCACCTCGCACCGGTTCACCATCGGCACGGGGGTGCTGAGCAAGTCCATCGACGACATCCCGATGACCAAGGTGAACACGGTCAGCGCCGACCAGACCCTCGTGGAGCGGCTCTTCGGCTCCGGCACGCTGGTCGTCGAGTCGGCGGGCGACCACGGCCGGATCACGCTGCGGGACATCCCCCGGATCCAGGAGGTGCGGGCCGAGCTGTTCCGCGCGCTCGACGACGCGGCCGACGGGGAGCCCTCGGAACCCGGCGGGCGGTGACCCATGGGGCGTGACCTCCTGGGCCTGGGGGAGGGCGGGGACGAGGCTGAGGTCCCCGCCGGGCGCCCGACGGCCGAGCGGATCGAGCGCCTCTTCGTCGGCGCGTCCCCCCGCTACACCCGGATCCAGGTGGCGAGCCTCGCCCGGCTGCCGCAGGAGCTCACCGAGCGGATCTGGCGCGCGCTGGGGTTCGCCACGCTCCCCGACGACACCGTGGCCTTCACCGACGCGGACGTGGCCGTCCTGGAGCGGGTCCGGGCGATGATGGAGGGCGGCCTGCTGGACGACCGGACCGTCATCCGGATGGCGAGGGCACTCGGCCAGACGACGGCGAGGCTCGCGCAGTGGCAGGCCGAGATCATGATCGGCGCCATGCTCGATCCCGGCCGCCGGCCCACCGACGCGGACCTGGCGGCGGTCATGGAGACCTCGCGCCGGCTGCTCCCCGACTTCGAGCGGGTGCTGGTCCACGTCTGGCGCGCCCAGCTCGCCGCCGCCGGGACCCGCCTGCTGACGCTCGCCGACATCACCGACGAGATCACGCCGGCCAGGCTCACCCTCGCGGTGGGCTTCGCCGACCTGGTCTCCTTCACCCGGGTCTCCCGCGAGCTGGACGAGCGGGGCCTGGCCGAGCTGGTCGAGGGCTTCGAGTCACGGGCCTCGGACGTGGTCGCCGAGCACGGGGGACGGATGGTCAAGACGCTCGGGGACGAGGTGTTCTTCACGGCGGCCGACCCTCGGACGGCCGCCGTGATCGCCCTGGACCTGGTCGGCGCGATCCGGCAGTACGGGCCCGACGTGCGGATCGGGCTGGCGTACGGCCCGGTGCTGCCGATCATGGGGGATGTCTTCGGCACGACGGTGAACCTGGCGGCCAGGCTCACGGCCATCGCCCGCCCCGGCACCGTCGTCGCCGACGACAGGCTCGCCGAGGCGCTGAAGGACGCGCCCGGCGTCGAGGTCGGCCGCATCCGCCAGCGGCCGGCCCGCGGCCTGGGTGTGGTGCAGCCGTACGTTTTACGCCGGGCCGGTAATCATTGAGGCTGGGCGCAGGACCGTTCGACCGGTAAGCGAGCCCGCGAGGGTCGAAACCATGACAGACGCAGATGAGGTGCAGGACATGCCGTACACCGTGCAAGGCGTGGTCGCGCGTGGCAAGGGCGAGCCCGTCTCGCTGGAGACCGTTATCGTGCCCGATCCCGGCCCCGGCGAGGCCGTGGTGACGGTCCAGGCCTGTGGCGTCTGCCACACGGACCTGCACTACCGCGAGGGCGGCATCAACGACGAGTTCCCGTTCCTGCTCGGCCACGAGGCCGCCGGGCTGGTCGAGGCCGTCGGCGAGGGCGTCACCGAGGTGGCCCCCGGTGACTTCGTGATCCTGAACTGGCGGGCCGTCTGCGGCGACTGCCGGGCGTGCCTGCGGGGCCGTCCCTGGTACTGCTTCAACACCCACAACGCCACCCAGAGGATGACCCTGGAGGACGGCACGCCGCTCAGCCCCGCCCTGGGCATCGGCGCCTTCATCGAGAAGACCCTGGTCGCGGCCGGGCAGTGCACCAAGGTCGACCCGTCGGCGCCGGCGCGGGTGGCCGGGCTGCTGGGCTGCGGCGTGATGGCGGGCCTCGGTGCCGCCATCAACACCGGCGGCGTGACCCGCGGTGACAGCGTGGCGGTCATCGGGTGCGGCGGCGTCGGCGACGCGGCCATCCTGGGGGCCGGGCTGGCGGGCGCCTCGAAGATCATCGCGGTGGACGTGGACGACCGCAAGCTCGCCTGGGCCAAGGAGTTCGGCGCCACCCACACGGTCAACTCCCGCACCTCCGACGTGGTCGAGACGGTCAAGGAGCTCACCGGCGGCAACGGCGCCGACGTGGTCATCGAGGCGGTCGGCCGCCCGGAGACGTACAAGCAGGCTTTCTACGCCCGTGACCTGGCCGGGACCGTGGTCCTGGTCGGGGTGCCCACCCCCGACATGACGCTGGAGCTGCCGCTGCTCGACGTCTTCGGCCGGGGCGGCGCGCTGAAGTCCTCCTGGTACGGCGACTGCCTGCCCAGCCGCGACTTCCCCATGCTCATCGACCTCTACCTCCAGGGGCGGCTCGACCTCGACCGCTTCGTCTCCGAGACGATCGGCATCGGCGACGTCGAGGAGGCCTTCGCGAAGATGCACCGCGGCGAGGTCCTGCGTTCGGTGGTGGTCCTGTGATCGACAGGATCGTCACCTCCGGCACGTTCTCGCTGGACGGCGGGACGTGGGACGTCGACAACAACGTCTGGATCGTCGGCTCGGCCAGTGAGGTCCTCGTCGTCGACGCCGCGCACGACGCCGCGGCGATCGCCGAGCGGGTGGGCGACCGCGAGGTCAGGGCCATCGTCTGCACGCACGCGCACAACGACCACATCGACGCGGCGGCCGACCTCGCCGCGCGGACGGGCGCGCCGATCCTGCTCCACCCGGCCGACCAGGTGCTGTGGGAGATGGTCTACACCGACCTGCCGTACACCCCGATCGAGGACGGGCAGGTGCTCTCGGCCGGCGGGATCGAGCTGACCGTGCTGCACACGCCGGGCCACGCTCCGGGCGCGGTCTGCCTGTACGGGGCGGACATCGGTGCGGTCTTCACCGGCGACACCCTGTTCGAGGGCGGTCCCGGCGCGACGGGGAGGTCCTTCTCCTCCTTCGACACGATCATCGAGTCGATCAGGGAGAAGCTGCTGGACCTGCCGTCGGGGACGGTCGTGCACACCGGGCACGGCGCGTCCACCTCCATCGGCGCGGAGGCGGGGCACCTGGAGGAGTGGCTGGCCAGAGGCCACTGAACGGCTTTCCCCGCGCTCGGCCTGCTCACGCGCCCCGGTCCTCACCGGGGCGCGTTCGCGTGTCCCGGCCTCCGTACGCGGCGGTGTGCTCGTCGTTCTCGTGAGACGTTTTCCGGGTTTCGGTGGGACGTTTTCACGGACCCGTACGAGAGGCGGCCGGTATCCCGGGGGCGTTTCCGCATGTCGGCCGACGGAGATCCGAATGGGAACGCGGATTCGTGACGGTGATATTAAGGTCGTGTGTTTTAGCTCACGTAGGCAAGCCTAACCAAATGAGCTAGCTTAGGTGTGCCTAACCTATGGTAGTCTCCAGAGAGGTTGCACCCCGTGTACGTGTGCGTCTGCCGTGCGGTCACCGAAAACGAGGTGCACGACTGCATCTCGGCCGGGGCCAAGAGCGCGCGCCAGATCCGCGATGCCACCGGGGCCGGGGGCGACTGCGCTTCTTGCGTGCGAAAAATCTGTGCGATCCTAAAGCGGTCTGAAGATTTGATGCCGACCGCATAGCACGAGGAGCCCGCCATGCAGGGCGACAAGAAAATCATCGAACTGCTCAACGAGCAGCTGACCGCGGAGCTCACCGCGATCAACCAGTACTTCCTGCACGCCAAGATGCAGGAAAACTGGGGATATACCAGGCTGGCCAAATACACCCGCGAAGAGTCCATCGACGAGATGCGCCACGCGGAGAAGCTCACCGACCGCATCCTTTTCCTTGAGGGCCTGCCCAACTACCAGAAGCTGGGCACCCTGCACATCGGCCAGACCGTCGCCGAGCAGCTCCGTGCCGACCTGGACGTCGAGCTGGAGGTGGTCACCCGGCTCCGGCCCGCCATCATCCTGATGCGCGAGAAGGGCGACGCCACCTCGGCCCGGATCTTCGAGGAGATCCTGGAGGACGAGGAGCGCCACATCGACTACCTGGAGACCGAGCTGGGTCTCATCGGGAGCCTCGGGGAGCAGCTCTACCTCGCCCGCTACGCCGAGCCGCCGTCGGCGTCTTGAGGTGAATAAAGCAGAACACGCCCACCAGGTCCCCTCTGGTAGGGCGTGTTCTGCTTTGTCGGTCCATCCTTTGGTGAGCCTGTGCTTTCGAGGGACTTCCAATGCGGGAGACCTACTCCCCGGCCCTCGGCCGTTGCGGGATGACTATCCGGGATTTATCAGTGTTTGCCCAGGTCAATGGATAGGTCAACGACGAGTCAAACCGCGCGCTGTACCCGGGAAACGATCCCCTAAGGTCCTACGATCGCAACATGACCTGTGTACTACTCGCCGAGGATGACACCTCGATTTCCGAGCCACTGGCGCGAGCCCTGCGCCGCGAGGGTTATCAAGTAGAGGTGAGCCCTGACGGCCCGCAGGCTCTGGAGCGGGCTCTATCGGGTGGCATCGACCTGATCGTTCTCGACCTGGGCCTGCCCGAGATGGACGGCCTGGAGGTGGCCCGGCGCATCCGCGCCGAGGGCCACGGGACTCCTGTGCTGATCCTCACCGCCCGTGTCGACGAGGTCGACACGGTGGTGGGCCTCGACGCCGGGGCCGACGACTACGTGACCAAGCCGTTCCGCCTGGCCGAGTTGCTGGCGCGCGTCCGCGCGCTCCTGCGGCGCGGCACGTCCGAGACGCCCGTGGTCCAGGGCGTGCGCATCGACGCCGACTCCCGTCGCGCGTGGATGGGAGACAAGGAGCTGCATCTGACCACCAAGGAATTCGATCTGCTGAGGGTCCTGGTCCGCGACGCCGGAAAGGTGGTCACCCGAGAGCAGATCATGCGCGAGGTGTGGGACACCAACTGGTGGGGGTCGACCAAGACCCTGGACATGCACATCTCGTGGCTACGCCGGAAACTCGGTGACGACGCCGCCAAGCCCCGATACATCACGACCGTTCGAGGAGTCGGCTTCAGGTTCGAGCGCGAGTAGGAGATGCGCCGCCGCCTTCTCTCCTCAACCCTCCTCGTCGCGGTCATCGGGGTGTTGCTGCTCGGCATCCCCCTCGGTGTGGCGGTCAACCGGCTCATCGAGGAGGAGGCGACCCAGGAACTTTCCTCACACGCCAAAAGCCTGCTGGGGGAGGTCGAGTACGCCCGGATCCAGGACCAGCCCGTCGACGAGCAGCAACTGGAACGCAAGTATTCCGATCTCTACATTCAGATCTACGCAAAAGGGACGCCTCCCCAGGTGATAACGGTGGGCACCGAGCCCCCCGAGAGCCAGAAGATGACCGAGGACGCGCAGTCGGAGAACGGCGTGTACGTCGCGGTCAGCCGGGACAAGACGGGAGTGGAGCGTGAGGTCCGCGCGTGGTTGTTCCTCATCCTGGGACTCGCCGCGGCAGCCCTCGCGGTCGCGGTCGGGCTCGCCATCGTGCAGTCACGCCGTCTGACGCTACCGCTCAGCGACCTTGCGATGATCGCTGAGCGGCTCGGCTCCGGTGACGCCAGACCGAGCAAGCACCGCTACGGCATCCAGGAGCTCGATCGGGTGGCCGAGGTGCTCGACCGCAGCGCGACCCGCATCTCCGACCTCCTGGCCAGGGAGCGGGAGTTCGCGACCGACGCCTCCCACCAGCTCCGCACCCCGCTCACCGGCCTGACCATGAGACTTGAGGAGATCGTCGCCGCCGCCGACGAACCGGGGATCGTCAAGGAGGAGGGCGAGGCCGCCATCGTGCAGGCCGAACGGCTCACCGCCGTGATCGACGAGCTGCTGGCCACAGCCAGAAGGCAGCGTCAGGCGCAGACCGAGATCGTCGAGCTCGACGGGCTGCTCGACCAGCAGCTCATCGAGTGGGGCCCGGCGTTCCGCAGGGCCGGGCGGCGGCTGAGCCTGGTCGGCGCGCGCGGACTCCAGGCGCTGGGTACCGCGGGCGGCATCGGCCAGGTGATCTCCACCCTGCTGGAGAACTCGCTGAAGCACGGCGACGGCACGGTGACCATGACCACCTGCGCCAGGGACAGGTCCATCGTCATCGAGGTGGCGGACGAGGGTAAGGGCATCCCCGACGACCTGGCCCCACGGGTCTTCGAACGGAACGTGAGCGGGGGCGGCAGCACGGGGCTCGGCCTGCCCCTCGCGAGGGCACTCGCCGCGGCGGACGGGGGACGCCTGGAGCTCGTACGATCGCGTCCCGCGGCGTTCGCCTTCTTCCTGCGCCAGGTGGGCGACACGGGCAGGAACCGCGTCGTCCGCGGGCCCGCCTGAGCGCCGCGTCCCGGCCGGGGCGGGGCCCGGGACGAGGCGGGGCGGAGCGCGTACCAGCTCGGACCCGGCGCGGACCTAGCGCGGGCCGGTGGGGGGCGAGCTCTCCTCCGATGTCTTGTTCAGGAGATACATGTGGCCGTTGACCTGGCTGTTTGGTGCCGCCGGCCGGTTCGGCGACGCGCCGGGGACGATCTCCTCCGGGGGCGGCGCGCTGGGCAGGAAGACCCACTTCTTGTACGACCAGAACCTGAACAGGGTCCCGAGGGCGGTGCTCACGATCAGGGCGATGTTGTAACTCAGCGCGTCCTTCAGGCCCAGGGTGTAGGTCGCGAAGCCGATGATCAGCAGTGAGATCAGCAGGCCGATGCCGTTGAGCATGAAGAACAGGAAGTATTCGCGGGCGAGGCCGCTCTGCTCGCGGTGCCTGAACGTCCAGTAGCGGTTGCCGACGTAGGCCAGGGTCGCCGCGACGATCGTGGCGATGACCTTGGAGGTGAGCGGTCCCTGGTCGAGGCCGAACCTGAGCAGGTTGGTGCCGCCGTAGTCGACCACGAAGGCGACCGCGCCGACCGTCCCGAACTTCGCCAGCTCTCGCACCAGCTCGGTGAGCCGCCGGTAGGCGTGTCGGAGAAACTCCACGTTGCCTGCACGGTCCTTTCGGGGGTCGGCTGCTGATCCGCCGCGTCGGAGGACCTCGAACACTCTTCGGGCCAGGTTACCGGTGAGGAGGGGTGATCCGCGCGAGGTTGACTCGTTGATGTCCATAGCCGTCAACAGGCGCTTTTTCAACAAATGTCGCATACACCGGATAAAAGAGGGTGCTGACGTTACGCTGGTCCCGTAGATCACGGGAAGCCTCCGGACCCCCGGAAATCCGCCTCCCGTGGTCGGTCCAGACGGACTGCCGCACGCGACGGCCACTACCCCGGGATCAACCCTTGCGCCGCCGACTCCTCGCCGTGATCCTGGGTCTGTCGATGATGACCGGCTGCGGCGCGCGGAGCGACACGCGGGTCACCGCCCCCGGGACCGGCCCGTCGCGCGAGGCGTCCGCCGGGGTGGAGCTCACCGAGGCGACCGAGGCCTTCACGCTGCTGAGAAGGCTCGACGACGCCTGGCGCGACCGAGACTGCGCGACCGTCGAGGAGCTCACCACCTGGGCGGAGAAAGCGCTGGGCGGCCGTGCCTGCGAGGCGACCCGGAACGGCCGCCCAGCCCCCGTCAGGAAGTCCTACAGCGAGGCGGAGTTCTACCTGCCCGGCATCGCCGGCCAGGACCGCTGGTTCGTCGCCCTGGCCCGCGAGCCCGACCCGGCCTACTTCCTGTTCGTCCAGGAGGCCGGGGAGTGGCGGCTCGGCGCCGGGCCCATCCCGATCCGGGGCGAGGTCCGCGAGCCGACCGAGGGCGCGGTGCCCGCCGACGATCCCGGCACGGGGGTCAAGGCCCGTCTCGTGCCGCAGCGCTACCTGGCCTACCTCACCGACCCGGCGGGGGTGAGCGGGGTGACCTTCCCTAGGGGCGACCCGGCCCGGGATCTCTTCGGCGAGCTGGTCGGGCGCCCGGCGAGAGTGCGGCCCGACCGCCTCACCACCGACGTCCGCCTGCTCGTCGGCCCCCAGCGCGCGCTGCTGCTGCCCGGCGGCGGCGCCCTGGTCATCCACGCCCTGGAGATCGAATACCGGCAGAGGGCCCGCCAGGGCCGCTCCACCCTGGCCCGTCCCATCTACGGCAGGGCCGACCTGCGGGGTTTCACCGGCAGGAGCAGGACCGCCGGGCTCACCGGGACCGAGGTCGTGCTCGTCGCCACCGAGATCGTCGGCAGCGGCTCCAAGCTCAGCACGGCCGGCCTGCGCCGCGGCCTCGCCACCCTCACCGCGGACTGATCCCACGGCGCCGAGCGGCCCTCACGCCCCCTGTCACAGCGGCGAGCGGCTCTCACGCCCCCTGTCACGGCGGCGAGCGGCCCTCACGTTCTCCGTCACGGTGGCCGCCGACCGGCCGACGGCCGCCCGTCGCCTGGTCGCGTGCCGCGGACAGTAAACTTAACCGCTGTGAGCAGCCCTTCTTTGGCCAGTCCCATCGGACCCGTCGTCGGCGTGATCGGAGCGGGCCAGCTGGCCCGGATGACACAGCAGGCGGCCATCGCCCTCGGCATCGAGCTGCGGGTCCTGGCCAACTCGCCCGACGAGAGCGCCGCCCGCGTGATCGCCGACGTGCGCCTGGGCGACTACCGGTCCCTGGCGGACCTGCGTGACTTCGCCAAGGGATGTGACGCGGTCACGTTCGACCACGAGCACGTCCCCACCGAGCACGTCCGCGCCCTGGCCGAGGACGGCTTCGTCGTGCGTCCCGGCGCCGACGCCCTCGTCCACGCCCAGGACAAGGCCGTGATGCGCGAGCGGCTCACCGCGATCGGCGTTCCCTGCCCGCCCTGGCGGCGGGTCGAGACGGCAGCCGACGTCGAGGGGTTCGCCGAGGAGAACGGCTGGCCGGTCGTGCTCAAGGCGGTCCGGGGCGGCTACGACGGGCGCGGCGTCTGGGTCTGCCGCTCCGCGGACGACGCGACCGAGGTCCTGGCCTCCGGCGTGCCGCTGATGGCCGAGGGGTTCGTGCCGTTCGAGCGGGAGCTCGCCGTGCTGGTCGCCAGGTCGCCGCACGGGCAGGGCGTCAGTTACCCGGTGGTGGAGACCGTCCAGCGCGACGGCATCTGTGTCGAGGTGCTCGCTCCCGCCCCCGGTCTCGACCCCGAGTGGGCCGCGGTGGCCCAGCGGATCGCCCTGACCATCGCCAAGGAGCTGGGCGTGACCGGGCTGCTCGCCGTGGAGATGTTCGCCACCTCCTCGGGGCTGGTGGTGAACGAGCTGGCCATGCGCCCGCACAACAGCGGCCACTGGACGATCGACGGGGCCCGCACCTCCCAGTACGAGCAGCACCTGCGCGCGGTCCTCGACCTCCCGCTCGGGTCGCCCGCGCCGACCGCCCCCGTGGTGGTGATGGCCAACCTCCTGGGCGGCGACGACCCCGACATCTTCTCCCGGTACGAGCACGTGATGGCCCACGACCCGGGAATCAAGGTCCACTTCTACGGCAAGGAGGTGCGGCCGGGGCGCAAGATCGGCCACGTCACCGCGACGGGCACCGACCTCGACGAGGTCCGCGCGCGTGCCCGGCACGCCGCCGTCTACCTCACCGAGGGAAGATACACCTGAGCCCGCGGGCCGGTCGGCCCGCTCTTCCGGCGCCTCGGGGGCGCCGGGCCGCCAGATCCCGTACGACTCCCGTACGCCTCCCGGTCGACCGGGAGGCGTACGGGATCGTCTTACCGCCGAACCACGGCACCACCGCGAGCGCACGCGGCCTCCGGGCCGCCGCGAGGCAAGGAGAAGTGATGACCACCGTCGGCATCGTCATGGGCAGCGACTCCGACTGGCCGGTGATGAGACTCGCCGCGGAGGCGCTGGCCGAGTTCGACGTGGCGTTCGAGGCCGACGTGGTCTCCGCGCACCGCATGCCCGAGGAGATGATCGCGTACGGCGCGGGGGCGGCCGGGCGTGGCCTGAAGGTGATCATCGCGGGTGCCGGGGGAGCCGCCCACCTGCCGGGCATGCTCGCGTCGGTGACCCCGCTGCCGGTGATCGGTGTCCCCGTCCCGCTGAAGTATCTCGACGGCCTCGACTCCCTCCTCTCGATCGTCCAGATGCCCGCGGGGGTCCCCGTCGCGACCGTCGCCGTCGGAGGCGCCCGCAACGCGGGCCTGCTCGCCGTACGGATCCTCGCCGCCGCGGACGAGGGCCTGCGGGCGAGGATGGAGGCGTTCCAGCTCGCTCTCAAGGATCAGGCCCACGCGAAGGGGGCGAAACTTCGAGCTGAAGCCGCCCAGCTCGGCGCCTGATATCGCCGCCTTTGACCGGTAACTTGACACCATGATGGATAGACGAGGACGCGTGGGGAAGGAGCAGATCTTCACATACTTTGGAGGTTGAGGATCATGAGGAACGCTATCCGCGCCGTCCTCGGACTCACTGTGGCGGTGCTGGCGGTGTTCGGAACTCTGGGCGCCGGTGGGAGTCAGAAGCCCGTCGAGTCCGCGGTGAGTTCCGTCTCGACGCGCTGACCCCCGCCGACCTCGCCTGGAATCTCGGGGAACGCGTCATTCCGGCCAGGCGGAGTTCTCGATGACGTCGACGAAGTTGGTACGGACGTACCCCGGGACGAAGCGCTCCAGGACGTCGGCCTTCACGTTGCCGAAGGTCGTCTGCGGGCGGTGGGCGATGCCGTCGGTGAACGCGGCCAGGATGCGGCGCTTGAAGTCGGGACGGGGATGGGCGGCCACGATCTCCGCGCGGGCCTCGTCGGGGATGGCGTCCAGGCCGATCCCCAGCACGTCGGCCTCCACGCCCGTGGTGACCAGGGCGATCTCCGGGGCCATGTGGTGCGGTATCTCCGGTGTGGTGTGCAGCGCGATCGCCTCCCACACGACACGTGAGCCCTCCTCGGACACACCGTGCTCCCTCAGGAACCGGCGGGCCTCGTCCGCGCCGTCGATCTCGAAGCGCTGGTCGGAGGTCCGGTAGGTCCGGGTCAGGCCGAGATCGTGGAACATCGCGCCGACGTACAGCAACTCGGGGTCGTAGGTGAGCCCCTCGCGGTCGCCCACGAACGCGCCGAACAGGAAGACCCGCCGGGAGTGGTCGTACACCAGCGGCTCGGCCGCCGCCCGGACGAGCTCCGTGGCCGCCCGCGCCAGGGCACTGTCGGGAATCTCCACGTCCGCGATACGAACGGTCATCTTGGTCTCCTTCGGACTGGAAATAGCACCGACCTGCGCCAACTCTTCGATGGTCTCCTGGTGAGGGTCTACCCGGCCGGCACGCGCCGCGCCGGGTGCCGTGTCACTCCCTCGACGTCGCACGGCCGGGCGATACGTCGCTCCCCGTGACACCGTGACATCGTGGGGCCGGTCGGAGGGGCGGAGGGAGCGCGCCCGCTCGGTGTCCGCGTCGTTGCGAGTGCCGGGGGCGGCCCGGATACTGTGTGCGTGGAGCCCGCCGCCGTTCGCGGGGCCGTCGCCGGAGGGCACGTCACGGATCACCCCCGGGGCGTGACGGAGGCATGCCGGCGTTACGGGGCGGTCCGCTCGAACGACTCCGCCCGCTGGGCGACCGCCGACATAGCGAAGGTGATGACGACGTGGAAGCAGACCTCAGCAAGGCCGTCTGGCGCAAGGCGGCCCCCGAAGGGGATGACAGCGGTAACTGCGTCGAGGTGGCCGTTGTCGACGCTCTCGAAGAGGGCCACAAGGCCGGGTCAGGTCCTCTTTACGTGCTGCGCGATTCCAAGAATCCCGACGGGCCGAAGCTGTTCTTCACCCGCGCGGAGTGGGACGCCTTCGTCGGGGGCGTGAAGCTCGGCGAGTTCGACAACTGACCGGACAGGATCGGGACGGACGGAAGGCCCTCGTCGGTGACGGGGGCCTTCTCGCTGCGTGCTCCCGGTGGCCTTTCCCGGTCGTCGCGACCTGCCCGCCTGCCGGGCCGACCTGGTGAAAGACGCGGCCCCCACGGGCCCCGCGCCCTCGGCCGCCACTTTCTCGCCAAGGTAAAAGTCATTTTGTCGAACGCGCAGGAAGAAGTGGTTTCGTGAGGCGATTTGTTTTGCTGTGACGTGAGTGGTCTTACTGTAATGCCGATCAAAATCGTTCTATGGCTAACTTGGGGGCAATTTGGTATATTTTGTGATGAAATGCCGCATATCGTAGTAATTGTCATGTCCGAGGGATTACTACGAAGAGAGGTGTCCCGATGGGTATCACGATGTTCCCGGGAGGCGCCTGGCCTGCCCATGATCCGTACTGGCGTCGTCGTCGCCGCCGTCGCTGGCGCCGCTGGCGTCGTTGGCGCCGCTGGGGTTATTGGGGCTGGTGACGCGAGAAGGTCATGGTGACCGGGGTGATGTCACCGATGCGATGTCTGAGAAGTCGACGCTTACCCGGCGGGTTCCCGGCACAGGCCGGGAACCCGCCGTCATGTCCGGGGCGATCCGCTTCGCGTACCGGAGAAACGTGGCGGAAAGAGGGGCGTCGGACTCAGGGGCGGCCCAGGGCGCGGTAGTGCCAGCCGGAGGCCCGCCAGGTCTCGGCGTCGAGGGCGTTGCGGCCGTCGACGATCTTGCGGGAGGCCACGACGGAGCCCAGCTCCTCGGGATCCATCGCGATGAACTCCTGCCACTCGGTCAGCAGCAGCACGACGTGGGCGCCCTTGGCCGCGTCGAGGGCGGAGGCGCCGTAGGAGAGCCCGGGGTGGGCCTTGCGGGCGTTCTCCTGGGCGACGGGATCGTAGACGGTGACCCGGCCACCCTGCTCGCTGATCTTGACGGCGACGTCCAGGGCGGGAGAGTCGCGGATGTCGTCGGAGTTGGGCTTGAACGCGGCGCCGAGCACCGCGACCGTGCAGCCCCGGAAGGAACCCCCGGCCAGCTCGCGGGCTAGGTCGACCATGCGGGCGCGGCGGCGCATGTTGATCGCGTCGACCTCCCGCAGGAAGGTCAGCGCCTGGTCGGCACCGAGCTCACCGGCCCTGGCCATGAAGGCGCGGATGTCCTTGGGCAGGCAGCCGCCGCCGAAGCCGAGCCCGGGGTTGAGGAACTTGCCGCCGATGCGGTCGTCGAAGGACAGTGCGAGGGACAGCTGTTTGACGTCGGCGTGGGCGGCCTCGCAGACCTCGGCCATCGCGTTGATGAAGGAGATCTTCGTGGCGAGGAAGGCGTTCGCGGCCACCTTGACCAACTCGGCCGTGGGGTAGTCGGTGATCACGATCGGGGTGCCTATCCCCAGCATGGAGGCGTACACCTCCCGCATGATCTTCTCGGCCCTGTCGGAGGCGACACCGAGCACGATCCGGTCGGGGTGCAGGGTGTCCTTCACCGCGAAGCCCTCGCGGAGGAACTCGGGGTTCCACGCCAGCTCGGCGCCCGCGCCGATGGGGGCGAGCTGGGCCAGCTTGTCGGCAAGGCGCTGCGCGGTGCCGACCGGGACGGTGGACTTGCCGACGACCAGGCACTCGCGGTCGAGGTGGGGGGCGAGCGCCTCGATCGCGGCGTCCAGATAGGACACGTCCGCGGCGTACTCTCCCGGCTTCTGGGGGGTGCCCAGGCACAGGAAGTGCACGTCGCCGAAGGCCGCGGCCTCCTCGTACGAGGTGGTGAAGCGCAACCGGCCGTTCGCCAGGTTGCGGCGCAGGACCTCTTGCAGGCCCGGTTCGTAGATGGGCAGATCGCCGGCGTGCAGGCGGGCGATCTTCTCCGCGTCCACGTCGAGACCGAGGACCTCGAAGCCCAGCTCTGCCATGCAGGCGGACGTCGTCGCACCGAGGTATCCGGTTCCCACCATCGTCAGGCGGTAGGCCACTGGTGCTCCTTTCGGTTCTGCCCAATTCTTTGCCGACAGGGTACCGGCATCTGGCGCTTCTACTTTGCCACCTGCGCAAACGCCGGGGTACATACCAGTTGGGGTGGAGCGCTCCAGGCTTTGTTGGACGTCCTACTATTTGCCCATGAGCTACCCTCTCTACGCACTGCCCGAGGAGCACGAGATGCTCCGCGAGACGGTCCGCGCTCTCGCCGACGAGAAGATCGCTCCGCGCGCCGCCGAGGCCGACGAGACCGGGGAGTTTCCCTGGGACGTCTACAAGGCGCTCGTCGCGGCGGACCTGCACGCCGTGCACCTTCCCGAGGAGTACGGGGGCGCCGGTGCCGACGCCCTCGCGACGGTGATCGTCATCGAGGAGGTGGCGCGGGCCTGCGCCTCGTCCTCGCTGATCCCCGCCGTCAACAAGCTCGGCACCGTTCCGCTGCTGCTCACGGCCTCCGAGGGCCTCAAGCGGGACTATCTCACGCCGGTCGCGCGGGGTGACGCGATGTTCTCGTACGCCCTCTCGGAGGCCGAGGCGGGGAGCGACGCCGCCGCGATGAAGACCCGCGCGGTCCTCGACGGCGACCACTACGTGCTCAACGGCGCCAAGATGTGGATCACCAACGCCGGGGTGTCGGAGTACTACACGGTGATGGCCGTCACCGAGCCGGACGCCGGGGCGAGGGGCATCTCCGCGTTCGTCGTGGAGAAGGGCGACGAGGGCGTCAGCTTCGGGGCCAAGGAGCGCAAGCTCGGCATCAAGGGCTCCCCGACCCGCCAGGTCATCCTGGAGAACGTGCGGATCCCCGCCTCCCGGATGATCGGCGAGCCGGGCACCGGTTTCAAGACCGCCCTGGCCACCCTGGACCACACCCGCGTCACCATCGCCGCCCAAGCGCTCGGCATCGCCCAGGGCGCGCTGGACTACGCGATCGGCTACGTCAAGGAGCGCAAGCAGTTCGGCAAGGCCGTCGCCGACTTCCAGGGCGTCCAGTTCATGATCGCCGACATGGCCATGAAGCTGGAGGCCGCCCGCCAGCTCACCTACGCCGCCGCTGCCAGGTCCGAACTGGCCATGCACGGCGAGCCGCAGAAGGATCTCACCTTCCTCTCCAGCGCCGCCAAGTGCGCCGCCTCCGACGCCGCCATGGAGATCACTACCGACGCCGTCCAACTCCTGGGCGGGTACGGCTACACCAGCGACTACCCGGTCGAACGCATGATGCGCGACGCGAAGATTACGCAGATCTACGAGGGGACGAACCAGATCCAGCGCGTGGTGATGGCCAGGCAGCTGCTGAAGTAGATTCTCAAATCCGGGTAATCCGGTTGGCGGCGGATTACCCGGATCGTACCCACCGTGTGCGTGATGGAGTTCGTCCAGCCCGAGTTCCTGTTTCCATCGGACACGTACGCAGCGGAAGCAATTCGATCCGTATGCTGCTCTGACCATCACGTAGGCCGGTAGCTATGCCCTGACCTTTGGTACGCCGCCCTTGCGGCCGATGGAGAAGGCGATGCGGTAGACATCGGGAAGATCGATGCGGCCATCCTTGCGGCGTCTCATCACACCCAGTTCGATGAGCTCCTTGATGAGGCCGAGGTGTTGGTCGGGATACCGTGGACCGGTCCTCACTTTCTCGCCCTCGACAAGGTGCGTCGCCTGTCGTTGAAGGGCTTCCGTCAGTTCATATTCGGCCCACAGGTCGATCACGATGCTCTCGTCGATCGGCACCTGCTGCCCCGCCAAGGGTTTGATGGCCGTCTCCACCCAAGGCAGATCCTCCTTGATCTCGTCCACCCGAGTCGTGGACGCGGCTTGGACTCCACGCCGGATGCCTTCGTGGTGGATGGCGTATTCGTGTGCGGCGTACTTGGCTGTGGTCTCTTCCACGGCCTTGGTCAGCGCGCTGAGGAAGCTGCGTGGGCTGACCTGTTCGACTCCATCCATCAGATGATTGGGGAGCCAGGTGTAGGTGTGGCCCTTACGGAAGTTCGCGCCCATGTAGGGCCCGGCGATCGTTGTGAACAGCCTGGACTGCTGTTCCTCGTCACCGAGAAGGTAGGGAGGCGGAAGATGCCGCCTGGGAGTGGCTTCGATCCAGTCAGGGATCCCCGCCCGGAATCGTTCCGCCGAAGGAGAGGGGTGATTGCCGAGATGGTGGAAGAGCAGTCCGTACAGATTGGGAGGCGACCATTTGAGACTGGCCGCGTTTGCGGCGAGCTTCGACGCGTCTGGGAACGACAGAAGCGCCCCATCGAACATGTCGGGCCGAATGAAGACTTTAAATCGGATGTTGCGGGTGCTCAGGCGCAGTTCCAGGGCGAGTCGGAGAATGCCGGCGACGAGTTGGTCCGCTTGGCGGCGGTCACCGTGGAGATGCTCCAGGGCATCGAAAAGAATCAACAGCAGGGTTCCCTCGGACTTGGCCCGCCGGTCGGCTTCGGCAATGGTCCGGTCCCGTTCGGCGGGATGTTCACGCACCCACTGAATGCGGTCCTTCCACGTGTGGACGTCGTTGAGATCCGGTACGCCGAGCGCAACGAGCAATACCGCGTTCCATAGATCCCAGGGAGCGGCGCCGCTGTCCACGAGGCTTCGCAGTTCCGCAGATCCCGGATATCGTTCGGGAGCGTTGTCCGCGCCATAGCCCGCATGGGCTGTCACCCGGGTGAGTCGGTCGATGCGGTATTCGCGAGCCGCCACCGTGCGCAATTGGTCATCGAGCAGCGACCGGAACCAGAACGTCTTACCAACGCCACGGCCACCCTTGACGACGGTGACGTCTACGTCCAGGGCGAGACGGTGACTGTCTGGGGTGAACAGGGTGCTCACCGTTGGCTCGATGGTATCCGCGTCCTGCGCGCTTGGGAGCGAGGCGCTGAGCAGCGCGCGGAGTTCCTCGACTCCGATAACGGCGGTCATTGGAGCCCTTCGACGATGAGGCGGGTGGCGGTGTCCAAGAACTCACCATACGCGGCCTGCACAAATGTTCGTTCACTCCACCCAGGACTGGTCGCTCCGTCGAGGCCGACCAGATCCTGGGTGAACAGGATCGGGATGGGGTAGTGCGGGGCAGAAGTGTCCTCAGGGCTTGGGTTGAAGCCGGTCGAGTCGTCAGCCGGTAGGTCATCGTAAAGTACGGAGAAGCATGTCCAGGAATGGTCTTGGAATGTCTCTAGATAGTCGGCACGTCGCTTGTCCGGAACCATTGAGGCAACCATTCGTAGCTTCTCACGGATGGCTTCCGCCTGACCAGACGTTCTCCAGGCCGAGAACAGGTCATGGTAGCCGCGCCACGTCTGACTGTTGTCGGAGCCGAAAAGCAGCGCAAGATCGCACAGCCGCGAGATGGTGATAGCGGCAATATCGTGAATTCCCGCTCGGCTGTCGAGAAGAATTACGTCCGGGCGGCGGCTCCGTTCCGCGACAGCCAGCTCGCAGGCCGTCACGGAGTGCTCCAGTCGGTCGGCGAAGGAAGGGAACATGCCGCTGGGAGCGTCCGCATAGACTCGGTTGAGCTTGTCGACATACGCGTACGGCGCGCGGTCCGATCCCCGGCCTCGCGCCGGAGCGACCCACAATTCGCCGTTGCCGGTGAACACGACACCGGACGCTCGTTCCACCAGGTCCAGCCCGTCGGCGTTGCCGAGAGCGGACTCGACGAGATGGTCGACCAAACCGTACTGGGGTGCGGCGTCCTCACTGAGGAGGAGAGGGCCGGAGCCGGGCGACTCCAGGTCAAGATCGACGACAAGGACGCAGAGTCCCTGGTCGGCGAGATGCTTCCCGAGCATGAACGTGGCCGTGGACCGACCGACGCCGCCCTTGAAGCCGTACAGCGCGATGCGCGCCGTCCTGACGCCGGCCACTTCGGCCGGAGGCGTGGTGACATGCGCCCAATCTTCACCTACCACGGTGTTGTCGAGCGCGCGTACGCGTCCTTGTCCCGGGTGGCTTTCCAGTCCCGGTTCATCGACCACTCGGGGGGAGCTGAAGACGGCCTCCGCCGCGAACAGTTCGGAAGCCAGCAGTACAGGGTTGGGAGCGGCGTACGGGCCGAGGCGTTCGGTCAGTTCGGCACGCCAACGGGCAACGGTGTCCTGTGAAGGCGTCCCGGCACTGTCGTCGAGAGCCAGGCAAAGACGCCCGAGCACATCGCGCATCAGCACGACATCGATGCCCTCGGCCGCCACCTCATAGGCCATGGCAAGGGCGATGGGCCGGGCCTCGTCGAAACGCACGATGTCGAAGGAGTGACTCACCGGAGGATCCCGGTGATGATCGCCTGCTCGTGCAGAGTGAGGATTCGGATGGCGGCTTCTTTGCGCTCCTTCATCGTGTGGGTGCTGAGCGACGGGGCGCCGTGGTAACGGTCGGCGACATCCCAGGTGGCGAAAGGGTCGGTAGAGGTCAACACAGCGGCCAGTGTGCTACCAGATCGGCCACGGACCAGCATCGCCACGTCGGACCAGATCTCAGGCAGGTGCCCGTACTTCTGAGGCTTGCCGCTCGCACCGGGGGTCCATGGCCAAAGAGACGGCTTACCGCCGGGCTTCAGCGGTGCCATGGTCGCACTCAGGTACCGCAACAGGAGGCTTTTCAGAGCGCATTCCACCGCGAAGCCGTAGTGGTGGTCGGCGTTAGGCAGCCGGGCATCGTCGTGAAGGTAGGTCGCGTCTTCGTAGTGACGGCGAGCGGCCCGAGCATAGTGCTGCTCGTGGGAAAACGTCTGGGACACGCCCAGATCCTATTCAGCTACGGCACGAACGCGTGGGTCTCTCGGGGAACGTCAGCCCGGTGGAGTCGGCGCCAAGGGGCCGTCGCCAACTCTCTGTGGCGCGTCGCGGTGCGCGGAGGGCTTTCTCCCTCCTCCGGAACAGCGACCTCGGGCTTGAGGAGTATCTCAGCGTCTTCTTCGACACCGGAGACGAGTGCCGAGAACGGAGCTCGTAGAGCACACCGATGGGCCGTGGCGTCACCTCACCGAAGAGCGGCCACCGGTAGATCCGGACTCGACGTGTTCCCGCATGATGATCACGGAAGAGATTCTCTCGAAGGGCATACTGGGGGACGTGCCACGACGTGATTCACGGTCCCGAGTTCGTTCCGCGCCCGCGTCCGGCGCCTCGTGTCCGTGCGGGCTGCCCGCGCCGTACGGGGACTGCTGCGGGCGGCTGCATCGGGGGGAGGCGTCCGCGACGACGGCCGAGGCGCTGATGCGGTCGAGGTTCAGCGCCTTCGGCGTCGGTGACGCCGGGTATCTCCTGCGCACCTGGCACCCGTCGACGCGTCCGCCCGGCGTCGACCTCGGCGGCGGGCTCCGGTGGACGCGGCTGGAGGTGCTGGAGACGACAGGCGGCAGCGCCTTCCACACCGAGGGCACCGTCCGCTTCCGCGCCCACTACGTCGAGCGCGGAGAGGCGGGCCACATGGAGGAGCACAGCCGCTTCGCCCGGCACGGGGGCGACTGGGTGTACGTGGGGGCGGTGTAGCGGCCGTCTTGTTCCGGTGAGGCGGCGACAGCATGTGAGAGCGGTCGCGGGGTCGAAGATGGCAGGAAGCGCCCGGCCCGCGTGGCTTTTGTCGCGCCTCAGGCCGCTCTTCGACCTGCCCGCCTGTTTCGGCCGGGCTTGCCGAACCGGCTCTCGTCAGCCCGCGGCTATCACCTCGATCTCGACGAGCCATTCGCCGACGAGCGTTTCGGCGACGATCACCGTGGTCGGGACGACGCGGTCGCCCAGGGCCGCCACGCGAGCCGTCGCGTTCGCCTCGGCGTAGGACGCGTCTCGCAGGTAGCTGGTGACCCGCACGACGTTGTCCACGGTCATGCCGGCGGAGGCGAGAATGACCCGGAGGTTCGACCAGATGAGGTCGAGCTGCTTCGCGAGCGTTCCTCCGGGGACTCCCGCCGGATCGAGCCCCATCGTCCCGGAGACGAACAACAGACGCTCGGCGTTACGCACCTCGATGGCGTGCGCGTAGCCGCCGGTGGGGGCGTAGACACCTTCGGCCGGGCTGTGTGTCACGGTCTCCATGAGGGTTCCTTCTCGATCGTTCGCCGGGTAGCGGAACGTCTCCGGTGGGATCAGGCGCGTCGCCAAAGATCGTCTACCGAGGCCGCGAGGATGAGTCTGCTGGACGAACGGGCCCGTGTCGACGGATTTGACGGGCTGCCCGGTTGACCGCCTGGCCGCCCGCGACGCCGGGTAGACGCCGGACAGGCGCCGGGCAGCGAAAACCCGGCCCGAGGCAGGATCTCGGGCCGGGTTCCGCGCGTGCGGGATCTCAGCTGTCAGGCGCGGACGCCGGACTCGTGAGGCGAGTGGCCGCGCCTAGCTGTAGACGCCGAACTCCCAGAGGGAGTAGCCGTACGCCGTGCCGCGCTGGGTGAGGTTCACCCGGACGTACCTGGCCGACGCGGTGAGGTCGATGGAGTCGAACCCGCCGTCGCCGGTCGTGGTCGTGTGGACGTTGGTCCAGGTCGTGCCGTTGGTGGAGGTCTGGATCTGGTACGCCCTGCCGTACGCGGCCTCCCAGCCGAGCTGGACGTGCCTGATCGCGGTGGTCGCGCCGAGGTCCACCTGGATCCACTGCGGGTCGGCCCACTCGCTGGCCCAGCGGGAGGTGAAGCTGCCGTCGGTGGCCCGGCCGGGGGTGAACGGGCCGCCGTCGCCGGTCGCCTGGTAGGAGGAGGCGGTGGTCGGCTTGCCGAGCGCCACGTTGGTCCCGGCGACCGTCGGCGGGACCACACGGAACGACCGCTGCTCGATGCCCGCGTTACCGTGCCCGTCGAAGGCGTACACGTACACCTTCCACACGCCCATCTGCTCGGGCGCGGTCACCGTGAACCTGCCGGGGCCGGTCTGGGTGAACCTGACGTTGTCGAAGCCGCGGTTGCCGTTGATGTGCTTGTTGCTGAACATCAGGTTGTAGCGGATCAGGTCGTTGTTCGGGTCGGTCGCGGCGACCTCGACGGTGAAGGTCTTCCCGGCCTGGACGGCGGTCTGCGAGCCGACCGTCATCGAGGTGATCTCCGGAGGGGTGTTCGCGGAGGGCTGCCCGGTGTAGGCCGCCTTGAGCGCGTGGTAGCCGTGCCTGCGCCAGCCGCCGGTGGTGGTGTTGAGCCACACCCCGCCGAAGTCGTTCTCCAGGCCGTAGTGGAACTCGGTCGCGCCGAGCGCGACACCGGGGTGACCCTTGATCGCGTTCCAGCTGGCGGTGTACTGGTCCCGCTTCTGCAGGTCGGTCGGCTCGTTGGGCACGCCGTTGACGTCGTTGGGCACCTCCCACTCACCGTCGGGCCCGGCCTCGGTGACGATGTATGGCTTGGTATACCCGCCGTTGATCCAGTCCTGCTTCACGGTGTGGATGGCGCCGTAGGAGTTGACCGCGAGCAGGTCGAGCGCGGGGGAGTGGGCCTTGTAGTAGGTCCACGCGTGGGTGTAGGCGTCGGTGGAGGTGACCGGGTGGTTGGGGTCGGCGGCGTGGATCGCCTGCGCGACCTCGTTGACGAACTTCGCGTACGCCACCCGCCGCTGCTCGACCACGTCGGCGGGCAGGCCGTGGTCCTGCATGGTGAGGATGACCTCGTTGCCGACGTCCCACATGAGCACGCCCTGGTGGTTCTTGAGGGCGTTGACGCGGGCGACGATCTCGTTCTTCACGCTGTTCTTGTACGCGGTGTCGTTGACGTAGTCGGCGCCCTGGTTGAGCCAGTGCCCGACGACGACCTTGATGCCCTGCTGGGCCGCCCGGTTCAGCAGCGTCGGGGTGTGGGTGTCGTCGACGCCCCAGGTGCGGATCGTGTTGACGCCCATGTTCTTGAGGTCGCGCATGTAGCCGTCGGCCGCGGCCTGCGGCGGGCCGTAGGTCAGGCCCTTGAGCTGGTACGGGGCGCCGTTCACCTGGAGCTGCCAGTTGCCCTGCGAGCCGGTCACCCTGACGACGCTCGGCCCGGCGGGGGTCGCCGGGTCGGTCATCGCGGCGGGGACGGTGCCGATCTGCCTGGCGACCGAGATCTGGTCCACGCTCAGCACGCCGCCGGAGGTGGTGGCGGCGGTCGGCGTCGTGGTTCCCGCGAGCGCGTTGGGCAGCGAGCCGCCGATGGCGAGGTCGAGGCGGAGGTAGAAGCCGTGATGCAGGGCCGCCCGCCACGCCGTGACGCCGACCTGGCTCTGGCGGACGACCCAGGTCTGCCTGCCGTCGAGGTAGAAGCGGATCTCCTCGTCGGTCTTGGTGCGGTCGATGACCTGGGCGTATTCGTGGTAGCCGGTCTGGCAGCCGTCACAGGTGGCGAAACCGCTGGTACGGCCGTTGTACTCGTTGCACACCCCCTCGGGCGCGGTGCCGCAGTGCAGGGTGTTGGCCAGCTGGTTGCGGCCGTTGACGCCCGTCATGATGTCGGTCTCGCCGACCGACGGCCAGTTGTTGTAGTTGCCCCGGTAGGCGGCGCCGGTCGCGCGGAAGCCGGGCCAGTAGCCCAGGGCGTTCGCGACGTCGGGCTGCTTGAGCCGGGCGCTGAACCTGAGCAGCTCACCCGGCTGCGGCGCGAAGTCGGTGCGCTGGGTCTCGATCCGGCCGGAGGTCCAGTTGCCCGCGCCGTCCTTGATCGCCTTGATGTTCAGGTTGCCGGTGCCGTCGAGGTAGACGTTCGCCGTCGAGGCGCTCATGGTCTCGACCTCGCCGGTGCCCCAGTTCGCGGCGCCGCCGGGGTAGGAGGTGCCGGTGCGCAGGATCCAGTTGGTGGCCGAGGGGGAGGTGCCGGCCGGACCGTTGAAGTCGTCCCTCCACACGTCGGTCCAGGCGCCGGGCTCCTCGGGCTCCTCCGGTTCCTGGGGACCGCCGGTGCTGCCGTAGACCTGGAACTCCCACAGCGAGTAGCCGTAGCCGGTGCCCCGGGCGGTGCCGTACATCCGTACGTACCTGCCGGAACCGGTCACGTCCAGGGTCTGGGTGCCGCCGGTTCCGGTGGTGGTGGAGTAGATGTCGGTCCACGACGAGCCGTTGGCGGAGGTCTGGAGCTTGAAGGCCCTGCCGTACGCGGCCTCCCAGGTCAGCACCACCCGGCTGATCGTGGCCGTCTCGCCGAGGTCCACCTGGAGCCACTGCGGGTCGCTGAACGCGCTGGCCCACCGGGTTCCCGTCAGGTTTCCGTCGACGGCCAGCGACGCGACGTACCCGGCGCCCTCGGATGACGAGGCCGTCGCCGTCTTGCCCTGGGACAGCAGGCCGTCGGCCGCGGACGCGGGGCTGGTGAACGCCAGCCCGGAAAGGACCAGTGCCGCCAGGGCGGCGACGATCAGGCATAACCGGGAGCGGCCCGAACTACGAGCTGGATACACGATCTCTCCTCGAAAGGGGGGATGCCCGCCAGGGGACGGCGAGGGGGGAGAGCGCTCTCCGTAACCGAGGGTGCTCCCGGAGATCGAGCGGTGTCAAGGCCCTTCTTGCCGTGAGATCGAAACGCGCTGCTCACGCACCGGAAACTTCTTCCCAGTGGACATATCCCTTCAAATCCCACTTTCTCGCATGTCCGCCGACCCGTTGGCGGGAGGAAAGCGGGCGCGTCTCTGTATCGGTGACGTGAACGGCGGGTTTCAGATCGAATTGGCTGCCGTCTTGACAATTCGCAACAGGGAGGATCAACCTCATAGGAGAGCGCTCTCCCTGCGCCGTTCCCAACGGCCACCCCCCACTGAAGGAGAGGCAATGCGCCCATCCCGAAGTCCCGTCAGATTCCGCCTGGGACTGGTCGCCGCCACACTCACCGCGCTGGTCGCGGCCGGTCTGGCGATCATCTCCCCGGCCAGCGCGGCGGACGGCCTGATCTCCCAGAGCCGGCCCGCGACCGCCTCCTCCTCGCAAGGAGCCGGGTACGGCGCCGGAGCCGCCTTCGACGGCAGCACCGGGACCCGGTGGTCCAGCGCCGCCGCCGACCCCCAGTGGATCCAGGTCGACCTGGGCGCCACCGCGACGATCTCCCAGGTCGTCCTCAACTGGGAAGGCGCGTACGGCAAGGCGTTCAAGATCCAGACCTCGGCCAACGGCTCGTCGTGGACGGACGTCTACTCCACCACCACCGGCACCGGCGGCAACCAGACCCTCAACGTCTCGGGCTCGGGCAGGTACGTGCGGCTGTACGGCACCGCCCGGGGCACCGGCTACGGCTACTCGCTGTGGGAGTTCAAGATCTACGGCAGTGGCGGCTCGCCGGTCACCCCGAGGCCGAAGCCGACGTTCACCGACGAGGTCACGCACCACGAGTTCCAGGCCAACTGCTCCCCGACGGCGAACCGGCCCGACGACCCGATCATCTACCCGGGCCTGCCGGGCGCCTCGCACATGCACACCTTCGTCGGCAACAGGACGACGAACGCGAGCAGCACGGCGTCCTCGCTCCTCGGTGGCGGCACCTCGTGCACCAACCCGCACGACAGGTCGGCCTACTGGTTCCCGAGCTTCTACAAGGGCAACCAGCTGATCGAGCCGACCGGCAACCAGGTCATCTACTACAAGTCCGGCATCCTCAACTACTGGGAGGTTCAGCCCTTCCCGCAGAGCCTGCGCTTCGTCGTCGGCAGCCCGACCGCGACGCTCGCGGAGTTCCGCGACTCCCCCGGCGCCGTCGAGGGTTTCGAGTGCGGCGACATCTCCAAGAGCTGGGACATCCCGACGTCCTGCGTGGCGGGCAGCCAGGTGAACGTCCGCTACCAGGCGCCGAGCTGCTGGGACGGCGTCAACCTCGACAGCGCCAACCACAAGAGCCACATGGCCTACCCCGTCGGCGGCTACTGCCCGCCCAGCCACCCGGTGGCGGTGCCGATGCTGGAGTTCAAGATCGCCTTCCCCGCCAGCGGTGACCTGTCGCAGGCGCGGCTGGCCAGCGGGCGCGGTTACACCTGGCACTACGACTTCTTCAACGCCTGGGACAACCCCGCCATCCTCGACGCCCTGGTGACCCACTGCATCAACGGTGGCCTCCAGTGCAACCCGCGCGGCTACGACCTGTACAAGCCGCACCGCGGCGCCGCCCTCACCGAGAACTTCGAGCTTCCCTGACCGCATGTGCCCGGCTCCGGCCTCGGGTGCCCCGGACTCCGGCACCCGCGGGCCGGGGCCGGGCACGTGCTTTTCCGGCGCGGGTCCCGGTGTGTCCGTACCCGGTGTGTCCGTACCCGGTGTGTCCGTACCCGGACATTGACAGCGCGGGGCCGCCGTGACGTACTGGAGAGCGCTCTCCGACAGCGAAGGGAAACCACGTGAGCATCGACGAGCTCGACCGATTGGTGGAGAAGCTGGACCTGGAACGCAAGGTGCGGCTGCTCACCGGGGCGACCGTGTGGTCCACCCACGCCGAGCCGGGCATCGGGCTGCGGGCCATGGTCACCTCCGACGGCCCGGTCGGCGTGCGCGGGGAGGGCTGGGACGAGCGGAGCACCTCCCTCACCCTGCCCTCCGCGACCGCGCTGGCCGCGACCTGGGACGACGACCTGGTGGAGCTGCTGGGCGGGCTGCTCGCCGCCGAGGCGCGGCGCAAGGGCGTGGACGTCCTGCTCGCCCCGACGCTCAACCTGCACCGCTCGCCGCTCGGCGGACGCCACTTCGAGTGCTACTCCGAGGACCCCCTGCTGACCGGCAGGATCGGCGTCGCCTGCGTCCGCGGCATCCAGGCGGGCGGGGTGGCGGCCACCGCCAAGCACTATGTCGCCAACGACTCCGAGACCGAGCGGCTCACCCTCGACGCCCGTGTCGACGAGCGGACCCTGCGCGAGCTGTACATGGCGCCGTTCGAGGCCGCGGTGGAGGCGGGCGTCTGGGTCGTCATGTCCGCCTACAACGGGGTGAACGGGTCCACGATGTCGGAGAGCCCTCTCCTGACCGACCCGCTCAAGGAGGCGTGGGGGTTCGACGGGGTGGTCGTGTCGGACTGGGGAGGCGTCCGCTCCACCGCTCCCGCCGCCCGCGCCGCGCAGGACCTCGCGATGCCGGGACCGGAGGGCGCCTGGGGAGAGGCGCTGGTCGCCGCGGTGCGCGCGGGCGAGGTGCCGGAGGCCGCGATCGACGACAAGGTCCGGCGCCTGCTCAGGCTGGCCTCCCGGGTCGGCGCGCTGGACCCCACCGCCGATGCCGCTCTCCTCCTCCCGGATCCCGCCGGACGGGAGGACGGCGGCGAGAGGGAGACGTACGGCGGCGAACAGGGAGGTCACGGCGAGGAGGGAGGGTACGGTTCCGCCCGCGCGCTGTTGCGCCGGGCCGTCGCCGCGAGCACCGTGCTCCTGCGCAACGAGGACTCGTTGCTCCCCCTCGATCCCGCGCGCCTGCGCAGGGTCGCCGTGCTCGGGCCGAACGCCGCCGCCGCCCGGATCCAGGGAGGCGGCAGCGCGGGCGTGTACCCCGTGTCCGTGGTGTCTCCCCTCGACGGCATCCGGGAGGCGCTGTCCGGTACGGCGGAGGTGTTCCACACCCCCGGCCCGCACCTCGACGACCGGCCGACCCCGCTGGGCACGGACAACGCCCGTAACCCCCTGACCGGCGAGCCCGGAGTCCTGGTCCGGCTGCTGGACGCCACCGGGGCGGAGATCCACGCCGAGCACCGGCTGACCGGCCGCATCCTGGAACCCGCGCGGATCGACGCCGCCGCCGTCGTCGAGATCCGCGCCCTGCTCAGCCCGGAGGTGGACGGCCTCTGGGAGCTGGCCGTCGCCGGATGGGGTCACGTCCTCCTGGAGGCGGACGGCCGCGTCCTGGTCGACGAGGAGGTGGAGCGTGACACCGACGACCCCGCCACCGTGCACCTGTCCCCGCCGTACCGGCGCGCCCGGTTCCCCGTGACGGCGGGCCGGGACGTGGAGCTCGTCTCCCGGCGGCGGCTCGACCCCGGCAGCGGGATCGCCTCGGTCCTGGCCGCGGACCCGCCCCGGCGCGCCGACGAGGTGGAGCTGGCCGCCGCGGTCGAGCTCGCCCGTACCTGCGACGCCGTCATCGTCGTGGTCGGCTCCACGGAGGAGATCGAGAACGAGGGCGCCGACCGTACGCACCTTGACCTGCCGGGACGCCAGGACGAGCTGGTCCGCGCGGTGGCCGAGGTCAACCCGGCGACCGTCGTGGTCGTCAACTCCGGGGGCCCCATGGTCCTGCCGTGGCGCGAGGAGGTGCCGGCCGTGCTCCTGAGCTGGTTCCCCGGGCAGGAGGCGGGGCACGGCCTCGCCGACGTCCTGTTCGGCCGTGCCGAGCCCGGTGGCCGGTTGCCCACGACCTGGGCCGACAGGGCGCTCGTCTCCACCGTCCCCGAGGACGGGACGCTCACCTACTCCGAGGGTCTCGACATCGGGTACCGCGCCTGGCTGCGACGGCCCGCGCCGCCCGCGTACTGGTTCGGGCACGGGCTCGGATACACCTCCTGGTCCTACGAGGACATCTCGGCGACCTGGGACGTCTCCCCGGAGAGCCCGCCGTCCGTCCGGGTACGGCTACGCAACACCGGCGAGCGCGCCGGGCGCGAGGTCGTCCAGGTCTACCTGTCCCGGCCGGAGACGGGCGTGGCCCGTCCCGCGCGCTGGCTGGCCGGCTACGCCCTCGTCGACGCGGGGCCCGGCGAGGTCGTCGAGGTCACGGTGGACGTCCCGGCACGGGCCTTCCAGCACTGGTCGGCCGAGGATCACGCCTGGCGGGCCGAGGAGGGGGCCTTCACGGTGCTGGCCGGACGGTCGGCCGCCGACCTGCCGCTGAGCGCCGAGGTGCTTCTCGGCGCGGAGCCGCCGACCCCGCGAGAGGTCTCGGGAGAGCGCTCTCTCGCTGTGCTATAAAAGCCCTATGAGCGAAGGCCTACCGCGAGTGTCGGCACCCCCCACCTTGGAGGATGTGGCGCGGGCGGCGGGAGTCTCCCGCGCCACGGTCTCGCGGGTGATCAACGGGATTCGCAACGTCGACCTCGCGATCCAGGAGAAGGTCAAGCAGGCGATCGCCCTCACCGGCTACGTTCCCAACCAGGCCGCGCGGTCACTGGTCACCCGCCGCACGGGGACGATCGCCCTGATCGTCTCCGGGGCGGGCGGCAGCCAGGAGAGCCCGTTTCCCGGCCACGTCTTCGCCGATCCGTTCTTCGGGCGCGTGGCCGGGGGCGTCGTCGGTTTCCTGCGTCCGCTGGGCATCTACCCGATCCTGATGTTCGCCGACACCCCGGAGACCCGCGACCAGGTCATCGCCTACCTGCGCCAGGGCAACGTGGACGGGGCCATCCTGGTCTCCATCAGCACCGAGGACACGCTGCCCAAGCTGCTCGCCGACGCCTCGCTGCCCGCGGTGCTCTTCGCCAGACCGGCCAGGCCGATCCCGATCAGCTACGTCGACGTCGGGCACCGGGCCGGGGGCAAGCTGGCCGCCGACCATCTCGTCGCCCGGGGCTGCCGCAGGCTGGCGACCATCTCCGGCCCGCTCGACGTCCCGGCCAGCCAGGACCGCCTGGCGGGCTTCCAGGAGGCGATGGCCGTCCACGGCCACCCCTACATCCCCTGCGCCGAGGGCAACTTCACCCTCCCCAGCGGCGAGGTGGCGATGGAACGGCTGCTCGCCGAGCATCCCGACATCGACGGCGTCTTCGCGGCCAACGACCTGATGGCCCAGGGGGCCCTGCTGGTGCTGCGCCAGCACGGGCGCAGCGTGCCCGGCGACGTGGCCATGGTGGGCTTCGACGACAGCAGTGCGGCGCTGGCCTGCCGCCCGCCGCTCACCACCGTCCGCCATCCCGTCGAGGACATGGCCGCGGAGATGGGACGGCTGCTGCTGACCCACATCGAGCATCCGGACCACCCGGTGACCTCACGGATCTTCGAACCGACCCTGGTGATCAGGGAGTCGGCCTGACCCGGACCGGCCGCCCGTCACCGTTCCACCGGGCCACCGGGGCGAACGTTCGTACGTGGACGCCGCGCGGAAGGATCTCCACCCTCTGAGGAGATCACCCTGTTTTACCCTGCCCTGATGCGGCACGCCGTGCCCTGATCCGGTACGACAGAAAATGCCGTTTTCGCGACGGCGAGCCGTACCCGGTCGCGCTCTTCGCGCGCCGGACGGCCCCCGGCCGCCGCTCGCGCGCTTCGGGGCAGGGGGTCTCTAGCGGTCGGCGAGGGGGAAGGCCGCCTGGATGGGTGAGGCGGCCTCGGAACAGCCCGGCGGAGGGCTCATCGCTCCCGAGCGGGAGATCACGGTGAAGGACGCGTCGAGGTTGGTGAGTCTCAGAAGCTTGAGAACCACGGGTGGGGCTCCGGCGAGGAGCAGCGGCGTGCCCTGTTCGCGGGCGTGCCGTTTGACGGCGATCAGCGCGCTCAGGCCGCAGGCGTCGATGAAGGTGATACCGGCGAGGTCGATGATGACCGTGCCGGGGCGGGCGTCGATGACGTCCCGGGTGAAGGCTGCCAGGTCCGGTCTGGTGGCGAGGTCGAGCTCCCCGGCCACCGTGATGACCACGAAGTCGCTCGCGTGCTCGCTCGTGAGTTGAAGTGCGTTCATCGCCCACTTCCCTGCAGGCTCACGTGAATGTACGTATCCGGCCAGGGGGTGTCGCTCGGACGCCTGGCCTCAGCTCGTCGTCTCCCCGGTCGTGCCGTGCGGGCACGGAGGGGGTGGACGACCTGAAGCCACGATACTCCCTAACGGTGCGAATCATCGCTTTCCGTGATCGTGTAGCTTCGAAGCGAAGTGTAGATGCCAACGTGGATATGTGCCAGCTATTCCAGGAAACAGCTTTGTAGCCGTGCCCGCGCAGGGTCGTGAGGGCGTGGTGAGGGTGCTTCCCAGGCGGCGGGAGAGGACGCTGAGCCGGGTGGGAAAGTGGGTCTGAGCTGGGTGGGGTCAGCCCGGGGAGTGGCTCGGTGCCATGGCGTCGAGCGCTTCGCGCAGGTTGTCCCGCGTCTCGAAGTGCCGGTCGAGATTCGTGATCGTCAGCAGATGGGTGATCATGCCGGGACTCACCACCAGCATGAGGCGGCCGTGGGCCTCCTTGAGCCGGGTGAGCGTGCTCACGAGGACTCCCAGCCCCACCGAGTCGCAGAACGGCACGCCCGTGAGATCCATCACCAGGTTCGGGCTTCCGGCGCCGTCCAGGGCGTGGTCGAGCTCCGCACGCAACCGGGGAGCCACGGCCATGTCGAGCTCGCCCGCCGCTCGTACGACCACACAGGGGCCACTGCGCCATGTCTGAACATCGAATGTCGAGATCACGATCATCACCTCCGTGCCCTTTCAGGTGCCCTGACGGAACGTTGTTATGCACGTAGCTCACTTTTTACAGATATTGTCCGTTGCTGTTCTTGCCGTGGGAGTTGTGGCAGGGGTGGCGGCCGGGGTAGGAGAGGAGTCCGTCTCCTTCACGGTGACCTTCTTCGCCGGCGCGTGTTTCCTGCCGACAACCACCTCGATCTTGTCGCCGAGACTCTCCAGCGGGCGCAGGTCCGCTCCGGGCAGCGCGGCGGCGACGGTGCGTGCCGAGTCCTCGCGGCCGGGGCCGTACCGGATGACGGTCTTGTCGAAGTCCTTCTGCGGGGTGTTGCCGGGGACCTCGGGGACCAGGAACCCGACCCTCTGTAGGTCCGCCCTGGTCTGCGCGCCAAGACCCGTGATCGTGGTGCCGTTGAGCACCGTGAGGGCGATCCGCGAGGGCGCGACGGTGAGCGCGGGCGCCGAGGGGGAGGCCGTCGGGGTGGGCGTGGCCTTGGCGGGTTTGGCGGGCTTGACGAGCGTCTCGTCGGCGGCGATCCTGCGGAACAGCTCCTTGGCCGCCTCCTTGTCCCAGAGCACGGCGGACTCGCCGGTCGGCGTCTTGTAGTCGACGTCCGCGAGCGGGACCGTGGCGAAGGTCACGTCGTCGGTGGAGACGTCCTTGAGCTGGTCGGCCAGGCCGAGCAGGTCCCCGCGGAGCGCGTCGTCCACCCGGATCGTGTCGAGGGTCGTGTCGACGAACGAGGCGAGCCTGACCGGGTTGGTCAGCGTCTCGCCGCTGAGCGCCTGGTTCAGCAGGGCGGAGATCACCTGCTGCTGGCGGTCGATGCGGTCGAGGTCGGAGCGGGCGGTGGCGCGGGTGCGGGCGTAGGCGAGGGCCTTGACGCCGTCGAAGGAGTACGTGCCCGGCGCCAGGTCGAGCGCGGTCTTCGGGTCGTTGATCGGGACCGGCGTGCAGACCGAGATCCCGCCGAGCGCGTCGACCACCTCGATGAACCCCAGCACGTTGACCTCGACGTAGTGGTGGAGGGTGAGACCCGTGGCGGTCTGCACCGTGCGCGTCGCGAGCTTCGGGCCACCGAGCTGGTAGGCGGCGTTGATCTTGTGCAGGCCCTGGCCGGGGACCGTCGTCCAGGTGTCGCGGGGAAGGCTGACCACGGTGACCTTGCGGTGGTCCTCCGACACGTGGATCACCATCATGGTGTCGGTGCGCTCGCCCGTCTCGCGGCCCAGTTTGAGCTGGTTCTGCTGCTTGCGGGTGAGATCGTCGCGCTTGTCGACGCCGACCACCAGGATGTTCATGGCGCCGGTGCTCGACCGCGACCCCGCCACCCCGGCGTCGACCGCCTTGATCTTCGTCGTGGCGTAGTTGGTCAGCGCCCACGTCACCCCGGAACTGCCCAGAACCAGGCAGGAGAGCGCGCCGGCGATCACGAGGCCGCGCCGCCTGGTGCGGGCGCCCCTCGCCGACCTGCGATCGCGCCTCGGGTTCACCCGGACGCTTCCGTAGGCGTCGCCGCCCACGTGCACACCCGAATCCTCCTCCGGGTCGCGCATGCATGGCCCCCTAGGCTCCAGCTGGGTCGATGAGGTACCCGTTCGTACAGTAGCGTGAGCGACGCCATGAAGCAGTTCCCCGACTCGCCCGCGCCGGCGTCGTCTTCAGAGACACGCGTCTGGCCCCCCATCTCCATCGTCATCCCGGTGCTGAACGAGGAGCGCCATCTGCGGGAGGCGGTGCGTCAGGTGCTGTCGCAGCGGTACGCGGGGCCGATCGAGGTCGTGCTCGCGATCGGCCCCTCCCGCGACCGTACCCAGGAGGTCGCCGACGAGATCGCGGCCGACGACCCCCGCGTGGTCGTCGTCCCCAACCCGACCGGCCGCACTCCCAACGCGCTCAACGCGGCCATCGCCGCGTCCGGCAACGCGATCATCGCCAGGGTGGACGGCCACGCGATGCTCCCCGACGACTACCTCCAGGTCGCGGTGGAGACCCTTGAGGAGACCGGCGCCGACAACGTGGGCGGCGTCATGGCGGCCGAGGGCGTCACGCCGTTCGAGCGGGCCGTGGCCCGTGCGATGACGTCCAAGATCGGCGTCGGCGGCGCCCGGTTCCACACCGGCGGCACCGCGGGCCCGGCCGACACGGTCTACCTCGGCGTGTTCCGCCGCGCCGCGCTGGAGCGGGTCGGCGGCTACGACGAGCACTTCCAGCGGGCCCAGGACTGGGAGATGAACCACCGCATCCGCGAGACGGGCGGCCTGGTCTGGTTCCAGCCCCGGATGCGCGTCTCCTACCGGCCGAGGCCCGACCTCAAGGCCCTCGCCAAGCAGTACTTCCACTACGGCCGCTGGCGCAGGGTGGTCGCCCGCACCCACGAGGGCACGATCAACCTGCGCTACCTGGCGCCTCCCCTGGCCGTGCTCGCCATCCTGGCGGGCCTGCTGGTCTCCCCGATCTTCTGGCCGGGGCTGCTCATCCCCGGCGGCTACCTGGCGGCGATCCTGGCCGGTTCCGTGGTCACCGGCAGCGGCCTGCCCACCCCGGCGCTCGTCCGGTTGCCGCTCGTCTACGTCACCATGCACATGTCGTGGGGCTGGGGCTTCCTGACCAGCCCGCGAAGGCTCGGCAAGCCGGGCTGACCCCGTCAGGGGCGGGCGTCGATCACCTGACCGGTGACGCCGGAGGCGAGCACGTCCAGCGAGGTGCGGGCGACGGCGTACGGGGAGGACGGGCCCGGCGGCGTCGTGGCTCCGGCCCGCCCGGGATCCACGCAGTTGACCTGGACCCCGTACTCCGCCCACTCCCGCGCGAGGGCCCGGGTCAGCCCGGCCACGGCGGCTCCCGCGAAGGAGCGCAGGCCCTCGCCCACCCCGTCCCGGGTAGGCGAGGGGGAGTGGAACAGCAGCTGCCCCCGCGTCTCGCGAAGGTGGGGGAGGGCCGCCCTGGCGACGGTGACGGGGCCCAGGTGGTCCGCGTTCACGGCACCGGCGATCGCGGCGTCGTCCACCGCGTCGAGCCTGCCCGGGGGTGGCGCGCCCGCCGCGCCGACCACGTAGTCGATCCCGCCCGTCTCCTTCACGACCCGGGCGAGCGCGTCGGCCACCGCCCGGGGGTCGTCGACGCGCACCCCGTCCGGTACGCCGGAAAGGCGGGGCGCGCCGGAGGAGCCCAATGTTTCCGGGGAGCCCGGGAGGCTCGGTGTTCCGGAGAAGAAGGGGAACACGCGGGCGCCGTGCTGTCCGGCCAGCCGCGCCACCTCGGCGCCGGCGCCGTCGTCCGCGCGGAAGACCACCACGGTCCTGCCCTCCAGCGCCTCGCGCAGGGTGGCGTCGGGGCGGGCGGGGACGTCGCTCGCGGCGAGCCTGAGGAGCCCGTCGGCGACGAAGAGGTCCACCGGGTGCGTGACCTTCATGTTCCGCTCGCTGCCCGGCACCACGTGGATCGGCACGTCGGGCAGGTAGCGCAGCACCACGCCGCAGTCGTCGGTGGGCGGCCGGTCGCCGAAGCCGGGGTCGGCGAAGGCGCGCTCGTACGCCTCGCGGATCACCGAGAGCCGGAAGCACTGCGGGGTCTGGACGCGGCGCAGGCCGGCGCGGTCGGGGACGTCGCTGACGACCTCCCCGTGCGGCCCCCGCGAGGTCACCACGATCGTGTCGGAACTCGGGATCGCCACCTCGACCGCGGAGAAGGTCCGCAGCGCCTCGACGCAGTCGGCGATGATCCTGGGCTCCGTCAGCGGCCGTACGGCGTCGTGCAGCAGCACGTGGCACTCCCGGGTGCCCAGGGCCCGCAGCGCCCGCCAGGTGGTCTCCGGGCGGCTCGCGCCCCCCTCCAGGATCCCGGTCACCTTCGTGAAGCCGCCGCGCTCGACGATCCGCTCCACCTCCCCGGTGAAGCCGGGGGCCATCAGGACCATGATCTCGTCGATCTCCGGTGCCCCCTGGAACAGGGCGAGGGTGTGTTCGAGAATTGTCCTGCCCGCTATCTCCAGCAGCTGTTTGGGCGTGTCGTGGCCGACGCGCCGGCCGACGCCGCCTGCCAGGATCACACCGACGGTTCGGGGACGCGGTTCACGTTCGGCCACGATCAGATTCCTTTGACAGTTCGGATATGGCGAGCGTAATGGGTGCGTACTTGATCGTCCGGCGTGCTCCCGTGCTATCCCGTCAAGATCTAGCTACGCTGAGTGCGCACTCCCCGATTCGTACGGTGATCCCGTCGGATACGAAGGAGCCCGGATTGCCTGACCCTCACGCCAACGCCTCGTCCGGCGCCTCACAGGCGGTCGCGGTCGTGCTCGCCACCACCGAGGCGTCTGGCCTCCGATGTTCCGGCGGGACCCTCCTCGACAGGCTGACCGGCCAGCTCGCCACGCTTCCCGTACGGGACGTGCACGTGGTGGCCCGTTCCAGCGACATCATCCACGCGTCCGGCGGCACCCACATGATCGGGACCGAGGGGTCGAGAGGGCTCGCCGACGATCTGCGCAGGATCGCGAAGGTGGCCCGCTCGTCCATCGGCCCGGTGCTGGTGGTCGCCGGTGACCTGGTGGCGCACACCGAGGCGCTGGCCATGCTCGTGGAGCACCCGGCCCGCGACACCGCCGCGCTGGTGAGCCAGCGGGGCGACGACCCGGGGCCGACGCGCCCGCCGGTCAGGACCGACAGCAGGTCCGTGGTGGCCGCGGGCACCTCCTTCCACGAGGCGGGTGAGACCAACGGCACCTTCAGGGGCGCGCTCCAGGTCGGCGTACCCGACCTCGCGGGCTTCGCCGAGACGGCCGAGAGGCTCGCCGAGCTCGCCGAGTCGGGCGGCTTCGGCCCGATGGACGGCGGCGAGGTCCCCGGCCTGCTCCTGGTCGGCCTGGTCCGCTCCGGCGCCCAGGTGCGCGCGGCCAGGCTCGGCCGCCTGCGCGCCGACCGGATGACCGGGCAGGCGGACGCCGACGCGGCCGTGTCCCGGCTGGCCGAGGTCGACGAGAACGAGGCCAGGCTGGACGCCGCGGTCAAGTCCAACGACGGCTTCTTCGCCACGTACGCGGTGAGCTCCTGGTCCAGGCACCTCGTGAAGCCGGCCGCCCGGCTCGGCCTCACGCCGAACGCGGTCACCGGCATATCCGTCGGCCTCGCCGCGCTCGCCGCGGTCTGGTTCTCCGTGGGCACCAGGTCCGGCATGGTCACCGGGGCGGTCCTGCTCTACCTGTCGTTCGTGCTCGACTGCGTCGACGGCCAGCTCGCCCGCTACACCCGCGCCTTCTCGCCGCTCGGGGCGTGGCTGGACGCCACCTTCGACCGCGTCAAGGAGTACGCCGTCTACCTGGGCCTCGCCATCGGGTACGCGGCCGGGCTGGAGGTCGCGGGCGGCGGGCCGGACGGCATCTGGGCGCTGGCGGTGTCCGCGATGATCCTGCAGATGCTCCGTCACATGATCGACTTCTCGTACGCGGGGGCGCGTGCCGACGCGAGCCGGGTGGGCGCCGCCTGGGTCAGGGCGGCGGGTTCGCTGACCGACCCGGCCGGTGCCGCGAGGCGGCCGGAGCGACGGGCCGCCTACGCGGGGGCCGACGCGGGATGGACGCCGGTCGCGAGCGAGGGCGAAGGCGACCTGGGGGGAGGCGACATCGGAGCAGGTGACGGCGATGACCGGGCCGCCGCACCGGTCGCCCGTACGGGAGGCGAGCCGGATCCCGGGGACGGGCGGATGGGTCCCGAGGACGGGCGGGTGGACCCCCTGGGAAGGGCCGCCGCCGCGCCCGGTGCCGGGCCCGGTGCGGGCAACCTGATCCTGCGGCTCTCGCGGGGCATGGAGAAGGCGTCGCCCACCCGCTGGTTCAAGAAGATCATCGTGTTGCCCATCGGGGAGCGGATGGCCCTGATCGCGGTGACCGCCGCCCTCTTCAACGCCCGGGTGACCTTCATCGCGCTGCTGGTCTGGGGCGGGATCGCCGCCCTCTACATCCTCTCGGGCCGGACGGGAAGGTCGCTCAGCCGATGACCGGAGACGGCGGGGTCCATGACCGGCGGGGCGGATCTCCCGCCAGGCGAGGGAGAGGAGCAGGTGCGATCATGATTTCCGTGCACATGGCGCCGGTGCCGCGAAGCGCCGTCGTCGCCTACCGCGACGACGGGGTGCTGTCGAGGGGCATGGGCGCCCTGGTGGCCGGGCAGCTCCCGCCACTGCCGCCCGCGATCGTCGGGATGTTCGTGACCGGGGTGCTGCTGCTGGTCGGCGTGGCCGGCAGCGACGGGCTGGCGGTGTTCGCCCCCGCGGTGGCGCTGCTGCTGGCCGGGCCCGGCAGCTCCCACCCCCACGACGGCCGGCTCGACTGGCTGGTGCCGCCGATCCTGCGCCTCACCGAGTACGGCTTCGTGGCCTCGGTGGGCTTCGCGCACGACGTGCCGCCGGGGCTGATCTTCATGTTGCTCGGCGCGATGGCCTTCCACCACTACGACGTCGTCTACCGGCTGAGGCAGCGGGTCTACCCGCCGTCCTGGCTGGCCACATCCGGTCTCGGCTGGGACGGCCGGATGCTGCTGATCGCCCTGGGCGGGCTCGCCGGGCAGGTCACGCTGGTGTTCGCCCTGCTCTCGCTCTACCTGTGGTGCCTCTTCTCCTGGGAGAGCGTCACCTGCTGGCTGGCCGCCCCGAGGTTCGGGGTGGACGCGGCCGACCTCGGGGCACACGATTGAGAACACCCGGCAAACCCTCGATTACACGATCAGGGCCTGAAGGCAACTAATCTTTGGGGCCTAGGAGTGCCCGCCGGAGGCTCTCACCCTAATGAGGAGTGCACGTTGCTGGGAATGGTGCTGGCCGCCGGGGCCGGACGACGCCTGCGGCCGTACACGGACACGCTGCCCAAGGCGCTCGTGCCGGTCGACGGCGACACCACGATCATGGACATCTCGCTGCGCAACCTCGCGGCCGCCGATCTCCGTGACGTCGTGGTCATCGTCGGCTACCAGGCGCAGGCGGTCCACGAGCGCAAGGCCGAGCTGGAACGGCGGCACGGCGTGAAGCTCACCCTCGTGCACAACGACAAGGCCGAGGAGTGGAACAACGCCTACTCCCTGTGGTGCGCCCGCGACTACTTCGACCAGGGCGTGCTCCTGGTCAACGGCGACACGGTGCACCCCGTCTCGGTGGAGGAGACGCTGCTCTCCGCGCCGGCGACCACCGACATCCTGCTCGCGGTCGACGACGTCAAGAAGCTCGCCGACGAGGAGATGAAGGTCACCCTCGACGACGACCGCCACCTGCGGCTGATCACCAAGCTGATGGACCCGGCCGGCGCCGCCGGTGAGTACATCGGCGCCACGCTCATCCGTCCCGGCATCGGCGACCGTCTCGCCGACGCCCTCCAGGCCACCTTCGAGCGCGACCCGCAGCTCTACTACGAGGACGGCTACCAGGAGCTCGTCGCCCGCGGGGAGAAGATCGCCGTCGCCCCGATCGGCGACGTCCCGTGGGTCGAGGTGGACAACCACGACGACCTCGCCAAGGCGCGGGAGATCGCGTGCCGATACTAGCCAGGATGCTCCCGGCCCCCCTGTCCATGGAGGTGCGCCGGGGCGCCGTCGCCCAGCTGGGCTCGTTGCTGGCCGACAGCAGGGTGGCGACCTCGGGCCGGGTGGCGGTGGCGGTGGGCGCGGGCCAGGGAGACAGGATCGCCTCGGTGATCACTCCTTCGCTCGGCAAGGCCGAGGTCTTCCGGGTGCCCGACGGCTCGGTCGACGCGGCGATCTCGCTCGGCGCCGACCTGCGCAAGGGGGCGTACGAGGCGGTCGTGGGCATCGGCGGTGGCAAGACCATCGACGTGACCAAGTACGCCGCGTCGCTGGCCGGGATCCCGATGGTGGCGGTGGCCACCAACCTGTCGCACGACGGGATCTGCTCGCCGGTGGCCTCGCTGTCGCACGACGGCGGCAAGGGTTCCTTCGGTGTGCCCATGCCGCTCGCCATCATGGTCGATCTCGATTTCGTGCACGACGCGCCCGCCTCGCTGGTCCGATCCGGGGTCGGCGACGTGGTCAGCAACCTCTCCGCGATCGAGGACTGGCAGCTCGGCGCGAGCGAGCGCGGGGAGCCGATCGACGGCCTGGCCTGCGCGATGGCCCGTACCGCGGCGGAGGCGGTGATCGGCAGGTCCGACTCGATCGAGTCCGACGCGTTCCTCACCGTGCTGGCCGAGGCGCTCATCCTGTCGGGCATGTCGATGGTGGTCGCCGGCTCCTCCCGTCCTTCGAGTGGCGGAGACCATGAGATCCTGCATGCCGTGGATCAGCTCTTTCCCGGCACCTCCAACCACGGCGAGCTCGCCGGGATAGGTGCCGCATTCTGTTTCTTCCTCCGCGAGGACTCGCGGAGGCTCGGTCAGGTCGTCGACTGCCTGCGCGGGCACGAGCTGCCGGTCACCCCCGCCGACGTGGGGCTGTCACCGGCCCGGTTCACCGAGGCGGTCATGCTGGCCCCGGCCACGCGCCCCGGCCGCTACACGATCCTTGAGCATCTGCGCCTGTCGGAGCCGGAGATTCGCGATCGGGTGGAGGATTATGTCCGGGCCGTCGGTCGCTGAGCTCCGTGCGGTGGCCCAGCCGCACACGACCATGGACCGCAACAGCGGCGAGCACTGGGCGGGCGCTCTCTACATGCGCAAGCTGTCGATCTACGTCACCTGGTTCCTCGCCAAGACGCCGATCACGCCCAACCAGACCACCTGGCTGATGATCCTCACCGGCCTGCTGGCCGGAGCCGTGCTCGCGCTGCCCGGACTCTGGGCGGCCGTCCTCGCGGCCCTGCTGGTCCAGCTGTACCTGCTGCTCGACTGCTCCGACGGAGAGCTGGCCCGCTGGACCGGCCGCACCTCCATCACCGGCGTCTACCTCGACCGGGTCGGCCACTACTTCGCCGAGGCCGCGATCCTCATCGGACTGGGCTTCCGGGCGTCGGAGATCCTGCCCGACTGGTACACCGTGATCGGGTTCGCCGCCGCGCTCGGCGCCATCCTGATCAAGGCGGAGACCGACCTGGTCGACGTGGCCCGCGCCCGCTCCGGGCTGGTCGCGGCGACCGAGGCCTCGGCCGAGCACTTCCGGTCGCGCGGTCTGGGCATGGCGCGCAAGGCGGCCGCGGCGCTGAGGTTCCACCGGATCGTGCAGGCGGTCGAGCTGTCCCTCCTCGTGGTGGTCGCCGCGATCTGGGACGCGCTCAACGGGGGGCTGGCGGCGACGAGGATCCTCGTGGTGGCCTGCGTGATCGTCGCCGTGCTGCAGATGATCATGCATCTGGTCAGCATTCTGGCGTCCAGGCGGCTCTCATGAGGAACCGGATGGCGTCCGGGCGCGTCGTAGGTGCGAACACCCCGTTGTTTGGTGGGTGTTCGCCGACGGTTCCGATACGCTTGTTCCCCGGTATACCAGGAAACTCCAGCCCCGCCAGAATTCCCGACCCAGCAGACTCGGTGATCATGAAAGTATGCTCCGTACGTGCTCTCGACGCGTCAGGACGATGACCCGTTGAAGATCTCGTGCGTCATCCTCACCATGGGCAACCGTGTCCCCGAGCTGGATCGGGCGGTCGAGTCCGCGCTGAACCAGGTCGACGGTGACGTCGAGGTGGTCATCGTCGGCAACGGCGCGGACGTCCCCGAGCTGTCGGCCACCGTGCCCCCGGGGTCCTCGGCCTCGATCAGGAGTGTGCGGCTGAACCACAACGCGGGCATCCCCGCGGGCCGCAACCGCGGCGTCGAGGAGTGCTCGGGCGACGTCGTCCTCTTCCTCGACGACGACGGCTGGTACGCCGACCCCGGGCTCGTCTCCCACCTGCGGGAGCGCTTCTCCACCGAGCACGACCTCGCGGTCGTCTCCTTCCGGGTGAAGGATCCCGAGGGCGGCCTCGGCCAGCGCCGCCACGTCCCCCGCCTGCGCGCGGGCGACCCCGAGCGCTCCTCCCCGGTCACCACCTTCCTGGGCGGCGCGTGCGCCATCCGCCGCTCGGCCTTCCTCCAGGTCGGCGGGCTCCCCGAGCGTTTCTTCTACGCCCACGAGGAGACCGACCTGGCCTGGCGGCTCCTCGGCGAGGGCTACCGCATCGAGTACGACGCCAAGACGGTCATGTACCACCCGCAGGTCCCCCCGACCCGGCACACCGACTTCTACCGTCTCAACGCCCGCAACCGGGTCTGGCTGGCCCGCCGCAACCTTCCCTGGGTGCTGGCCGTGCTCTATCTCCTCAACTGGATCGTGCTGACCCTGGCCCGCGAGCGCTCCAGGGCGGCCCTGCGCGCATGGTTCAAGGGCTTCACCGAGGGGCTCCGCGAGCCCGCGGGCGAGCGCCGTCCCATGGGCTGGAACACCGCCTGGCGCATGCTCCGCCTCGGCCGCCCGCCGATCGTCTGATCCCCGGCCGGCCATGGACGTTTACACCCTCGGTGAGGCGTTCGGCGTCGTGACGAGCGGCCGGATCCGCCACGAGCACGAGGCCAGGCTGGACATCGCCGGAGCCGAGTTCACCGTCGCGGTCGGGCTGTCCCGGCTCGGCCACCGGGTGAGCTGGCTGGGCAAGGTCGGCGGCGACGAGCTGGGGGCCAGGATCCTCACCACGCTGCGCGGCGAGGGCGTGGACGTCTCCGACGCCCGGGTGGACGAGGGGTCCCCGACCGGGATCCTCCTGAAGGAGTCGAGGCTCGGCCAGGCGGCCAGGATCACGTACTACCGCACCGGCGTCAGGCTGGCCCAGGGGAACGTCCCGGTGGACCGGATCGCGGCCTCCCGCGTCCTGCACGTCAGCGGGATCACCGCCGCGCTGAGCGCCCGCGACGCCATGCACGCCGCCGTACGCGCCGCGCGGACCGCCGGGGTCGCGGTCTCGGTGGCGATCGACTACCACGACCAGCTCTGGCCCGACCTGCGCGAGGCCGAGGAGATCCTCAGCGTGCTGGCCTGCTCCGCCGATGTGCTGTTCGTCCGGCAGACAGAGCTCGACCTGGTCAAGCCCGCGCTCACCGGGGATCGCGAGGTCATCGTGACGCGCGGCGCCCGGGGGGCGAGCGTACGGGTCGACGGGGTCCGCCACGACGCCGCCGGTCTCTCCGCGCCCGTGGTCGACCCCGGCGGCTCCGGGGACGCCTTCGTCGCGGGCTATCTCAGCGCGCTGCTGGAAGGTCTCCACCCGGCCGACCGGCTGCGCCGGGGCGGCCTGCTCGCGGCCTTCGCCTCGTCGGGCCCCAGCGACTGGCAGGGCCTGCCAACGAGGGCCGAGCTGCCCCTTCTGGAACTCGACAGCTGATCCGGCGCGGCTCCTCCCGGGACTTTTCGGGGACTCTTCCCGGAGGTCGGCGCCCGATCCCGGCTTCTCGCGGGGCGGGGCTTCCGGAGGGGCCCTCCCGAAACCCCGGTTTCCGATCTCCTCGCCGGGGCCCTCAGGGCTCCTTGGCCTCGCCGAGGGTCATGGACAGGTGGGAGATCGTGCTCGTCACCAGGGCGCGCTTGGGCAGGCCGAGCTCGCTCAGCTCCTTGGCGATCGGGTGGTTGCCCAGGCGGATGAGGGCGCCCCCGGGACGCGTGCGGATCCCCCTGGGGGACATCGACCACGGGATGCGGCGGGTGACGCCGTCCAGGTGGCTGTAGGCGTCGAGGGCGGTCATCATGCCGGTTCCCGGCACCGGGACGCCTGGTTTGATCAGCAGGTCCAGCACCAGGCGGCCGTCCTTGCGCAGGATGCACCGCTTGTAGGGGGAGGACATCCGCAGGTCGATGTCGGCGAGCTCCTTGGGGAAACCCCAGATGGCGCGGCCCGCCTCCATGGTGAAGCCCTGGTCGACCGGGAGCCAGTGGACGAACGCCCCGGCGCCGGTGCGGTGCAGCTCGGACAGGTTCGCGCGCAGCCCCCCGCCGGGAACGTGGCCCGCGCCGGGCGGCCTGGCCAGGAAGGCGACGCCGAACTCGTGGTAGCGGTCCAGGTCACCGTCGCGGTAGTCGGCGAACACCAGCGTGCACAGGGCCTTGCGGGGCAGCACCTCGGCGACGTCCAGACGCGAGTAGGCGATCACGGCCCGCGCGGCGTCCGCCCGGACCAGGTAGGACGCGCTGCAGACCATGACGTCGCGGACGCGGACCGGCATGGCGACCTCGCGTCCCTGGATCAGATGGCGTGCCATGCCTCCAGTACACCAATCTCCTGGCCCGACGTCACTGGTTTGCCCGCCCATTCCTCCAATCGTCCGACGAACGCGCCCGCGTGGTCCGGCCAGTTGTGGTGGGCCAGGGCCTCGGCGTGGCCGCGCGTCCCCATCCCGGCCGCTCCTTCCGGGTCGTCCCGCAGCGCCAGCACCGCGCGTACGGTCGCCTCGGCGTCCCCGAAGGGGACGACGACACCGCACCCGATCCTCTCGACCATGGACGCGGCGGCGGGCAGGGGGGTGGTGACCACGGGGACTCCCCGGGACATGTAGTCGATGATCTTGGCGGGTACGGGCCGGGGGCCGGGCGCGTCGTGCGGAAGCGACAGTCCGGCGATCGCCCCCTCGGCCATCCGCAGCGCGTGCCGGTTGGGCACGTAGCCGTACCAGTCGAGCAGGCCCTCCCGCTGCGCGTCCCGCAGCAGCGGCCTGATCCGGATGTCGGCGGAGCCGATCAGGTCGAGCCTGATCCCGTGCGGGAGCAGCCGCCGGGCCGATTCGACCAGTTCGGCCACGCCCCCGGCCTCGGAGAGGTGGCCCACGTGGACCACCCGGTTACGGCCGGGCGGCGCGGGCGGGCGCGGGGGGACGTAGGCGGCGTTGGGCACGACCGGGTGGGGCCCGGAGAACCGCTCCCGGTAGGAGTCCTCGGCCAGGATCAGGTGCAGGCGCTGCTCCGCGCGGGCCTCGACCCGGCGTACCAGCGCGGGCAGGGCGCGGCGCAGGTGGCCGGAGAGGCCGGTGCCCGACGTGGCGGTCCCGATCTCCCCGCGTACGTCCCAGACGGTGACGGGGCGCTGCCTGGGCAGGCGGAACAGGAGTTCCATGTCGTGCACGACCAGCAGGTCCGCGCCTTCCACCCCGCGCCTGAGGGCTCCCCGCGCGGCCTTCAGGGCGCGTCCGCGACGGTTGGCGGTCGCCCGGGGCACGTCGATCGCGCGGATCCCGGGATCCGGGGTGACGTTGCAGTCGGTGAAGGGGGCGACGTAGGTGATCTCATGCCCGGCGTCGAGGAGCGACCGGATCTGCCGATGCATGATCCGGGCGTCCTCTGGGTGATGAGCGATTGTCGCGACGCATACCCTCATATGCTGATGCTGGGTGTTCGTTCCGTCATCACCGGATGTGTTGGGTTAATTACCGGGTAACTGAGGCTGAACTCTCCTGGGCGGCGGGTGCGGCGTCGGCCGGTGCGGTGGTAGCGGTGGTGGTGGCGGCGGGCGGGGACGGGCGCCGGTAGAGCCAGACCAGGCGGGGTTCGAGCATCCACTTGAAAAGCTTGCGGGTCTCCGGCAGGCACAGCACGATGGCGAGGGCGAGCGAGCTGGACGCGATCGCCGCCACGCCCAGCGGGCCGTACAGCCAGGGGAAGCTCAGCCAGCCCTGGTCCTTGGCGATGACCACCACGACACCGTGGAGCAGGTAGGCGTACAGGGTGCGGGTGCCGAGGTCGGAGAACCAGGTCTCGCCCCGGGGGACCAGCGCGAGCACCGCGATCGTCATGATCAGCGCCGCGATCAGCACGGCGCCGCGTACGCCGAAGCCCAGCCACCAGGACATGTCCATGGCCTTGAAGCTGTAGCGGAAGTAGATCGGGTCGAGTGGGACGCGGGGCGCGATGACGACCGCCACCACGGCGGCGCCGACGAGCACGACCGCTGAAGTGATCTTGACCCAGAGGGGCTTGAGCAGGTCGAAGTGCTCCGGCTTGAGCAGCAGGCCGAGCACGTAGAACGGCAGCAGGCCGAAGAAGCGGTCGATGCTGAAGTCGCCGGAGATCTCCGAGAAGCCCGCGGCCATGTAGATGACCACCGCGACCAGCAGCGGCTGCCGCATCCGCGTCCAGATGGGCGTGGAGATCCGCCAGAGGACCAGGGCGAGCAGATACCAGTTCAGCCAGGCCGGATCAATTATCGTCAGCGTCCACTTCTGGCCAAGCCCGTAGCGGAGCAGCGCGTAACCGATCTCCACGACCACGTACGGGATCAGCAGGGTGTCGACCAGCTTGTTGATCTTCGCGTTGGAGTTCCAGAAGTTGCGCCCCAGATAGCCGCTGATCAGCACGAACGCCGGCATGTGGAACATGTAGATGAACAGGTACGCGGACTCCGCCGAGTGCGCCTTCAGGGTGGGGACCAGCGAGTGGCCCGTCACCACCAGGGCGATCAGGACGAACTTCACGTTGTCGAGGTACGGTTCGCGCTTCTTCTTGACCGGAGGGGCCGGGGTCTCCTCCTCGGCGACCGGCTCGCGCTCGCGCTCCGCCCGCAGCTCCTGTTCGGCCTGCGGGCCCTGGTTCCAGAACGAGGGTTCGCTCTCCCTGCCGGTGTTCTCCCTCTCCCAGTACGAGAAGGGGCGCTCACCGGACGGCCGAGGCTCCTGCCGGGGCCGCGGGGCGGACGGCGGACGGCCCGGGTCCGGGTCCGGGAACCGCACGGGAGCCTGGGGCTCTCCGGGGAGCCGGGGCCGTCCGGGAAGCTCGGGGTCCTCGGGGAACCGGGGCTGTCCGGGGGCGGACGCCCGGCCGGGAGCCCGAGGGGGCGCGGCACCTCCCGGCGGGGGGACGCGTGGTGGTGTGGGTGGCGGGGCCCAGTCGGGCCGGGGGGACGGCGCCTGGGGGGCGCCCTGCGGAGGGGTGGGGCCCTCCGCCGCCCATGACGGCAACCCCTCCCGCGCCCACGACGGCCCGTCCTGCGCCCACGCGGGCTCCTCACGGCTCCACGAGGGCTCCTGGGGGACCGGCTCGGGGGTCAGGGGCTTGGACAGGTCGAGCGGGTCGTGAGAGCTGTGGGATCCACCGAAGGGGGGTCCGGCGAGGTGGGATCCACTGGAGTGGGGTCCGCCGTGGTGAGGCTCGCTGGGGTGGGGTCCGCTGGGGTGGGGCTCGCGATAGGCCGGGTAGGCCCCCCACTCGGTGACCTCGCCGGTGCTCTCCCCGCGGGCGTCCCCGGTGTCGCGCCGAGACGTCCCGCCGGAGGTGGCCGGACCCGGCGGCTCCGGCCACGAGGGCTGGGATCCACCGGGCGCCTGCGCGTGGCCGGGCGCGGGCCACGGGGCGGACCTCCGGCCCTGCCCACCGGTGGGCCCGCCGGAGCCGGGGTCGGAACCGCCGTCGTCCTGGGGGGCAGGCACCTGGAAGGATCGGATGTCGCTCACGAGGGGGAGGCTCAGCTATCTGTCGGAGACCGGTGAGTAGTCGGGCAGACGTGCGAGGTGCCCGGGGGCGGGCCGGGGGACGCGGGCGCGCGTTCGCCTCGCCGCCTTGACCAACCCTAAACCGACTGTGCGCCCTCTGTCGCACAGGCGCACTCTGATTCGGGCGGTTCTCGGGTAATCGTGACTGTCCACAATCCCGGGAACGGCCGGTACCCGCCGTTCACCCGGGCGACGGCTCCCCGTCACCCAGTCGCGATGTCCGGTTCGCCAGTTTTCGTCGTCGGCTCCGGCTGCGAGGCCCGGCTCTCCGCCCGATCTCACGGCCACATGGCCGCCGTATGGCCGCCTCCGGCCACGGAGGCCGGCCTGGTCGTTCTGCCGGCCCGGCCACGGTGATCGGCCCGGTCGCGCCGCAGGGCGGACCGGGCCACCGGGGGAGCTGCCTCAGCTGCAGGGGTCGGTCTTGCTGTCGACGATCTTGTCCGTGAGGGCGTCGGGGATCTTCGGGAGGACACGGACGCCCGGCCAGTCGGCGCCGATGACCAGCTGGATGACCGGACCGGTCGGGGCCTTGGCGCCCGGGGTGGGCGTGGGGGCCACGGCCGGGACGTACTTCTCGGTGGTGACCGGCTTGATCTTGCCCGAGACCGGGGCGCGCTTGTCGCCGGAGAGCCTGGCGGCCACCGCGTCGCCGTACGAGACGCCGTCGGCGGTGTCCTTCTTGGCGTACCGCACCGTGGTGGTGGGCACGTTGCCGGTCGCCGGGCGGGCGTTGCCGACGTGGGTGATCACGAAGCCCTGTTCGGCCAGCTCGGCGGCGACCTCCCTGGCCCGGTTCGGCGTGTCGGTGCCGTTGAACACCTGGAGCCTGACCTGCTCACGCTTGACGGCGGGCTTGGCCTTGGGGTCCGGGGGCGGGGTGACCTCGGTGTCGTTCTTGATCGCGGCGAACAGCTGGTCGGCGTACGGCTGCAACCAGGCGACCCTGTTCGGGTCGGCGGGGTGGGGGCCCCACGGGACGGTGATCAGCTTGACGCCGTTCGCGGTCAGCTTCTGGGCGCTCTGCCCGATCTGCAGGAGGGTGTTGGTGTCCTTGGCCAGGTCCTCGTCCATCCGGACGGACTGGGCGGTGGTGGTGATGAAGTTCAGCATCTTGCCGGGGTCGGTGAGCAGCTCGCTGCTGGTGGCCTTCTTCACCACCTGGCTGAGGAAGACCTGCTGGCGCTTGATGCGGCCGATGTCGCTGCCGTCGCCGTAGTTGCGCAGCCGGACGTAGCCCAGCGCCTTCTCACCCGCGAGGAGGTGCCAGCCCGCCGCGAGGGTGAGCTTGGACTTCTTGTCGTCGACCGGCTTGGTCAGGCAGATCCTGACGCCGCCGAGGGCGTTCACGATGTTCTTGAAGCCGGTGAAGTCGACCTCGACGAAGTGGTCGATGCGGATGCCGGTGAGCGACTCCAGCGTGGTGATCGTGCAGGTGATGCCGCCCTCGTTGTAGGCGGCGTTGATCATCTCGGTGCGGGCCGCGACGGGCGCGCCGTTCTCCGCCTTGCAGGGGGGCATGTTGACCACCGAGTCGCGGGGGAAGCTGACGAAGGTCGCCTTGTCGCGGTCGGGGGCGATGTGCATGAGGATGATCGTGTCGGTGCGCTTGCCCGCGTCGGCCATCTGCTGGCCGTACTTGAGGTTGTCGCCCTCGCGGGTGTCGGAGCCCACGATGAGCACGTTGAGGGCGCCCTTGACGGCCGCGGGCCGGTTCTGGCCGAGCTTGCCGCTGAGGTCGACGGTCTGGAACTCGCCGAGGGTGTCGCGGTAGACCTTGTAGCCGCCCAGGGTGCCGAGCACCAGCAGGCCGGTCGCCGCGATGCTGGCCCAGGCGCCGATGCTGAGCTTCCGCTGCTTGCGGCCCCTGCCCTTCGGCGCCTTCTCCTTCGGATGCGGAGGGAGGTCTCCCGGCGGGCCTTCCGGGGGGGCGTCCCCTCTCGCGCGCCGCGCTCCCCGGTGGCCGGGGGAGCTCGGTTCGCTCCGGCGGTCTCTGACGGCCGCCTGCCGGTGGTCGCTCATGCGATCCTCCCGCTCGGAGGTGGCGTCGTCCGGTGCTCGTGCTCGATCATCGAGCCCAAAGGGTAGATCACGGGGTGCGCGCCAGGAGTCGTAATGATGCGAACTTGGCCAAGACCGCCCCCTGACACCGCCATGATGATCCGGCGGCCAGCATACTCAAATACGGACATTCGTTGGAATGTTACTGAAATTAGGTTTACGAGCGACAAGTGCCGCTGCCAGGCAGGCGGCGGGCACGGCCGGCAGGACGTACCGGTAGTCGAACTCCGCCACCGCCGGCGGCATCACCAGCAGCACCACCGCCACCGACCAGGGCAGCGCCCACGCCGTGGAGTCCGGCCGGAAGCGCCGGACGCACGCCGCCGCGGGCGGTAGCAGCAGGATCACCAGGACCGCCGCGCCAGGCAGTCCGGCGATTCCCTGATAGGTACGCATCCAGCCCGCGTACGGTTCGACGATCCGGGTGGAGATCGGGCCCCGCTCGTAGCGCTTCGCCGCCTCGGCCCCCACCGTCGCCGGATAGCGCCCCGGTGGCGGGGGCGGTGTCGCGGGGAACCGGTAGTAGTCGTAGACCTCCTGGTCCGGGTAGACCGGGCGGCCCACGGTGAACGAGCGGGCCAGTTCCGTGGCGACCGAGCCGAGATAGTCCAGCGGCTGGCTCAGGATCGCGAGCGACGCGAACCGCCCGGCCAGCGTGTCGTTCGTCCGGGTGAAGGTGATGCCGGGCAGTTTGACCAGGGGGGAGTCCTGCGCCCAGACGTACTCCTGGGCCGGGGGCCGCTGAGCGGGCGGGCGGGGGTCGCAGAGCACCGCCAGGTCCGGCGGCGGGCGCATCACGCCGCAGTCGGCGAAGGTCATCGTCTTGCCGTACAGGAAGACGCCGTTCGCGCCCACGATGCCGATCCGCTGGTACGTGGCGTAGAACCAGGCCCCGTACCCCACGATGGGCACCGTCGCGGTGGCGAGCATCACCCCCGCCGCGAACACCCGGCCCCGCTCCCTGAAGATCAGCCAGGCCGCGAAGAGCGCCACCAGCGGCAGCCCGACGGTCCTGGTCAGCGTCGCCGCCGCGAGCAGCAGCCCGATCCCGCACGCCGTACGCCATCCGACGGAGCCGCGCACGGCCAGGCAGGCCGCCGACATGACCAGGACCGCGAACAGGGTGTCGGAGACCAGCAGGTGCTCCAGCTCGATCTGGTAGGCGTCCAGGAGGGAGGGGACGGACGCGAGCGTCGCGGCCCAGCCGGGCGCCCGCAGCCGCCGCGCGGTGAGATAGACCAGGACGCCGACCAGCAGCCCGAGCAGGTGCTGGGCCAGCGCGACGACGGCGAACTCGTGGAACGGTTCGAGCAGTCGCATGAACATCGAATATCCGGCGGGACGGACCAGGTCGGGCCGGGGTTTCAGCGCGGTGACGACGTAGGTGTAGGAGTCGGGGAACCAGAGCGCGGGCCGGTAGCCGAGCATGGTGATCACCCGCAGCGCGATCCCCGCGGCCAGCACGACCAGGAACCAGCGGTGGTCCAGGAGCCGGCGGTGTCCCGGGAGCCCGGGGCGGTCGGGAAACTCGCGGTCGCCAGGAAACCCGCGATACCGCCGCACCCACCCGATCACTCGTCCCCCTCTTCGCCCTCCTCACACGCTGCGCGTACGCTACCGGCTCCCACCCGGCCCCGCGTTCGCGCCGGGCCCGTGTCGGGTCGGTGCCGTGTCCGTGTCGAGCCCGTATCCATGTCGGGCCCGTGCCCGTGCGCGTGTCGGGTCCGTATCGGGCTCGTGTCGGGTTCCGCGCTCGTGTCGGGTCCGTTGTCCGCGCCCCGCCCCCTGACCCCGCCCCCTGGCCCTCGGTCCCCTGCCCTCTCCACGCCCCCGGCCGCCCGGACCCGTGTCCGTCCAGGCCCGGCGTGCCCGGTGCGGGTCCGGGTTGGTACTACGCTCGGTTCGCATCATGACCACCGGCTGGCTGGACCGTACGCGCAGGCCCTCGGCGGGCAGGGTGCTCGCCGTGGTCTCCGTCGCGCCCGTGCTCGTCCTGGCGGGCTGGCTGCTGGCAGGGCTGCCGCTGCTGCTGCTCGGCTGGTTCCGGCCGCTCGTCGCGGTCCCGCTGGGGCTCGCGGTCGTCGCGCTGCTGTGCCGGTACGGTCTGCGCCACCTGCCGGATACCGTCGAGGCGACCGCCTGGCAGGTCACCGGGGTGGTCGCCGCCGCCCTGGCCTCCGGGATCTTCAACGGCCTGCTCCACGGCGAGCAGTTGATCGTCCGCCGTGACCCCGCCACCTACGCGCAGTACGGCGTCTGGCTGGCCAGGCACGGCTCGCTGCCGATCCCCTTCCAGGAGCAGGCCTTCGGCGGCACCGATCCGGCGCTCCACTTCGACAGCGTGGGTTTCTACGCCTCCGGCGGCGCGGTCGTGCCGCAGTTCATGCCGGGGGCGCCGATGCTGCACGTGGTGGGCGCCTGGCTGGGTGACGTCGCGGGGCTGCTGCTGGTGCCGCCGGTGCTGGGGGCGGCGGCCGTGCTCGTCCTCGCGGGGGTCGTCGCCCGGCTCGCCGGGGCTCGCTGGGCACCCCTCGCCGCGCTGGTCTTCGCCGTCTGCCTGCCGATCCTCTACACCTCGCGGACGACCTTCAGCGAGATCCCGTCCCTGGTGCTGCTCTTCGGCGGCCTCGCCCTGCTGCACGACGCCGAGGCCAGGCTCCGCTCCCGGGTGACCGGTGCGGACCATCCGCCGCCCATGCCCTCCGTCGCCGGTTCCGGTGAGGGCCCCGCGCGGGCGGGGGCCGCCTTGGCGGGGCTGGTGTTCGGGCTGGCCGTCCTGATCAGGATCGACGGGCTGCGCGACGTGCTCCCGGTGCTCGTCTACGCCGGGCTGCTCATCGCCCTGCGCCGGGCGGGGGACAGGGACGGGGGACGGCTGGGCGTGCCGCTGCTCGGCGGCCTGGCGGCGGGGACCGGTCTGGGCCTGGCCGCCGCCTACCTGCTGTCCAGGCCGTACCTGAGATACCTGTCGGACTCGGTGATCCCGCTGCTGGCCATCTGCGGCGCGGTCGTGCTCCTCACCGTGGTGGCGGCGGCGCTCGCCCCGCGGCTCGCGGCCCCGCTGCGGCGGGTGGCCGGGATCCCGAGGCTGCCCGAGATCGCCGCCGGTCTGGTCGTGCTGGTCGCGGCGGCCTTCGCCGCCCGGCCGTGGCTGGAGACCGTGGTCCGGCCGCCCGTCACGCGGGACGACCGGGTGACCGCGCAGTTCATCGAGGGGGTCCAGCGGATCAACCGCCTGCCGATCGACGGCTCCCGGCTCTACTACGAGAACTCGGCGTACTGGGTGATCTGGTACGTCGGGCTTCCCGTGGCGATCATGGCCACGATCGCCGCGGCCGTGCTCGCGCGCAGGCTCGTCAGGGGGACGGCTCCCGGCTGGCTGCTGCCGCTGGCCGTCATCGGCTGGACCACGGTCACCACGCTCTACCGGCCCGGCATCACCCCCGACCAGCCGTGGGCCGCCCGGCGGCTGGTTCCCGTCGTCATCCCCGGCCTGATCCTGCTCGCCGTCTGGGGGCTGCGCTGGGCGCGCGACAGGGCGCGGCGGTCGGGGTACGGCCAGGGCGTGCTCAGGGGCCTCGTCGCGATCGGCGCGGTCCTCTTCCTCGTTCCCCCGGTGATCACCTCGGGGGGGACGGCGTTCAGCCCGGTCGACCGCGACGAGCTCGCCGCGGTCGAGACCATGTGCGCGGCCCTGCCGCCCCGCGCCTCGGTGCTCGTCGTCGAGCGCGTCACCGCCGCCCGCTTCACCCAGGTCGTCCGGGGCGTCTGCGGCCTTCCCGCCGCCCGGCTCGCCGTCTATCGCGGCGACGTCCCCAGGGCCGCCGACGTCAGGCGCCTGTCCGCCCGCGTCCGCGCCGCGGGCCGCACCCCGGTCCTGCTCGCCGCCGAGTCCCGGCAGCTCTCCGGATACGGCACCCCCGTCCACATCATGAACCTCCGCACCCGCCAGGACGACCGTTCCCTCGTCGGCCCGCCCAACAACACCTGGTCCCTGGCCGCCGACGTCTGGATGACCGTCCCGCGCGGGCACACGGACACGTGAGAGAAGGGGAGGCTGCCGACAGGGCTCGGAAACAGGCGGCCTCCGGTCGGTGGAGGGCGCGGACGGGGAGCGGCCCAAAGGCGTGCCGGGAAGCCGTCCCGAGAAGGTGATGTGGGCTCGGGGCTCGTCCGGGCAGAGTATCCTCGCCCGTCGAGAGCATGCCCGAGAGCCCGAGAGTGGATCAGCCGTGGACGCAACGCCGTACGTGACCATCGTCCTGCCGTGTTACAACGAGCAGGACCACGTCATCGCCGAGGTCGAGCGCATCTGCGAGGCCATGGACCACAGCGGATACACCTACGAGCTCGTGGCGGTCGACGACTTCTCCACCGACGAGACCCTGGCCAGGCTGCAGGAGGCCGCGCCCAGGTTCCCGAACATGCGGATCAGGGCCTTCCACCGCAACGGCGGCTCCGGCACGGTGCGCAGGATCGGCACGCAGGAGGCCCTCGGCGAGATCGTCGTGTGGACCGACGCCGACATGACGTACCCGAACGAGCGCATCCCCGAGCTCATCCAGATCCTGGAGAAGGACCCGACGATCGACCAGGTCGTGGGCGCGCGGACCAGTGAGGAGGGCTCGCACAAGTTCCTGCGGGTCCCGGCCAAGTGGTTCATCCGCAAGGTGGCCGAGCGGCTCGCCGGGCAGAAGATCCCCGACCTCAACAGCGGGCTGCGGGCGTTTCGCAAGTCGGTCGCCAAGCCCTACCTGAGGCTGCTGCCGCCCGGATTCTCCTGCGTCACGACGATCACGCTGTCGTTCCTGTCGAACCAGCACGACGTCTACTACCTGCCGATCGGCTACAGCAAGCGGGCGGGCAAGTCCAAGTTCAGCTTCGTCTCCGACGCCTACCGCTACATCCTGCAGGTGCTGCGGATGGTCATGTACTTCAACCCGCTCAAGGTCCTCATGCCGCCCGCGCTCTGGCTGGTCGGCATCGGCCTGGTCAAGGGCGTCGTCGACATCGTCCGCTACGGCTTCTACCTGACCAGCAACACCATCGTGATCTTCCTGTCCGGTCTGCTCATCGGCTCGCTGGCGCTGCTGGCCGACCTCATCGTGCGTTCCAGGAGCGAGTAGATGCGGATCGCCCTCGTCGGGCCGACGTACCCCTACAAGGGCGGCGGGGCCGCGCACACCACCGAGCTCGCCCACCGGCTGCGGGCCGCCGGGCACGACGTGGTGATCGAGTCGTGGCGGGCGCAGTACCCCTCCTTCCTGTATCCGGGGCGGCAGACCGCCGACACCCCGGACGGCGAGCCGTTCCCGCACGTCCGGCGCGACCTCGACTGGCGCCGCCCGGACGGCTGGGTCCGCGCCGGGCGGCGGCTCAGGAGCGCCGACCTGGTCGTCCTCACCGTCCTCAGCCCGGTGCAGGTCCCGCCCTACCTGGGCGTCCTGTACGGCCTGCGCCGCCGGACCCGGGTCGTGGCGCTCTGCCACAACGTCCTGCCGCACGAGCGCAAGCCGTACGACGCGCCGCTGATGAGGGCGCTGCTGCGCCGGGTGGACGGGGTGCTCGTCCACTCCGAGGGGCAGGCGGAGAAAGCCCGCGACCTGGCGGCCACCCCGGTGCGGGTGGCCGAGATGGCGCCGCACCTGCCTTCCCGGACCGGGGGGCACGCTCCGGAGGAGGGCGTGCACAACAGGCTGCTGTTCTTCGGCCTCGTCCGGCCGTACAAGGGGCTGGACCTGCTGATCCGCGCGCTGCCCGAGGGCGTGTCGCTGCGGGTCGCCGGGGAGTTCTGGGGCGGCCTGGAGGGGACGACCAGGGCACTCGTCGCCGAACTGGGCCTGGGCGGGCGGGTGGAGCTGCGGCCGGGGTACGTGGCCTCGGCCGACGTGCCGGGGCTGTTCGCGGACGTGGACGCGCTGGTCCTGCCCTACCGGAGCGGGACGGCGAGCCAGCAGGTGTGGCTCGGCCACGAGCACGGGGTGCCGGTCGTCGCCAGCCGGGCGGGCACGCTCGGTGACCACGTCACCGACGGGGTGGACGGCCTGCTGGTCGAGCCCGGCTCGGTGGAGGGGCTGCGCGCCGCGCTGGCCGCGTTCTACCGGCCGGGTGAGCCCGAGCGGCTGCGCGCCGGGGTCAAGGCCGTCGATCCCGAGCCGTACTGGATCTCCTACGTCGAGACGCTGGTCTCCTCGCGCTGACCCGCCGGGCCGGAGAGGCGTCCCCAGAGGAAGCCGATCCCGGCCCAGCTCAGGTCGGCCAGGGTGAACATCACCCTGGACACCACCGCGGCCACCAGTGCCCTGGGGGAGTCGAGCACCGGCGCCAGCGCGAGCACCAGCGCCCCCTCGCGGACGCCGATCCCGGCGGGGACGATCACCGTGACGATGCCCGTCGCCCAGGCCAGCGCGTAGGCGCCGACCGCCACCGGATAGAGGGAGGCGCCCGAGGCGCCCAGGTCGGCCATGGGGAGCAGCAGGTGGGGGCCGTACACCAGCCAGCCGGTGATCGTCAGGGCGACCGCGAGGAGCACGGCCCTGCCACTGAGCAGCCGTCCCTGGCCGAGGGGCTCCTGGCGGGCGATCCGCAGGGCCAGGTTGAGCCCGAAGGTGAGCACCGCCGGGTGCAGGCAGACGGCGATGACGGGGATCAGCGCGAGCAGGTACCACGCCTGGGTCATGGTCTCCCGCAGGGTGACCGCCGCGACGAGGAGGGCGCAGCCCAGGGAGACCAGCAGGGCGAGGGAGACGGAGCCGAACATGCGCCGGGGCGGGACGTCGTGGTCGCGGCCGAGCTCCATCATCGCGGCGTACGCCCAGACGCTGCCCGGCACGTACTTGCCGAGCTGGCCGACGAAGAACACCCTCGCGGTGCTCCCGAGGGGGAGCGGCGAGCCCATCCCGGCCAGCACCGTCCGCCAGGCCAGCGTCATGACGCCGATCCCGGCCATCACCGAGAGGTAGGACCCGCCGAGCGACCACCACGACAGCTGGGAGATCGCGGCCGCCGTCTCGTCACGGTTCCTGACCAGGCCGTACCCGAGAAAACCCACCGCGACCAGCGCGAGCAGCACCCGCAGGAGGCGGCTTGACCGCAGTCGGCTGAGCATCCGCCAAGGGTACGACGCCGCATTACCCGGCGGTAGGGCCGTGGGTCACCGGTACTCTTGGGCGGCGTGGTGGAGCGGTGGCGGAGCGCCCCGAGGCACCGTCCTGAAAGCACCCTTCCGGGAGGCGCCCTGCCTCCGGGAGGTGCCGTACCTCCGGGAGGCATCGTGTTTCCGGGGAGTGCCGTGCTTTCGGGAGGTGCGGTGTTTTCGGGAGACGCCGTGTTTTCGGGAGATGCCATGCTTTCGGGAGGTGCCGTGCGAAGGACGCCGTCCCGAGACGCCCGGAGACGTCCGGAGGGAAGGTCCCGGCGTCACGCGCGGAGGGGAAGAAGAAGAGGAGCGGTGAGCGAGTGATGAGCGCCGAGCGGGTCGCGCAGCTTGAGTACTCCGAGTTCCAGGCGGCGATGCTGGACGAGGAGAAGCGCCGCAGGAAGGCCGCGAAGATCGTCGCGGTGCTCGGGCACTTCCTCGGCAGGGACAAGGACGTCCTCGCCGGTCTGACGGTCGCCGACATCGGCTGCTCGGCGGGCTTCATCGCCGACGAACTGGCTGCGGCGGGCGCGAAGCACACGTTCGGCGTCGACATCGACGTGCCGGGCCTGCGCAAGGCGTCCCAGAGGTTCGGCGAGCGGGTCGCGTTCGTGTGCGCCGACGGCACCGCGCTGCCCTTCCCCGACGGCTCGGTCGACGTGCTGGTCTTCAACCACATCTACGAGCACGTGGTCGACCCGGACGCGATCATGGCCGAGATGCGCCGGGTGCTGTCCGACGACGGCGTCCTCTACCTGGGGCTGGGCAACCGGCTCGGGGTGATGGAGCCGCACTACAAGCTGCCGTTCCTGTCCTACCTGCCGCCCGCGCTGGCCGACCGCTACGTGCGGCTCTCCGGCCGGGCCGACAGCTACTACGAGCGCTACCGCACCCGCCGCGGCCTGCGGAAAATGGTGCGCGGCCTGCGGGTGTGGGACTACACCTTCCCCGTGCTCGCCACCCCGGCCGCGTTCGCCGGGAACGAGCTCTTCCCCGGCGTGGTGGGACGGGTGGCGGGCGGGGTGCTGTCCAGGCTGCCCCGCCCGGTGCTGCGGGCCCTGCTGCCGGTGGTGCCCACCTACCTGTGGGTGGCGACCAGGGGTGACCGCCGCCCGGCCGGGCTCTCCCTGCCCCGGCCGCCAGAGCGGGTACGCCCCCTGTGAGCCTCCCCGCAGCCGTGATCACTGGAACCGGTATGCCCCCTGTGAGCCTCCCCGCAGCCGTGATCACTGGAACCGGTATGCCCCTTGTGAGCCTCTCCGCAGCCGTGATCACCGGAGCCGGTACGTCCCCGGCGGGTCTCCCGTGACCGCGCGGGCCGGGTCCGGCACGTCCACCCTGAGGCGGCTGGCCCGCGTCGGCTTCCTGCTCGTCGCGCTCGGGTTCGGCGCGTGGGTGGTGGTGGGCCAGTGGGACGAGATCCGCGCGGGGTTCGCCCGGCTGTCGTGGGCGTCGCTCGCGCTGTCGCTGGTCGCGGTGCTCGCCGCGCTGTGCGGCGGGATGATGACGTGGCGGGCGCTGCTGGCCGACCTGGGCTCGCCGCTGCCCCTGCGCGCCGGGGCGAGGGTCTTCTTCGTGGGCCAGCTGGGCAAGTACATCCCGGGCTCGCTGTGGCCGGTGATCGCCCAGATGGAGATGGGCCGGGAGCTGGGGGTGCCCCGGTCGCGGAGCGCGGCGGCGTTCTTCCTCACGCTGCCGGTGCAGCTCGGCAGCGGGCTGGTGGTCTCGGGGGTGGCCCTGCTGGCGGCGCTGCCGGGGTCGGTGGCGCCGTACGCGTGGGTGTTCCTGCTGATCCCGGTGCTCGCGGTGGCCTTCGAGCCGAGGGTGATCAACGCGGTCCTCGGATTCGGGCTGCGGAAGCTGAGGCGCGAGCCGCTGGAGCGCCCGCTCACCCGCCGGGGCATGCTCACCGCGCTGGGCTGGGCACTGCTCGGCTGGATCGCGTACGGGCTGCACCTGGCGGTGATCGTCCACGACCTCGGGTCCTCCGGCTTTTCCGCGGTCCTGTTCTCGATCGGCGCGTTCGCGCTGTCATGGTGCCTGGGGATCATGACGTTCGTCGTCCCGGCGGGGGCGGGGGTGCGCGAGGTGGCGATGGTGGCCGTCCTGGCGCCGGTCCTGGACCAGGGCTCGGCCATCGCGGCGGCGCTCTGCTCCCGGGTCGTGATCATTCTCGGCGATCTCCTCTGCGCGGGTCTCGCCGGTCTGGCCGCGCGCCGCGCCGAGGGGTCCCGGAAGGACCACGCTTCGGGAAAAGCAGTGTGATTTCCCCCACGATTCCGGAGACTCTGGCAATAGAGTAAACAGAGGAAGGGGACGGTCGTCCCGATGTGGATCATGAGGGGAGCGATCCTTCTTGACGCCGAGAGTGCTCGTCGACGCGGCCGCGGTTCCGGCCGATCGCGGTGCGCTGATCAGGTACGTCGATGGACTCGTCGCCGCACTGGACCGGGCGGGCGCTGACCTCGCGGTCGTCTGCCAGCGCGCCGACGCCGCCCGATACGCCGGACTGGCGCCCTCCGCACGGATCGTGCCGGGGCCTCACGGGATCACCAACCGGGCCGCCCGCCTGACGTGGGAGCAGACGGGTCTCCCGTTCCTGGCCCGGCAGGTCGGCGCCCAGGTCATCCACGCCCCCTACTACTCGATACCGCTGAGCCCGGGGCTGCCCACCGTGGCGACCGTGCACGACCTCACCTGTTTCACCGAGCCCCTGCAGCACGACGCGGTCAAGGCGGCGTTCTTCCGCGCCGCGACCCGCACGGCGGTCCGGCACGCCGCCCGGGTGATCGTGCCCTCCAAGGCGACCAGGGACGAGCTGATCAGGATCCTCTCGGCCGACCCGACCCGCATCGACGTCGCCTACCACGGTGTCGACCCGGCGCTGTTCCACCCGCCGTCCGAGCGTGAGATCACGCACGCCTCCGACCGGCTCGGCCTGCACGGCACCCCGTACGTCGCCTTCCTGGGCCCGCTGGAGCCGCGTAAGAACGTGCCAAACCTGATCCGCGGCTTCGTACGGGCCGTCGAGAACCTCCCGGATCCGCCCGCCCTGGTGCTCGCCGGGGGCATCCGCGACGTCGAGGTGGACGCCGCGGTGGAGGAGGTCCCCTCGACCGTGCGGGTGCTGCGTCCCGGCTTCCTGTCGTTCGCCGACCTGTGCGGTTTCCTCGGCGGGGCGGTGGTCGCGGCCTTCCCCTCGCGGGGCGAGGGCTTCGGGCTGCCGGTGCTGGAGGCGATGGCCTGCGGCGCGCCGGTGCTCACCACCCACCGCACCTCGCTGCCCGAGGTGGGCGGCGACGCGGTCGCCTACACCGAACCCGACGCCGAGAGCATCGCCGAGGCGCTGCGTACGCTGCTCTCGTCGCCCGAGCGCAGGGGGGTGCTGTCCGTGGCCGGGATCGCCCGCGCCAAGGAGTTCACCTGGGACGCCTCGGCCGAGGCGCACCTGCTCTCCTACCAGCGTGCGGCCGAGTAGTGAGCTAACCTCGCGGAATGATGGAGACCCCCTTGCCCGATCTCGAGGCGATTCTCCTTGTCGGTGGACGAGGGACACGCCTGCGTCCGATGACGCTCGGCACCCCGAAACCCCTGCTGCCCACGGCCGGGGTTCCCTTCCTCGCCCACCAGCTCGCCAGGGCGAGGGCCTTCGGCGTGCGGCGCATCGTGTTCGCCACCTCCTACCGGGCGGAGATGTTCTCCGAGGCGTTCGGAGACGGCGAGGCGTTCGGCCTATCGCTCGAATACATGACGGAGGAGGTCCCGCTCGGCACCGGCGGGGCCATCCGCAACGCCGCCGAGGCGCTGACCTGCGGCCCCGATGATCCGGTGCTCGTGCTCAACGGCGACATCCTCTCCGGTCACGACATCGGCGAGCAGGTCGCGACGCACGTCGCGGGGGGTGCCGCCGTCACCCTGCACCTGACCGAGGTGGAGGACCCCTCGCGCTTCGGCTGCGTGCCGACCGACGAGGAGGGGCGGGTGACCGCCTTCCTGGAGAAGACCCCCAACCCGGTCACCAACCGGATCAACGCCGGATGTTACGTCTTCACCCGCTCGGTGATCGACACGATCCCCGAGGGCGAGGTCGTCTCGGTCGAGCGCGAGACCTTCCCCGGCCTGATCGAGGACGGCGCCCTGGTGCTCGGCTACGCCGACGCGTCCTACTGGCTCGACGTGGGCACGCCCGCGGCCTTCGTGAAGGGCTCCCGCGACCTGGTCCTCGGCCGCCTCGCCTCGCCCGCCCTGCCGGGTCCCACCGGCGACTTCCTCGCCCTGCCCGGCGCGATGATCTCACCCGAGGCCAAGGTCTCCGGCGGTTCCGTGATCGGGGCCCGCGCGATCGTGGAGTCGGGGGCGCAGATCAGCGGAAGCGTCCTCGGGGACGACTGTGTCGTGCACTCGGGCGCGGTCGTGGTCGACTCGGTGGTCGGCATCGGCGCGCGGGTCGACTCCGGGGCGGTCCTGAGGGACGTGGTGCTCGGCGACGGCGCCGTGGTCGGTTCGGGCAACGAACTGCTCGCGGGCAGCCGGGTCTGGCCGGGCGTGGTGCTTCCCGAGTTCGCGATCCGCTTCTCCAGCGACATCTGACCGTTCGCGGCGCGGGCACCTTCGTGAGGGAACGTGAGTGGTGCCCGCCGTGGCCGGTCGACCTGGCGCTGGCGTTCGACCCGCACCGGCGCGGGACCGGCGACCCCACCCTGAGGACGGCGCCCGGCGGGGCCGTCTGGCGGACCTCGCGCACGCCCGACGGGCCGGGGACGCTACACGTGGCCCTGATGGGCGGCAGGGTGGCGGCCACCGCGTGGGGGCCGGGGGCGGAGTGGATGCTGGAGACGCTTCCCGCGCTGCTGGGCGACGGTGACGACGTGTCGGGGTTCGTTCCCGGGCACGACTGGCCGGGGGTGCTGCGGAACGCGGCGAGACGCTATCCCGGGCTCAGGATCGGCCGGACGTCGAGGGTGCTGGAGGCCCTGGTCCCGGCCGTGCTGGAGCAGAAGGTGGTGTCCACCGAGGCGTGGCGGGCGTGGCGGTGGCTGCTGGGCCGCTACGGGGAGCCCGCGCCGGGGCCCGCGCCCGAGGGGATGCGGGTCTTTCCCGAGCCCGAGGTGTGGCGGTCGATCCCGTCGTGGGACTGGCACCGCGCGGGGGCGGAGGCGGTGCGGGCCCGGACGATCGCGAACGCCGCCCGGCACGCGGGGAAACTGGAGGCGACCGGGGGCAGCGCCGACGCGGATCGGCTGTTGAGGGCGCTGCCCGGGATCGGGGTGTGGACGTCCGCCGAGGTGCGCCAGCGCTCGCACGGTGACGCGGACGCCGTCTCGGTGGGCGACTTCCACCTGCCGTCGCTGGTCGGCTGGTCGCTCAGCGGTGAGCGGGTGGACGACGCGCGGATGTTGCGGCTGCTCGCTCCCTACCGGGGGCACCGGCATCGGGTCAGCCGGCTGCTGGGGTTGGGCGGTGTGCGGCCACCCGCTCGCGGGCCGCGAATGCCCGTGCGCGACTACCGGTCGTTCTGAGCGCCCCCTCGTCGGGGGAGGGTTCGCCGCTATGCCAGTCGAGGCTGTCGCGCGTGTCGGCTCCGATCAGCGGGGCGAGGACGGCGACGGCGGCGAGGGCGAGAAGAAACCAGATCATTTTTCGGCTCCTGCCGGGTGAGTTCCGAGGGAGGTTCTCGGAGGATCCAGGTGGGTTTCCCGCGGGTGCGGGGCTTCCGGGTGACCTCTCTAATTTATGCATCTACAAGCATTTACGTCTATCGAGACTTGCTTGACCGTACGCTTTAGGAGTTCTGAAGTGTCGGACCCCGCTCCGGCACCCGCCGCCCGGGGCGGGCTGTCTCCTCGAGAGGGCCGCGACCGGGTGCCCGGCACCGGGGAGCTCGGGGACGCGGCCGGGTGCCGGGCTCCGCGAGCGGGCACCCGCCGCCCAACATGTCCGTGCCGCGCCGTACTGTGCCGTCATGAGCGCTCATCCCACCGACAACGCGATGCGCCGGGCTTTGGCCAGGGCCCGCGACGGCAAAGCTCTCGATCTCGCCGAAACCACGACCCTGCTGCACGCACGAGACGAACATCTGGAGACCCTCCTCGACCATGCGGGGAGGGTCAGGGACGCGGGCCTGGAGGCGGTCGGGCGGCAGGGGATCATCACCTACAGCCGCAAGGTCTTCATCCCCCTGACGCGGCTGTGCCGCGACCGCTGCGGATACTGCACGTTCGCCACCGCCCCGCACAAGCTGGAAAGCATGTTCCTGAGTCCCGACGAGGTGCTGGAGATCGCCAGGCGGGGCGCGGCGATGGGGTGCAAGGAGGCGCTGTTCACCCTGGGCGACCGGCCGGAGGACCGCTGGCACCAGGCCCGTGAGTGGCTGGACGCGCACGGCTACGACGACACGCTGTCCTACGTCCGCGCGATGGCCGTGCGGGTGCTTGAGGAGACCGGGTTGCTGCCGCACCTGAACCCGGGTGTCATGACCTGGCAGGATTTGCAGCGGCTCAAGCCGGTCGCGCCCTCCATGGGCATGATGCTGGAGACGACCTCGCGGCGGCTCTTCGAGGAGAAGGGGCAGGCGCACTACGGCTCGCCCGACAAGGACCCCGCGGTGCGGCTGCGCGTGCTGGAGGACGCCGGGCGGACGAACGTGCCGTTCACCAGCGGCATCCTCATCGGCATCGGCGAGACGGTCGAGGACCGCGCCGAGTCGCTGTTCGCGCTGCGCAGGGTGGCGCGCGAGTACGGCGGCATCCAGGAGATCATCGTCCAGAACTTCCGCGCCAAGCCGGACACCGCGATGCGTGGCATGCCGGACGCCGATCTACAGGAGCTGGCCGCCGCCATCGCGGTGACCCGGCTGGTGCTGGGGCCGAAGATGCGGGTGCAGGCCCCGCCGAACCTGGTCGACTCCGAGTACGAGCTGATGATCAGGGCGGGCATCGACGACTGGGGCGGCGTCTCGCCGCTCACGCCCGACCACGTCAACCCCGAGCGCCCCTGGCCGCAGATCGACGACCTCGCCGCCCGTACGGCCGCCGCCGGGTTCGCGCTGCGCGAGCGGCTGACCATCTACCCCGAGTTCGTGCTGGCGGGGGAGCCCTGGCTCGACCCGAGGCTCAACGCGCACGTCGCCGCCCTGGCGGACCCGGAGACCGGGCTCGCCCGAGAGGACGCCGTCCTGACCGGCCGCCCCTGGCAGGAGCCGGACGGCGGTTTCGTCTCCCTGGGCCGCGTGGACCTGCACACGGCCGTCGACACCGAGGGGCGCAGCGCCGACCGCCGCGACGACTTCGACAACGTGTACGGCGACTGGGAGGCGCTCAGGGAGCGGCTGCCCGCGGCCTCCTCGATCGTGCGGGGTGACGTGCGGGAGGCCCTGAGGCAGGCCGAGAGCGACCCGGCGGGGCTGAGCGACGCCCAGGCGCTCGTCCTGCTGGACCTCGCCGGGGACCAGAACGGGGTGGGCGCCGACGACGCCGCGCTGGACGAGTTCTGCCGGATCGCCGACGGCCTGCGCCGGGAGGCGGCCGGTGACGAGGTCACCTACGTGGTGAACCGGAACATCAACTTCACCAACGTCTGCTACACCGGCTGCCGCTTCTGCGCCTTCGCGCAGCGCCGTACCGACGCCGACGCCTACACCCTCTCGCTGGAGCAGGTCGCCGACCGCGCCTGGGAGGGATGGCAGGCCGGGGCGACCGAGGTGTGCATGCAGGGCGGCATCCACCCCGACATGCCCGGGACCGCGTACTTCGACATCGCCAGGGCGGTCAAGGCCAGGGTGCCGGAGATGCACGTCCACGCGTTCTCTCCGATGGAGGTGATCAACGGCGCCAGCCGCACCAATCTGTCCATCGAGGACTGGCTGGTCGCCGCGAGGGAGGCGGGCGTCGACTCGCTGCCGGGCACCGCGGCGGAGATCCTCGACGACGACGTCCGCTGGGTGCTGACCAAGGGCAAGCTTCCCACCAGGGAGTGGGTCGAGGTCATCTCCACCGCGCACCGGGTCGGCCTGCCGACGACCTCCACGATGATGTACGGCCACGTCGACAACCACGCGCACTGGGTGGCGCACATCCGGCTGATCCGCCGCATCCAGGAGGAGACCGGCGGGTTCTCCGAGTTCGTGCTGCTGCCGTTCGTGCACCACAGCGCGCCCATCTACCTGGCGGGGATCGCCCGTCCCGGGCCGACGGCGCGGGAGAACCGGGCCGTGCACGCGCTGGCCCGCGTCCTGCTGCACGGCGCGATCGCCAACATCCAGTGCTCGTGGGTGAAGCTCCAGGACGGCCTCTGCCGCGAGGTGCTGCTGGGCGGGGTCAACGACCTCGGCGGCACCCTGATGGAGGAGACGATCAGCAGGATGGCCGGGTCCGAGAACGGCTCCTTCAAGACCATCAGCGAGATCGAGGCGATGGTCGCGCCCACCGGGCGGCCGGTCCGGCAGCGCCTGACCGGGTACGGCGTGCCGGACGCCGAGCGGGTGGCCGCGGCCAGGGCGAGCGACGGCGTCTGCCGCAGCGTCCGTCCCGGCCTCCGTCCCAACGCCCTTCCGCTGCTCTCCCTGGAGCCGTCGGCGAAGTTATAACGAGTTCTACGTCCGGCTGCCTTTCGTGAGAGGTTCGTGGGCACAATCGTCATTCCCCTGTAGCCGTATGTAGGGAGAGGTCCCGGTTTGTCCTCCTCCGGTCGACACCGTGTGGCAGCCGGCATCGAGCGGCGCCGGCGCCAGGCGCGCGTGCGCCTGGCGCTGGCGGCTGTCGCGGTCGCGGTCGCCCTGGCGGGGAGCGCCGCCCTGGTGTCCGGCCGGGTGGGGAGTTCGTGCTCGGCCCGCGATCCGGTGCTGGTCGACGTCGCCGCCGCCGTCGACATCGCCCCGGTCGTCATGGCGGCGGCGGGGCGGTTCAACCGGAGCGGTGCCGGGGCCGACGGCCGGTGCGTGCTGGTGCAGGTGACCGAGCAGCCGCCCGCCACCGTGCTCAGGACCCTGCTCGGCGGTACCGCGGGGGTGCTCGCCCGGCGCCCCGACGCCTGGGTCTCCGACTCCTCGGCCTGGATCCGCCTCGCCCGCAAGCAGGGGGCCGCGAACCTGGCCGGGACCGAGACCGTCATGGCGACCTCGCCCCTGGTCTTCGCCACCCGCAAGTCCCTCGCCCGGCGTTTCGCCATGGGCAGCACCGACATGAACTGGCGGATGGTCTTCCCCGCGACCACCCGCGGCCGGATCCGGCCGACCGAGAACGAGCCCGACGTGGTCCGCGTCCCCGACCCGTCGCTCGCGGGGGCCGGGATCGCCACCGTGGCCGCGGCCAGGGACGTGGTCGGCAGCGGTCCCGAGGCGGACCGGGCGCTCACCGCGTTCGTCCGCTGGGCGCAGGCGGGGTCGGCGCCCGACTACCGGAGCATGCTCGCCACCGTCGACGACCGCTCCTTCTGGCAGCGGCCGGTGGTGATCGTCCCGGAGTCGGCGGTGTGGGCGCACAACCGCCTGCCGTCCGACGACCCGGTGGTCGCCCTCCACCCCCGCGAGGGGACGATCAACCTCGACTACCCGTACGTGGTCACCGCCTCCGACGAGGCGAAGGCGAGCGGGGCGCGGGCCTTCGCCGCCTGGCTGCGCTCCCCGGAGACCCGGGAGGAGGCCCGCCGGGCGGGCTTCCGCTCGGCGGACGGCTCCCTGGGCCCGTACTCGCCGGGTCCCGAGATCCCCACCGAGGCGCCGCGCACCCGTCCGGCCATCCTGCCCGGCAAGATCGACGAGGCGCTGGAGGCGTGGAGCAGGCTCGCGCCGCCGACCAACATCCTGGTCATGACCGACACCGGCAAGCACATGGCCGAGCCGATCAGGGGGCAGAAGGGGAAGACCAGGCTCACCGTCGCCCTGGAGGCCGCCAGGCTCGGCCTGCAGCTCTTCCCCGACTCCACCCACATGGGTCTCTGGGACTTCTCCTCGGCCAGGGGCAGGGACCAGCGCGAGCGGGTGCGCGTCGGCCCGGTCGTCGAGCCCGACGGCGGGCAGGTCGTCCGGCGTGGCCGCCTGGAGGAGCTGACCAGGACCCTGCGTGCCGCCCCCAAGGAGCCCAGCGCCCTGTACGACTCGATCCTCGCCGGGTTCCGGGAGATGACCAAGGTCTACGACGAGGGCATGAACAACACCCTGGTCGTCATCACGGCGGGCAAGGACGACGGCGAGGGCGTCTCGGGCACCGAGCTGGTGCGGGCGCTGCGCGACGAGTGGGACCCCGAGACGCCGATCCAGATCGTCGTCCTCGCCTTCGGCGCCGACCTCGACCGCGCGGCCCTCACCCAGGTCACCGCCGTCACCAACGGCTCCCTGCACGTCGCCCGGCGCCCGGAGGAGATCATCGACGTCTTCCTGTCGGCCCTCGCCAGGCGGCTGTGCCACCCCACCTGTTCCACGGCCCCGTAGGCGTCTGCCGGGCGGGAATCTGGAATCGTTCCGGCGGGAAGATCGGGGAGTGCCTGGAATTTCGGTAGTCGTTAACCTACTCTGGGTGACGAAATCCTGCTTCTCTCCAGGTAGGGGTGCATCGATGGAAAGTGCCGACGGCCGGATCATGGCGCTCATCGTGATCGCGCTCATCGTGTTCGCCATCTCACAGATGTGACGGTCCGGCCCCGCGGGGCCGAACCGTCACCCGTCGGTGCGGGGCTCCACGCGAACGGCGATCCGGGAAACCGGCGACGACCGTACCCGCCGGGGCGGCCGGGGACCCCGAGCCGATGGGTGTCAGCGGACGACGATGAAGTCCGCCGCCCGCCGGGGAGCGCGATCCCTGGGCGGGGCGGCGGGGTGGCCGATGGCGACGGCGCCCATCGGGTCCCAGTCCGCCGGCAGGTCGAGGACCTCGCGGACCACGTCGCGGCAGAACATGGTGGACGACACCCAGGCGGAGCCCAGGCCCTCCACCGCGAGCTGGACCAGGAAGTTCTGCACCCCCGCGCCGGTCGCGACCACGAACATCTCCCGCTCGGCCGCGTTACGCCGGTCGTCGCGGTAGGTGTGCGAACCGTCCATCACCAGGCAGGGCACCGCCAGGTACGGGGCCGCGCGCAGCACGTCGCCCCGCCTGACCCGTTTGGCGATCGACTCCTCGGAGAAACCATCCCCGCGCAGGTCGGCGATCCAGGCGTCCCGCATCGCGTCGAGCAGCTTCTCGCGGGTCCCGGCGGACTCCAGCAGGACGAACCGCCACGGGGTCGTGTGGTGCGGGGCGGGCGCGGCGATCGCGGCGTCGACCGCCCTGCGGACCGCGGCGCCGTCCACCGGGTCCGCGGAGAACTCGCGGACGGTCCTGCGGGCGAAGACCACGTCGCGCGAGCCGTACCGGAACATGTCGTCGGCGGACGGGCGGAGCAGCTCGCCGACTCCCGGCCCGTCCTCCTCGGTGGTGTACTCCGCCAGGCCCCTGATCACCGCCACCGGGGTCTGCGCGACCTTCCCCTTGACCAGGTCCCCGGCCGCCGCGAACTCGTCGGCGACGGCGGTCAGCGTGACCTCCAGCGCGTTGCCGTGGTCGTCGGACACGCCCCGGTAGTCGAGCGCGGGGGTCACCCCCGCGAGGCCGACGGCGAGGTCGGTCTGGCCGTTGCGCCACGGGCGGCCGAAGGTGTCGGAGACGACCACGCCGACCGAGACGCCGAGCAGTTCTCTGATCCTGGACCTGACCGCCGAGGCGGAGGCGTCCGGGTCGACCGGCAGCAGGACGACCGTGCCGGGGCGGGTGTTGGAGGCGTCGACCCCGGCGGCGGCCATGACGAACCCGTGCGCCGTCTCGGCGATCACGGTCTCCCCCCTGCGGGCGACCACCCGCCTCGTCTCCGCGTCGACGGCCTCGGCGCGGGGCACGCCGTGCAGCACCCGGCCCTCGGCCTTGCTGGAGATCTTCGAGGTGACCACGAGGATGTCGCCGTCGCGCAGGTCGGGCAGGGCCGTGGCGATCAGCTGCCCGACGTCGTCGCCCTCGCGCACCTCGGGCATGCCGGGGACGGCGAAGATCTCCAGCCTGACGTCGGAGGACTCCTCCCGCGCGCGCCTGAGCCGGCTCATCGCGCGCCCTCCCCGTACGACGTGGGAGCTGTCGCGTCCCGGCTCGCGAGCCGCGCGGCCATGTCCAGGGCGGCGCGGGCGATGGCGGCGGCGGACTCGACGTCGTGCATGATCAGCGGCCGGGCCTCGACGTCGACGCCGTCGAGGGCCACCCCGGCGTCCTCCTCCGCGACCAGCCAGCCGTCCACCAGCGGTGATCCGTACAGTTCGAGGACCGCCTGCGCGGTGGTCTCCACGCCGATCGCGGTCAGGCAGGCGTCGGCCATGCCCCGGACGGGGGCGCCGCCGACGATGGGGGAGACGCCGACGACGGTCTTGCCCTCCAGGGCCTCGCGGATGCCCTTGATCTGCAGGATCGTGCCGATGCTGACGACCGGGTTGGACGGCGGGAGGATGACCGCGTCGGCGGCGGCGATCGCCTCCAGCACACCGGGAGCGGGGGACGCCTCGTCCGCGCCGACCAGGATGATCTGCTCGGCCGGGACCGAGGCGCGCAGCCGCACCCACCACTCCTGGAAGTGGATCGCGCGACGGCCCCGCTCGTCGGAGACGACCACGTGGGTCTCGGTCCTGTCGTCGCTCATCGGGATCAGGCGTACGCCCGGCCGCCAGCGCGCGCACAGCGCCTCGGTGACCGCGGACAGGGGGTATCCGGCGTCGAGCATCTGGGTGCGCACGATGTGGGTGGCGAAGTCGCGGTCGCCCAGGCCGAACCACTGCGGCTCGACGCCGTAGGCGGCCAGCTCCTCCTTGACGACGTGCGACTCCTCCCGCCGCCCCCAGCCCTGCTCCTCGTTGATGCCGCCGCCCAGCGTGTACATCACGGTGTCGAGGTCGGGGCAGACCCGCAGGCCGTAGAGGCTGATGTCGTCACCGGTGTTGCCGATGACGGTGATCTCGGAATCGGGGGCCGCGGTGAGGAGGCCCCGCAGGAAACGGGCACCCCCGATTCCGCCGGCGAGGGACACGATGCGCATGCCGTCCAGTGTTCCACTAGGTCGCCGAGCCTGTTGGCGGGGTGCCCGCGGGCGGTTCGCAGTAGTCTTTTCATGATCGTTATCAGGGTGCCCGCTCTGCCGGGATCGCCTGATGAGCCGCCCGAAATGTGGGCTTATAGGGTGTAATGAAGTACTTATGGGGTCGGTGGGCTTCCTGGGACTACCGGCAACAAAGTCAGCCATGTGCAAAACTGACCCGGGTTTACCTAAAGACCCTATGGGGGTAGTTGTGATCAATGTCGAGGCAGGCCGGCTCCGGGGACCGGCGGCATGGCTCATGGTCGCCTTCGCGTCCGCGAGCGTTCTCGTCGGCATCGAACGCCTGCTGTTCGGGAGTGGGTCGTCCTCCTTCGCAGAGCGCGCGGCGGACTCCCTGGGGCGCTTCACCTCGCCGGTCGTCCTGGCGTTGCTCGTGGGCGCCCTGCTGCTCGCGACCAACCTCGGCCCGGTGATCGAGCGGCTGAAGGTGATGGCCCTCGTGGTGGCCGGCACGCTCGGGCTCTCCGTGCTGTTCGGCCTGATCGGCCTGGTCGCCGGGCTGTTCGGAGGCGTTGAGGGGTTCGTGGGGAAGATCGAGTTCCTCCTCGTCAGCCTGCCCACCCTCGGGCTGGCCGCGGTCGCGCTGCTGTACGTGCTGCCGAAGGCGGTCCCGGCCGGTTCGCGCGCCGGCACCCTCCACGCCGACGGCGGCTTCGGCCGCTCCCCGGAGCGTCCGCAGGAGCAGCGGTACGACGCCTACCCCCCGCAGGGACAGGCTCCCTTCCAGGGCCACCCCCAGGGACATCAGGGCCCCCAGAATCCCCAGGGTCCCCAAGGCCCCCAGGGGCCCGCGTACCCCCAGGCCCAGGGCGGCGTCCACCCCCAGGGCCCGCAGGGTGGCCAGGGGTATCCGCAGGACCAGGGCCCGCAGGGTGGTCAGGGGTACCAGCAGGAGGCCCCGCCCGTCCCGGCCCCGCAGCCCCAGTACAACCGCCCCGCGCTCCCGCCGGCGCCCGCGCACAGCTCCGCCGGAACCCCGGAGGGGTACGGCTCGCAGGCGGCCTCCCACGCGCCGCCGGTGCCGACGGCGCCGCAGGCCGGTGACGGATACTCCCAGGCCCCCTACGCGCCGCCCGCCGAGAACCCGTCGAGCCCGTCGTACGCGCCCCAGCCCGGTTCCTACCCGCAGCCGCCTCAGCAGCAGGAGTCGCAGGGGCACGGGTACGCGCACCCGGAGCAGAACCACCCGCAGCCCGCCTCCCCGGCCGGGAGCCACACCCCGAGCCCGTACGTCGCGGCGGACGTCCAGCCCCCGGCCCCGGCCAAGCCGTACGACCCCCCGGCCGCGGCCTACGACCCGTCGGTCTACGCCGCCCCGGTGGAGCCGCACGCCCAGACGGAACCCCGGCTGCCGAGCTATCCCCAGTTCCCGGACTCCTCGTCGTACGGCCAGGAGTCGCAGGGCTTCGGCCGGCAGGCCGAGCCTTCGGCGCCCCCGGTCCCTCCGGTCTCCCCGGCTTCCCAGGCTTCCCCGGCGTACGGCCAGGAGCCGCAGTCGTCGGGTTCCGGGCGGCACTCCAGCCCCCAGTTGCCGAGTTACTCCCAGTACTCGGAGTCCTCCTCGTACGGGCAGCCCGAGTCGCAGGGCTTCGGCCTGCAGCCCGACTCCTCCACCTCCTCCGCGTACGGCCATCGCTCGGACCGCCCGCAGTCCGACTACGGGCAGACCCCCTCCTCCGGGCAGTCCGACCCGCTCTTCGGTCAGCAGGTCGAGTCCTCGGCGTCTCCGGCGTACGGCCAGGAGCCGCAGCCGTCGGGTTCCCGGCGGCAGCCCGAGCCGACGGGCTACCCGCAGTCCGGGCAGCCGGGTTACCCGCAGCCGGAGCAGCCGAGCTACGCGCAGCCCGAGCCGCAGGGGTACCAGCGGTCCGAGGCCCAGGGCTTCGGCAGGCAGCAGGAGCCGCAGGGCTTCGGGCACCAGCCCGAGCAGCAGGCCACGTCCTACCCTCCGGCCGACGGACGCCAGGGCCAGCCGCTGGACGCCCAGCAGCGCCCGCCGTTCGACGGCCAGCCGCCGCAGTCCTTCCCGCAGCCTCCGGAGAACTACGGCCAGCCGTTCAGCGGTTACTCCGGCGCCGAGTTCGGCCGCCAGGCCGAGCAGAGCCCGGCCTACCCGACGCCCGACCCGGTGGACCTCAGGTCCCAGCAGATGGCCCAGGCCTACCAGCAGGCGGAGAGCTACCAGCAGCAGACCCAGCAGGGCGGCACCGAGCCTCAGCTGCGCGTTCCCGAGTACGGCTCCCCGGGCTACGAGGGTCCGTTCGGCCACCCGCAGACCCCGCAGACCTCCCAGACCTCATCACAGCCCCCGCAGAATCCCCAGCACGCGCAGAACCCCCAGGCTCCGCAGGCCTCCCAGGCTCCCCAGACGCCGCCGTACCAGCCCCACCAGTGGGACCCCCAGTCGGAGGCGACGCTCCGGTTCGACCCGAACGCCTACCAGGGCGACCCGCTGAACGGTCCGGCGCCCGCCGCCAGGACGTGGGACTCGCAGCCGATCGACCCGACGGCGATCTACAAGCCCGAACAACGCCCAGGTCAGGTCACGGATGAGGAAACCCCGGATAGAGAGAGGGTGGGCCCCGGTCAGGATCAGAACATGTCCTGGTACGGTTCCGACCGCCGAGAGCACTGAGCCCCTGGCGGTCACAGCGATCACCTGGTGCAATTGCCGTCGTGGCAGGCACACGACCCACAACCGGGGAGAGCAGGTCTTTCCCCGGATACCAGCATGCCGCTTGACGCCACACCGGGCACGCGCGTGTAATTACACACGTGTTGTTACGCCTTCCTCTGGGTGGGTAAGGGGGAGGCGTTCATAGGGGGGCTCCAATTTTGCGGGCGTGCGGCAGGGAGGTGTGCAGTGGCCGACCTGGTCATCGCACAGGAGAGCATCGCTGAAGAGCAGCTTGGCTGGCAGGAGCGCGCCTTGTGCGCGCAGACCGACCCGGAGGCGTTCTTCCCGGAGAAGGGAGGGTCCACCCGCGAGGCCAAGAAGGTTTGCCGCTCCTGTGAGGTGCGTGCCGAGTGTCTTGAGTACGCACTCGAACACGACGAGCGGTTTGGAATCTGGGGTGGGTTGTCGGAGCGTGAACGCCGCCGGATCAAGCGCGAGGCGGTCTGAGCCGTCCGGGAACCGGGTGGCAGGAAGGCTTGAGCGCTCTGAGATCCGGACGGTCTGGACGTCCGCGCACCGACGAACACTATGAACACCGACGAACACCTGAACACCGATCGACACCGGGGAAGTGCTGAAGCGGTTCGAGCGGTCTGACAGAAGTATGTGACGCCTCTCGGAGGCGTTTGACGAATATGTCCATGGGGTCACGTGACCGTCGGTCACGTGACCCTTTTTTCGTGCTCGCGACCAGGTGTAAGACATAGTCCGACAGAGGGTGCCGTATCGTTGTCGCGCCGATCACCACCACTCCTGAACACGGGACGTATGTCCATCACCGACCCCCCGCACCCCCAGCGCCCCCACCACACCGTCACCGCGATCGTCGTCTCCCACGACGGCTCCCGCTGGTTGAGGGAGACCCTGGAAGCCCTGCTCAGGCAGACCCGCCCGGTGGACCGGGTCGTCGGGGTCGACAACGGCAGCAGGGACGGCAGCGCCGCGCTGCTGACCGAGGCCCTCGGCTCCAGGGCGGTGCTCACCCTGCCGCGCTCGACCGGTTTCGGCGAGGCCGTCACCGAGGTCCTCGACCGCCTCGGCCCCGGCGGCGGCCGGGAGTGGATCTGGCTGCTGCACGACGACAGCGCCCCGGACGTCCACGCCCTGCGGCTCCTCCTCGAAGCCGCCGACGAGGACCCCAAGGCGGCGGTGCTCGGCCCCAAGCTCCGCGACTGGCTCGACCGGAGGCTCCTGCTGGAGGTCGGCGTCACCGTCGACCGTACCGGCCGCAGGGACACCGGCCTGGAGGCCCGCGAGTTCGACCAGGGGCAGTACGACGGGACCAGGGACGTGCTCTCGGTCTCCACCGCGGGCATGCTGATCCGCAGGGACGTCTGGGACGAGGTCGGCGGGCTCGATCCCGCCCTGCCGCTGTTCCGCGACGACCTCGACCTGTGCTGGCGCGTCAGGAACGCCGGATACCGCGTGCAGAACGTCACCCGGGCGATCGCCTGGCACGCCGAGGCCGCCACCCGGCGGCGGCGCCGCATCACCGCCAGCGGGGACCACCCCCGCCGCCTGGACCGCCGCAACGCCCTCTTCGTCGTGATGGCGAACCTGCCCCTGCGCCAGCTGCTGTGGGCGCTGGTGCGCAACGCGGTCGGGTCGCTCCTCCGCACGGTGCTGTTCCTCGTGGCCAAGCAACCCGCCAACGCGCTGGACGAGTTCCTCGCGTTCGGCTCGGTATTCGGCCACCCCATCCGGATGATCAAGGCCCGGCGGGCGCGGGCCAAGGGCCGAGGGCAGGGGTACGCGGCGGTCAGCCGGCTCCTCACCCCGCCGGGCGCCGGGTACCGGCGGCTCGTCGGCAGGGTCCAGAACTACCTGGCCGGGGGCGGGTTCGTGGAGTCCGAGGGACGCCACCACGCCATGGCCGCCTCGCCGCACGCGCAGGAGGACGGCGAGGAGCTGCTCACCGACGCCGGGGTGACGCAGCGGGTCTTCGGCAACCCCGGCGTCCTGCTCTTCCTCGCGCTCGCCCTGGTCACGCTGGTCGCCGAGCGCGCGGTGACCGGCGGCGCGAGGCTGGGCGGCGGCGCGCTCGTCCCGGTGATCGGCGGGGCCTCCGACCTGTGGGAGCTCTATCGCGCGAGCTACCACCAGGTGGGCCTGGGCACCGACGCGTGGGTCCCGCCCTACGTGGCGGTGCTGGCCGTGCTCTCCACGGTGCTGTTCGGCAAGACGTGGCTCGCGGTGTCGCTGCTCCTGCTCGGCTGCGTGCCGCTGGCGGGGATCTCCGCGTACGCGGCCACCCGCTCGATGATCCCCGGCCGCTGGACCAGGGTCTGGCTGGCCTCCTCGTACGCCCTCCTGCCGGTCGCCACCGGCGCGGTCGCCGCGGGGCGGCTCGGTACCGCGGTCGTCTTCGTGCTGCTGCCCGTCTACGCGGCGCTCGCCACCACCGTGCTCACCGGGGAGCGCCGCCGCGCCCGCCGCGCCGCCTGGGGGCTGGGACTCCTCCTGGCCGTCGGCACGGCCTTCGCCCCGCTGGTCTACCCGCTGACCGCGATCCTCGGCGCGCTGGCGGCGCTCGCCTTCCCGCGCAGGGGCGTCGCGGTCTCGATGCTCGTGGCGTTCGCCGTCCCGGTGGCCCTGCTGTTCCCCTGGCTGGCCCAGGTGGTCGCCGACCCCGGGCAGCTCCTGCTGGAGGCGGGGCTGCACCAGCCCGCGCTGGTCGACCCCGCGCTGCCCGCCGGGTCGCTGCTGCTGCTCAGCCCCGGCGGCCCCGGCATGCCGCCGCTCTGGGTGACCGGCGGCCTCCTCGCCGCCTGCCTGGCCGCGCTGCTGATGCGCCGCAACCGGATGGTCATCGCGGTCGGCTGGGGCGTCGCGCTCTTCGGCGTGCTGGTGGCGATCCTGGTCAGCAGGACCACCGTCACCTCGATCAACGGCGACGTCGAGGCCCCCGCCTGGCCGGGGGTGCCGCTGGCCTTCGCCGCCACCGGCATGCTCGTGGTGGCCGCGCTCACCGCCGACAGGGTCGTGGAGTTCCGGGCGGCGGGGGGACTTCGCAGGGTCGCCGCGTTCGGCGTCGTGCTGGTCGCGTTCTCCACACCGCTGCTCGCGGCGGGCATGTGGATCGCCAAGGGCGTGGACGGCCCGCTCCGCGGGACCGTACGCGACGTCGTGCCCGCCCTCGCCGCGGACAACTCCGCGGGCGGCGAGCGGACCCTGGTGCTGCGCGCCTCGCCGGGCGGCCTGCTCTTCACCGTGCTGCGCGGGCGCACCCCGGTGGTCGGCGAGGCCGACATCCCCGTCCCCGACGGTCCCAGGGAGCTGGTCCGCGTCGCCGCGGCCGGGCTGGTGTCCGGCAGGGGCGGTGACGACGCCCGGGTCCTCGCCGCCCACGGCGTACGGTTCGTCGTGGTCACCGCGCCCGTCGACCCGGAGATCAGCCACGCGCTCGACTCGCAGCCCTCGCTGGCGAGGATGAGCCTGTCGCGCTCGGTCGGCATCTGGCGGCTGACCCAGCCGATCGCCCTTCCCGCGACCCCGCCCGGCGACCCCTGGCACGGCCGCTGGCTCTGGGCCCAGGCCGTGCTGGTGCTGGTCGTCTCGGTCCTGGCCGCGCCGGGCTCGCGCACCGACCCCGACGAGACCGCCGTCCCCCAGGACCTGCCCGAACCCCGCAGAGAGCTGGCCGCCCGGTGAAATCCCTGATCGAGAACCGGTTCAGCCTGCTGGTGCTGGTCCTGGTGGCCCTGCTCGCCCTGTACGGGGTCGCCTACGCCACCCAGCCGCAGTCCGTCGCCACCCCCGCGCCGGGGTTCGAGAAGGTGCCCGTCGCCTCGGTGACGGCCGTCTGCCCGGCGCCCGGTGACACCTCCGTCGGCGTGGTCACCCCGCCCGGCAGCCGGGAGCCGGGCTCCGCGACGCTCGTCACCGGAGACAGGACCCTCGCCACCGTGGACGTCCCCGGCCGTCTCTGGCACGACGAGGTGCCGGCCTCGTCGCCGCCCCTCGTCGTCACGGCCACCGGGAGCATGGCCGCCGGTCTGGAGGTGGCGCAGACCCGCAGGGAGACGTCGGGCGACCAGCGGGGACTGGCCGGGGCGCGCTGCACCGAGCCGGTGGCGAGCACCTGGCTGATCGGGCCGGGACCGGCCGCGGCGGACGTCACGCTGTACCTGACCAACGCCGATCCCGCCCCGGCCATCGCGGAGATCATGGTCTACACGGGCGAGGGCCCGGTGTTCGACGACACCGGCGGCGTGTTCACCCTCAAGCCGGGACAGAGCCGCTCGATCAAGGTCCTGGATCTCGCGCCCTCGGCACTTGTCCTGGCGGTCCAGGTCCGTACCAGCTCGGGACGGGTCACCACCGCGGCACGGGCGATCATGAACGACGGGCGCGGCGTGGACTGGTTGCCGGTCTCCGCCGCCCCCGCGACCCGCGTCGTCGTGCCGGGCATCCCCGGCGGCGGCGGGAAGCGCGAGCTGCTCGTCGCCTCCGCCGAGGAGTTCGACACGCTGGTGGAGATCAAGGCGCTCACCCCCGACGGGGCGTACGCGCTCCAGGGCAGCGAGCTCATCGAGGTGCCCGGGGGTTCCGTCGCCACCCTCGACCTGTCCACCGGGATCGGCGGCCAGCCGTCCGCGCTGGTGCTCACCTCGGACACCCCGATCGTCGCCGGGCTCGTCGCCACCGGCACCGGTTCGAAGACCGATGTGGCCTTCACCGCGGGGGCGGTCCCCGTCGACCTGGGCAGCGTCGTCGCCGACAACCGCGCGGGCGGCGAGGTGGCCTCCCGGCTGCTGCTGACCGCGCCGGACGCGGCGGGTACGGTGAGCGTTCAGGTGGTCCCGCGCGAGGGCGAGCCGCGCGAGCCGTTCCAGGTGGAGATCGCCGCCTCGCGGACCAAGCAGGTCACGCTCAAGAAGGTGGACGGGCCCTTCGCGGTGGTCGTGCAACCGCTGCCCGGCTCGGGGCCGGTCTACGGCGGGCGCGTCATGGACGAGCGGCTCAAGGGCGGGCAGGCGCTGACCGTGCAGCCGCTCGCCCCCGCCCGCATGTGGGCCCTGGTCCCGCCGATCGCCGAGTCCGTCGCGACCGTCCTGCCCTGACCCGTTCCGCCGTTGATCGTTGTGCTCCGGGAGGTGGCGGGACCGTCACGGTCGCCTTGGGCCTTGGGGCCCGGCGGGCCGGACGCGGCCTCGGGAGGCGGCGGGAGCGGGTCTTGGGAGGCGCGGGGCGGGTCTTGAGAGGCGGGGGGGCGGGCCTTGGGAGGCGGCCGGGGCGGGTCAGTCGTGGTCGTCGAAGCCGGGGTCGACCGACTCGGGGGAGAGCCCGAACAGGCCCGCGACCTGCTCGACCACCGCCTCGTGCACCATCGCGCCCAGGTGGTCGCGGTCGCGGGCCCTGCTCTCCAGGGGGCGACGGTAGATGATCACGACGGCCGGGCGGGTCCCCGCGGCGGGCTCCGCCCGCCCGAACGGGATGGGCTCGCCGGTGAGCGGCCCGGGGCCGTCGCCCAGCTCGCTGACCGGCGGGACCTCCTCGACCGCGAACTCCACGGCGGACAACTGCTTGGCCCACCGGGGCTTGAGCCGGTCGACGGCGTCCAGGACGAGATCGTCGAAGCGCTCGCTGCGGGCCTTGGCGATCGGCACGTGTGAGGGCGCCAGCGGGCCGCGCAGGCCGCGACCGTGTCTGTCGCGCCTGCGGGGAGGACGGGGTCTGCCGGGTGCCGGGCTCACGGCCCCAGCTTAGACGGGACCCGGACGAGGGCGGGAGGGCCGTGACCGTGGCGCGGGCGGGCGGGGCGGGCGGGAGGTGCGGCGACGGGTTGTGCGAGTGCGGGGAAGCGTGCGTGCGGAAGGGGTTGCACGGGAGGGGCCGGACGGGACGGGATGTGTGGGGGAGCCGGACGGGACGGGGCGTGCGGGAGGAGCTGGACGGGAGGGAGCGTGCGGGAGGGGCCGGACGGGAGGGAGCGTGCGGGAGGGACCGGACGGGAGGGACGGGGTGTGCGGGAGGGGGGCCATGGCGGGTGCGTGGGTGCGCGGGCTCGGGGAGGTGTGGAGGGGAGGCGTGCGGACAGGGTGGTAAGCCGTACAGGCGGGTGGAAGCCGGGACACGTGTCCGAATTGTGGCGACACGCTCGTTAAGAGCGCTCAGATAGTGGCGCCCCGGACGCTTACCGGATACGGTCCCACCGTGAGCCCCGTCCGCCGCTGTTCCCGCACCGCGTGCAGTCAGCCTGCCGTTTTCACGCTCACGTACGTCTACGCCGATTCGACCGCTGTTCTCGGACCCTTGGCGACGTACGCCGAGCCGCACTGTTACGACCTGTGTGCCGAGCACGCCGAGCGGCTCACCGCCCCCCGAGGCTGGGAGGTGGTCCGCCTGCCGACCGATGGCGCACCGCCGAGCACGGACGACCTGGAGGCCCTCGCCAACGCGGTCCGCGAGGCGGCCAGGCCCGCGCCGAGCGGCGGCACCGAGCCGGTCGGCCAGGGCGTCGAGGTCGGCCGCCGAGGTCATCTGCGAGTGCTCCGCTCCGCTCAGCCCCAGCGCGACCGCTGACCCTACTAGGCTGGGGGTCACGAACACGACGCAAAGGGTGGAGCTGGAGTGGGCGACCTCGCCAAGATCTTCAAGGCGTACGACGTCCGTGGCGTCGTGCCGGACGAGCTCGACGAGGAGACCGCCGAGGCGATCGGCGCGGCCTTCGCGGAGGTGACCGGGGCCGAGACCGCCGTCGTGGCACACGACATGCGCGAGTCGTCGGTGCCCCTGGCCGAGGCCTTCACCCGGGGGGCGACCTCGCGGGGGGCCGACGTGATCAACGCGGGCCTGGGCTCCACCGACCTGCTCTACTACGCGAGCGGCAGCCTCGGTCTTCCCGGGGTGATGTTCACCGCCAGCCACAATCCGGCCCGCTACAACGGCATGAAGATGTGCAGGGCGGGCGCCGTGCCGATCGGCGGCGCCACCGGGCTCGTCGAGATCCGCGACCGGGCCGCCGCGATCCTGGCCTCGGGCACCCTCGGCGGGGAGGGGGGCGGGAGCGTCTCCGAGCGCGATCTGCTGCGCGGCTACGCCGACCACCTGCGCACCCTGGTCGACCTGTCCGGCATCCGGCCGCTGCGGGTCGTGGTCGACGCGGGCAACGGGATGGGCGGGCACACGGTCCCCACGGTGTTCGAGGGCCTGCCCGTCGAGCTGACCGCCCTCTACTTCGAGCTCGACGGCACCTTCCCCAACCACGAGGCCAACCCCATCGAGCCCGACAACCTGCGCGACCTGCAGAAGGCCGTGCTCGACGTGGGCGCCGACATCGGGCTCGCCTTCGACGGCGACGCCGACCGCTGCTGGGTCGTCGACGAGCGCGGCGAGTCCGTCTCCCCGTCGACGATCACCGCGCTGGTCGCGGTCCGCGAGCTGGGCAGGCACCCCGGGGCCGCGATCATCCACAACCTGATCACCTCCAGGGGCGTCCCGGAGATCGTCGCCGAACACGGCGGCCGGCCGATCCGCACCCGCGTGGGCCACTCGTTCATCAAGGCCGAGATGGCCGAGACCGGCGCCGTCTTCGGCGGCGAGCACTCCGCCCACTACTACTTCAAGGACTTCTGGTTCGCCGACTCCGGCATGCTAGCCGCGTTGCACGTGCTGGCCGCGCTGGGCGAGCAGGAGAGGCCGCTCTCGGACATCCTCACCGAATACACTCGCTACGCGGCCTCAGGGGAGATCAACAGCACGGTCGCCGACCAGGGCGCGGCGACGGAGCGGGTCCGGGAGATCTTCGCCGCCCGTGACGGCGTCACCTTCGACGAGCTGGACGGCCTGACCGTCTCCGGCCCCGGATGGTGGTTCAACCTTCGTCCGTCCAACACAGAGCCGCTGCTCAGGCTGAACGCCGAGGCGGCCGACGAGATTCAGATGGCAGCGATCAGGGACGAGGTCCTTGCTGTCGTGAGGAGCTGAACGAGTGAAGATCGACGACTGGCTGCTGGAGATCCTGGCCTGTCCCAACTGCAAGTCCCCCCTGCGAGCCGAGCCCGAGGTGGACGAGCTGTCCTGTACCTCCGCCTCGTGCGGCCTGGTCTACCCGGTCCGGGACGACATACCGGTCCTGCTGGTCGACGAGGCCCGGAAGTCGTGAACTGGGAGCCCGATCGGCTCGATGACCAGAAACAGCCGGCCGAGGGTGATCCGGCGGGCATGCTGCGGGCGGTGGCCGAGTCGGCCGCGCAGGTCCGCACCTCCCGCAGGGCCGCCCTGGAGTCGGGTCTGTCCTCACTCGCCGGGTACGGCCGGCCCCGGGCGATCGTGGTCGCGGGCATGGGCGGTTCGGGCGTCGCCGGTGACATCCTCAACGTGGTGTGCGGCCACGGCGCCCCGCTGCCGATCGTGACCGTCAGGTCCCACCGGCTGCCCGGCTGGATCGGCGCGACTGACCTGGTGATCGCGGTGTCGCGCTCGGGCGGGACCGAGGAGACGCTCGCGGTGGCCGCCGAGGCCGTACGCCGGGGCTGCCGCCTGCTCGCCGTCGGCGGGCCCGACTCGCCGCTCCACGCGATCGCCAGGCAGGCGGGAGCGCCGTTCGTGCCGGTCACGGGCGGTGGGCAGGCGCGCGACGCGGTGTGGGCGCTGTCGGTCCCGCTGGTCGTCGCCGCCGCCGAGCTCGGCCTGATCGAGATCGGCGAGGGGGTGTTCGAGGAGGTGGCCAAGCGCCTGGAGGACCTCGCCCACCGCTGCCGCCCGGCGAGCGAGTCATTCATCAACCCGGGCAAGACACTCGCCATGGAGCTCGCCGAGACCGTGCCGATGATCTGGGGATCCTCCCCGCTGGCGGCCGTCGCGGCCCGCCGGTGGGCCGGTCGGCTCAATACCGGCGGCAGGTATCCGGCGATGTGGGGAGAGCTTCCCGAGGCCGGTTACGACCAGGTGGCCACCCTCGACGGCCCGCTCGCCCAGCGCGACATCTTCGCCGACGAGAGCGGCAGATCGCTCCGGCTGTTCGTCCTGCGGGACGTGGAGGAGCACCCCCGGGTCACCCGGCAGCGGGAGGTGTCGGTGCGGCTGGCGGAGGATCGCGGCGTTCCGGTCACGCAGATCACCGCGGAGGGCACGCACCCGCTGGAGCGGCTCGCCACGTTGATCGCGCTCGGGGATTTCGCGAGTACGTACCTCGCCCTCGGGTACGGGATCGACCCGGCCACCGGGTCGGCGATCACAGAACTCAGGGCAAGGGTTTCGCAATAGGATCCTTGTCGCGTCTTTCCTGATTAACGAGCTGAGCGGAGGCTGCCGTGAGCGCGGGCGGCGGTACTAGGGCAATCATCGCGGCGTTGGCGGCCAACCTGGCGATCGCCGTGGCCAAATTCGTGGCGTTTCTCTTCACGGGTTCGTCATCGATGATCGCCGAGTCGGTCCACTCGGTGGCCGACTCGGGCAACCAGGCGCTGCTGCTCCTGGGCGGCAAGCGCGCGCAGCGGGCGCGCACGCCACAGCACCCCTTCGGATACGGCAGGGAGCGCTACTTCTACGCGTTCGTGGTGGCGGTGGTGCTGTTCACCATCGGCGCGGTGTTCTCGCTCTACGAGGGCATCCACAAGCTCTCCGCCCACGAGCCGCTGGAGTCCCCCCAGTGGGCCTTCGGCGTGCTGATCTTCGCGATCGTCGCCGAGTCGTTCTCGTTCAGGACGGCGATCATCGAGTCCAACCACGTCCGGGGCGACCAGTCGTGGGTGCAGTTCATCCGCCGCTCCAAGTCGCCCGAGCTGCCGGTCATCGTGCTGGAGGACCTGGGCGCGCTGCTCGGCCTGATCTTCGCGCTCTTCGGCGTGACCATGGCCGTGGTGACCGGCGACCCCGTCTGGGACGGGATCGGCACCATCATGATCGGTGTCCTGCTCGGGGTGATCGCGATCGTCCTGGCGATCGAGACCAAGTCGCTGCTGATCGGCGAGGGCGCGGGGCCCGAGGTCGAGACCCGCATCGCGGACGCCCTGGAGAGCGCGCCCGAGGTGACCCGGGTCATCCACATGCGCACGCTCCACCTGGGCCCCGAGGAGATCCTGGTCGCCGCCAAGATCGCGGTGGACCACGACGACACGGCCGCCGACGTGGCCCGGGGCATCGACGAGGCCGAGCAGCGGATCCGCGCGGCCGTCCCCGAGGCCCGCGTCATCTACCTGGAGCCCGACCTCGACAGGGCCGGTGTCAGCGGCTCCGTCTGACCTCGGGGACCGCACGTTCGGAGGGACGGGGACCCCGGCGCACCCGCCGCCGGGGTCCCCGTGCCCTTCGGTCGTGCGGGACGACTCAGTCGTGCGGGACGACCAGGCCCGTCTCGTAGGCGTGGATCACCGCCTGGGTGCGGTCGCGCAGGCCCAGCTTGGCCAGCAGCCGGGCCACGTGGGTCTTCACCGTGTGCTCGGTGACCACGAGGTGTGCCGCGATCTCGGCGTTGGACAGTCCCCGGGCCACCAGGCGCAGCACCTCGGCCTCGCGCGGGGTCAGCGGGCTTCCGGCCGGTACCGGCCGCCGCTGCCGGGAGAACTCCGAGATCAGCCGCCTGGTGATCCTCGGGGCGAGCAGCGCGTCGCCGCGCGCCACGATCCTGACCGCCTCGGCCAGGTCGTTCGCCCGGACGTCCTTGAGCAGGAACCCGCTCGCCCCCGCGGTGAGCGCGTCGTACACGTAGTCGTCCAGGTCGAACGTGGTGATGATGATCACCCTGGTCGCCTCGGTCTCCAGGATCCGGCGGGTCGCCTCGATCCCGCTCATCACGGGCATCCGGACGTCGAGGAGGGCGACGTGCGGGTGGGTCTCCCGCGCGAGCCGTACGGCCCGCTCCCCGTCGGAGGCGGTGCCCGCGACGGTGAGGTCGGGCTGCGCCTCGATCACGGCGGCGAATCCGCGGAGCACGACGGGCTGGTCGTCGGCGATCAGCACCCGGATCGGCGTGCCCTCGGCCCCGCGGTCGTCGTGGGCGCGGCCGGGGGAGGGAGTTCTCGCGGGAACGGTCATTCCAGCGGGAGCCCGGCGTGGATCAGGAAGCCGCCCGCCGGCCCGGGGCCGGCCGTGAACCAGCCGCCGAGTGCCAGGGCACGCTCGCGCATGCCGACCAGGCCGTGCCCGTTCGCGGTGTCTCCCGAGGGGCCGGGACCGTTGTCGGTGATCCGCAGCACCAGCAGGGCCGGGCGGTAGGTCAGCTCGATCGACACCCGGGCGCCGGGCGCGTGGATCCTGGCGTTGGTCAGCGCCTCCTGGACGATCCGGTAGGCCGAGACGTCCACGGCGTGGGGCACCGCCACCTCCTCGCCGACCACGTCGAGGTCCACCTCGCCGTCGTGTCGTTCGACCAGTTCCGGGAGCCGCGCCAGCCCCGGTTGCGGCGCGGTCTCCGGGGCGGCCGTGACGTCGGCGCGCAGTACGCCGAGCAGGCGGCGCATCTCGGTGAGCGTGGTGCGCGCGCTCGTCGCGATCTCCGCGAACTCCCGCTTCACCCGGTCGTCGAGCCCTTTGAGCGTGTAGGGCGCCGTCTCGGCCTGCACGGCGATCATCGACACCGAGTGGGCCACGATGTCGTGCATCTCCCGCGCGATCCTGGCCCGCTCGGCCATCGCGGCCTGTCGCCTGAGGGTCTCCAGGTTGTCCGCGCGAACCTCCTTGATCTCCGTGCGGCTCCGTCGCACGTCCGCCAGCAGCGCGGTCGCCACCACCACGCCCAGCAGGGCTATGACGAGAACCCCCGCGCGGTCGTACCACTGCGATCCGTAGACGGAGACGAGCCCGACGGCGAGGAGCGTGCCGACGCCCGCCGTCAGAACCCACGCGGCTCCCCTGCCGAGCCGGCGCAGGATCGTGTAGAAGGAGAGCACGCCCGAGGCGTACACCGCCAGAGGAAACCGGTTCGAACCGGCCAGGAGCAGACCGACGGCACCCAGGAAGGTCAGGATGACGGCGGCCCACGGCTGGGAGCGGCGGATCGCCTGTGGCGCGGTGGCCAGCAGGGCGGCCGTCAGGACGGCGATCTCGCTCTGGTACGAGGAGACGACCTCCAGGAGCGCGCCGAGCGCGAGTGCGGTGGCGGCGGCCAGGTTGGTGAGCGGAGACTCGATCACGCGTCTGAAATCGAAGGCGGCTATCCGCTCCTCCGCCTGGATCAGTTTGGTGGTGACGTCCATGGCCTGAATTCTCCTGAGTCGTGAGGCCGGTGGCGTCACTCCTGTGAGTGATCTCGCCGGTGGCCGCGCGGGTCGCCCTGGAGCAGGCGCAGCGCCTTCTCCTTTTCGAAGTCCAGCGCCCTGCGGGGTGCCTGCAGGCGGCCGATCCGCAGCCCCAGGTCCCGTACGGCCTGCGCGACCGCGGGCTCGCTCAGTGTCCGCAGCGCGAAGGCCAGCTCGGCGGGGGAGATGTCGAACCGCTTCTCCAGCTCGACGCCCTGCGCGACGGCCGAGAGCTCGTCGGGGCCGAACCGCCGGTGCGCGCCCTGGTTCCTGACCGGGGGGAGCAGCCCGAGCGCCTCGCGGTAGCGGAGCATCCGGGGGGACATGCCCAGCTTCCCGGCCGCCTCGGTGATCCGCATCGGTGACCTCTTTCCAGCGGTTTTCCAGAAAGCCTTACATTCTTGTGTCAGGTTACCCGTTCAGAAGATGCGCGGAGCCGTTCCGGCAGCCTAAACTCGCAGGCGTCGACTGTTCCGGTGGAGCGGCGGGCCCGGCCCCAGAGCGAAGCACGATCGCGAGACGAGCGCGACGGGCGAGGGTGTGAGGCGAACGCCGCCCATCAACCAGAGGGGTAACCACACATGGACTTCAAGGTCGCCGACCTTTCTCTTGCGGCCTTCGGCCGCAGGGAGATCCAGCTCGCCGAGCACGAGATGCCGGGCCTGATGGCCGTCCGCAAGGAGTACGCCGCGGCCCAGCCGCTGGCCGGCGCGAAGATCATGGGCTCGCTGCACATGACCATCCAGACCGCCGTGCTCATCGAGACCCTGGTCGCGCTCGGCGCCGAGGTCCGCTGGGTGAGCTGCAACATCTTCTCCACCCAGGACCACGCCGCCGCCGCCGTGGTCGTCGGCCCCGAGGGCACCGTGGAGAACCCCCAGGGCGTCCCGGTCTTCGCCTGGAAGGGCGAGACCCTGGAGGAGTACTGGTGGTGCACCGAGCAGGCCCTGACGTGGCCCGGCAACGACGGCCCCAACATGATCCTCGACGACGGCGGCGACGCCACCATGCTCGTCCACAAGGGCAGCGAGTACGAGAAGGCCGGCGCCGTGCCCAGCACCGGCGAGAACGACCCGGAGGAGTGGGGCGTCGTCCTCGACCTGCTCCGCCGCACGGTCACCGACGAGGGCCGCTGGACCCAGGTCGCCTCGCGCATCAAGGGTGTCACCGAGGAGACCACCACCGGCGTGCACCGCCTGTACGAGATGTTCAAGACCGGCACGCTGCTCTTCCCGGCGATCAACGTCAACGACTCGGTGACCAAGTCCAAGTTCGACAACAAGTACGGCTGCCGCCACTCGGTGATCGACGGCCTCAACCGCGCCACCGACGTGCTGATCGGCGGCAAGGTGGCGCTCGTCGCCGGGTACGGCGACGTCGGCAAGGGCTGCGCCGAGGCGCTCAAGGGCCAGGGCGCCCGCGTCATCGTCACCGAGATCGACCCGATCTGCGCGCTCCAGGCCGCCATGGACGGCTTCCAGGTCACCACCCTGGACGAGGTCGTCGGCCTCGTCGACATCTTCGTCACGACGACCGGCAACTTCGACATCATCACGGCCGACCACATGTCCCGGATGAAGCACAACGCGATCGTGTCCAACATCGGTCACTTCGACAACGAGATCGACATGGCCGGTCTGGCGAGGATCCCGGGCATCGAGAAGACCGAGGTCAAGCCGCAGGTCCACACCTGGCGCTTCCCCGACGGCAAGCAGATCATCGTGCTCGCCGAGGGCCGCCTGATGAACCTGGGCTGCGCCACCGGCCACCCCTCGTTCGTCATGTCCAACTCCTTCACCAACCAGGTGATCGCGCAGATCGAGCTGTTCACCAAGACCGACGACTACCCGATCGGCGTCTACGTGCTGCCCAAGCACCTGGACGAGAAGGTCGCGCGCCTGCACCTCGACGCCCTGGGCGTGAAGCTCACCACGCTCAGCAAGGCCCAGGCCGAATACATCGGCGTGGACGTCGAGGGCCCCTACAAGTCCGACCACTACCGTTACTGACAACCGGCGTCACTGATACCGGCGGTCGTTCCACCGGGCCCCCGCGGTTTCGCGGGGGCCTTCGGGCGATTCCGGGGTTCGGCCAGAACTGGGGAGATACGTGACTAGCGCCGACAGCGCCGACAGCGCTCTGGTGGCGTCGGGGGAGCTGAGGATCGGGTGGGCGGCGCGGGCGATGCCGGTGCTCACCGCCCTCGGTGAGCGGTTCGCCGCCGAGCGGCCCTTCGGAGGGCTGCGGATCGCCGCGTGCCTGCACGTCACCGCCGAGACCGCCGTGCTCATGGGCACCCTCAAGGCGGGCGGGGCCGAGATCGCGCTGGCCGCGTCGAACCCGCTGTCCACCCAGGACGACGTCGCCGAGGCGCTCCGTGACTACGGCGTCGTCGTGCACGCGCAGGCCGGGGTGACCATGGACGCCTACTACCGCCACATCCACCAGGCGCTCGACATCGGCCCGGACATCGTCCTGGACGACGGCTGCGACCTCGTCAACATCCTGCACACCGAGCGGACCGAGCTGCTGGAGACGGTCTCCGGCGGGTGCGAGGAGACCACCACCGGGATCATCAGGCTCCGGCAGATGGCGGCGGAGAAGGCCCTCAGGTTCCCCGTGGTGGCGGTCAACGACACGCGGACCAAGCGGATGTTCGACAACCGCTACGGGACCGGCCAGTCGACCATGGACGGGATCATGCGCGCCACGAACACCCTGCTCGCGGGCAAGACCGTGGTGGTCGCCGGGTTCGGCTACTGCGGCCGGGGCGTCGCCGAGCGGGCCAGGGGCCTGGGGGCGCGGGTCGTGGTGACCGAGATCGACCCGGTCAAGGCACTGGACGCCTCGCTGCAGGGCTACGACGTACGGTCGATGGCGGCCGCGGCCCGCGCCGGGGACGTGTTCGTCACGGTCACCGGCAACCGCGACGTGATCAGGGGCGAGCACCTGGCGGAGATGAAGGACGGCGCGATCCTGGCCAACGCCGGGCACTTCGACGTCGAGATCGACGTCCGCGCGCTGGACGACCTGGCGCACGCCGTCCACCGGGGGGTGCGCCCCAACACCGACGAGTACGTCCTCGCCGACGGCCGCAGGCTCCTGCTGCTCGCCGAGGGCCGCCTGGTGAACCTGACCGCCGCCGAGGGGCATCCCGCCGCCGTCATGGACATGTCATTCTCCGCGCAGGTGCTCTCGGTGGCGTGGCTGGTCCGCGAGCGGGCGCGGCTGGAGCCGGGGGTCTACGACGTGCCGGGGGAGGTCGACGTGGAGGTGGCGCGGCTCAAGCTGGCCGCGGCCGGGATCGAGATGGACGAGCTCACCCCCGACCAGGAGGAGTATCTCCACTCGTGGCGGCTCGGCTCGTAAGCCGGGCCCCGCACCACGGTTGGCACAGCCCTCGAAGCACGGTCCTCGGGCCGGGAGGGCGTCAGAGCTCGGCCTGCATCTCCTGCATCCTGCGGATCTCGGCGCTCTGGGTGGCCGAGACGTCGTTGGCCAGCTCCTCGATCCGCTGGTGCGAGCCGGAGGTGAGGACCTGTTCGGACATCGTGAGCGCGCCCCTGTGGTGCGCGATCATGAGCTGGAGGAAGAGCCGGTCGAAGTCCTTGCCGGAGGCGGCCTTGAGCGCATCCATCTGCTCGGGCGAGGCCATGCCGGGCATGCTGTCGTGCTCGGCGTGGTGTTCGGGAGCCCGCATGCCCTGCTGCTGGAGCCAGGTGATCATGAACTGGATCTCCGGCGCCTGCGAGTCCTTGATGCGCGAGGCCAGGCTCTTCAGCCGGGTGTGCTCGGCCCTGGTCGGGGCGAGGGAGGCCATGTCGAGGGCCTGCCGGTGGTGGACGACCATGTTCTGGACGTACGTCACGTCGGCCGCGTTGGCGGTGGGCGAGGGCACGAGCGTGGCGGCCTCGCTCGGGCCGACGGTCCTGGCGACCTCGCCCGGCCTGCCCGGAACGATCACCGGTGCCGACGCCTGGGGTGAGGGAGCCGGGTCGGGCTCGGAGGTGCACGCGCTGAGAGCCAGGGCGGCGATCACGGCGATGAGCGCGACGCGCACCCGGCCTCCTTGGTGAATGTCCAGTAGCGAAAGACCGTAACCCCTGCTGGGCCGGTCCGTAAAGACCGCACACCGGTAACAGTTGCTAACACTGTGATGGCTTGCCTGACGACCGTACAGCATGAACGATTTAACCGTTTATGCACCTTTTATTGGGTGCATGTGTCAAGGAGGTTCACGAGTGTCCACCCCCCTCAGGAAGGGCCTGACCGGCCGCTTCCTGTTCGTGGCCGGGGTCGCCGTCGCGACGGCGCTTGCCGCGTTCCCCGCGCAGGCAGCCGACATCCCGGCACCCGGTGAGATCGCCAAGAGCGCGAACATCGAACATGTTCTCAACGTGGTCAAGCCCGCCGCGCTGACGGACATCAACACCGACATGGCGTTCCAGGACAACTACGCCTACGTCGGTAACTACAGCGGCTTCTCGATCTACGACATCAAGCGGCCCAGCAGGACCTCGCTGGTCAGCTCGGTCGTCTGCCCCGGTGGGCAGATGGACCTGGCGGTCTACGGCGACCTTCTCTTCGCCGCCGTCGACTCGTCGCGCAACAACGACTCCTGCAGCAGCGTCGGCCAGAGCGCGGCGACCAAGGAGTCGTGGGAAGGCATCCGGATCTTCGACGTCAGGGACAAGAAGAACCCCAAGTACGTCAAGTCCGTCGAGACCAACTGCGGCTCGCACACGCTGACCCTGGTCCCGGGCAAGGGCAGGGACCGCAGGAACGTCTACGTGTACGTCTCCTCCTACAGCCCGAGCGCGTCGTTCCCCGACTGCCAGCCGCCGCACGACAAGATCTCGATCATCAAGGTGCCGCTGCGCGACCCGGCGTCCGCCGCGGTCGCCGCCACGCCGGTGCTGTTCCCCGACGGCGGCAACCCGGGTGAGACCCTGCCCTACCCCGAGCGCACCTCGGCCACGAGCGGCTGCCACGACATCACCGCGTACCCGGAGAAGGACATCGCCGCCGGAGCCTGCATGGGCGAGGGCATCCTGATGGACATCTCCAACCCGCTCCAGCCGAAGGTCACCGCCACCGCCCGCGACGACCAGAACTTCGCGTTCTGGCACTCGGCGACGTTCAACAACGAGGGCACCAAGGTGATCTTCACCGACGAGCTCGGCGGCGGCACCTCGGCCACCTGCAACGAGGCGATCGGCCCGAACCGCGGCGCCAACGCCTACTACGACATCAAGCGTGGGAAGCTCACCTTCAAGAGCTACTTCAAGATCGGTCGTCACCAGGCCGACACCGAGAACTGCGTCGCGCACAACGGCTCGCTGATCCCGGTCAAGGGCAAGGACATCATGGTCCAGGCCTGGTACCAGGGCGGCATCTCGGTCGTCGACTTCACCGACTCGACCCGTCCGAAGGAGATCGCGTTCTTCGAGCGCGGCCCCGACAACACCGCCCCCGCGCTCAGCGGCGGCTTCTGGTCCGCGTACTACTACGACGGCCACATCTACGGCAGCGACTTCAACCTCGGTCTCGACGTCCTGAAGATCAACGACCGGCGTACGGACGGTGCCGAGAGGGTCAGGTTCGGCATCCTGAACGCGCAGACCCAGGCGTCCTACCGCGAGAACGGTCACGGTCACGGCCACGACCACTGGTAACTGACGGCGGTCTCATGGTCGTCGACCTCTGAGGACGGCCGAGGCCACCACGCGTGGAAGGCCACCGGGCGCTCGCCGAGCGCCCGGTGGCCTTCGTGCGTGCGGGCCGGGAACACCCGGAAGGATCACATAAGGGACATCGACCGTAAACGTTCACGGAGCCATAGTAAAGAGATCGTCTCATATTTTATTGTGACAAAGTCATGCTCCGTCGATCCGGCTGTCAGGAGGGACGGTTTGCTAATTTATGCATGCCTTATGTCCGCTCCAAGGAGGCACCCGAGTGTTCGCTCCCCAAAGGACCGTTCGGGCGTTGGTAGTGGCGGCCACGGCCGCCGCGATGCTGATGTCCACGGTCTCGGCCCAGGCCGCCGACATTCCCCCGCCCGGCGAGGTCGTCACCAGCCCCAACGTGACGCACGTGGGCACCCTGCCCAAGCTCCCCGGCCTTGAGGCCACCACCAACAGCGACATCGCCTTCCAGGGTGACTACGCCTACGTTGGCAACTACGGCGGCTTCTCGATCTACGACATCAGGAACCCGAGGCGCGCCAAGCTCGTCAGCGGCGTCCTGTGCCCCGGCTCCCAGATGGACGTGTCGGTCTACGGCGACCTGCTGTTCGCCGCGGTCGACAACTCCCGCAGCGACGACTCCTGCAACAGCGTCGGCCAGGTGGCCAGCATCAAGGAGTCGTGGGAAGGGGTTCGGATCTTCGACATCAGCGACAAGAAGAACCCCAAGTACATCAAGTCGGTCGAGACCAACTGCGGCTCCCACACCCTGACACTTGTTCCCGGCAAGTCCAGGGACCGGCGCAACGTCTACCTCTACGTCTCCTCCTACAACCCGAACACGACGTTCCCCGACTGCCAGCCTCCGCACGACAAGATCTCGGTCATCAAGGTGCCGCTGCGCACCCCGACCGCCGCGGCCGTGGTCAAGACGCCGGTCATCTTCCCCGACGGGGGCAACGAGACGCAGCCGGGCCTGCTGCTGCCGACCAGCGGCTGCCACGACATCACCGTCTACGCGGAGAAGGACATCGCGGCCGGAGCCTGCATGGGTGACGGCGTCCTGTTCGACATCTCCGACCGGGAGAACCCGGTGATCACCGCGCGGGTCACCGACCCGAACTTCGCCTTCTGGCACTCGGCGACGTTCAGCAACAAGGGCAACAAGGTCGTCTTCACCGACGAGCTCGGCGGCGGCGGCGCGGCCACCTGCAACGAGGCCACCGGCCCGAACCGCGGGGCCAACGCCTACTACGACATCGTCCGCGGCAAGCTGGTCTTCAAGGGCTACTTCAAGATCGGCCGTTACCAGGCCGACACCGAGAACTGTGTCGCGCACAACGGCTCGCTGATCCCGGTCAAGGGCAAGGACATCATGGTCCAGGCCTGGTACCAGGGCGGCGTCTCCTTCGTGGACTTCACCGACTCGTCCCGTCCGAAGGAGATCGGCTTCTTCGAGCGCGGTCCCGAGCCCGACGGTGGAGGCGGCGGCATCTGGTCCGCGTACTACTACAACGGCTACGTCTACGCCAGCGACTTCCGCAGGGGCCTGGACGTCCTCAAGATCGACGACCGTCGCACCGACCCGGCCAAGGGCGTCCGCCTGGACCGGCTGAACGTGCAGACCCAGGACTCCTACGGGGAGCACGGTCACCACTGACCCATCCCCCTGGGGGACGCGGTACACGTGAGGAGAGGGGCGGCGGGCCTTCCCGCCGCCCCTTTTCGCGTCCCCGCGCGACACCACCACCGACGCCGGACCCGTACGGCGGGAGGCGTACGGGGCGGGAGGTCAGGCGGGAGGGACGAACCCGCCGGGCGTGGGGTCGGGCTCCCGCGCGGGAGGCCGGGCCGCGGGCGGCGGGGGCGGCGGAGGTGCCGGGTGCGGCGGTCCCGCCGGGGGAGGAAGGGGGATCCGAGGCTGCGCCGGTTGGTAGGCGGGCCGCGCGTGGGGCTGAGGCGCCGACCCGGGAGGCGCGTACGGAGCGGAAGGGTGTGGCTGACCTCCGGGGGGCGGAGGCGCGTACGGCCCACCTGCGGCCCCCGGGGGCGCGTACGGGGCGGGAGGGTACGGCTGATCTCCGGGGACCGGGGGCGCGTACGGCGGAGGCGCGGCCGGGTGGGGCTGGAACGACGGCGCGTGAGCCGGGTGGGGCTGGGACGGCGGGGACGGCGGGGACGGCGGAGCATGGCCGGGCCACTGCTGACCGGATCGCCACGGATCCGCCCCCTGCGGGCCCGTCCACTGCTGGGCCGGCCGGTGCGCGCCGGTCCGCTGGGCGAGGCGCGCCTGCTCGCGGCGGCGGCGCTCGGCCAGGACGGCGGTCAGATAGGCGAACGGCGGCACACCGGGCGGCGCGGGCGGGGACACGAAGGCCGACATCTCGGTGGCGATGCGCACGCCCATCTCGTGCTGGACGGCGGGGGCCAGGTCGTGCCAGCGCATGAGGTACTGTCTCGCGGTGGCCGCGACCTGTTCGGGCAGCCGCGACAGCTCCAGCGTCGCCGCCCACGGGGCGAGCGTCGGCGGCATGTCCAGCGGCGGCCCGTACTGCCGTGGGGCGCGTTCGGAGATCACGATGGTGCCGGAGAAGACGTCGCCGAGCCGCTTGCCCTTCTCCGAGATGAGCGAGCTGATCAGCGCGGGGGCGCCGCTGAGCAGCCAGAACTCCAGGACTCCCGCGAGCCCTCGGAACAGGGCCTGCCGGAACCGCTCGGGGCCGCCGTCGTCGCTGACGACCCGGAGCCCCAGCGCGAGCTTGCCCAGGCTGCGCCCGCGCGTGAGCGTCTCGAAGACCACCGGGTAGCCGACGATCACGAGCACGGTGAGCACGATGTAGACCATCGTGGTCAGCGCCGGATCGTTCAGGAGTCCCAGGCTGCCGACCAGCAGGGAGGCACCCAGCAGCGTCACGACCTGGAGCGTCATGTCGATCAGCAGCGCCGCGGCCCTGCTCGGGAGCTGGGCGACGCGGACCTCGACGACCACGGCCTCGCCGGTTACGACATCGGACACAATCAGCACCCTACCTTCGACTGGATAGGCTGCCCGCGTGGACATCGACGCCTTCGTCACCGCGCACCGGCCCGCCTGGGACCGCCTTGAGGACCTGGTCCGGCGGCGTGGCTCGCTGGACGGCGCCGAGGTCGACGAGCTGGTCGACCTCTACCAGCGGGTGGCCACGCACCTGTCCCTCGTCCGCTCGGCCTCCGCCGACCCGATCCTGGTGGGCCGCCTGTCGGCGCTCGTCGCCCGTGCCCGCTCCGCCGTGACCGGGGCGCACACCCCGGCCTGGCGGGAGTTCGCCCGCTTCTTCACGGTCTCCTTCCCGGTGGTCGCCTACCGGGCCCGCCGGTGGTGGCTGGCCACGAGCGTCGCGTTCCTGCTGGTCTCCACGGCCGTCGCGGTCTGGGTGGGGGAGAACCCCGGCGTCCAGGCGGCGATCGCCACCCCCGAGCAGATCACCCAGCTCGTCGAGCACGACTTCGCCGACTACTACTCGGAGAACCCGGCCACCTCCTTCGCCGGGCAGGTCTGGGTCAACAACGCCTGGGTCTCGATGCAGGTCATCATGATGTCCATCCTGCTCGGCCTGCCGATCCCGTACGTCCTGTGGGAGAACGCGCTCAACGTGGCCGTCTCCGCCGGGCTGATGGCCTCGCGCGGCAAGCTCGACATCTTCTTCGGGCTGATCACCCCGCACGGCCTGCTGGAGCTGACCGCGGTGTTCCTCGCCGCGGCGGTCGGCATGCGCCTCGGCTGGACGGTCGTCGACCCCGGCCCGCGCAGGCGTGCCGAGGCCCTGGCCGAGCAGGGCAGGGCCGTGATGAGCGTGGCCCTCGGCCTGGTCGTGGTGCTGCTCGTCTCCGGGCTGATCGAGGGCCTGGTCACTCCCTCGGGGTTGCCCACCTGGGCGCGGATCGGCATCGGCGTGGTCGCGGAGGCCGCCTTCCTCACCTACGTGATCTTCTTCGGCCGCCGGGCCGTGGCAGCGGGGGAGAGCGGCGACGTGGAACGCGCCCCCGACCAGGCCCCCAGCACGGGCTGAGCGCCCGGACCAGGCCCTGTCCCGTCACGGGCTGAGCGCCCCATCTCGGAAGCGCCCCGCCCTTTGGAAGCGCCCGCCCTAGAGCCGTCCGGCCGCCTTCAGCGCCAGGTAGGCGTCGGCCAGGGCCGGGGCGATCTGCTCGGGGGCGGTGTCCACGACTTCCACGCCCTGGCGGCGCAGCAGGGCGGTGATCCTGCGCCGTCCCGCGCTCAGGTGCTCGGCCGCCGCCGCGCCGTAGACCAGCTCGGAGGTGCCGCGCCCGGCGGCCATCTCGGCCACCTGGGGGTCGGAGACGGCGGCCAGGAGCACCAGGTGCCGCGAGGAGAGGCGGGGAAGGACCGGCAGCAGGCCCTCCTCCAGCGCCGCCGGGTTGAGGTCGGTCAGCACGACGACCAGGCAGCGCCGCCTGGCCCGCGACATGACGGCCGCGACCATCCCCGCCGAGTCGGCCTCGACCAGCTCGGCCTCGATCGGGGCCATGGTGTTGACCAGCGACGACAGCAGCTCCGTACGGCCGGTGCCGGACACCCAGGCGCGCACCCCCCGGTCGTGGGCCATGAAGTCGACCCGGTCGCCCGCGCGGGAGGCCAGGGCGGCCAGCAGCAGCGCCGCGTCCATCGACCAGTCGAGGCGGGGCCAGCCGGGCACGACCCGCGCCCCCGCGGCCCCGCCGGTCCTCGGCACCTCTCCCGCCAGCGGGATCGGTGCGGTGCCCACCCGTCCGGCCGAGGTACGGCCGGTGTCGAGCACGATCAGCACCCGCCGGTCGCGCTCGGGCCGCCAGGTGCGGACCACGACGTCGTCGCGGCGCGCGGTGGCCCGCCAGTCGATCGAGCGGACGTCGTCGCCGACCACGTACTCCCGCAGCGAGTCGAACTCGGTGCCCTGCCCCCGGATCATCGACGGGTGCCGGCCCTCCAGCTCCCTGAGCCTGGACAGCTTGGCGGGCAGGTGCTTGCGGCTGAGGAAGGGCGGCAGCACCCTGACCGACCAGGGCACCCGGTGCGAGCCCTGACGGGCCGCCACGCCCAGCGGGCCCAGCGTCCGCACCGTCACCGTGACCGCCTCGCGGTCGCCCCTGCGGGTGGGGGTGAGCGTCGTGACCAACCGGCGGCGCTCCCCGGCGGGTACGTCCAGCGGCAGGTGCCGGGGTGTGGCGCCCGCGGAGGGCGGCCAGGCGTCCCTGAGCACGCCGCGTGCCCGGCGGGGGCCGGGGTTCTCCACGATGAGCTCGACCGTGACCGACTCGCCGAGCCGTACCAGCCGCTCGCCCGAGCGGGTGAAGCGCAGCGGGCGCACGCTCCCGGCCAGCAGCAGGTCGACCGTGACCAGCGCCACGATCAGCAGCGCCACCCCGGCCACGGCCGGCCCCGGCCGGGGGGCGAACAGCACGACCAGGGTGCCCAGCAGCGCCAGCAGCGCGGCCCGTCCTGTCAGCGCCATCGTCAGCGGGGGACGGGGACGGAGGCGAGGATGGCGTCGATGAGGCCGTCGGCGGTCGCGCCCTCCAGCTCGGCCTCGGGCCGTATCTGGATCCGGTGCCGCATCGCGGGCCTGGCCAGCGCCTTGACGTCGTCGGGCGTCACGTAGGCGCGGCCGGACAGCCACGCCCAGGCCCGCGCCCCGGCCAGCAGCGCGGTGGCGCCGCGCGGGGAGACGCCGAGCTGGAGCGAGGGTGACTGGCGGGTGGCCCTGGCGATGTCCACGATGTAGCCGAGCACCTCGGGACCCGCGTGCACCTGGCTCACCGCCGCGCGTCCCGCGGCGAGGTCGGCGGCGGTGGCCACGGCCTTGACGTGCGACAGGTCGCGCGGGTCGAAGCCGAGCGCGTGCCGCTCCAGCACCGCGATCTCCTGGTCGCGGGGCGGCAGCGGGACGGTCAGCTTGAGCAGGAACCGGTCGAGCTGCGCCTCGGGCAGCTGGTAGGTGCCCTCGTACTCGACGGGGTTCTGGGTGGCGGCCACGATGAACGGGTCGGGCAGCGCGCGCGCCGACCCCTCCACGCTGACCTGGCGCTCCTCCATCGCCTCCAGCAGCGCGGCCTGCGTCTTCGGGGGCGTGCGGTTGACCTCGTCGGCGAGCAGGAGGTTGGTGAAGACCGGCCCCTCGCGGAACTCGAACTCCGACGTCTTCGCGTCGTAGATCAGCGAGCCGGTGATGTCGCCCGGCATGAGGTCGGGGGTGAACTGCACCCGCTTGAAGTCGAGCGAGAGCGCCGCCGACAGGGTCCTGACGAGCAGGGTCTTGGCGACGCCGGGCACGCCTTCGAGCAGCACGTGGCCCCGGCAGAGCAGCGCGATCACCAGCCCGGTGACCACGGCGTCCTGGCCGACGACCGCCTTGGAGACCTCGGCGCGCAGGGCTCCCAGCGCCTCCCTGGCGCGGTCCGCGCTCTGCGCGGAGGGTACGGCGGATGCGCCGGGCGCGGTCCTGACGACGGAGGTCGCCTCGGTGAGACCGCCGTTCCCCGGTGGTGTGGTCACGACTTTCCGACCTGCCTTTCCACGATGTCCATGTATTCGGCCAGGGCTACCAGCCCCGCCTCGTCGACCGGCGGCGGTCCGTACAGGGCGGCGCCCACGTGCGGCGCCGCCTGGCCGGTCCGCTCGGCGATCGCGTTCACCAGCGCGTCGGGCCCCGTCCCCGAGGGCAGCCCGAGGCGGGGGGTGACGCGGTCGGTGAAGCCCGCGCGCAGGGCCGCGGCGGCCCGGTCGCGGGCCCGCCGCGCGCGGTAGAGCCTGGCACGTCCCTCGACGGTCTCGGCCGCCCGTACGACGACGGGCAGCCGCTCGGCCACCACGGGGCCGAGTCTGCGGCCCCGCCAGAGCGCCAGCAGCAGCACCGCGACGAGCACCTGCGCCACGGCCCACTTGATCCCCTCGGGGACCAGGTCGTAGAAACCCGCCGTGCCGCCGCCCGCCGGGGGGACGGTCTCCGGGGGCGTCAGCCAGATCAGGGTGGGCCGCCCGCCCGCGAGGTTCATCGCCAGCGCGGCGTTGCCGTCCTCGGCGAGCCGCAGGTTGGTCATGAACTGCGCGTCGCCCGCGACGGTGACCGTCCGGCCCCCGGCGGTGTGGGAGACCAGGGTGGGCGCCCCGTCTGCGGGGTAGCAGCCGACCGCCCCGGGGGGCGGGGTGAGGGCCACCCCGCCGCTGTAGGCGCTGCCCGCCCTCGTCGCGGCCGGCAGCGCGCAGCGAGGCTCGCGGGAGCGCGCCCGCGCCTCACGCACCGGGGCCACCCCCGGCGCGAGCAGGTCCAGGTGCTTTCGTACGCCCACCACCAGCAGGTCCGAGGGGGCGGCGGCGAGCCGCTCCGCGTCGTCCTCGCCGAGGGGGAAGGACTCGCTCACCAGCAGGGTGCTGCCCGCGGGACCCGCCTGCCCGGCCAGCGACCCGGCTTCGGCGACCGAGGTGACCCGCTCGACCCGCACACCGCGCGCCTGCAGCAGCCGGGCCAGGCCCTTGCCGCCCGACAGCGAGGTGTCGGCGGGGTCGAGGAGCCTTCCCGGACCGCCGGAGCCGCCGAGCAGCACGCCGGCGACGGCGACGGCGACCACGAGGAGCGCCACCAGGAGGGCGCCCCTGCCGCCGCGCCAGAGGCCGCCCGCGGTCGGCGAGGTGGAGGTCGTCGCGGCGTCACGGGAGGTGGTCCCCGCGGTGTCCCCCGCGTTCGCCGTGTCTGCCGTGTCCGCGTCCTCGGCGAGGGCGAAGCCCGATCCCGGCTGTCCGGGCGCGGCCGGGCTCATGGCGCGCCCGCCCCCGCGACGGGCGCCGGGCGGGCCGCGCGCAGGTGCTCGTCGAGATCGCGCATGATCCCGTACGCCTCGGGCGTGCCGGGCACCTCGCCGTAGGTCACGTCGTCGAACACCCTGGCCGCCGCGGCCAGCTCACCGGCGAGCGCGGGCAGCGCGCGGCCCGCCTCCGCGGCCAGCTCACCGGCGGTGCGGCCGGGTGTGTAGTCGATGATCACGCGGTCCTCCAGGTCGCGGGCGACGGCCCGGAGCCGCTCGCGGACCGCCTCGGCCCACCGGGCCTCCGCGGCCAGCCGCTCGGCGGCCTCGCGGTGCTCGGCGGCGGTGCGGCGGTGTTCGCCGAAGATCCCTCCCGTGCGGGCGGTGCCGCCCCTGGCGGTCCTGCGGGCGACCAGGAGCAGCGCGACGACGATCGCGATCACGATCACGAGAAGGGCCGCCCGCGCCGCCAGGCTGCCGACGGCGCCCACGGACTCCTGGTCCAGCAGGTCGCCGAGGAACCGGTTGACGTTCCGCCAGAGGCGGTCGACCAGGGACTCCTTGGCGTACTCGGGTCTGAGCAGCTCCTGGATCGCCTGGCGCCGCGCCTCTTCGCGCTCGATGTCGATCGGGGACGTCAGGAGTGGGACCACGGGGCTCCCTGATCGGGGGATCCGTACCGCGCGGGGCCCGAGGGAGTGATGGAGGGGTCCCACAGGTCGTCGGCCGACGCGTGGACCCATCCCTGCCGCTGCTGCTCGATCGCCGCGGTCTGGAGCACCAGGTCGAACGCCTCGGAGCGCATCCGCCGGTCGGCGTAGAGCAGGCCGTTGACCCCCGCCTGGAGGGGATAGGTGATCATCGAGCCGAGGGTGACGCCCACGGCGATGAGGACCGCCGCGCCGATCTGCGCGCCGGTGGCGCCCGCGCCGAGGAAGGCGAGGAAACTCCCGCCCAGGACGAAGGGGAAGGCGAGCACCTGGCCGACCAGGAACGCGATGATCTGGGTGAGGATCACGATGCCGAGCGTCCGCCAGAAGCCGCCGGAGACAAGGTGCCAGGACCTGCGCAGGGAGTCGGCGACGCCGCGCCGCTCCAGCACCGCGGCCGACGGGGCGAGCACCAGCCGGGTGGTGACGAAGAAGGCATAGATCACGTAGGCGAGCAGCGCCACCACGCCCACGACCGCGACCACGGTGACGTCGGCCCCCGCCGCGCCGAGCGCGAGGAACAGGCCGACGATCAGGGCCATCGGGACGAGCAGGAGCACGAGGTTGACGACGACCAGCCCGAACAGCGTGGGCACCCGGCCCCGGGTCAGCGTCCAGGCCTCGCCGGCCGTCATCCTGCCGCCGAAGACCGCGCGGCCCAGGATGCGGGTCAGCACGCCGGTCAGCAGCGTCACCGCGACGAACTGGACCGCGTAGGAGAGCAGGGTGCCGCCGTACTGGGTGAGGAAGCTCCCCTCGGGAGGGGTCGCGTCCGGGTTCCCCAGGGCCGGGGTGAGGGAGTTGAGCACGATCACCTGGCCGACCGCCAGGGGGATCGCGCCCAGCGCGGCGGCGATCGCCGACAGGCCCAGCACGCTCTTGGGGTTGGAGCGCATCAGCCTGATCGCGCCGTCGAGGATGTCGCCCAGGCCGAGCGGGCGCAGCGGGATGATGCCGGGGCGCATCGCGGGGGGCGGCATACGCGCGCCGCGCGGCGGGCCGTAGCGGCCCTGCTGGTACGGCTGCCACGGGGACGGCGCCTGGCCGTGGGGCCGCCCGGGATCCTGAAGCCCGGGACCCTGAGGGGGTCCCTGCGGCGGGGCCTCGGGGGTGCCGGACGCCGGGCCTGGGGCGGTCCACGGCGATCCCGGTGCGTCGCCGTACGGCGGAGGTTGGTTGGACGCCCAGCCCGGGGGCGTGCCGGAAGCGCCGGGAGTGGAGCCGTGACCGTCTGACATATCCCAATCCTGACATGTGGACACACCATTCGTGGTGATCGGGCGATCACACGAACGTTTCATCCTCCGGGGAGCGGTGGAGATGCCGGAGGGATGGCCGAGACGCCGTGGTTTACCGCAGACTGTGACCGTGGTCATCACCGCCCGGCGTCCGCAGTCGCCGGATCGGTGGCGGCCGCGGGGGACAGCAGTGCGCGCTTTACGTCGCGTGCGCCTAAAATTCGTCGTTTGGACGCCCGGTCGTCGGCCGGTGTCATCCAGTAGGCGGACAAGGGTAATCTTCGACGATCGAGCGGTTTATCCCAATAACTCCCAAACTGCGTCAACCGAATGAGGGGCCATGAAAGGACGCGTGCTGGTCGTCGACGACGACGCCGCTCTCGCCGAGATGCTCGGCATCGTGCTGCGCGGGGAGGGTTTCGAACCCTCCTTCGTCTCCGACGGTGACAAGGCGCTCGACGCGTTCCGCGACACCCGGCCGGACCTGGTCCTGCTCGACCTGATGCTGCCCGGCGCCGACGGGATCGACGTCTGCCGCCGCATCAGGGCCGAGTCCGGGGTGCCGATCGTCATGCTGACGGCCAAGAGCGACACCATCGACGTGGTGCTCGGGCTGGAGTCGGGGGCCGACGACTACATCGTCAAGCCCTTCAAGCCCAAGGAGCTCGTCGCCAGGGTCCGCGCCCGGCTGCGCCGCACCGACGAGCCGACGCCGGAGATCCTGCAGATCGGCGACATCACGATCGACGTCGCCGGGCACTCGGTCAAGCGGGAGGAGGAGACCATCAACCTCACCCCGCTGGAGTTCGACCTGCTCGTCGCCCTCGCCAGGAAGCCGCGCCAGGTCTTCACCCGCGAGGTCCTGCTCGAACAGGTCTGGGGCTACCGCCACGCGGCCGACACCCGCCTGGTCAACGTGCACGTCCAGCGGCTCCGCGCGAAGATCGAGAAGGATCCCGAGCACCCCGAGATCGTCGTGACGGTCCGCGGGGTCGGGTACAAGGCCGGACCGGCCTAGCCGCCCGCCTCCCCCCGGACCCCGAGATGCCTCCCGCACCGAAGAAACGCCGTCGCACCCCGCGCCAGCTGCTGCGGGGTGTGCGGCGCCGCGCCCGGCGCGTGGCCGGCCGGGCGCGCCGCGTCTTCTGGCGTTCGCTCCAGCTGCGCGTGGTCACCAGCACGATGGTCATCTCCATCGTGGTCGTCGCCGTGCTCGGCGTCTTCCTGATGCAGCAGATCATCAGGACCACCCTGGAGACCAGGGAGATCGCGGCCAAGAGCGAGGCGCAGGCCGACAGGAACGCGGTGCTCGGCTATCTCAACCAGCCCGCCGCCGAGGCCGCCAAGCAGCCCGTCGAGCCGGGCCAGGCGCTGCAGCCGGCGGGGAGCAGCCCGCTCAGCCAGGCCACGGAGGCGCTCGCGCGGCGCGCGGGCTCGGCCAGCCGATACTCGGTGATCATCCGTAACGAGACGCTGCCGGGGGCGTTCTACGGAACCACGAACATCGACCCCGTCAGCATCCCGTCCAGGCAGCGCGACGAGCTGTTCAAGAAGGAGGCGGGCGAGGACAGCACCTGGTACACCCCGCTGTACTACAAGGGGCAGCCCGAGCAGCCGGTGCCCGGAATGATCATCGGCACCCGCCTCGACTCGTCGTACGAGATCTACCACCTGGTCCCGCTGGACAAGGAGGAGCGGACGCTCGCCTCGGTGCAGCAGATGATCATCCTCGTCGGCGCCGGTCTCGTGCTGCTGCTGGCCGCGATCTCCTCCCTGGTCACCCGCCAGGTCGTCACGCCGGTGCGGCTGGCCAGGCAGGCCGCCGAGCGGCTGGCCGCCGGGCGCCTGGACGAGCGGCTGAAGGTACGCGGCGAGGACGACCTGGCCCGCCTGGCCACCTCCTTCAACGAGATGGCCGCCAACCTGGCGCTGAAGATCCACCAGCTGGAGGAGCTCTCCCAGGTCCAGCGCCAGTTCGTCTCGGACGTCTCGCACGAGCTGCGCACCCCGCTGACCACCGTGCGGATGGCCGCCGACCTGCTCTTCGACGCCCGCGAGGACTTCGACCCGATGGCCGCCAGGTCGGCCGAGCTGATGCAGAACCAGCTCAACCGGTTCGAGGCGATGCTCGCCGACCTCCTGGAGATCAGCCGCTACGACGCGGGCGCGGCCGACCTCGACGTCGACCCGGTGGACGTCAGGGACGTGGTGCTGCGCGCCGTCGCCGACTCCGAGGCGCTGGCCGAGCGCCACTCCACCCGCTTCGACCTGCGCCTTCCCGGCGAGCCGTGCATGGCGGAGATGGACAGCCGCAGGGTCGAGCGCATCCTGCGCAACCTGCTGTTCAACGCGATCGAGCACGGCGAGGGCCGCGACGTCGTCGTCTCGGTCGCCGCCGACAGGGACGCGGTGGCGGTGGCGGTACGGGACCACGGGGTGGGGTTGAAACCCGGCGAGGAGAACCTGGTCTTCGATCGGTTCTGGCGGGCCGACCCGTCCCGGGCGCGCACGATCGGCGGCACCGGCCTGGGGCTGGCCATCTCCCGCGAGGACGCCATCCTGCACGGCGGCTGGCTGCAGGCGTGGGGCTCGCACGGGGAGGGGTCGCAGTTCCGGCTCTCGCTGCCCAGGGTGGCCGGGGCGGTGCTCAGGGGTTCGCCCCTGCCGCTCGTCCCCCCGGAGGTGGAGATGCGACGCACGTGGCGAGGACACGTCACGCCGGTGCTGTCGCCGGCGGCGGCCGACGGGGGACGCGATGCCGACTAGGGCGGAAAGGGCGCGACACCGGCCGGAGCCGGCGGGAGGCGCCGCGCGGTACGGGCCCGCGTCGAGGACGGGCGCGCGGAACGCGGGGACGGTGGTCCTGGCGATCGTCCTGCTCTGCGGGGTGAGCGCCTGCTCGGTCATCCCCACCGGCGGCAAGTCCGTCGTCGCCGTCGAGAACGAGCGCAAGGGCAGCCCGCTGGGCGACCCGTACGCGCGGGTCATCGCCATGTCGCCGAAGGCCGACTGGTCGCCCGAGGAGGTCGTCACCGGCTTCCGCGCGGCGATGGCGAGCCTCGACGACTCCGGCTTCCAGGTCGCCCGCAAATACCTCACCGGCGACTTCGCCGCCAAGTGGAACCCGCACAGCGGCGTCACGGTCTACCGCCAGGGCGAGTACGAGAGGTTCGCGCCCCTGCGAGAAGAGGACAGTCAGGCTCAAGTAACGCTTAAAGGTGCCAAAACCGCCATCATTGACCAGGATGGCCGATACCGCCCGAGTGGTGGTCCGCTGAACCAGCCCTTCACGCTCGCCAAGGGACCGGGCGGTGAGTGGCGCATCAGCGCGGCCCCCGACGGTCTCCTGCTGTCCGAGGCCGACGTCGCCCGCGGCTACCTGCCCGTGGACCTGTACTTCCTCGACTCCCAGTGGAAGGGGCTGGTGGTCGACCAGGTACGGGTGCCGATCGACCCGGGCGCCAACTTCGCCAAGACGACGGTCGAGCGGCTGCTGCGAGGGCCGAGCAGCTCCCTCAAGGACGCGGTGCGCACCGCCTTCACCGGCACCGAGCTCATCGACGTCACCACCGAGAACAACAGGGTCGTCGTCGACCTCACCCGGCGGGTGGACCCCGACCTGATCGACCCGATGGCGGCCCAGCTCGCCGCGACGCTCGCCGCGCTCACCAAGGGCGGCTGGGGCTTCGAGGTCAAGGTGAACGGCGAGCCGTACTATCCCGACGCGCCCCTCCAGATCGACGCCCAGGAGCAGTCGAGCTTCGATCCCTGGACGACCCCCGACGCCGTCTACCCGTTCTATCTCACCGACGGCGCGCTGCGGCTGCTGGACAAGGAGAACGTCGGGCGCCCCGTGCCGGGCAGGGCCGGTCAGAAGGGGGGCGGGCTCACCCTCCCGGCGATCAGCGGCCAGCCCGTGCAGCAGGTGGCGGCGCTCTCCGGGGACGGCAGGAGCGTCTCCGTCGCGCCGCTCGCCGCGGGCGGCGAGTGGCGGGTGTGGGCCACCGGGGTCTCCCTCGCCCCGCCGGCCTGGGACCGCTACCACACGCTCTGGACGGTCGACCGGCCCAACGACCATACCTCGGTCATCACCCGGCACGACGGCGACAACAAGCACCAGTACCGGGTGGCCGCCCCCGACCTGGAGACGCTCCACGTCGAGTCGCTCAAGGTCGCGCGGGACGGCGTGCACGTCGCGGTGGTCGTCAAGGACGGACTGGGCGAGCAGGTCCAGGTCGGCACAGTCATCGGGGAGCGGGAGGGCACCCGCATCACCAACCTCCAGACCGTGGTCGACACCGACGGCAATCGGACGATCAAGGACATCGCCTGGAAGGACGGCAAGACCCTGTACGCGCTCACCGGCAAGTCGGAACTGCTCGAAGCCTCGGTCACCGCCGAGCCCAAGTCCCTGCCCTTCGACTCGCGAATCGAGAGCATCACCGCCCTGGACGGCACCTTGCTCGCCGGGGCGAGGGACGAGCAGGGCGCCCGGCAGGTCCTGTTCTGGAACTCCGCCAAGTGGGAGGCGCTGATCAAGAACGAGATCGGGACGACGGACTTCACCGAGAACGGCCCCTCCTCCCCGGCCTTCCCCCTCGGCTGAGCGGTCTTTCCCTTCGGGGGTCGGGGGCCCTTCCCGAGGCCATACGCTGAGCGGTCCTTCCCGAGGGCCTACGCTGAGCGGTCTTCCCGAGGGCTTGGGCCGAGTGGTCTTTCCCGGAGTCCCGGACCGAGGGCTTTTCCGGAGGTCTGGGCCAAGCGGTCCTCCCCGGGGCCTGATCCGGGCGGCCCTTCCCGGCGGGCCGGACCGAGTGGTCTTTTCCGGGGCGCTCTCCCGTGGCGCGAGGCCCGGGGGGCGTGATATGTGGCCCTCTCCCTGGGGTGAGGCGCTTTGCGGAGCGGCCCATCCCGGCTCCGGGCGGGGCCGGCCGGCGCCTCCCGTCGGGGCTTGAACCCCCCTCGGGTACTCTGGGCTGGGCTTTTTGTCGGTGCCATATGAAACCTTGGATCCGTGACGACCGCCATGCTCGACCTGATCCTGCCGCCCCGTTGCGCCGGATGCGACGCGCCGGGCGCCCTCGTCTGCCCTCGGTGCGCGACGGAGCTGCACGGGGCGCCCGCCCTCCGGATGCCCGATCCCATCCCGCCCGGCCTGCCCGATTGCTGGTCGGCGGCCGAATACACCCCCGCCGTGCGGCGGGCCATCATCGCCTACAAGGAGCGCGGTCGCACGGCCCTCGCCCCTCCCCTGGCCGGGGCCCTGGCCCTCGCGGTCGCCACGGCGGCCGGCGAGCGGCCGGTGCTGCTGGTGCCGGTGCCCAGCGCCCGCCCGGCCCTGAGGCGTCGCGGGCACGACCCGGTGGTCCGGCTCGCGGGGCTGGCGGCCGGTTATCTCCGCGAGGCCGGCTGGCCCGCGAGCGTGGCGAGGGTGCTCGCCCAGCGCCGCCGCGTCGCCGACCAGACGGGGCTGAGCTCTCCCCAGCGGGCCGCGAATCTGTCCGACGCCTTTACGGTCACGATCGGCCGCAACGCGCCTGTGCCGCGCTCCTGGGGCGGTACGGAGGTGATTGTGCTGGTCGACGATGTCGTCACCACCGGTGCGACGCTCGCGGAGGCGGCCAGGGCGATGCGCGAGGCGGGGGTCACGCCGTCCCTCGCCGCCACGGTCGCCGCGACACGCCGGAGATCCAGAACCGATGATCGTGACGGAGGGTGAGACGGCGAGCTGTGACGGGCCTCACTCCGGCGCCACATCTCACTGTCCCCGCGGTGCCTTCCGGGCTGCTCAACGGATGCGGGAAGCCTTCGTCTATCATGCCGCCGACCCGCGAGGGCACGGTTCCCCGAGAGCCGGTCGCCTACCTCTGAATTACGCAAAGTGATCCTTTGGCCGTTCGTCAGGCTGACATTCGGCCGGGATGCGGATAGCGTCTGAGCCATGGCACCCGCTCGGGTCCGTGGTTGCACCGGACCGACCTCCGCGAGGAGGCCGGCCCGGCTAGCCGATGCCAGCCGCAGGCCAAACGGTCCACGTAAGACGACTTTTCGTCGATCGATCACGGTGCGGCTTAGAGGTAAGTCCTGCCTTCCCAGGGAGCCAGATGTTCCTTGCCAGAAGAGAAGGGCATGTAGTGGCAAAGAGCTGCGAAACCCTCAGCAGGCGGATGTGGGGACGAAGACCAGGTCGGCCGAGCGGGTGTCGCAATACCACCGTCGAGATTCGAAGGGGGGCTGTGCATGGAGATCATCGTCAAGGGTCGGCACACCGGAGTGAGTGACCGATTCCGTGACCACGTGAACACCAAGCTGGCCAGGATCGAGCGTTTGGACCACAAGCTCATTCGCGTTGACGTGGAGGTGTCCAAGGAAAGTAATCCCCGCATCGTCGACCAGCGAGAGCGCGTCGAACTCACCATCCACTCACGTGGTCCCGCGGTACGGGCGGAGGCCTCGGCCGACGACCGTTTCGCCGCCCTTGACATCGCACTTGGCAAACTTGAGGGACGGCTGCGGCGTCTCGCCGACCGCAGGAAGATCCATCATGGCAACCACTGCCCGCCGTCCGTCGCCGAACTGACGGCCACCGCGCTCGCCGAATCGTTCGAGAGCGCCCCGGCCAGCCTGCTTACCGAGCAGTCACTGACCGAACCTCATGCCGAGGCCGACCCCGTGGTGGAGGACAAGAGCATCATCCCGATCCAGATGGATGGTGACGGGCCGCTGATGGTCAGGGAGAAGTTCCACGAGGCCGATCCGATCACCGTCGATCAGGCCCTTCTCGAAATGGAACTGGTGGGACACGATTTCTATCTCTTCCGTGACAAGGAGAGCGGGCAGCCGAGCGTCGTATACCTCCGACAGGGGTACAACTACGGCGTGCTGCGGCTCGTCGAGCCCTGACGAACGCGTTCGAAGATCCTCTCCGACCAACCGAGGACCATGAAACCCGTGTAATCATGGCGGTCCACCGGCTCTGGCCCCCCGAGGAGGAGGCGTGACGGAACCCGACGACGCAACCGGCCCGACCGGACGCGGCGAACCGATTCGCGTGCTGATCGTTGACGATCACGCGCTGATCCGCCGCAGCCTGGAGATGGCGCTGGCCGCGGAGACGGACATCGAGGTTGTCGGCGAGGCGAGCGACGGACAGGAAGCGATCGAGCTCGCCGACCGCCTCACTCCGGATGTCATGCTCATGGACGTCCGGATGCCACGGAGGAACGGCATCGAGGCCACCCGCGAGATCAAGGCCTCGGTGCCGAGCACGCGGATCATCATGTTGACGGTGAGTGACGAGGAGGAGGATCTCTTCGAGGCGATCAAGGCGGGTGCCACCGGCTACCTGCTGAAGAACGTCCAGCTCGACGAGGTCCCGGAGGCCGTCCGCGGCGTCCACGAAGGGCAGTCGCTGATCAATCCGGCGATGGCCGCCAAACTCATCAGTGAATTCGCCAACATGAGCCGCAAGGAGGCCGAACGGCCCCCGCAACTCCCCGTTCCACGCCTGACCGAACGGGAGATGGAGGTGCTCCGCCTCGTCGCGAAGGGGATGAACAACCGCGAGATCGCCAAGCAGCTGTTCATCTCCGAGAACACCGTGAAGAACCACGTCAGAAACATCCTGGACAAGCTTCAGCTCCACTCCAGGATGGAGGCGGTGGTCTACGCGGTCCGCGAGCGGATGCTTGAGATCACCTGACGCGCGCCAGGTGCGGTGACCGTCCGACGGTCACCGCACCCCGGCTCGGGCACACCGTTCCCGGTGAGACGTCCCGGCTCGGGAGGCCCGGCGAGCCGGTGAGATGTCCCGGTTCAGGGGAACGATCCGGCTTCGAAGGTCGCCCCGGCCCGGAAGGTTCGTCTCGGCCCGGGAGACGGTCTGGTCCGATAGAGGGTCTGGTCCGGCGAGAATCCCAGCTCAAGGGGCGTTCCCGCTCAGGGGGCGTCCTGGTTCAGGGCGTCCTGAAGGGGCCCGGCCAGCAGGGGGTCGACGCGCTCGACCCGGACGGCCTCGCAGCCGACCCAGCTCGCGGCCTCCCACAGCGCACCGGCCAGCGAGGCGGCGCCCCTGCCCGGCGTGACGCCGGGTTCGAGACTCACCTGGCGGGCGACCAGCGTGGACCCCTCGCGGGCCGGGTCGATCCGCCCGATCAGCCGTCCCCCGGCCAGGACCGGCATCGTGAAGTAACCGTGGACACGCTTCTCCTTGGGCACGTACGCCTCAAGACGGTGGTTGAAACCGAACACACGGGCGGTGCGGGCGCGATCCCAGACGAGGGAGTCGAACGGGGAGAGCGGGGTCGTGCGGTGGCGGCCCCTGGGCTCGGTCTCCAGCGCGGCCGGGTCGGCCCAGGCGTCGGCGGACCGCTCCGGCCACCCGGCGACGCGGACGGGCACCAGCCCGGCGGACCCGTCGAGCAGGCACCTGTCGAGCAGCAGGGCCTCGGGCGCCTTCAGGCGCAGGAAGTCGACGAGGTCGGCGCGGGTGGCCACGCCGAGCGCGGTCCCGGCGACCCCGGCGAGGCGGGTGACGCACTCGGCGTCGGACAGCTCCTCGGCCAGCAGGTCCGCGGGGACCACGCGCTCGGCCAGGTCGTAGACGCGGCGCCAGCCCACCCTGCGCGTGCAGACGACCTCGCCGGTGTCGAGCAGCCACTCAATGGCGATCTTGGAGTCGGACCAGTCCCACCACGGGCCGCCCTTCTTGGCCCCGCCGATGTCGGCGGTGGTGATCGGGCCGCTCTCGCGGACCAGGTTCAGCACCTTGTCGACGCTGTCGGGCACCTCGTGCCAGCGGAACTTCCTGGCGCGGAAGTATCTCCGCCTGAAGGCGTACAGCGCCCAGTCGCCGATCGGCAGGACACACGCGGCGTGACACCAGTATTCGAAGGCCCGCGCGGGCTCGTCCCAGTAGGCCCGCTCGACCTCCTGCCTGCCGATGGCGCCGAGACGGGCGTACGCGACCAATTCGTGGGAGCGGGCCAGCACGGAGATCGTGTCGAGCTGGACGGCTCCGAGGCGGCGCAGGGTCGCGGGGGCGCCTCCTCGCCGGGCCTGCGCGCCCAGGAACCCCTGGGCGCGCAGGATGACGCGGCGGGCCTCGTCGGCGGAAAGAGAAAGGTGCATGACCGCCCCAGGGGGAGACAACAGGTCGTGGGCCGAGGCTAGCGCCTGACACCGACGAAAAGGCTACGCCGGTGTCCGGGTATCCGTGGCCGGGATGAACCGGGATGAACGATGTCGAGCGGGGTGCTCCTCGCCGGGCGTTCGGTTTATGACGCGGGTCACGGGATCGCGCGTCGCGGAGCGTGATCCCTGCCGACCGCCGTCGCGCCGGGCGTCCACTCCGGAACGCGGGCCGCGAGACCGCGGAGTCGTGGCTTTCGCCGCGCGGGGGTGTTCGGCCCGCGCGGGTCACGAGGTCACGACGCCGCGGGGTCACGAGGCCGCGAGGCCGTGGCTTTCGCCACGCGGGGTGTTCGGCCCGGTACGTGGGTCGCGAGGCCGGGTGTTCAGCCCAGGATGCCCCGGACCCCGCCGTTCATCGCGCGGGGGGCCTCGACGACGATGTCCTGGAAGACGCGGAAGACCAGGATGAGGACGCCGCCCATGACGCAGACCGCCGTACCCATCCAGAGGACGAACCAGTTCGGGCCCAGGCAGAGGGCGACCCCCGCGATGGTGAAGCCCAGCAGGATCACGGTCACCGCCAGCCAGGACGACGCCCGGCCCCCGTGACCTCCCGGGCCCTTGTGGACCGCGGGACCCCCGTCGCCTCCCTGGGCCTCGTGGCCCCCGCCACCCACCCGACCGGTGTCCTCCGCCATCACGGCTTCTCCATCTTCGAGTCCCGGGCACGGAGACGCGCCCGTGCGGTTGATCCATCACGGACGTGACAAAGGGCGACATACCCTTTGAAGCTGGTCGTACTCTCTCAAAGAAGCGGGCAAGGAACTCCATGGGCCACAAGAGCGTCTTTCAGGGTGGCTGTGTCTGGTGGCGGAACCGCCTACGATGGCAGCGGAGAACCATGTCTCGTCCTCAGCCGGGCCGGTCCGGCCGTGGAAGACCTGCGAGGAGCTTTACCTAAAGTGCCAGCCTTTCTCGATAGAATTCTTCGCGCCGGCGAAGGCAAGCTTCTGCGCAAGCTCAAGCGGATCGCCGACCAGGTCAACTCCATTGAAGACGACTTCACGAGCTTGACCGACGCCGAGCTTCGCGCGCTCACCGACGACTACAAGCAGCGCTACGCCGAGGGCGAGTCCCTCGACGACCTGCTTCCCGAGGCCTTCGCCACCGTTCGCGAGGCGTCCCGGCGCGTGCTGGGCAAGCGCCACTTCGACGTGCAGATCATGGGCGGGGCCAACCTGCACATGGGCAACATCTCGGAGATGCGCACCGGTGAGGGCAAGACCCTCACCTGTACGCTGCCCACCTACCTCAACGCCATCTCGGGCAAGGGCGTCCACGTCATCACGGTCAACGACTACCTGGCCAAGCGTGACGGCGACGAGATGGGCCGGATCCACCGCTTCCTCGGTCTCGAGGTCGGCGTGATCCTGGCCAACATGCCGGCCGACGAGCGTCGCAAGCAGTACAACGCCGACATCACGTACGGCACGAACAACGAGTTCGGCTTCGACTACCTGCGCGACAACATGGCGTGGTCGCTGGAGGAGTGCGTCCAGCGCGGCCACCACTTCGCCGTCGTCGACGAGGTCGACTCGATCCTCATCGACGAGGCCAGGACGCCGCTGATCATCTCCGGCCCCGGCGAGCAGTCCGGCAAGTGGTACGCCGAGTTCGCCAAGATCGTCCCCCGGCTCCGCAGGGGCACCGAGGGCAAGGACGGCGAGGAGAACACCGGCGACTACGCCGTCGACGAGAAGAAGCGCACGGTCGGCATCTTCGAGTCCGGCGTGGAGAAGGTCGAAGACTGGCTGGGCATCGAGAACCTCTACAAGCCCGAGCACACCCACCTGGTCGGCTTCCTCAACAACGCGTTGAAGGCCAAGGAGCTCTACAAGAAGGACAAGGACTACATCGTCGTCGACGGCGAGGTCCTGATCGTCGACGAGTTCACCGGTCGAGTCCTGCACGGCCGCCGCTACAACGAGGGCATGCACCAGGCCATCGAGGCGAAGGAAAGCGTCAAGATCAAGGACGAGAACCAGACCCTCGCCACGATCACGCTGCAGAACTACTTCCGCCTCTACGAGACGCTCTCCGGCATGACCGGAACCGCGGCGACCGAGGCCAACGAGTTCCACCAGACCTACAAGCTCGGCGTCGTCCCGATCCCGACGAACCGGCCGATGATCCGCAAGGACCAGGCCGACGTGGTCTACAAGACCGAGGACGCCAAGTTCATGGCGAGCGTCGAGGACATCAAGGAGCGCTACGAGCGGGGCCAGCCGGTGCTGGTCGGCACCACGAGCGTCGCCAAGTCCGAGCGCCTCGCCAAGGAGCTCAAGCGCAAGGGCGTCAAGCACGAGGTCCTCAACGCCAAGAACCACGCCCGTGAGGCGGCGATCATCGCCGAGGCGGGCCGCAAGCACGCCGTCACCGTGGCCACCAACATGGCCGGTCGAGGCACCGACATCATGCTTGGCGGCAACCCCGACTTCCGCGCCGACCTGGAGCTGCGCAGCCGCGGCCTCGACCCGGTCGAGACCCCGGAGGAGTACGACAAGGCGTGGGGCGAGGCGCTGGAGAAGGCCAAGGCGGCCGTGCAGGCCGAGCACGACGAGGTCACCGAACTCGGCGGCCTCTACGTCCTGGGCACCGAGCGACACGAGTCGCGGCGCATCGACAACCAGCTCCGCGGCCGTTCCGGCCGTCAGGGCGACCCGGGCGAGTCGCGTTTCTACCTCTCGCTCGAAGACGATCTCATGCGCCTGTTCAACTCGGCCAGGGTCGAGATGATCATGACGCGCCTCAACATCCCCGACGACGTCCCGATCGAGTCGGGCATCGTCTCCAAGGCGATCGCCTCCGCCCAGCACCAGGTCGAGCAGCAGAACTTCGAGATCCGCAAGAACGTTCTGAAGTACGACGAGGTCATGAACCGGCAGCGCAAGGTGATCTACGCCGAGCGCCACCGGGTGCTGGAGGGCGCGGACCTGCGCGAGCAGATCCGCGGCTTCGTCAACGACGTGATCGACGAGTACATCGCGGGCGCCACCGCCGAGGGCTTCGCCGAGGAGTGGGACCTCGACAAGCTGTGGAAGGCCCTCGGCCAGCTGTACCCCATCAGCATCACCGCCGAACAGCTCATCGAGGAGGCCGGGAGCCGAGAGGATCTGACCGCCCAGATCCTCGACGAGCGGATCAAGGCCGACGCGGCGGCCGCCTACGACCGTCGCGAAGAGGAGATCAACGCTCAGGCGATGGACCCGGAGGGCATGCGGGTGCTGGAGCGCCGCGTCATCCTGTCGGTCCTCGACCGCAAGTGGCGCGAGCACCTCTACGAGATGGACTATCTCCAGGAGGGCATCGGCCTGCGGGCGATGGCCCAGCGCGACCCGCTGATCGAGTACCAGCGTGAGGGCTTCGAGATGTTCTCCCAGATGCTTGAGGGCATCAAGGAGGAGTCGGTCGGTTACCTGTTCAACCTCGAGGTCGAGGTCCAGAGCAACCCGATCGTCGAGGAGCACGACCACTCCGAGGACGCCGCGATCGCGGAGACCCGCTCGATCATCGCCCGCGGCCTGCGCGGCCCGCAGCGTCCCACCGAGCTGGAGTACACCGCTCCGGGCGAGAGTGGCGAGGTGGAGCACACCCGGATCAGCACCAAGGCCGAGCGTGACGCGTACGGCAACGTCGAGCGCAACGCCCCGTGCCCCTGCGGTTCCGGCAAGAAGTACAAGCGCTGCCACGGCGACCCCAAGCACGTCGAGGTCTGACCGTCCCCGGAGGGCCCGCACCGCGCACGGTGCGGGCCCTCCGGCGTATCCGGCCTCCGTTGCCTCCCGTGTGGAACGCGGCGGGCGGGAGTGTTACGGCTTCACGGGACTTCAGGGGGTTTCAGGGGCCGCCTCCCGGAACGAGCGCGGCCGGTCGGCGCGCGACGAGCCCTCCGCTACGGGACGCGGGTCAGGGGCTCGTCTCGAACTCGGTGCACAGCCAGCGCACGCCCCGGCGTTCCAGCCTCAGCGCCAGGACGCGCGAGCGGTCGCCGCAGTCGACCACGGCGCACATCTCCACCACCCCGTCCTCCGGCTGGGAGACGTGGGCCCTGCCCGCCCGGGGCGGGCGGGCGCTGTCGATGATCTTCCCGCTCCTCACCAGCTCGGCCTGGACCCGGCCGGTCAGGTGGCAGGAGACGCTCGCCGGAGGGCGCCTGCCGGACAGGATCTCGGCGACGGCCTGCGCGAGGGCCCGCAGCCGCCGCTCGTCGGGGACCGCGCCGGGCGGGCCCCAGACCAGCGGTTTCCCGGCCGAGGGGCCGGGCTTCCCGGGATCGAGGGCGAGGGCGAGGGTGCCCTGCACGTACGGCGGCATGGCCGGGGTGTCCCCGGCGGGACGGTCGTCGTCGTAGGGCGGTTCGGCGGTGGGGGAGGGGGCGATCCTGGGGAGCGATGCCTGACGTCGTGGGGGCGACATGGGGACTCCGATTGTGCTGGGCTGAGGTGGGGAAACTGACACATCAGGGAGTTTCCGGCCCGCTGCCCAGATACGCCGCCCGCCAACTTCCCGGAAATCCCGGTCACTTCGCCCTGTTGGGCGGAGAAGGTCACCTCAGGTTGGAGCGGCCGGTCCCCGCGAGGGGACGGGTTGTGGCCAGAGCCGTGATCTCCGACGGACGGCCGAAACCGCTCGGCGCGCCTCTCAGCGCCCTTCAGGGGAGGGCGGGCCGGTGTCCGCTCTGCCCCGCGTCGAGGTGGAGGACTCCCCGGAGTCGACGTCGGGCTCGGGCTCGCGGCCGGGGGTCATGATGTTCAGCCTCCTGATCAGGAAGCTGAACACGGCGTAGTAGATCACCGCGTAGAGCAGCCCCATCACGATGATGATCGGTATCCCCCGGGCGTTGGGCGCGGTCCCGTACAGGCCGAGGTCGATCAGCCCGGAGGAGAAGCTGAAGGCGAGCTTCACGCCCAGGGCGGAGGCGAGGGCCATGGAGACGCCGGTCAGCACGATGTGGATCACGAACAGGACCGGCGCCACGAAGATGAAGGCGAACTCGATCGGCTCGGTGATCCCGGTGAGGAACGCGGTGAACGCCGCGGAGATCATGATCGAGCCGACCGCGGTGCGGCGGTGCGGCGGCGCGGCCCGCCAGATGGCGATCGCGGCGGCGGGCAGGCCGAACATGAGAACCGGGTAGAAACCGGCCTCGAAGCCGCCGTAGCCGACGGCGCCGTTGTTGAAGCAGATCAGGTCCCCGGCGAGCTTCTTGCCGTCGACCACGCACTCGGGGACCTGGGTCCAGATCACGTTGTTGACGATGTGGTGCATGCCGAACGGGAGCAGGGCGCGGTTGATCATGCCGTAGACCCCGGCGCCGAGTTCGCTGTTGGAGGCGAGCCAGGTCCCCGAGGCGCGGACCCAGCCGCCCAGCACCGGCCAGACGAAACCGAAGAGCACGCCGATCACGAGCCCGGCGAAGGCGGTGAGGATCGGCACCAGGCGGCGCCCGCCGAAGAAGGCCAGCCAGGTCGGCAGCTTGGTGCGGTAGTAGCGCTGCCAGAGCAACGCCGAGACCAGGCCCATCACGATGCCGCCGAGCACCCGGGTCGGGTTCTGCGCGCCGAGGTTCAGGACCGTTTCGGGGACGCCGGGGTTGGCCCTGTCGAACACCTCCGTGGTGATGGACTCCCTCAGGTCGGCGTCGAAGAGGATGAAGAACATGTTCATGCTGACGGCGTGGAAGACCAGGTAGCCGACGAGCGCCGCCAGGGCGGTGGAGCCGTCGGCCTTGCGGGCGAACCCGATGGCGACGCCGATCGCGAACAGGATGGGCAGGTTGTCGAACAGGGCGCCGCCCGCGGTGCCGACGACGCTGGCCACGTCGTCGAGCAGGACGCTGTCGGTCCGGCCGAGGAGGTCGTCCTGCCCGAGCCTGAACAGCAGGCCCGCGGCGGGCAGGACCGCGATCGGCAGCATCAGGGAACGTCCCAGGCGCTGGAGCACGCTCATCGCGGCGGACCCGGACGGGTGGGCGGCGGGCAGGCCCGCGTCCGCCGAGGAAGGGCTCATCGGGCTTTCCTCCAGAGGCTGGATGGGAGGAGGGCGGCGAAGGGGCGGTCGCGCGGGACTGGGCGGGATGTGACGGCGGCGGTGCGGGGCCGGGATATGGCCAGGTTACGGGCGGAACGCGTGGGTCGGGGTCGTGGGCGAACGGGCACGGCGTCGGCGGAGCCGGACTGTGGGCGGAACGGGCTAGGCGGGTGAGACCGGGTTGTGGGCGGAACGGACATGGCGTCGGCGGAGCCGGGTTGTGGGCGGAACGGGCGCGGCGGGTGGGACGTGGTCGGGGAGCCGGGTCAGGCGCGGCGGGTCGGTATCTCCAGGATCGTACGGAGCTGATAGCGGTCGGCGCGATAGGTGGACACCCCGAGTTCGGCGCAGACGCCTCCCGCGAAGGAGCGCCGCTGGAGCAGCAGCACGGCCCCGCCGCGCGGCAGCTTCAGCAGGTCGGCGTCACCGGGGTCGGCGATGCCGCCGTCGATGGTGAGCTCCCCGGCGTCGAGCACCAGGCCGTAGCGGGTCTCCAGGAGGGCGTAGAGGGAGCGGCCCGTCAGGTCGTGGGTGTCGAGGTCGGGCGCGAGGGAGACGGGGATGTGGGCCCGCTCGATGCACATGGGCTCGTCGGCCGCGGTCCGCAGCCGCTCGATGAAGTGAACCTCGTCACCCGGCTGGATGCCGAGCTCCCTGGCCAGGTGCGCGCTCGCCCTGACCACCCGCCGGTCCAGGTCGCGGGAGCCGGGCTCCATGCCCCTGGCGCGCATCTCGTCGCTGAAGGAGGTGAGCCGCAGGGACATCTCGATCTTGGGACGGGCCACGAAGGTGCCCTTGCCCGCCACCCGCTGGAGCCGGCCCTCGGAGACCAGGTGGTCCACGGCCTGCCGTACCGTCATGCGGGACAGCCCGAAGCGCTGGCAGAGCTCGCGTTCGGACGGGATCGCCGTGCCGATCGCGAGCTCGTTGTTCTCGATGAGATCGAGCAGGATTTCCCGGAGCTGGAAGTACTTGGGCACCGGGCTGTCCGGATCGATCTGTGCCACAGGAATCCTCCCCCCTCGATCTGAGATGTCTCATGAGTTATGGTTCGTACTGGTCTAGTCCGGACTAGACCACAGGCCGGAAAAGGGTGTCAACGTACGGACCGGAGACGGATCGATAACGGCCCGATCTCGTCCGTCCGAACCGAAGGATGAGCGCGAGATGACGACCAAGATGCGCAGCGAGATCGCCGAGCAGCCCGCCGCGCTGCGAGCCACGCTCGACGCCCTCCTCCCCAGGGTCGGGGAGGTGGAGCGGCTCGCGGGGCAGACCCGCCAGCTGCTGTTCATCGCCCGAGGCACCTCCGACAACGCCGCAGTCTACGGCCGCTATCTCGCCGAGGCGCACACGGGAAGGCTCTCCACTCTCGCCGCTCCCTCGATCGCCACGACCTACCGGCGCAGGCTGGACCTCGACGGCGTGCTGGCCGTCGCCCTCTCCCAGTCGGGCAGGACCGAGGAGATCGTCGAGACCCTCGCCTGGGCGAAGGACTGCGGCGCCAGGACCGTGGCCGTCACCAACGGTGGCGAGCGGAGCCCCCTGGCACAGGCCGCGGACCTCGCCCTGTGCACGGTCGCGGGCGAGGAGAAGGCCGTCCCGGCCACCAAGACCTACACCACCCAGCTCGCCGCGCTCGCCGTGCTCGCTCTCGGTCTCGGCGCGGACGTCGACGCCGCCGACCTGCAGCGGGTGCCGGACGCGGTCGAGAAGCTGGTCGGCGACCCGGGCGACCTGGAGGCGATCGTCGAGGGCCTGGCCGACAAGCCGGGCGTCGTGGTCTCCGGCCGGGGACTGGCCTTCTCCACCGCGCTGGAGCTCGCGCTCAAGCTCAAGGAGGCGTGCTACCTGCACGCCATGGGCCTGTCGTACGCCGACCTGCTGCACGGCCCGATCGCCGTGGTCGACGAGGACACCCCGGCCATCCTGGTCGCGGCGGGCGAGGGCCCGACCCTGGCCGGCACCGTGGCGCTCGCCGAGAGGGTGACCGGCGCGGGCGCCTCGGCCTACACGGTCGGCGGCGGTACCGCGCTCTCCTCGGTCTCCACCGCGGCGCTGAACGGCCCGGACCTGCCCGAGTGGGTCGCCCCGCTGGGCCTCATCGTCCCCGGTCAGCTGCTCACCGAGGCCCTCGCGCGCAGGCTGGGGATCGACCCCGACGCCCCCCGTGGTCTCAACAAGGTGACGCAGACCGACTGATCACTACATGTCCTTTAGCCTGGTCATAGCCTTGGGGACAGGGTGATCACATCTGGAGGGCGACATGGCGGCCGACGCCGACGCGATCATCGCTGGACTCGGTGGTGCGGACAACATCATCGAGATCGAACCGTGCATCACCCGGCTCCGTACCGAGGTGCGCGACGTCTCCAAGGTCGACCAGACGGCTCTACGGGCGGCGGGCGCGCACGGTGTGATGGCGGCGGGCAACGTCGTCCAGGTGGTGGTGGGTCCCGAGGCCGACACGATCGCGAGCGACATCGAGGACCTCATGGGCTGAGCGACGGCGGACGTGAGCCGATCAGGGCTGATCAGGGCTGACGACAGGAGCCGGCGGGGGGCCGGTGAGGGCGCTCACACGGGCGGGGCCGCCCGGACGACACGGGCGGGCGGCCGAGGCGCGGACAGGGCGCGGACGGGCCGTCCTCGCGGGCGGCGGCATGCCGAGGGGGGAACGGTGACCACAGTTCTGGCACCGGTCGCGGGGGTGGCCGTGCGGCTCGGCTCGGTGCCCGACCCCGTCTTCTCCGAGGGACTGGTCGGGCCCGGCATGGCGATCGAGCCGGACAGGGCGCCCGGCCGGGTGCTCTCCCCCATCGCGGGCACCATCGTCAAGCTGCACCCGCACGCGTTCGTGGTCGTCGGTGACGACGGCCGGGGGGTCCTCGTCCATCTGGGCATCGACACGGTCGAGCTCAGGGGTGAGGGTTTCGAGCCGCTGGCCGCCGAGGGCGACCGGGTGAGCGCCGGGCAGCCGGTGGTGGCGTGGGATCCGGCCGGGATCGAGGCGGGCGGGCGCTGCCCGATCTGCCCGGTCGTGGCGCTGGACGCCGCCGCGGACGCCGTCACCGGCCTCGCCACCGGGGCCGTCGACGCCGGTGACGAGCTTTTCGAATGGAGCGATCCCGCTGAGGATTCGCGGAACCGGCCGTGACGCACCGGCCAAGGACCACTGACCGTGAAGTACCAACCCGTAAGACACTGGCCATGAAGTACCGACCATGAAATACCAGCCATGAAATATCGGCTGTGAAGTTGTGAAGTATCGGGCGCGGAGTCGAGAGATGGGGACGAACAGGTGGGGACGACGGCGAGACCGCCCATGAAGGCGGCGCTCTTCGATCTCGACGGGACACTGATCAACACCGAGCGGCGGAGCATGGCCATGTGGTCGATGCTGCTCGACAGTCACGGGGTGGTCCACGACGAGGTCGTGCTGCGCGGGTTCATGGGACGGCGCGGGCGCGACGTCCTGACGGAGAGCGCGCACCTCTTCCCCGGCAAGCGGATCGACGACCTGATCGAGGAGGTCTTCTCCTTCCACGACCATCCCGGTCTGCCCGACATCGTGCCGGTGCCCGGCGCCGCCGAGCTGGTCCGCAGGGTCGCGGCGTACGGGTCGCCGGTCGCGGTCGTCACCTCCGCCGGGCGTGACTGGGCGGAGGAGCGGCTGACGGAGGTCGGCGTCCGCGACCTGCTGGAGACGATCGTGTCCGCCCACGACGTGACCGTGGGCAAGCCCGACCCCGAGGGGTACCTTCTCGCCGCCGCGCGCCTGTCGGTCGATCCGGCACACTGTGTGGCGTTCGAGGACTCGATCGCCGGGATCGCGGCGGCCAAGGCCGCGGGCATGGCGTGCGTGGGCATAGCGACCACGCACGCGGGCACTGAGCTGACCGCGGCCGACCTCGTGGTCGCGGACCTGACGGGGGTCGCCTGGCCCCTGTCGACCACCGATGATCCCGCGGTCTAGACCGCGGGCGAACCCCCGGGAGGAACACGTGGCCGAGCGCCAAGTCACCGTCAAGGCGGAGGTCGGCCTGCACGCCCGGCCCGCCGCGACGTTCGTGCAGACGGCGGCCAAGGCGTCCCTGGACGTCACCGTCGCCAAGGGAGGCGGCGAGCCGGTGAACGCCAAGAGCATTCTGTCGGTCCTCTCGCTCGATGTCAGGGAGGGTGACACCGTGGTGATCAGGGCGGAGGGCGAGGGGGCGGAGGAGCTTCTCGACCAGCTGGCCGACATCGCGTCGGCGCCGTGAGCACGCTCACCGGGGTGGGGGTGAGCCCCGGGGTCGGTGTCGGTCCCGCCTACGTGCTCGCGTACGAGGCGACCGTCCCGGCCCCGGACTCCCGGCACGGCGGGGACGCCGCCGCGGAGCTGGCCGGGGCCGGGCGGGCGCTGGAGCGGGTCGCCGCCGACCTGGAGGAGCGGGGGGCCCGCGCCGGTGGCGAGGCCGGGGAGATCCTGGGGGCGCAGGCCATGATGGCCCGCGACCCCGGCCTGGCGGACGGGGTGGCCAGGCTGGTCGAGGCGGGCACCGCCGCGGCCCGCGCGGTCTACGAGGCGTTCGGCCACTACCGCGACCTGCTCGCCGCCGCCGGGGGATACCTCGGTGAGCGCGTCTCCGACCTGGACGACGTCAGGGACCGCGTCGTCGCGGTGATCGAGGGCCGGACGCTGCCCGGCGTGCCCACCGGCACCGGGCGGCCGTACGTCCTCGTCGCCCGCGACCTGGCGCCCGCCGACACGGCGCTGCTGTCCCCGGACGTGGTGGCGGCCTTCGTCACCGAGCAGGGCGGCCCGACCAGCCACACCGCGATCCTCGCCCGCGCCATGGGGGTGCCGGCCGTGGTGGCCTGCCCGGGGGCGACCTCGATCACACCGGGGACGCCGGTGCTGGTCGACGGCGCCTCGGGTCTCGTACGGCCCGCGCCCTCCGACGACGAGGTTCTCGCGGCGCGCGGCGCCGCCGCCGCGCGGGAGGCCGTCCTCGCCTCCGCCTCGGGGCCGGGGGCGACCGCCGACGGGCACGCCGTGCCGCTGCTCGCCAACATCGGCGGGCCGCGCGACGTGGCCGCCGCGCTGGAGCACGGGGCCGAGGGGGTCGGGCTCTACCGGACCGAGTTCCTCTTCCTCGACCGGGCCGAGGCGCCCTCCGCGAAGGAGCAGGAGGCCGCCTACCTGGAGGTGCTGGACGCCTTCCCCGGTGGCAGGGTGATCGTGCGGACCCTCGACGCGGGGGCCGACAAGCCCCTCGCCTTCCTGCCGCCGGGGGCGTACGAGCCCAATCCGGCGCTGGGAGAGCGCGGGGCGCGGCTGTTCAGGACGCACCCGGAGATCATGGGCACCCAGCTCGCCGCCCTCGCCTCGGCGGCCTCGCGCTCGTCGGCGCGGCTCCAGGTGATGGCGCCGATGGTGGCCACCGCGGAGGAGGCCGCCTGGTTCGCCGACGCCTGCGAGGCGGCGGGGCTGCCGTCGGCGGGAGTGATGATCGAGATACCGTCCGCGGCCCTGCGCGCCTCCGACCTGGCCGTCCGGGCGGATTTCTTCTCCATCGGCACCAACGACCTGGCCCAGTACACCCTCGCCGCCGACCGGCAGCTGGGCGCGCTGACCGATCTCCAGGACGCCTGGCAGCCCGCCCTGCTCGACCTGGTCGCCCTGGCCGTGGCGGGCGCCGCCGAGCGCGGGAGGCCGTGCGGGGCCTGCGGCGAGGCCGCGGCCGATCCGGCCCTCGCCTGCGTGCTCGTCGGGCTCGGGGTCACCTCGCTGTCGATGTCGGCCCCGGCGTTGCCCGTCGTACGGGCCGCGCTGTCGCGCCACACGCGTCAGCAGTGTCACCTGGCCGCCGCCGCCGCGCGGGCCGCCGCCTCCCCGGAGGACGCGCGCGCCGAGGCGCGCTCGCACCTGCCCGGCCTCGCCGGTCTGGCCCTCTGACGTGGGCGGACCTCCCGTACGGACCGGAAGGCGCCGGTCGGTGGGAGGCGTGTGGCCGGTGGTGACCGGGTGGATGCGCGGGCGCCGGGACGCGGGCCCGGATAGCGTAAGCGGCATGGCTCGGTGGATACGTGTGACGGGTATTGCAGTGATCGCGACGATGGCGGCCGGATGCGCCGAGGCGGGGAGGGCCGTTCCGCCCGCGTCCGGTGCCACGCGGGCGGGTGAGACCGCCGCGAGCGCCGACGCGGCGACACCCGCCGGCACGACGGCCGCGACCCCGGAGGCCCCGGGAAGCTCGGGAACCGACGCGACGTCCGCGGCCTCCGCGACGGCGGAGGCGCCGGGGGTGGAGGGTGTGCTCGCCTCGATGAGCGTGGAGGAGAAGGTCGGCCAGCTCTTCATGCCCGTGCTGTACGGCCCGTCGGCCGACACGTCGTCGGGGGAGAACCAGGCGCGGTTCGGGGTGGACACCCCGGCGAAGATGGTCGCCCGCTACCGCCCCGGCGGGGTGATCCTCTTCCCCTGGGCGGGCAACGTCAAGAGCGTCCGCCAGGTCGTGGCGCTCACCAACGGGCTGCAGAAGGCGTCGCCGGAGATCCCGTTGCTGATCGGCACGGACCAGGAGAACGGCAAGGTCTCCCGCCTCGCCCCCCTGGTCACCCCCCTTCCCGGGGCGTCGGTCATCGGCTCGACCCGCGACGTCTCGCTGGCCCGCCGGGCCGCCGAGGTGACGGGCACCGAGCTGCGCGCCCTGGGGGTCAACCTCGATTTTGCGCCCGTCGCCGACGTCAACCTCAACCCACGTAACCCGGTGATCGGCCCGCGCGCGTACGGCTCGGACCCGAAGAAGGTCGCGCCGATGGTCGCCGCCGCCGTCCAGGGTTTCCACGACGCGGGGATCGGGGCCACGGCCAAGCACTTTCCCGGCCACGGCGACACCGGCGTCGACAGCCACACCGGCCTGCCGGTGATCAAACACTCCCGGTCCCAGTGGGACAGGCTGGACGCCCCGCCGTTCGCCGCGGCCATCGGTGAGGACGTCGACGCGATCATGAGCGCGCACGTCGTCATGCCGAGGCTCGATCCATCGGGTGATCCCGCCACCCTTTCCAAGCCGATCCTGACCGGGCTGCTCCGCGAGAAGCTCGGTTTCGACGGGGTCGTCTCGACCGACGCGCTGGACATGGCGGGGGTGCGCAAGAAGTACGGGGACGGGGAGGTCGCGGTCCGGGCGATCCAGGCCGGGGTGGACCTGCTGCTCATGCCGCCGGACTATCGCGAGGCCCACCGGGCGCTGCTCGCCGCCGTGGCCGCCGGGAAGATCTCCGAGGCGCGGCTCGACCAGTCCGTCCGGCGGTTGCTGAAGCTGAAGGCCGCCCGCGGCCTGCTGGACAGGGCGCCGGTCGCCGACCCGGCCAGGGCCGAGCGGGTGCTCCGCTCGGCCGAGCACCTCAAGGTCGCCCGGCTCATCACCTCACGGGCCGCCCGCTGAGAGGACGCGGGTTCCCGCCGCGAGGCCGGGTCAGACGGCCTGGAGGTTGCCGGTCCTGGCCAGCGAGAGGACGAGCGACTGGACGAGACGCGTGAGCAGGGCCTCGATCAGCATGACGGCCGCCTTGGCGAGCACGGTGGAGACGAATCCGGACATAACAACCTCACAGGGAGAGACAGCACTTAAGGTGATAATTCATATCAAAAGTGTCTAAGTCACCAGTCATGAGGTTGCTGTTTGGTGAACATTCGGTGACGTCCTCCGCGTGGCCGCCTGGAAAACCGCCCCCGCGGCCGTCGTGGCGGTGGCGCTTCCCAGGGCGACGGTCCACCCCACGGGCCCCAGGAAGTGGCAGCCGAAGAACCGGCAGAACCCCGGAACCGTGACGGACACGCCCAGGATGCCCAGGGACAGGAGCGAGGCCAGCACCACCAGGCGATCCCGGCTGCCCAGGGCCAGGGTCTGCAGCAGCTGCGACGCCACGAGCGCGACCAGCCCCATCGTGTCCGCCCGCCCGCGCGTACCCGTCACCCGGCCGATCGCCCAGGCCAGGCCCGCCGCGCTCGCCGTGGTGGCGGCGCGCAGGTAGATGTCGCGGGTGAGGGAGGCTCCCAGCGAGGCCTCCGGCCCCTCTTCCAGCAGCTTCTCCGGGCTGGTGGCCGTCGGGGGGCGGGAGGCCACCGCCATCGCGGGCAGCATGTCGGTGAGCAGGTTGACCAGCAGCAGCTGCCGGGCGTTCAGCACGTTCCCGCCACTGAGCAGGCTGGAGCCGACCGCGAAGACGATCTCGCCGATGTTGCCGCCGAGCAGGATGCTGAGGGCGTCGCGGACCGAGCTCCACATGGCCCGGCCCTCGATGATCGCGTCGACGATCGTCTCGATGCGGTCGTCGGTCACGACGATGTCGGCCGCCGCCCGCGCCGCCGGGGTGGCGCGGGACCCGAGGGCGATCCCCACGTCCGCGACCCGGATCGCGGGGGCGTCGTTGGCGCCGTCGCCGGTGACCGCGACGACCTTGCCGGTCCGGCGCAGGCAGCCGACGATCCGCGCCTTGTGCGCCGGGGTGGTCCTGGCGAAGACCGTCACGTCCGGCAGCGCCTCCACTAGGGCGTCGTCGTCCATCTCGTCCAGCTCGGGCCCCGTCATGATCCGCCCGCCGTTCAGCACGTTCAGTTCGGCGCCGATCGCCTCCGCCGTGCTCGGATGGTCACCCGTGATCATGACAACGCGTACGCCCGCCCGCGTGAGGCGGCCGACGCTCTCCGCGGCCGTGGGCCGCACGGGGTCGGCCAGGCCGAGGAATCCGAGGAAGCACAGGTCCTGGATGCGGGATTCGTCGAGATCGCGGCGGTCGGAGGCGGGGCGCTCGGCGACCGCGAGCACCCGGTAGCCCTGCCGGGCGAGCTGGTCGAGCTCCTTCTCGATCTCCGCCACGAGGGAGTCCACGAGCGGGACCACCCGGCCGTCACGGAGTATGGACGTGCACCGGGTGACCACGACCTCGGGAGCGCCCTTGACGCTCAGCAGCGGGCCAGAGTCGCCCTTGCCGAGTACGGCGTGGTAGCCGCGTCCCGGTTCGAAGGGAAGCTCGTCGACCCGCTCCCAGCTTCCGGTCCCCTTCTCGGTCACGCCCAGCCGCTCGGCCCCCTTCAGCACGGCGCGGTCGGTGGGGTGCGGGACGGGACGCCCCTCGTCGTGCCGGGGGCAGGCGCGCGTCCCCGCGGTCACGATGTGTCTCAGCTCGGGCGTCAGGTCCTCCAGGGGGCGTTCGTCCTGCACGTCCGAGACGCACCGCAGGCTGATACGCCCCTCGGTGAGGGTTCCCGTCTTGTCGAAGCAGAGGACGTTCACCCGGCCGAGGGCCTCGATCGTGGAGGGGTTGGGCACCAGGGTGTTGCGGGTCGACAGCCGCCGCGCGGAGGCGAGCTCCGCCACCGAGGCGACGAACGGCAGCCCCTCGGGTACGGCGGCGACGGCGAGGCTCACCGCGGGCGCGAGCGCCTGCGGCGCGGAGCTGCCGCGCAACAGGTCGGCGGCGAGCAGGACGACGCCGGATCCGACCGCGACCGGCAGGACCCGGCGGCTCAGCTCCCGCAACCGCAGCCGCACGCCCGAGGCCGGGGGCTGCTCCTCGGCGAGCCTGGCGGTCCTGGCCGCCTCGGTCGTCTCGCCCGCCGCGACCACCACGGCCAGCCCGCTGCCGGCCGCCACCGTCGTCCCCTCGTAGACCATCGAGGTCCGGTCGGCGATGGCGGGCGCGTTGACGGGCTCCGGTGACTTGGTGACGAGCTGCGACTCGCCGGTCAGGGCGGCCTCGTCGATCTCCAGGCCCACCGCCTTGAGCACGCGGCAGTCGGCCGGGACGGTGTCGCCCGCGCGCAACTCGATCACATCACCGGGTACGAGGTCCGCGACGGTCGCGTTCGCCTGCTCGTGAGAGCGGGTGGTGGCCGCCCCCTTGGCGGAGCGAGCCGTGCTCGCCTTCTCCTTGGGACGGCGCAGCCGTACCGGAACCGCCACCGCCTCGGTCAGGCGGTGCAGCGCCCGGTCGGCGGTGTAGCGCTGGCTCCCTCCGATGAGCGCGTTGGCTGCCATGACCGTGCCTATCATCACCGAGTCGGAGACTGAGCCGACCAGGGCCGACAGGCCCGCCCCGGCCGCCAGGATGGGGGTCAGCGGGTTGGCCAGTTCCTTGGCGGACACGCGGAGCAGCGAATCGGGGCCCTGCGGCTCTCCCGATCCCGTGGAGGCCCTGCGCCGCAGGGCCTCGGCCTCGTCGATCCCGTTGGCCGACGAGCCCAGCTGGGCCAGGACCTCCTTGGTCGGCATCGCGTGCCAGGGGGTTCTGTCGATCCGGATCGGCGGCGTCTCCCGCCCGGCGTGCCGGCCCGCCCACTCGCCCGTGACGAGGGTCGCCATCGACGTGCAGCTGCTCGCGAGCTGTGCCTTGTGCGGTGATTCCCCCGTCGGCCCGAGGGCCGCCAGCACGCCTCCGGCGGCGTTCCCCGCGGCGGTGAGCCACACGCAGCGCTCGCTCGTCCTCCTCGCCGGTGCCAGGCAGCTCAGGAGCAGGTGAACCTCCTCAAGCTCGGCGATCACGTCCGCGTCCCAGGGCACCCGGCCCGAGCGGCGCAGCACGCCGATGCCCAGGTCGGCCTGGGCGAGCGCCGCCATGCGGTGTTCCGACACCACGGCGACCCCGTGGCCGTCCGCCTGGAGAGCGCGGATCGACCGGGTCAGCCGGGAACCGCCCGGCACGATCTCGTCGATGCCGAGCCGCAGGCCGAGTGCCGGGTCGCCCCCCGCGAGCGCCACGGCGCACGCGCCCTTGGCCGCGGCGACGATCGCGTCGGCCAGCGGGTCGACCTGCGGCGCCATGCCGACCAGGGCGACCGGAACGCCCTTCCTCGTCACCCGGACGGCCCGGAGCCCCTGGGTCTCCCAGTCCTCGGCCTCCGCGGTGACGAGCCCGGCCGGGCCCGCGAGGGGCTCGGCCTTCCATGTGTCGCGTTCCCGCCGCGCGCCGGGGTCGTCGACGTCGATCAGGGTGCGGAGCCGCGCGCGCAACTCGCCGGGGCCCTCGCCGTTCACGGAGTCCACGTCGCCGAGGGGGATGACGCGGTCGATCTCCCACGACCCCGTGCCGAGTGTGTCGGCGTCGAGGATGACGGTGTCGATCCCGTCCATGTGACGCAGGGCCCGATCGTTGAGAACGATCGCCCCGCGCCTCGCCAGGGCACGCCCTATCGCGGAGGCGAAGGACTCACGGCCCAGCTTCGCGGCCTTGGGTGTCGTCGCGGTGAGCATGGCGACGGCACGCTCCCGGCTGTCGCCGAAAAGGTACGTCAGCCCGGCGGCGCCCACCGCCACCGGGCTCCCGACGCGCTCGAACCGCTCCACGGGGCTGTGGGCCATGGGCGCGGGACGCGGCTTCCTGGCCGTACGGATGTGGCGGTAGGAGCCCTTTCCCGAGGCCAGTGCGTGCTGGCGCGCCTCCCAGGCCCGCCGGGTGTCGCGCGCCTCGGCGTAGCGGCTGGCGGCGGTGAGCGACTGGACGAGCATCCCCACCCGGCGCAGCGCCAACGTGTGGGTGACGATGTTCGCCGTCGTGAACAGGGCGACGGTGGCCGGAGCGCCGATGTGGCGTTCCAGCTCGTAGCGGACTCTCGGGGTGGACTCGATCAGGCCCAGCAGTGCCGGAACGATCGGGGGGAGCGGCGGCGCGTGCACCGCTCGCCCGGCGAACGCCATACCCGCCCCGAGCAGGCTCGCGCCGAGCCGGATACCGGCACGGGTGTGCCGTTCCACCAGCCTGGCGGTGTGGTGTTCCACCAGCGTGGACGCGAGGAACCCGGCTCCCGGTGGCGAGATCTCGTCGAATTCGGCGTCCTCGTCTTCGATGTCCTCGTCTTCGGTGTCCTCGCCCAGGTCGTCGATGTCGTAGTCGTCGGTCAGATCGTCATCGTCATCGTCATCTTCGTCGTCGTCCGCGCCCTCGCTGTCGAGCGCTTCGATGACCGCCAGCAGCTTCTTCAGGTTGATCGATCCCGGGTCGCATCCCACGAAGATGGAGCTGAGGGCACCGTTGACCTCCGCACGCTCGACCCCCTCCAGCCTCAGCAGCGCGTTCTCCAGCCGCCGGGCCTTCGACTCGCTGCCCGGGGCGCCGATCACGCGTAGATCGACATGGAGCCCTCCGGGGCAGGTCCGTTTCCCGCGTGAGCGCGGCAGGACGCTCCTGACCGCGCCGGGTACGACCTTGATCGCGCCGGGCACGACGCTCCAGAGGGTCTCCGCGGGAACAGACAGCAGGCGGGGCACGAACATTCAGATCTCCAGCGGGAAAAATGACAGGGCCGATCAGGCCGTTGTTACGCGTGACCTGATCGGCCCCATCGCTGCGATTACTTGGACGACCTCCCGCGGACCGAACCCCTCGAACGGGAGGCGGACGTCGCCGCCCGGGAGCCGGAGCTCGCGGTGCGGGACGTGGACGCCGAGGCTCGCGCTCGTGAGGTGGGCGTCGCGGTCCGTCGCGACGTGGACGTCGTGGTCCGGGACGCCGGTTTGGTGGTCCGCGACGCGGGTTTCGTCGCCCGTGCCGAGGGCTTCGCGGCCCGCGACGCGGGTCTCGTGGCCCGAGACGCGGTCGTGCTCCGTGAGCGTGAGGTGGGCGTGGTGGCCCGGGAGGCGGTGCTCGCGGTCCGTGACGTGGACGACGCCGCCCGTGACGTGGTGCTCCGTGTCCGTGTGGTGGGCCTGGTCGCCCGGGATGCCTTGGCGGCTGTCCGGGAGGCGGTGCCCGCCGCGCGTGAGGCGGCGCCGGTGGCCCGGGAGGCGGCGGTACCCGCCGCGCGGGTCGCGGCACCCGCCGCCCGTGAGGCGGTGCCGCGAGCCCGTGTGGTGGGTCTCGTGGCCCGGGATGCCGTTCCGGTCTTCCGGGAGGTGGCACCCGTCGCGCGTGAGGCGGTGCTGCGCGTCCGTGTGGTGGAGCTTCCCTTGCGGGTCGCGGTGCTCCGCGTCCGTGTGGCGGGGCTGGTCGCCCGGGATGCCTTGGCGGCTGTCCGGGAGGCGGTGCCCGCCGCGCGTGAGGCGGCGCCGGTGGCCCGGGAGGCGGCGGTACCCGCCGCGCGGGTCGCTGCACCCGTCGCGCGTGAGGCGGTGCTGCGCGTCCGTGCGGTGGAGCTTCCCTTGCGGGTCGCGGTGCTCCGCGTCCGTGCGGTGGGGCTGGTCGCCCGGGATGCCTTGGCGGCTGCTCGGGAGGCGGTGCCCGCCGCGCGTGAGGCGGCGCCGGTGGCCTGGGACGCGATGGTGCCCGCCGCGCGGGTCGCGGTGCCGCGGGTCCGTGCGGTGGGCCTGGTCGCCCGGGATGCCTTGGCGGCTGTCCGGGAGGCGGTGCCCGCCGCGCGTGAGGCGGCGCCGGTGGCCCGGGAGGCGGCGGTACCCGCCGCGCGGGTCGCGGTGCCCGCGGCCTTGGACGCGGCACTCGCGGTGCGCGACGCGGCGGTGCCCGCCGCCCGGGACACGGTGCCCGCGGCCTTGGACGCGGTGCGTGACGCGGACGTGCGGGACGCGGGTCTGGTCCGGGACGTGGTGCCTCCCGCGCGGGACCTGGACGTCGAACCGGTCGTCCGGGACGCGGTGCCCCCGGTCGCGGAAGTGGACGTCGCGGGCCTGGAGACCGGACTCGACGACCCGTTCTTCCCGCGCGCACGCTGCGCGATCAGCGTCCCGACCCCGATGGCCGCCGCTACCGGCCATTCGAGCAATCCGGCCACCGCGAGCGCGCCGAGTCCTCCGTAGTAGACGATGCGCTCGGCGGGCGGGAGGAAGGACTTGGCCGCGTCCACGGCCTGCCCCGCCTCCTGCCTGCTGACGTGCGGCAGGTGAACATGCGGAGGCCGCAGCTGCACGGTCAGCATCGGAAGTTTGAGCGTTAGCGAGTTGCCGTCCTGTTTCCTGCTTGCCTGGGCATGTGTGGTGGACCTTGCCTGGGCATGCGTGGTGGACGTTGCGGGTGTGGTCGGTCGCTGCGCCGTACGGGCGCGTGACCGGCTCGTCTGAGCTACTGCCATGATCCCTCCTCATGGGAACCGAGGGAAGGTGCAAATGGAGCCCGCAGGAGGTCGATCATGCCTTCTACGTGCGGTTATATGGCCCGAGTGCCATTCTCGTAATCTTCCTCGTATTGTGGCCGCGAAACGCGTAACGGTCGTTGAATCGGATGTTAGGGGATGAATCTCCGGCTGCTCGGACCGCTCGCTGTCCGTTTGGGGATGGTTTGGGGAGGTACGGCGTGAGCGCGCGGTGAGTCACGGTGTGGATGCGAACCTCGTCTGTCGCCGTCCACCGGTCCACGCCTACCCTGGAACCCGTTCCATCGAGGAGGAGAGATGCTGAAGGGCGTGCTGATCGACTGGGGTGGCGTGCTCACCGTCGGTCTCGCCGAGGCGATCGCCGAGTGGATCGTCGTCGAGCGGCTCGACGAGGCCCACTACCGGCAGGTGATGCGCGAGCTCATCGTTCACGCGTACGAGAACACGGAGAACGGCGAGAACACCATCCACGCCCTGGAGCGCGGAGAGATCTCCGGCCTGGACTTCGAACGCGACCTGGCGGCCAGGCTGCTCACGACGGACGGTGTACCACCGGTCGCCGAGGGACTGCTGAACAGGATGTTCTCCCGCTTCCACCGGGTCGAGCCGATGTACGAGATGCTCCGTGAGGCCCGCGCCGCGGGATTGCGCACCTGCCTGCTCTCCAACTCCTGGGCGAACGAGTATCCCCGCGAGGGCTGGGAGGACTTTTTCGACGAGGTCGTCATCTCGGGGGAGATCGGCATGCGCAAGCCCGAGCCGAGGATCTTCGAGCACGCGCTCGGCAGGCTCGGCCTGGCCGGGCAGGAGTGCGTGTTCGTCGACGACATCGAGGCCAACATCGAGGCCGCCCGGCGGTTCGGCATCGTCGGCGTGCACCACCGCGACCCCGACCTGACCATCGCCGAACTGGAGACCCTGTTCCAGGTCTCGCTCCGCTGACCCGTCCCGCCCCCTGGATACCGGGGGCCGCCGGTACTGGCACACTCGATGCGTGAATCGGCGCCGCACCGGCGCCGATGTCGGAGAGATAGATCGAGGCATGGATGCGCGTCTACCTGCCGTGTACGCTCCCGGCGCTGGCCCGCGTGGCCGCCGTGGGGGAGCTGGGCCCGGCCCCGCTGACCGGCTACGCGGTGACCCCCGCGTTGATCGAGTGGTACGCCTCGGGTGACACCGAGGAGCTGGAGTACGTCGCCCTGACCGAGGCGGCCAGGAGTTCCCTGCGGATGCTGGCCGCCGACCGCACCGACGGGGTGGAGGTCGCCGCGCGGCGGGTGGTCGTCGCCGTCGACGTACCGGAGGGCGACGTGAGCGCGAGCGCCGACCTGGAGGAGCGCGCCCGGGTGCGGCTCGCCGCGGCGGTCCCGCTGGGGTTGATCGCCGCGGTCCACGTGGACGACCTGTCGGCGGTGAAGGACGTCGAGGCCGCCCTCGCCGCGCTGCCCGCGGCCGACCGCGGCGACGACGACGCCCGCTTCACCGTGGACGGCGCCGAGGCCCACGAGCTCCTGTGGTACGCCACCCAGGAGATCCCCGACCTGGTCGGCTGACCTCCTCCCCTTCTCCCTCGCCTCCCTCGCGTCGGGAGCCCCGGGCCCCGAGGCCCGGGGTGTCTCCGAGCGGGCCGCTTCCGTTCGCGGCACCGATCCGGCGGGGATTTTCGCTACTCTAGAGGGCATATGAGACACATTGTTTGGGATTGGAACGGCACGCTGTTTCATGACATCGACGCTGTCGTCGGTGCGACGAACGTGGTGTTCGAGCCGTACGGGCTGGGTTCCTACGATGCCGACCGCTTCCGTGCGGTCTACACGCGCCCGATCTGGGCCGCCTACGAGCGCATGCTCGGCCGTGCCCTTGAGGACGGCGAGTGGGAGCGGCTCGACCTCGATTTCCACGAGAGCTACCACCGGCTGATGCTGGAGTGCGGGCTGGCCGCCGACGCCCTCTCCACCCTGCAGAGCTGGGAGCGCGCGGGTGGCAAGCAGTCGCTGCTGTCCATGTGGGCGCACGAACGACTGGTTCCCAAGATCGCGGAATTCGGCATCGACCACCACTTCACCCGGATCGACGGCCTGCGCAGCGCCTCCGGCGGGCACAAGGCCGAGTCGATGGTGGCCCACCTCGCCGCCCTCGGCGTCGACCCGGCCGACGTCCTCGTCATCGGCGACAGCCTGGACGACGCGCACGCCGCCCAGCACGTCGGGGCGCGCGCGGTCCTCTACACCGGCGGCATGACCAGCCGGACCGACCTGATGGCCTGCGGCGTCCCGGTCGTCGACACCCTCACGGACGCGCTCAACCACGCCTGACGGCCGGTGACGCGACCTCACGAGAACGGCTCGTCGCGGACCTCGAGAGAACGACCTTTCGCACGACCCTTTCGCACGACCCTGAGGTAACCGGCGAACGGATCCTTTTGGTATCGAAGGCGGTCATCGTGCGCTCGGGGCCTTACCCTGGGCATCCACCCCCATTCCGGGAGGCCCCCGATCAACCGCCTCGTCCTCTGGAACATCGACCTCACGCTGGTCGACGTGTCGATCGTCACCCGCGAGGCGTACGCGGAGGCGTTCCGCAGCGTCACCGGAAGGCCGCTGGTCAAACTGACCCAGGCCAACGGGCGCCCCGACTCGGAGATCGTCTTCGAGATGCTCGCCATCAACGGGATCGTCGCCGAGGACGACCACCTCCCCACATTCCTCGACGCGCTGGCCGGGGCCTTCGGAGCCCGGCGCAGGCGCCTGGCCAAGGACGGCCGGATGATGCCCGGCGCCCGTGACGCGCTGAAGGCCGTGGCGAGGCTCGACGGCGTGGTCCAGTCGGTGCTCACCGGCACGATCAAGAGCAACGCGGTGCACAAGCTGACCGCGTTCAGTCTCGACAAGCACATCGACTTCGAGATCGGCGGCTACGGCGAGGAGGTCTATCCCAAGGCCACCCTCCTACAGGTCGCGCAGGGCCGCGCCAAGCAGAGGTACGGGGCGACCTTCGACGGGCGCAACACCGTGCTGATCGGCGACTCGGCCAGGGACGTCCAGGCCGCGAGGATCGCCGGGGCCGCGATGATCGGGGTCGCCTCGGGACGTTCCCTCCCGGCCGAACTGCACGAGGCGGGAGCCGACGTGGTCCTGCCCGACCTCTCCAACCCCTCCGAGGTCGTCGCCGCCGTCGCCGGCCTCACCACCCCGGCCCGGCGCGCGGGCCACTCCCCGGCGGGCCGCTGACCCCGGCCACCGTTGACTCCCCGGCCCGCCCGAGGACGAGTGGCATCACCGGCCGCCGGACCCGGAAGTCTGAGGCCACACCGCCGATATCCGCCCTACGGGGGAAGCTCAGCCGGGCGGGGTGAGAAGGTCCGGCCGTTCGAGGTTCGTGTCAGTGACCGGTCGGAGGGTCGAGGAGTTCGATCTCGATGGCCAGCACGCCGAGGGCTTCCTTCTCGGGTCCGTAGATGCGGCGGATATTGGCAAGTTGCTGCTCGCGGGGACTGTCCGGATTGACGTTGGCGGGGCCCTCGATGTCGAGCATTTCCTCGAAACTCCTGTACCGGGCGACGCGCCTGACCTTGGTGAGGGCGTCGTCGCGACCGCACACGAAGCGGATGTGGTCGCCCGCCTTCAAGGTGCGGAGGTTGGGATACTGAACGCGGACCTCGATGGTCTTGCGCCCGGCGGCGACCAGGTCGAAGTATCGGCGGTAAAGGTTCATCTCGCGGGCGCGCACGCCTGCGGGTGCGGCGGTCCTGCTGGTCATGATGCGGTCCAGTTCCTGGGTGGTGTAGCTGCGATAGAAGTGTTTGGGGTCGGAGAGCATCCGGCCGACGAGCCAGACCATGGCGTCGACGTAGGAATCGGTGTCGCCGACCCATTCGGTGACGTCGAGCATCCAGTCCCGAGCGCCGGGCGGCGGTGGGACCTTCCCATCCCGGATCAGTGACTTCGACAGCTTCGCGCCGGTGTCGGTCAGCACCATCGGTGTGAAGATACGGGGCGGAGGGACGAGCCCGGGGAGCTGAGCGAAGGCCTCATCCACCAGCTGGCAGCCGTACGCCCAATCGCCGCCCTTCACCATCACCGACAACGTGACGTGATCGCGGGCGGCCATCCGCTCCTTGACCAGGTTCCGGTACAGGGTGGCCAGGTCCAAGTAGGCGCTGGTGTCGGCGGTGATGGCGATCTCGTAGCCGCCGTGGTCGGTGCACACTGCGGCGAAATCCGCTCCACCGGATCCAGTGCGTAGCAGCTTCGTTCGCTCGGAGCGTTTCTCGGCCCACCCGCACTGCGGGCAAGGCAGGCGCAGGTGAACCTCACCGTGTGAAGGCGCGAGCGGCCAGCGGATCTGGTCTAAGCGGCCGAGGGTAGCTAGGAACTCATGCCGGAAGGCGGGGTCGGCCTGCTGGGCGGAGTAAGTCTCGATCTCGTAGTCAACGCCGGTGGCGTCGGCAAGGGAGTCGAACATACCCCGGTAGTACTTGTCGATCAGTTTGGCGACGCCGTCGCCGCCGAGGGCGTGGATGTAGGTCTGCTGGTAGGCATGATGGGTCTCAGGGTCCAGGCGGATGTCATAGGGCGCGTTGTCGAGTGCGCCGAACCGGACGACAGAATCCACATTGAAGATGCGCTTGGTGGCCTTGGCGAGGAGAAACGCCGCTGTCTGAACCAGCGAGGTGCCCAAATGGGGTGCGCCGTTGATCTGGGTGCCGACGCAGAAAGCGACCCGATCGGGATTGGTAGCCTGCAGACGGGGGCGGACCATGTCAACGCTACGCAGCATCGCGTTGGCCAGGACGTTGTTCGGGCTGATGATCTCCACGGAATCGGTACGGCCGCTCATAAGGTGGGGCCCTTCGGTCAGATCGTTGGCACGGGAAGCTGCGCGAGGATGAAGTCGACCCGGCGGCCTGGCTCGTCAGCAGGGACGAAGATCGGCCGGTAGCCGGCGTCGTAGTAGCCCTGGATGATTAATTCGTGGACGCGGCGGATCTCTCGCTCCTTGGCCCACACCAGATCGTCCTCGGAATCGAAGTCATCAAGGGGATCAAGCACGAACACCGCGTCGTAGCGGTAGATGCGGGAGGCTTCCTCAAGTTCCGGATATGGGCCCAGCCCGAAGAAGGCGTCCCATCCGTACCCGTCGGGAATGGCGCGGTTGTAGAACCGCAACCCGGACGTGTGCCCGCAGAACTCGGCGACGAAGGCGTTCAGCACATCGCGGGAGTAGGCGCGCCGATCACCAACCTGCAAGTGGCGGCCGAGGCGCTCGCGGTGCTCGCGATAGATCTCCCGGGCCGGTTCCCCCTCGGTACATGGAATATCTCGCTTCTGAATCTCGGCGATCACGGCTTCCTTACCCGCAGAAGGGCCTCCAGTCACGACATACCGGCGGGGGGCGGTGTTCGGATTGAGTAATTGGTCAAGACTCATGCGTGATGTCCTTTTTCTTCCTGGGAACCGCCTTGGCGGCCGATCAGTGCTCGCTGCCAGACGGCGACCAGCTCGGTGCCGCCCTCAGCGAGGGCCAAGCGGGCAGCGAAGGAGTCCCAACCCTGCTCCGAGTCGGCGAGTTCGGTAAGCAGCAGCTCCTGGGGAGGAGTGAGGGGTGGCGTCCAACCGGCGGATGCAGCGATCTTCTCAGGGCCGAGTTTGGTCGCCGCGTGCAGCAGCACCGCGCCGTAGGCGGATCGGTAGGCATGGGCGGCGCGCAGTACCAGGGCATGCCGCCACAGCGCCACCGCAGCCGCTAAGTCCTGCCCGGCGGTGTCCATGCTCACCAGCCGCGCTACGGTCAGTAACTGCGCGCGTAACAGATAGACCGCCCCCCATAGGGAGGCCAGGGCATGCTGGTGCTCTGCGGCCTCCCATGCGAAGACATCCGATGGCAGCACGAGCCGTCCAGAGGTGGCGTGCAGCTCGGGCGGTTCGGCGTGTCGGGTGGCGAAGGCCTCACTGTCACGGCGCAACTGCCAGGCCAGCAGTTCCAAGAGCCTCGGCTCGATTCGCTTACGGAAGTGGTGCACCTCATATCCGGATGCGGCGGCGGCCATCGCTCGCCGGGCAGTCAGCGTCGACCCCGATGTCGAGACCTGTGCGCCGAACAACAGCCGGGCCGCCTCGGCCAGCTCGCTGTTCTCCAGCCGGTCCAACTGCTCACGCAGCAGACCATCCAGCGCCCGCGCCCGGCTGCCTGGAACATCTGGACTTGACGACCGTGCTCTCACTCCATGCAACCCCAAGAGGTTCGGACCGCACCGTTCCAATTGAACTGGGAGTCCAGCGCGCAGCAGCACTTTGACCTCCTCAGCCAGGACATCAGTCGCCGTCGCGTTCACCGCCGCTGTTCCAGGTTTGGTCATGACTTCAGCATCTCAGACATGCCCAGAAAAAGCCCAGTCTGATGCCCATAAAATGCCCAGAGCTATATGCCAGATCCTCGGCAGCCCACGCTCACACGCGATGGCTGATCTATACGAATGGGTTTGGCGTACGTTGTCGTTCTGCTCACTTCGCCCCCCGGCGTCGGTCACCTTCTCGCAGGCCGCTGATCCCGGTTCTGAAAGGTGAGCGGCACCAATTTGGATCTTTCCCCTTCCCCCGCCCATGGGTTAGAACGCCTGATGCAGTCGTGACCGCTTCTCCAGCCGGGTTTCCTCGTCCAGGTTGCGGGCCAACTCCTCCACGGTCGCTCCGCAGCGTACGTTGCACAGGCCGCGCTCAAGCCCGTGTGCCCGCAGGCTCACGCGTCGTACGGCATAGCAGCCTCCGGCTCCTTCCGCGATGATCCAGGTTCGCCCGTGGCGAGCCATCAGGTCTCTCAACATCCCTTTCCTCTCTGCCGAGGTCGGCGCGTCAGGCCACACATATGTTCAGGGCGAGATCGGCCCACACGACGCGCCCGGCCGTGATTTCGTACGACCCCCACTTCAGGGCCATCTCCTCGATCAGCTCCAGGCCGCGTCCCCCGTCGCTGTCGGCGTCCACCCGCCGGATTTGCGGGGCGCTGTCCAGCGTGCCCTCGTCGACGACGGCCAGCCGCAGCACCGGCCCCTTCGCTCGCAGTTTCACCGTGACCAGGCCGCCTCGGCGCCTGCCGGAGTTGGAGTGGCGCACCGAGTTGGTCACCAGCTCGCTGACCACCAGCAGCACCACGTACTCGTCACCCTCGTCACCCGCGAGTTCACGCAGCCTCAGGGCCGCCCTGACGAACGCTCGGGCCAGCGGAACCGACACCAGCTCCCCGGGGAGAACGACCCCGCCCAGAAATCGCGACGTCACTGGTACACCGCTTTCTGGATGGTTCGTGCCGCTTCCTCGCTCAGAGCCCGTACCCGCTGCTCGGGACCCCGGCCCCAGATGAAAACCCAGACGCCCCGCTCCTTCGTCGCCCGGACCTTCACGGCGCTGCTCTCCGCGCCCAGTAGCAGGGCGGGTTCCTTGTCTTTGGGAAGTTCGACCGACGAGGTCACATGCAACGTGCGCAGATCCCACGCCAGCCGCACCAGGTGAATGAACTGGTTCTCCCGATCCGACGCTTGCATAACCCTGACCTCCTTGAGTGAGGTTGCGCTTCGACTGTGGTTTGCCGACCCGCTGCGCGTCCGCTCCAGCAGGCTTTTCCGACATAGTGCGCAACGGGCGCCTGGCAAAAGCATCGAGCACAGCGATGAACGCAGCGTCATGATGTGCTTACCAAATGCAGCTTGTCAATGCACTGTGCAAAAATAATGAGATCCTGTGCATCTGAGTCGTACTTGCGGCACACTTTGCTCCATGTCACCGACCTACAGCCCAACCGTGCGACTCAGGCGTCTCGCTCGTGAGCTACGCCGAATGCGGGAGGCGAGGGGATTGGGTCCCGAAGCCGCAGCGGCCCAGCTCGGATGGAGCCGCAGCAAGGTCAGCCGCATCGAAACCGGCCGCACGCGTGCCAGCACCTCTGACGTCGCCGCCATCTGCGATCTGTACGGCGCCGGATCGTCAGATCGGGCCACGCTGATCCAGCTCGCGAAGGAGGTCAGGAAGCGAGGCTGGTGGACGGCTTACGCAGACGTGTTCACCGGTTCCTACGTGGGTCTGGAAGACGAGGCGTCGCGCATCTGTGAGTGGCAGGTGCAGCTCGTTCCGGGCCTTCTACAAACCGAGGACTACGCACGCGTGGTGATCGGCGCTGGGAGACCTGAACCGCACGACCCAGAGGACATCCAGCGGCGAGTGATGGCGCGCATGGCTCGGCGGACACTGCTCAGCCGTCCTGACGCGCCGGAACTGCTCGCGGTGGTGGACGAGGGCGTCATCCGTCGCCCCATCGGGGGTCACGAGCTGATGCGCGACCAGCTGGGCGCTCTGCTGATCGCCGCCCGCCGACCCAACGTGACGATCCGCGTCCTTCCCTACAGCGTCGGGGTGCACGCCGGACTCGAAGGCGCGTTCACGGTCCTATCCTTCGCGGAAGACGTCGATCCTGATGTCGCCTACGTGGAAGGCACGGCCGGTGACGTTTATGTGGAAAGCACGGAGCAGGTAGAACGCTATAAAGTGGCGTTTGGGCGCATATATGATGCCGCTCTGCCCCCGGAGGAGTCCCTGGGGCTCATCGCCGACACCAAGGAACACCTGTTCTCATGACTGATCTATCGAACGCCGCCTGGCGTAAGAGCAGCCTGAGCGGGAGTGGCAACAACTGCGTCGAGGTGGCCGACAACCTCCCCGACACCGTGGCCGTCCGCGACAGCAAGAACCCCCAGGGGCCCGCGTTGACCTTCGGGCCACGTCAGTGGAGCGCTTTCGTCTCCGGCGTCAAGAGCGGCGAGTTCGACCTGACCTGACTCGTCCGGCCTGAAGACATCCCTGTCGAGTCATCTCGGATGAAGCGGAGAAGCGCCCGGCCACTCTGGTGATCGGGCGCTTTATGCTACCCGCACAGAGCCGGGGGAAAGCCGTTTTCCAAACAGATCTGATCCTGGACGGCAAGACTGGCTTGAGGCGACATAACCTGAGATTCAAGCAACCTCTAGTTGTAGCAACTAGCCCAGATGAGAGCCGCGATCTTCCGGTTCGTGCGCTCGCAGACGTAGAGCGAGGCGAGGATGAACGAGAAGCTTGATCTGTCCCGCGCCGAGTGGTGGACCAGCAGCCTTAGCGGCTCGAACGGTCAATGCGTGCAGATCGCTTTCCTCGGTAAGCGGGTGGCCGTGCGTGACAGCAAAGACCCGGACGGCCCGACGCTGGTCTTCACCTCCGGTGAATGGCGAGCCTTTGCCGGAGGCGTCCGCCTGGGAGAATTCGAAGCGCCCGCAAGCCGCTGAAGTCGAACTCGTAATATCGCCTGCTCACGCCGGTTCCTTGGCCTCCCGCCGGGACAGTTCACGGACGATCTCCCCCGCGGTGACCCGGGGGACCCCACCGTAACGGCCGCGCAGATAACCGCGCTCAAGGTTCTCCTCCTTGCGCGGCTTGGCCTCCGTCAGCGGGTACAGCTCGGTCTCCCCGGAGTGCTTCTTCGCGGTGATCCACACCTGGTCGCGGCCGAGTGGATGGTCGAGCACCGCATTGCCCAGCAGGGTCGCGTCGTGCGTGGTGAAGATCAGCTGTGCGCCGCGCGGGTTGGACACGGGATCCTGGAAGACGCGCACGACCTCGGCCGCGAGTGCGGGGTGCAGGCTCGAATCCAGCTCGTCCACCAGCAGGACCGACCCCTGATCCAGGACGGCGAGCATGGGGCCGAGGAAGGCGAACCAGGAATGGGTGCCCAGGGACTCTTCTTCGCGGAAGTCCAGCGCGGTCTCCCCGTCATTCGGGGCGCGGTGCCACAGCCGGATCTCACCGGTCTCGGGATCCGTGTCGAGCCGGGTGACTCCCAGGTCGGCCGATCGCAGCAACCGCACGATGCGCTGACGGTGGTTCTCTGACTGGTCTTGGTCTCTCAGGAGGCGTGTGGTCCAGCGCACCCGCGCGCCGAGGTCCCTTCCCGGCGTGATCAGCCACAGGTTGTCGAGGAACCACCCGTGTATCGCCGACAACTGGGGGTCGTTGAGAGCCGCGCCGACGGACAGGAACAGGGCGTTCGGACGGGTCAGCTTGACCAGGGACTCCCGCTCTCCCTTGAAGCCCTCTCCTCTGAAGACGAACTCCCCGCCCTCCTGCTCCGGGCGATCCGCCTCACGGTCGAACCAGACGTTGCGACGGCCATGAGGGTACGCGTGAAGCCACTCCGCCTCCACCCGCTCGTCCGACAACTCGAAGCCGTAGGTGTAGCGGACGGGATCTCGGCCCAGCACCAGATCCACTTCGAACAGGGTCGTCTCCTCGCGGGAGGAGGGGTCGAGCTTGAAAGGCTCCCGGGGAACCGCCTCCGGTGCCTTCGCCCAGTCCGCGAAGGACTCCGTCACTGCGTCACGCATGAACTGGAAGCCGCTGAGCAGGTTGGACTTCCCCGAGGCATTGGCTCCGAACACCCCCAGCACGGGCTGCACGAAAACCTCTCGCCCCCGCTGCCTCAAGCCGGTCCCGCGTCCTCTTCCCTCATCGAATTCGGTCGCGATCAGCGACAGTTCGTGCTCGCTGCGAATGGACCGATGGTTGGCCAACCGGAAGCGGATCAGCACCGTTGACCTCCTGTCACACCGATTTCTTCCGTGTCATCTGCGTTCTCGTACAGAAAGTCTGTACGAGACAGCCTATGACGCTCCTCTAGGAGATGCCAGCAACAGTATGTCGAGCGGTGAGTTTTCCTCGGCGACGGTCGGTGGCCGTGCGTGGGGAGGTGGATGGCGTCGAGCCGGGCCTGTCGTCGCTGATCGGTTCCACGTGATCGGCTGAGGGGAGCGATCCGTGCCGGGGCCGAGGGGGGGCGAGACGGCTCCGGTATGGGCGGGGCATGCGTCGCGGACTGGGTGTGAGAGCCATGTCCGTTGCCGGGTTCCGCGCGTCTCGGGGAGTTCGGGGGACGGGATCGGGCCGCCGGGGGGTTCGTACGTGGTCGTCCCACACGGGGTGAGCGGAGGGTGTGTGGTCTCGGGGGATGACATTCGGGTGGGGCGCCGAGAGGATGGGGCCATGGTTGAGGAAGGTGCGCCGCTCTGGGAGCCGTCCCCGGAGATCGTGAGGAACGCCAAGGTCACCCGCTACGCGGAGTGGCTGGGCAGGGCCGGTGACTACGAGTCCCTGTGGCGATGGTCGGTCGACGCCCCCGAGGAGTTCTGGACGTCGATCTGGGACTACTTCGGGGTCGTGGGGGAGCGCGGTGACGGGTCCGTCATGTCGGGGGAGATGCCCGGCACCGAGTGGTTCGCCGGTTCGACGCTGAACTACGCGGCCAACGCGCTGCGCGGGGCCGCGTCCGACCCCGGGCGGCTCGCGGTGGTCTCCCGCGACGAGACGGGCGGGCGCCGGACGCTCACCCTGGGGGAACTGGCCGAGGAGGTGGCGCGGGTCCGCACGGGGCTGGCCGCGCTGGGCGTCGGGCGGGGCGACCGGGTCGCGGCCTACGTGCCGAACGTCCCCGAGGCGCTGATCGCCTTCCTGGCGACCGCCTCCCTGGGCGCCATCTGGTCCTCCTGCTCGCCCGACTTCGGCGCGTCCAGCGTGATCGACCGTTTCACCCAGATCGAGCCGAAGGTGCTTGTCGCGGTCGACGGCTACGACTACAACGGCAAACACTTCGACCGGAGCGCGGTCGTCCAGGACATCGCCGCCAAACTGCCGACCCTGGTGGCGAGGGTGCGCATCCCGGCCCAGGCCGTACAGGATGCCCCTGGGGTTTCTGGCGCGCCGCACGCCCCGGCCGTGATCGGTGACGCGGATGCCCCGGCCGTGACCGGGGACGCGGGCACCCCGGCCGTGACCAGGGACGCGGATGCCCCGGCCGTGATCGGGGACGTGGGCGTCCCGGCCGCGACGGTGGCCGGGCGGGCTACCGCGAGCACGGCCGGGGACGGAGTCCGTACGGTGAGCTGGGCGGAGACGCGCGCCGTCGCGGGGCCGCTCGACTTCGAGCCGGTGCCGTTCGGCCACCCGCTCTGGATCGTCTACTCCTCGGGCACGACCGGGCTGCCCAAGCCGATCGTGCACGGTCACGGCGGCGTGGTGCTGGAGCACCTCAAGGCGCTCTCCTTCCACCAGGACCTGGGTGAGGGTGACGTCTTCTTCTGGTACACCACCACCGGCTGGATGATGTGGAACTACCTCGTCGGCGGCCTGCTGGTCGGCTCGGCGGTGGTGCTCTACGACGGGGCGGCGACCTACCCGGAGACCGGCGCGCTCTGGCGGCTCGCCGCGGAGGAGGGGGTCACCTACTTCGGTACAGGAGCTCCGTACGTGATCGCGTCCATGAAGGCCGGCCTCGAACCGTCCGGTCTCGACCGGCTGCGGGGGCTCGGCTCCACCGGCTCGCCGCTGCCGCCCGAGGGGTTCGCCTGGGTGCACGACGCGCTGCCGGAGGTCCAGCTCGGCTCGTTCTCCGGCGGCACCGACGTGTGCACCGGTTTCGTGGGCGCCGTACCGCTGCTCCCGGTCCGGGCGGGGGTGATCCCGTGCCGCTGCCTGGGGGCGAGGGTCGAGTCCTTCGACCCGTCGGGCACGCCGGTGATCGGCGAGGTGGGCGAGCTGGTGCTGACCCTGCCGATGCCGTCGATGCCGGTGATGTTCTGGAACGACCCCGACGGGTCCCGCTACCGCGACAGCTACTTCTCCGAGTATCCCGGCGTCTGGCGGCACGGCGACTGGATCAAGATCCTTCCCGACGGCGGCTGCGTGATCTACGGCCGCTCCGACTCGACCCTGAACCGGGGTGGTGTCCGGATGGGCACCAGCGAGTTCTACCGCGTGGTGGAGCGCTTCGAGGAGATCACCGACAGCCTGGTGATCGACACCGGTCAGCTCGGGCAGGAGGGCCGTCTCCTGCTGTACGTCACCATGGCCGAGGCGACGCCCCTGGACGACGACCTGGTCGCGCGCCTGCGCCGGGAGCTGCGGGAGGGTCTCTCCCCGCGCCACGTGCCGAACGAGATCATCGAGGTCCCCGGCATCCCCCGCACCCTCAGCGGCAAGAAGCTGGAGGTCCCCATCCGCAAGATCCTCCTCGGCGTCGCCCCGGAGAAGGCCGCCAACCTCGACGCCATGGCCAACCCCGAGGTCCTCTCCCACTTCGTACCGGGAGCCGACGGCACACGGCACTGACCACCACACGCCACACCGCGCCGGGCCGGGCCGGGGTCAGATCCCCTGGGGAAGGCGGAACAGGCGGCCCGGGTCGCGGGCGGACTTGATCTGGGCGAGCCTGGCGGCGTTACCCCCGTAGTAGGCCGCGCGCCAGCCCTTGAGCTCCGGGTCGATGTAGTTGACGTACGCGTGGTCGCCGAAGTGGGGTCGCATCGTCGCGTGCGCGGTCCTGGCCCAGCTCGCCGCCCCGGAGCGGTGGGCGTAGTACTGCACGCTGTAGAGGGCGGCCCGGTGCGGGAAGGCCGTGGCGTCGGGGCGGACCCTGGCGACGGCGCCGCCGAGGGCGTCCAGCAGCACGGTGTGCTCGCCGGGGCGGGCGACCTGGGCGACCAGCGCCTTGGCCCCGGCCTCGGAGAGCGGGCGGTAGGCCATGTGCGACTTGGCCTTGAAGGTGTCCCTGGACAGCCGCCCGCCCCGGGTCTGCCCCGGCAGGGAGCCGCCCAGGTGGCACTGGGAGACCGAGAGCGAGCCGCAGCCCGCCATGATCAGCATGGCCTGGCGGTAGGAGGTCTGCCTGACGGAGCTCGACGACGGCGACCCCGCCGCGTCGGCCAGCCTGTCGAGCAGCCGCTCGCACCCGGCCCTGCCGCCGAGGTAGAGCCCGACGACCTCCACGTCCGTCGCGCCGTTGCGGCTCAGGTGCATCCCCGACCACATGGCGTCCGGGGCCGAGGGGGCCCACGCCTGCCAGGCGCGCAGGGCCCTGACCGCCCTCGACCACGGCCAGTGCAGGAAGAACACCGTGACCTCGCGGGTGGGGTGGGTCCGGAACCCGAAGGAGACCGCCACGCCGAGGTTGCCCCCGCCGCCACCCCGCGAGGCCCAGTACAGGTCGGCGTTGTGGTTCGCGTCGCAGGTCAGCAGCTTCCCGTCGGCCGTGACGATCTGGACCGACTCCATCACGTCGCAGGTCAGGCCGTACTTCCTGGAGACCACGCCGATCCCGCCACCCAGCGCGAGCCCGCTCACCCCGACCGTGGCGCAGGTCCCCGCGGGGATGCTCACCCCGCTCGCGGCCAGCCGGTCGTAGACGTCGATCAGCTTGGCGCCCGCCCCGACGGTCGCCCTCCCGGAGGCGTGTCTCACCGTGCTCATCCGGGACACGTCGAGGACGAGGCCGGTGCCGGTGGACCAGCCCGCGTAGGAGTGCCCGCCGGAGCGTACGGCCAGCGGCAGGTTCAGCCGGCGCGCGAAGCCGACGCACTCGGCGACGTCGGAGGGGTTGGCGCAGTAGGCGACCCCCGCCGGCCGGACCGCGTCGAAGGCGGGATTGAACAGCTTCCTGGCGCCGTCGTACGCGGCGTCGCCCGGCCGGATGATCCTGCCCTCCAGCCCGTCCGCCAGGGCCCGCCAGTCGGCGGGCCGAGGCGCGCCCGTGGAGCTCAAGCCGGTCGTGCCGGCGCCGGTCATGCCGACGGCGCCCAGGGCGGGTGTGCCCTGAGCGCCCAGTGTGAGGGCGGCCAAGCCGCCGGTCCGAAGGAATGCCCGCCTGTCCGGAGGGGTTCGCATGTCGTTTCTCCCCGAGGTTCGGTGTCATCTGCCCGATAGGACGACCGCACCACCCTTCTGGTTGGTCACATTCGCATCACCCCGTGAGGAAACCTGACGAAGAAAGAGGAAAGGGAGAACGGCTCACGCCTCCTGCGCCACGCGCAGCGCGAGGGCCGGGCACATCTCGACGGCCCTGCGGGCCATCCGCCGGAACTGGGTGGGTACGGTGTCGCGGCCGAACACCGGGTAGCCGTGCTCGTCGAGGTGGACGAGGTCGGGGGCGAGCTGCGCGCACAGGCCGTGGCCCTGGCAGCGGGTCCAGTCCACGGTGAGCTTCACCTCGGGCTCGTTCTCCTGCGGGGGCAGGGGGAGCACGCCGAGCACCGGGCGCCCGCAGCCGCCGCGCAGGAGGTGCTCCTCGATGTCCTCGGGGAAGGCGTCCAGCGCCGACAGCACGAACCTGGACGTTCCGTCGGGGTGGAAGCACGCGCCCCTGCCCTTGACGCTCGACGCCCTGCTCCGCAGCTCGTCCAGGGCGGAGGCCGAGCCTTTCACGAGTTCGGCCATCGACTGCGCGACGTCCGGGAGGCCGAGCCGGCAGGGGCCGCACTGCCCCGACGACTGGGCGGCCAGGTACTTCGCGACCCTGACCGTCTCGCCCAGCGGGCAGGTCTCCCCGCCGAGCGGCACGATGATCCCGGCGCCGAGCTGGCCGCCCGCCTCCAGGATGCCCTGGCGGGAGACGGTCGCCACGGCCGCGGCGTCCGCGTGGAGCCACGCGCCGTGGTAGCCGCCGACCAGCACCCCGTCGCCGGTGGAGGCCTGGCAGGCGTCCAGGACGGCGTACAGCGGGGTGCCGGTCGCGACCTCGACCACGGCCGGGGCCTTGGCGGAGCCTCCCACGGTGAGCAGGACCGTCCCCGGCTCGCGCGCCGTGCCGACGTCGGCGTACCGTTCCGCGCCCAGGGTCGCGAGGACCGCGAGCTGCGCGTACGTCTCGGCGTTGGACAGCAGGGTGGGCAGCCCGTTCACGCCGCTCTCCACGGCCCTGACCTTGCGGCCCGGCGGCTCCCCGACCAGGCCGTTCACCGAGCGGACCAGGGCGCCGCCCTCGCCGGAGATGAACCTCTCGACGATGCCGACCACCCGGACCTGGTCGCTGATGCCCCGTTCCTCGACCGCGGCGGCCACGGACGCCTGGCCCATGCCGCCCTCGACGGTCGCGATCACGACCTGCTTGGCGCCGATCGCGCCCGCCGCGAGCAGCGCGCCCTCGATGACCAGGTGGGGGGTCCTGGTGAGCAGCATCGTGTCCTTGCTGCTCGCGGGCTCGCCCTCGGCCGCGTTGACCAGGACGATCTTCTCCGACTTCTTGTCCATCACCGCGCGTACCTTGCGGGCGAAGGGGAACGCGGCCCCGCCCCGCCCGCGCATGTCCACCTCGTCGGCCAGCGCGGCCAGCTCCTCGCCGGACATGCCCGGCGCCGTGCCGTGCATGTCGCGGTGTTCCGCGAGGTCCATCCTGCGGCAGTCCTCAAGCCCGGCGGTGAGCCGGGCGGGTCCCAGCTGGCGGACGGGGGGAACGCGGTAGGGAATCATCCGACATCTCCGATACGACGAAGCTCCGGCTGCTCCTCACGGACGATGCGCGGGATGCGGCCGACGATGCTCGTGGGCGGGGTCAGCTCCGCGGCGACGGGTACCTCCACCGGTACCTCCTCGCGCACGACGATCGGCTTGGGCTGCAGCTCGGAGATGACCCTGATCAGCAGGGCGGCTCCCACCGCGACCAGGCAGACGACGTAACTCCAGGTCACCCACTCGGCGGGGGCGCGGCCCGCGGTCAGCCCGTGCAGGACCGCCATCGGCCACGCCAGATAGGCGGAGCCGTGCAGCATGCGCCAGAGCCACGGCCTGCGGTTCTCCGCGAACCTGGCTCGGGCGACCCCGGTGAGGAAGACGACGATCATCAGGTCGGAGGCGATGGCGCCGAAGCCGACGTACAGGCCCTGGCCGCTCGCGGAGAGCGGGATCACGACGGAGGGAAGGGAGGTCTTGCTTTCGATGATCTTCATGATGACGTGGATGGCGAGGAAGCCCATGCCGAGCATGGCGGCGGCCCGGTGGACGAGCTGCGAGCGGATCCTGCCCAGGACGGGCAGCACGATCCGGTCGGCGGAGAGCAGGCCGAGCGCCACGGTCGCGGTGAGCGACACGAGGGCGATCACGCCGGAGAAGAACGAGAAGACGCCACGGATGGTGGCGGCCACCTCCATGCCGGGCGCCGTCCGCCCGAGGGCGAGGAGGCCGACCACGGAGACCGTGATCGTGACACCGAGGCCGATCCTGGCCGGCCTCTGGTCGAGACTGATCCCGGCCTCCGACCGGGTATGTCTTGGAGTCCGTTTGTTACCCACCTATGGCTCCTGTCTGCGAAGCGGCTCGAACGACGTCCGCGTACGAGGGTGATGGACTCTGATATCGCGAGATGCCGCCCCCCGTCTCCGCAGGGTGTGGAAGAGGCGCGGAGACGGGGAGCGGCGGTCCCGGCGGGATGCCGTCAGCAGCGACGGTTCCTGTTGATGCAGTCGACGACGAGCCTCATGAGCCGGTCGGGCATCACGTTGGCGAAGTCGCCGTGGTCGGTGACGGGGTTGTGCCGTTGCTCGGGGAAGGAGTCCAGCGCGAAGGACGCCGTGCGCGGCGTGGCGTAGGTCAGGGTCATCCGCAGCTGCGGGATGACCTTGGTGCCGGACGGGCAGGCGCCGTTCGCGTCGGGGAACAGCACATGCGTGCGGTGGTTGGCGCTGTCGTTGTTGCGGCCGTCCCAGCAGCTGGGGAAGTCCAGGATCCGGACGAGCTGGCTGCCGCGCGGGCAGAGCGGGTACTTGGTGGTGATCCGGTTGGTGAACCCGGTGCAGGTCCACTTGGCGAGGGCGTTCGCGCCGCCGTTCGTGGCGGCCTTGGCGTCACCGGTGAGGATCCTGATGAAACGCGGCATCGGGCTCACCTTGGAGACCGCGTTCCCACGGAACTGCAGGCTCACCTGGCGGGCCCGCATGATGGTGCCGACGTTGCCGTCCGCGTCGTCGACGTTGGCGTCGGTCGTACGGTCGCGAAGGACCGGCCAGAAGTAGGTCGAGCGGTCGTTGAGCGCGCAGGTGGTGCCCGCTGCGGCCAGGGACTGGTCCGTGGAGAACCCGTCGGTCGACAGGTTGCCGACGTAGTCGTGGATGTGGTGGGCGCCGTTGGTCACGCCGGGGGCCACGATGAAGTTGTCGGAGTTGTGGTGACCGTTCTCGTTCCTGCCGCACCGGGAGGTGAAGAGGCCGGCGGAGCCACTGCGCCGGGGCCGGATCTCCTGGACGTTCCTCGGGACCTGCCGGATGTCGATGAAGTCCTCGGGGAACGGCCCGAGGTCGGCGCACTCGGCTTCCTCGTCGTCCTCGTCGTCCTGCGGGGGAGCGGGGGTCTCGCTGGGGGCGGGCGTCTCCGCGGGCGGGTCGGCCGGGGCGTCGGTCGGCGGGTTGTCGGCGGGCGGAGCGTCGGTGGGTGCCTGGGTGGGGCTCTGCGAGGGGGCCTGGGTGGGCCGGCGGCGGGCGTTGTCGGCGCCGCCGGTGTTCTCCTGGTCCTGGGCCTGCTGGTCGGCGGGCTGGGAGGGCTCGTCGGGGGCGGCCGGTTCCGTGGGGGACGCCTGGATGAGGCTGCCGCCCGCGGGAGGCGCGTCGGCGGGCTGGTCCTGGGCCGGTTGGTCCTGAGCGGGCTGGTCCTGGTTCTGGTCCTGAGCGGGAGCGTCCTGCGCGGGCTGGTCCTGGGCCGGCTGGTCCTGAGCCGGTTGGTCCTGGGCGGGAGCGTTCTGGTTCTGCTGGTTCTGGTCCTGCTGGCTTCGCTGGTTCTGGGCCTGTTGCTCGGCGGGATCGCAGTGGTCACCGTAGGCGGGGGTCGTGACCGCCACCGTGAACGTGACGGTGGTGAGCGTGCTGGCGGCGAGGGCCAGCGCGGACAGGGAGACGAGCGAGCGTTTCATGATGTTCAAGCGATTTCTCTCCTCACAGGTGTGTCGAGAGCGGAGACGGGCGGCGGCGGGGAGGGCATCGGAGGCTCGGGCAGTTCCGAGTAGTCGACCAGCCCCGTGCTCTCCAGCAGGGTCATGTGCTTCATGACCACCTCGACCGCCCGCTGGGCGAATGCCCTGACCAGGTCGTTGCGGGTGCCGGACCGTACGCCGGCGACCACCCCGAAGACCTTTCCGTGGGCCGCCCGCAGCAGCTTGGCGAACAGGAGGTCGTACTCGGCGCCCGGCTTCACCGCCGCCAGCTCCGCCATCCAGCCCTGCTGGTCGGCGTTGGGCTGGTCGGGCAGCGGCACGTTCAGCTTCGCCGCGAGGGCGCGGACCTGCTCGTCGAGCTTGAGGTGGTCGGTCATCAGGTGCATGCCGACCTCCTTCACCCGCTTGCTCGCGGCCTTCTGCTGGGCCTGCTGGCCGCTGGGAATCTCCCAGAGTCCGGCCAGGCGGACCTTGACCAGGAGGTCGCGGTCGGCCGCGCCCAGTGGCCCCTGCGGGGTCTGGACCCAGCCCTGGGCGGCGGAGGCCCCGCCGCCGGGCGGGGTGATCAGGACGACCGCCACGGCGGCGATCGCGATGAAGGCCCCGAACAGCAGGGGTTCGCCGTTCTTGAAGCGGCGGAACAGTGATCTGAACATTGGCCCGGTTCCGCTCTCAGAGACTGGCCGCTGCCGGGGCCCTCTCGGCGCCCGGCGCGGTGGCGAACGTGCCGCCCGGCCCGTACGGGGCCGGGTGCGTGAGGAGGAGGACAGCTCCGACCGGCCACGGAATGTGCCGCACTGCCATGTCGTTTCCTTCCCTCGAGGCCCGCCGGTGCGGGCGCACTTGGAGGGAGGTACGCGGCGTCGCCCGGGGTGGTTCAGGAGAAGTGATGAGATAGTTAGAAATGACTGGAGTTGCCAGAGTTGCAGACGGGACTGATAACGAAGGTGTAAAGATGTGCCCGTGCGTCAACTCGACAGTCGGTTCGAGAGCGCGGACACCGATGTCCTCCTGGTAGAAGACCTGTACCGGGAGTTCGGTGTACCCCTGCTCCGCCATGTGCGTAAGGCCACCGGTAACGATCTGCAATGGGCGGAGGACGTCGTCCAGGAGACGCTCGTCCGAGCCTGGCGTAACGCAGGGAGGTTGCAACGAGAGCCCGGCCTGTTATGGGCCTGGCTCCTGACCGTCGCCCGACGTATCGTCATCGACGGTCGTCGCAGGCGAGGGACGAGACCACAGGAGGTCGAACCCGCCGACGCGAACGCTGTGCCCGTTCCCGACGGGGCCGATCGCGCGCTGGAGGCGATGATCGTCGCCGAGGCGTTGCGAGAACTGTCCCCAGAACACCGCGAAGTCATCGAGCAGACTTACCTACGGGACCGTACGATTAACGAGGCGGCGGAGATCCTCGGGATCCCGCCGGGTACGGTCAAGTCCCGGCTCTACTACGGAATCCGGGCTCTCCGAAAGGTCCTGAAGGAGAGAGGTGTCGCGAGCTGATGTTGCCCTCCCCGCATCATGACGTGGCGGCGTTCGCGCTCGGGGTGCTCGACGAAGAGGACCACGAGGCGTTTCACCGCCATCTCATGACCTGCGAGGAGTGTCAGGTCGAGCTCCGGGAACTCGGCGAGGTTCCCGGACTCCTCGATGCGGTGAAGCGGGACCGCTCCAATGCCCTGGACGACGACCGCACACCACATTGACGTTTAGCCGCTTTTGGGGTGATATCAGGAACGGTGGTGTGTCCCGGTCAACGAGGACCGGGACAGACGGCCACTGGAGGTGTCGTGCCGCGGGCCATGCCCGATGGGCGGAGTGCGGGCCGACCGGCCCGGCCCGCCGGGCGAGGCGTCCGGAGCGAGGCCAGACTCGCCCGGCTGCGCCGTAGCCGTTCCGAGGCGACCCTGTGGAATGATTGCCCTACCGCCACCTCACGGGGAGAACCCGCCGTCTCCGACCAGGAGCCCTTCCGTTCCCCGTCGGCAGCGGCGAGAGACCGCGGTTCCCATGACGAGCCGCGGCGCCTGGCCGAAATCCAGATCACCCATAACGAGGCGATCACCCCGTGGTGGGCGTTTCGCGCCCCGATCCCCGGGGATCGGAGTGTGGCCGGGAGCGGATGGCCGGACGAGGGCGCCGCATCCCGGAGGGCGCGGGCGACATCACCCCCTCTCTGCGGGGCACTACTTCCGTAGAAATCATGAGATCCACCGTGGATTCTCGCCTAACTATGCAAAATCCCTCACAAAGGAGTGAGAGCGACATGCCGCTCGACGAGGCCAAGGACGAGCTGCTGAGGAGTGCCGCGGAGACGTGCGCGCGCACACCGGGCAGTGATCACGTGGGCGTGGAGGAGGCGCTCGCCTTCCTGCGGCTCTATTACCGGCATGTCGCCCCGGAGGACCTGCTCGGCCGCGACCCTGTCGACGTGTACGGCCCGCCGATGACCCAGCGGCAGCTCGCCGAGCGGCGTCCCCAGGGCCGAGCCCTGGTGCGGGCCTACACGCCCACCCTGGAGGAGCACGGCTGGGACCCCGGGGTCTCCGTCGTGGAGATCGTCACCGACGACATGCCCTTCCTCGTCGACTCGGTGACCATGGAGCTCGACCGGCACGACATCGGCACCCACCTGGTCGTCCACCCGCAGATGCGCGTGCGCAGGGACATGACGGGCAAGCTGCTCGGGCGCGGCGAGGAGGACGTCACCGGGCAGGTGCTCGCCGAGTCCTGGATGCACTTCGAGATCGACAGGCAGACCGACCCCGCCGCGCTCAAGACGATCGAGGCCGACCTGCAGCGCGTCCTGGAGGACGTGCGCGGCGCCGTCGAGGACTTCGTCAAGATGCGGACCCTCGCCTTGCGGATCGCCGAGGACGTCTCGGCCAACCCGCCGCCCCTCGACCCCGCCGGGGTGGAGGACAGCCTGGAGCTGCTGCGCTGGCTGGCCGACGGGCACTTCACCTTCCTCGGCTACCGCGAGTACCGCCTGGAGGAGGGCGAGGAGGGCGACCGGCTGCACCCGATGCCCGGGACCGGGCTGGGCATCCTGCGCAACGACAGCGCCGACTCCGGCAGCTTCGCCGCGCTCCCGCCCGAGCTGCGCGCCAAGGCCCGCGAGAAGCAGCAGATGCTGATCGTCACCAAGGCCAACACCCGCGCCACCGTGCACCGCTCCGCCTACCTCGACTACGTGGGCGTCAAGCTCTTCGACGCCTCGGGCGAGGTCGTCGGCGAGCGGCGCTTCCTCGGCCTCTTCACCCACGTGGCCTACAGCGAGTCGATCTCGCGCGTCCCGGTGCTCCGGCGCAAGCTGGCCGAGGTGCTCGTGCTCGCCGGGCTCACCGCCGACAGCCACGACGGCAAGGACCTGATCGAGATCCTGGAGACCTTCCCCAGGGACGAGCTCTTCCAGACCTCCGTGGAGCAGCTGCTGCCGATCGCCCTCGGCGTGCTCAGGCTCCGCGAGCGCAAGCAGGTCAAGGTCTTCCTGCGCCCGGACGACTACGGCCGCTACGTCTCGTGCCTGGTCTACCTCCCGCGCGACCGCTACACCACCAAGATCCGCATCAAGATGCAGGACATCCTGCTCAGGGCGCTCGGCGCCACCAGTTTCGACTACAGCGCGATGATCGGGGAGTCGGCCCTCGCCAGGCTGCACGTGGTCGTGCGCGGCGAGCGCGGCAGGCCGCTGCGCGCCGACACGGTGAACGTCGAGGAGCTGGAGGCGAGGCTCGCCGCCGCCACCAGGTCCTGGGAGGACGACCTGGTCGCCGCGATCACCGAGCTGAGCTCCGAGGACGAGGCGCCCAAGCTCGTGCGCCGCTACGCCCCGGCGTTCCCCGAGGGGTACAAGGCCGACTTCCCGGCCCGGATGGCGGTCGCCGACCTGCGCCGCCTGGAGGCGCTGGCCGCCTCCTCCGACGAGATCGGGATGAACCTCTACGAGCCGTACGACGCCCCGGAGAACGAGCGCCGCTTCAAGCTCTACCGCCTCGGCGCGCCGGTCTCCCTGTCGCGGGTGCTGCCGCTGCTGCAGCGGATGGGCGTGGAGGTGGTCGACGAGCGGCCGTACGAGATCGACCGCGACGGGGACCCGGCCACCAAGGACGCCTGGATCTACGACTTCGGCCTGCGCTACACGCCCTCGCCCGAGGTCGACAGGGACGAGTTCAAGCGGCTCTTCCAGGACGCGTTCGGCGCCCTGTGGGCCGGGCGGGTGGAGAGCGACGGGTTCAACGGGCTCGTCCTGGCCGCCGGGCTGACCTGGGAGCAGGCCGAGATCCTGCGCGTGTACGCCAGGTACCTGCGCCAGGCGGGCACCACGTTCAGCCAGGAGTACATCGAGCGGGTGCTGATGGGCAACGTGCGGCTCGCCCGGCTGCTGGTGCGCCTGTTCGAGGCGAGGCTCAACCCCCGGCGCCCGGCCGAGGTCCGCTCCGACCTGTCCGACGCGCTGCACGAGGAGATCATCGGCGCCCTGGACGACGTGGCCTCGCTGGACGAGGACCGGATCCTGCGGGCCTACCTGGAGATGATCGGCGCCACCCTGCGGACCAACTACTTCCAGCGGGCCGACGGCGAGCGCAAGCCGTACGTCAGCCTGAAGCTCGACTCGCCGTCGATCAGCGTGCTGCCGCTGCCCCGGCCCAAGTTCGAGGTGTTCGTCTACTCGCCCAGGGTCGAGGGCGTGCACCTGCGCTTCGGCAAGGTCGCGCGGGGCGGGCTGCGCTGGTCGGACCGGATGGAGGACTTCCGGACGGAGGTGCTCGGGCTGGTGAAGGCGCAGATGGTGAAAAACACCGTTATCGTCCCCACCGGTTCCAAGGGCGGCTTCGTCGTAAAAAATCCGCCGAAGTCGGGGTCGCGGGAGGACACCCTGGTCGAGGGCATCGCCTGCTACCGGATGTTCATCTCCGGCCTGCTCGACCTCACCGACAACCTCGTCGACGGCGAGGTGGCCCCGCCCGCCGACGTCGTCAGGCACGACGGCGACGACACCTACCTGGTGGTCGCCGCCGACAAGGGCACCGCGACGTTCTCCGACATCGCCAACGCGGTGGCCAAGGAGTACGGCTTCTGGCTGGGCGACGCCTTCGCCTCCGGCGGCTCGATCGGCTACGACCACAAAGCCATGGGCATCACCGCCAGGGGCGCCTGGGAGTCGGTCAAGTACCACTTCCGCACGACCGGCGTCGACATCCAGGGCACCGACTTCACCGTGGCCGGGATCGGCGACATGTCCGGTGACGTGTTCGGCAACGGCATGCTGCTCTCCCAGCACATCAGGCTGGTCGCGGCGTTCGACCACCGGCACGTCTTCATCGACCCCCAGCCGGACGTCGCCCGGAGCTACGCCGAGCGCGCCCGGCTGTTCGCGCTGCCCCGCAGCTCCTGGGACGACTACGACGCCTCGCTCATCTCCAAGGGAGGCGGCGTCTGGCCCCGTACGGCCAAGTCGATCCCCCTCTCCGCGCAGGCGCGCGCCGCGCTCGGCATCGACTCCGGCGTGACGTCACTGGCCCCCAACGACCTGATCAGCGCCATCCTGCGGGCCCCGGTCGACCTGCTGTGGAACGGCGGCATCGGCACCTACGTCAGGGCGTCGAGCGAGTCCAACGCCGACGTCGGCGACAAGGCCAACGACGGCCTGCGGGTCACCGCCGCCGAGCTGCGCTGCAAGGTGATCGGCGAGGGCGGCAACCTGGGCTTCACCCAGCTCGCCCGGATAGAGTTCGCGCTCAACGGCGGCCTGGTCAACACCGACTTCATCGACAACTCCGCCGGGGTGGACACCTCCGACCACGAGGTCAACATCAAGATCCTGCTCGACCGGGCCGTCCGCGACGGGGAGCTCACCGACAAGCAGCGCAACCAGCTCTTCCTCGACATGACCGACGAGGTGGCCGAGCTGGTCCTGCGCGACAACTACGACCAGAACGTGGTGCTGGCCGCCGCCCGCGCGCAGGCCCCCGACATGCTGCACATCCACTCGCGCCAGCTGCGCAGGCTGGAGCGGGCCGGGCTGCTCGACCGAAAGCTGGAGTTCCTGCCGTCGGACAAGGCGCTCGCCGAGCGCCGCCAGGCCGGTCTCGGGCTGACCGCGCCGGAGTTCTCGGTGCTGCTCGCCTACACCAAGCTGGTGACCGACGCCGAGATCCTCGCCTCCGACCTGCCCGACGACCCCTACCTGGCGTCCTGGCTGGTGTCCTACTTCCCGTCGGCGCTGCGCGACGCCGGGATCCGCGCCTACATGGACGCCCACCCGCTCCGCAGGGAGATCATCACCACCGGGGTGGTGAACGACCTGGTCAACTCCAGCGGGACCACCTTCATGTTCCGCCTCGGCGAGGAGAGCGGCGCCTCCACCCCCGACATCGCCCGCGCCTACCTGGTCACGCGGGAGGTCTTCGACATGCCCAGCCTCTGGCAGCAGATCGAGGAGCTGGACAACAAGGTCGACACCTCCACCCAGATCGCGATGGAGCTGGAGGCCCGCAAGCTCGTCGAGCGGGGCACCCGCTGGCTGCTGGGCAACCGGCGCCCGCCGCTGGACCTCGCCTCCACCGTCGACTTCTTCGCCAAGGGCATGAACGGCCTGCTGCCGCACCTGCCCAAGCTGCTGACCGGGTCCGACCTGTCCGCGTTCGAGGAGCGGCGCGACGGCTTCGTCTCCCGGGGCGTCCCCGGCGACCTGGCCGAGCGCGTGGCGGCGATGGTGCCCGCCTACTCCACGTTCGACCTGGTCGAGGTGGCCTCACGCACCGGCAGGCCGGTGCACGACGTCGCCGAGGTCTACTTCGACCTCGCCGACCGGCTCCAGCTCTCCAGGCTGCGCGAGCGCGTCGTCGCGCTGCCCAGGGACAGCCGCTGGAACTCCATGGCGCGAGCCGCGCTGCGCGACGACCTCTACGCCGCGCACGCCGCGCTCACCCACGACGTCCTGACGCACAGCACGCCCGGACTGTCGCCCGAGGAGCGCCTGGCGCGCTGGACCGAGGCCAACTCGGCGGCGGTCTCGCGGGCGCGGCAGACCCTCTCGGAGATCTGGGAGAGCGACACCTTCGACCTGGCGACCCTGTCGGTGGCCCTGCGCGCGATCCGCACGCTGGTGGCCACCATCAACCTCCCGCACACCGACGCCTGACCTCCGGCCGGCCGGGCCTCCCACCGGGGCCCGGCCGACCGGTCGTGTCCCCGGCCTCCCGCGTCGGTGCGGCTAGCTCGCGGTGACCTTGGTGATGCCGCCGAGATAGCCGATCACCCTGGCGGGACGGCCGCTCCTCTTGACCGGGACCGTGCTCACGTACAGCTGTGTCTCCACCGTGCGCAGCTCCTTGAGGATGAACGGCTCCTTCGTCAGCTTCCTGGCCTCGGGCGGGATCGGGATCTCCGACCCGCACGGAGTGACCTTGATCGTCCGGGTCGTCGTCCTGATCAGGGAGTAGAGGACCAGCGCGCCGCCGTCGGCGGTGCGCAGCGCGTGCACCGGGTAGTTGCTCGCGGCGAAGATCGAGTCGTAGCCAAGGCAGTTGCTCTTCTCGTCCGCGCGCTTCTTCGTGATCTCGTCGGCGAAGCCGGTGGTGTGCGGGCCCTCCTCGATCAGCTTCGCCGCGAACCCCCGCTTGCCCTCCTCGGCCGAGGTCGCGTGCAGCGGGGCCATCAGCCGAGGGCTGATCGCCACCGTCGCGTCCTCCTCGCCCAGCGCCGTCGCGTACCCCTCCGCGTCGGTGGCGACCACCGGGGGCTCGACGCCCTCGTCGAGCAGCGAGGTCGAGCTGATCTGCCAGTCTTCCCCACCCTGCCGCATCAGGGTCAGTACGGCGGTGCGGACCCGGCCCGAGGACTCCTCGCGGTCCACGACCGCGGCGAACCAGAGCGGGCCCGCCTGGTTGCGCGGGACCAGCAGCCGGGGGGCGCCCCACGTGTAGTGGGGGAGGGCCTCGGCGGAGCCGTTGAAGGCCGCCGTGCTGAGCGCCTTCTGCCCGTCGCGGGTCTGATCCAGCATGAGCATGCGGTCGGCGTCCAGGTGCGGCGTCGCCGCTCCCAGCACCCCGTCGGCGCCCACGACGCCCGCCAGCGCCTTCGCGGCCTCGGTGAGCGTGACCGGGGGCGGTGAGGGGACGACCCTGGGACGGGCGGCGGGCGTGGCACCGCCGGCCGAGGGGCTCCGCTCCGGCCGGACGTCGCCGGAACCGGAGCACGCCGCGGTCGCGGTGATCACGGTGATCAACGCCAGCGCGAGTGCGAGCACACCCGGTCGCCCGTGTTCGCGCACGTCTACCTCCCGATGCTCCCCGATGCGGGCCATGCTAGCCATGGTGGGGGAGCACGCCGTACACGATGGGGTTGGAAGGTCGCGTACCCTTTACAGACGTGGCACTCATCGATCCGGCAGAACAGATCACCGAGCTTACCGGGACGCTGAACAGCATCCAGGACGTGCTCGACCTCGGCGCGATGCGCAAGCAGATCGAGGAGCTGGAGGATCAGGCCGCCGCGCCCGACCTGTGGAACGACCAGGATCGCGCGCAGAAGGTCACCAGCAGGCTCTCCTACCTCCAGGGCGAGATCAACAGGATCGAGTCGCTGGGGCGGCGGCTGGACGACCTCTCCGTCCTGTACGAACTCGCCGCCGACGAGGAGGACGACGACACGCGGGAGGAGGCCGACCGCGAGCTGGAGTCCCTGAGGAGCGACATCGGCGCCCTGGAGGTCCGCACCCTCCTGTCCGGCGAGTACGACGCCCGCGAGGCGGTCGTCACGATCCAGTCACAGGCGGGCGGCGTGGACGCCGCCGACTGGGCCCAGATGCTCCAGCGGATGTACCTGCGGTGGGCCGAGCGCAAGGGCTACCCGACCGACGTCTACGAGACCTCCTACGCGGAGGAGGCCGGGATCAAGTCGACGACCTTCACGGTCAAGGCCCCCTACGCGTACGGCACGCTCCGCGGCGAGCACGGCACCCACCGGCTGGTCCGCATCAGCCCGTTCGACAACCAGGGCCGCCGCCAGACCTCCTTCGCGGGCGTCGACGTGGTGCCGGTCGTCGAGACGACCGACCACATCGAGATCAACGAGGACGACCTGCGCGTCGACGTCTACCGCTCCTCGGGGCCCGGTGGCCAGGGCGTCAACACGACCGACTCCGCGGTCCGCCTGACCCACCTGCCCACGGGCATCGTGGTCTCCTGCCAGAACGAGCGCTCGCAGCTGCAGAACAAGGCGACCGCGATGGCGGTTTTGCAGGCCAAGCTGCTGGAGCGCAAGCGCCAGGAGGAGAAGGCGGCGCTGAACGAGATCCGGGGCGAGTCGACCACGTCATGGGGCACCCAGATCCGTAACTACGTGCTCCACCCGTACCAGATCGTCAAGGACCTGCGGACGGGCGCCGAGGAGGGCAACCCGAGCGGGGTGCTCGACGGCGACCTGGACGGCTTCATCGAGGCAGAGATCCGCTGGACCCGCCGCCAGGAGTCGGGCGCCGACGAGTAGGCCCGCCCGCCGCCCCGTCTCGCGTGCCTTCGCGGGTTTCGCCCACGGGCGCCCGCGAGCGCCCGTGGGGCGGTTTTCCCCGCTTTCCTTCCTCGACCGCCGCCGGAGCCCCGCGGGAGGCTCCGGGGAGCGGTCAGGCGCCGCTGAGGTGCTTCAGGGCGAGGGTGAGGAAGAAGAGCGCGATCAGTACCAGCGCGACGAGCGCGGGGGTCATGCTCCCGAAGGCGTTCTGGTGCATCCGCTCGCGGTACGCGCGGCAGCGGGGGCAGCGGCCTTCGGCCACGGGGTGAGCGCACCCCGCGCAGACCAGGTCTTCACAGCTCATGACGTCCTCCCTCTTCGAGGTCAGAACTACTTTATGCGGTCGTTACCGGGCGCCGAATCGTTTTGTTTCCGTTATGGGCTTTCCATGCCAGTCTTCCCCCTAGACTGGGCTCCGGCCAACCGGAACGTCGATCGAGAGTAAAAGACCGGCGCCCCCCGGCCGGCGAGAGGCGGAAGTGGCCCTCTGCCACTCCTGCGACCGTCCTAACCCCTAGACTGGCATGCCGTGATGCGCCCGTGATCCATTTTGATAATGTCACCAAGGTCTACGCGAACCAGAACCGGCCCGCGCTGGACCACGTCAGCGTCGATGTCGACAAGGGCGAGTTCGTGTTCCTCGTCGGCCCCTCGGGGTCCGGGAAGTCGACCTTTCTCCGGCTGGTCCTGAAGGAGGAGCGCCCCAACTCGGGCGCGATCCACGTGGCCGGCAAGGACCTCGCCCGACTGTCCAACTTCAAGATCCCGCACCTGCGCCGCCGGATCGGATGCGTCTTCCAGGACTTCCGGCTGCTCCCGAACAAGAACGTGTACGAAAACGTCGCGTTCGCTCTGGAGGTCATCGGCAAACCCCGGCGTTTCATCCGTAAGGTGGTCCCGGAGGTCGTCGAGCTGGTCGGCCTCGAGGGCAAGGCACACCGGATGCCCGACGAGCTGTCCGGTGGCGAGCAGCAGCGGGTCGCGATGGCCCGTGCGTTCGTCAACCGGCCGATGATCCTGCTGGCCGACGAGCCGACCGGAAACATCGACCCCGCGACGAGCATCGGCATCATGAAGGTGCTCGACCGGATCAACCGGACCGGCACCACGGTCGTCATGGCCACGCACGACGCGGCCATCGTCGACTCCATGCGCAAGCGGGTGGTGGAACTGGAGGACGGAAAGATCGTCCGTGACCAGTCGCGAGGCGTGTACGGCCAGGCGTACTGACACCAGGACCGGATAGAGCGACAGGAAGAGCATGCGGGCAAACTTCATCTTCTCCGAGGTCTGGATCGGCCTCCGCCGCAACCTCACGATGACCATCGCGGTCATCGTGACCGTGGCGATCGGCATGGCGTTGCTGGGCGTCGGTCTGATGATCAACTCTCAGATCTCCAGCATGAAGGACTTCTGGGCGGACAAGGTCGAGGTCTCGGTCTTCCTGTGCAAGAAGAACGATCCCTTCCCGCAGTGCAAGGGCAGCGGTGGTGTCAACGCCCAGGAGCAGGCCGAGCTGAAGTCGACCATCGAGGCCATGCCCCAGGTCGAGTCGGTCGCCGTGGAGAACGCGGCCGAGGCCTACAAGAACTTCCGGGACCAGAACGCCAACAACACCGTGCTGCTCTCCGCCATCCAGGTCGAGGACATGCCCGAGTCGCTGCGGGTCAAGCTCAAGGACCCCGACGCCTACGGGCCGGTGATCGAGGCGGTCAAGGGCGCCCCGGGGGTCTCCAACGTGGTCAACCAGAAGGAGCTCCTGGAGAAGTTCTTCGGGCTGCTGGAGAAGCTCCGCTGGGCGGCCCTGGTGGTGGCGATCATCCTGGTCTTCGCGGCCACGCTCCTGATCGGCAACACCGTCAGGCTCTCGGCGTACAACCGCAGGCGTGAGACCGGCATCATGCGGCTGGTGGGGGCCTCCAACCTCTATATCCAGCTGCCGTTCGTGATGGAGGGCGTCATCGCCGGCCTGATCGGCGGTGTGCTCGCCGCGATGCTGCTGATCGTCAGCAAGGTCTTCCTCTTCGACGGGGTGCAGCTCAGCCTCTCTCCCGACAGCCAGCTGTCCTGGGAGACGGTCGCCTCGGTGATCAGTGTCACCATGGTCTTCGGCGTGCTCATCTGTGTGCTGGCGTCCTTCGTCACGCTCCGCCGCTACCTGCGGGTGTGACGATCTCGTGACCCCGTCCGCCGTGACCGTCCCGCGAGCGCGGTGCGCCCGAGGGCCGATCGAGGCCCCGCCCACGCTCGCGGGCGCGGCCCGTGGCCCCGGTCACCGGTAGGCTCCAGACATGCCACGTGAGACCGGGCGGAAGGTAATCGCTCAGAACAAGCGTGCCTGGCACGACTACCACATCGAGGACACCTACGAGGCCGGCCTCGTGCTCCAGGGCACGGAGGTCAAGTCCCTGCGGCTCGGCCGCGCCTCTCTCCTCGACGGGTACGCCGTCATCAAGGACGGCGAGGCCTGGCTGATCAACGTCCACATCCCCGAATACACCATGGGGACCTGGACCAACCACGCCGCGCGCCGAACCCGCAAGCTCCTGCTCCACCGCAAGGAGATCGACAAGCTGGTCTCCAAGACCAAGGAGGGCGGCCTGACCCTGGTGCCGCTCGCCATCTACTTCAAGGACGGCAGGGCGAAGATAGAGATCGGCCTCGCCAAGGGAAAGAAAGACTGGGACAAGCGGCAGACGCTGGCCGAGAACCAGGCCAAGCGGGAGATGGCGCGCGCGCTCAGGCACAGGAACAGGTGATCGTGAGGGGCAGGGCCCGGCGAACCACCGCCGCCGCGCTCGCGCTGGCGGCGACGGCTCCCATGTTGTCCGCGTGCTTCGAGGAGCCCTCGGCCCACGAGGCGGTGCGTGACTTCCTGATCGGCTGGCAGACGGGCGACTACGCCGCCGCGGCCAAGCGCACGGACGGCGACCAGAAGGTGGTCAGCCGGGCGCTGGAGGACGCCAAGCTCCAGCTCGACGCGGCCTCGTTCCGCTTCAACGTCACGAGCATGCGGCGCGCGGCGGACGAGGTCGAGGCCGACTTCGACGCCGAGGTCGACCTGGGGGAGAACAACCCCCTGTGGGAGTACGAGGGCAAGCTGCCGCTCCACCTGGTCGACGGCCAGTGGAGGGTGCGCTGGTCGCCCAGCGTCCTGCACCCCCAGCTGCGCGAGGGCGAGCGGTTCGCGGTGAAGGTCACCCCCGAGGGCCGCCAGCCGATTCTCGACCGCAACCGCGAACCGCTGCAGGAGAAGGCCGTCCTGCACGTGGCGAGCGTGGTCCCGGCCAACCTGAAGAGCGGCGCGGCGGACGACCTCTGCGAGAAGCTCTCCAAGATCACCGGTTTCCCGCAGGACCGCCTGCTGAGCCGGATCCGCTCCGCGCCGCCCAACATCCAGGTGCCGCTGGTCACCTTCGGCCGTACGAAGTTCGGGCAGCTGAGCGCCCAGCTGAAGGCGATCCCCGGCCTCGTCCTCTCCGAGCAGGAGCAGGCGGTGGCCCCCGCCTCGCCCACCCAGATCGTCGGCACCGTCACCGCCGTCACCCCGGAGAGCGAGCAGCAGCTCGGCGGCCCGCAGCGGGCCGGGGACACGGTCGGCAGGGCCGGTCTGCAGAAGGCGTACCAGGAGCATCTGACCGGTTCGACCGACACGCGTGTGATCACCGTCGACCTCAAGACGCTCAAGGTGACCGAGCTCAAGAAGTGGCGGCCCGACCGCTCCACCTCGCCGGTCCAGACCACGCTCGACCGCTCCCACCAGAAGGCGGCCGACAGCGCGCTGATGGGCGGGACCCCCGGCATGCTGGTCGCGGTCCAGGCCTCGACCGGCGACATCCTGGCGGTGTCCAGCACCGAGCAGTACAACCAGGAGCGGCACGCTCTCGCCGGGAGGTTCCCGGCCGGGACCGCCTTCTCGATCACGACCGTCGAGGGCATGCTCAGGGCGAAGATCGACCCCAAGCAGAAGGTGGCCTGCCCGGCCGACAGGTCCGTCGGTGGTGCCGCGTTCCACCAGGAGGGCGTGCCCGCCGGGGGCTCGCCGACCCTCCAGGCCAACTTCGCCACCGGCTGCGTGACCGCGCTCGCCGCGCTGGCCCGCAGGATCAACGGCTCGGAGCTGGCGGCCGACGCCGCGAAGTTCGGCATCGGGGTGCCGTGGACCCTCCCGCTGAAGTCGTTCAGCGGCTCCATGAAACCGCTGCAGAACGACGCGGCCACGGCCAGGGCGATCACCGGGCAGAACGTCCTGGTCAGCCCGCTGTCCATGGCGCTGGTCGCGGGGGCCGTCGCCTCGGGCACCTGGCGTCCGCCGGTCCTGGTCACCGAGCCCCGGGCGGCCGACCCCACGACCGACGCCAAGCCGGTCAAGGCGCCCGACCCGGTAAAACTGGACGACAAGACGGTCGAGACCCTCCGCGCCTTCATGCGCAGCGGGGTGACCGCGGGTTCGGCGCGTGCCGCCTCGGCCCTCGGCGACCCCGTGCACGGCATCACCGCCGTCGCCTCGCAGAACCGCAAGCCGCTCGCCTGGTTCGTGGGGTGGCAGGGGGACGTGGCCGTCGCCGTGCTGGCGCAGAGCTCGGACGCCGCGGCGGGGGCGATCGTCGCCGGGCGGTTCTTCCAGGGGCTCCATGCCGGACTGTGACTATCTGTAATAATTTTTTCACCCTGAGCAACCGCAGGGTGTCTCGTTTGCGTCTTTCTAAGTGACCGGGCTCCGCTTGGGGGGTTGCGGACTCGGTCGCTGTGATGAGATCAGGGCTTCATCTCGGGGGAAGCCCTGCCGTCAGGACCGGCTCGACCCTGCCGGTCGGCCCCGGGGGCGCTCGCGATTCGCGGGTGTCCCCGGGGTTTCGGCGTTCCCGGGGGCCGGTTCTCCCCGGCCCGAGGTGGCGCGCCGGGCGGGAATTCGATTCGCGTTAGCCGCGTTGTAACGGGTATCTTCGGATAGCTCGGCCCTTCGGGGCCGCGTTGAAAACTCAACAGGGGGTGACTGGTTTCGACTTTGGCTTTGCAAGTCAGGTGAAGCGGGTCGAGGACTGCGGACATAACCTCGTTAACACTGTGACCGCGACCAACAAGTGCCAATAAGACGCACTCCGAAGTCAGCCAGGGCAACCTGGCCCTCGCCGCCTAAGCAGCGAGTGACTTCTGCCGGCCCGGGAGTGCCTCCGGCCCGGAGCCGGCATCGCTAGGAGGCTCAACCGATCGACCCGGCCACGGGGAAGATCGGGAAATCTTACAGTGGCTGAGCCCGTCGGCGACTTGCCTGCGTGATCGCCGGGGCTGAGAAAAGCACAGCAGGCTCCACCCGGAGAAGCCCTGTCTTGGAGTTGAAGGACGCGGGTTCGATTCCCGCCACCTCCACCCCCGCTTCGCACCGAACCGTGCGGAGCAGATCGCCGAAGGGCGGTCGGGTCGGCGCCACCGCCGACCCGACCGCCCTTCGGCGTTGCCGGACGGCCGCGTTTGAACCTACTGGGTCTACGGCTCCAGCTCGCGGAGCCGCTTGGCGATCTCGGTCACGTCGTCCAGCTCTCCTGTGGTGACGGCGATCACGAGAGCCTCGGCGGCATCCGCGTCGGTGCCGCTCAGCGTCTCGCCGTTCAGCTCCAGGAAGACGACGGCCGAGGTCCAGCCGAGCCGCTTGTTCCCGTCGGCCAGAGGATGGCCGATGATCAAGCTCTGCATCAGCGCGGCCGCTTTGGTCCACAGGTCGGGGTAGGCGTCGTCCCCGAACACGCTGGTCTGCGGCCTGAGCACCGCCGCGTGCAACTGGCCGCCGTCTCGCAGGCCGACCGAAGGCAGGATCTCCTCGGCGATGGCCAGAACGTCGGCCTTCGTGAGGTAGACGGTCATTTGGAGAGCCTGTCCAGGAGTTCGGCGTCACGCTTGGCGACCTTGCGGGCGATGGCCCGCACCGCGCTGGTCTGCCTGCGTTCCAGATGCTCCTCGATGGCGAGCAGGATTTCGGCGTTGAGGCTGTTGTCACTCTCGTCGGCGACGGCGCGCAGCCGCCGGTGGGTCTCGTCGGGAAGACGAAGGCGAAGGTCCATGACGAGATGGTACCTAACTGCGGTACCAAAAAGCGGTGTCATCCCTTCGTGGCGCGGATGCTGACGGGCTCGTCCTCGCGTCGGCCCTGTGGTGCCTGGTCGTTTCCGTACGCCTAGACGGTGAGCTCGGTCTCGATGCGCCTGAGGTGGTGCCGGGCCAGGGCCAGGTTGGCGCGGTCGCGGTCGAGCACCAGGTAGAGGAAGGTGTGGCCGGCGCTGTCGGAGAGGAGCCTGATGATGTGATACTGCCTGGCCAGCGTGATGAGGATGTCCTCGACGGCGTCGTTGATGTTCAGCGCGGCCAGGGTCCGGACCTTGGCCCGGACGACGTCGGTGTTGCCCGCGGCCGCCACCTCCAGGTCGAGCTCGCGTCCTCCCCCGATCGTGCCGAGGCACATGCCGCTTTCGTAGTCGACCAGTGCCGCGCCGACCGCGCCGTCGATCGTCATGCTTTCCTTGAGGGCGGTTTCGATGTTCATGAGCTTCTTTCCCAGGCGAACGGGCGTGTCCCGGTGTCTCGCCGGGGGAGGGGACTATCGGACACGCAGATGAGGCAGTTTGTGGCTGCAGATACGTAAAGTACACTTAACTACTACCGTTAGTGAAGTGCAATATGGTGTAGTAGCGGATGAACGGCTCATTCAGGAAGATATCCGGAGCCCTACCTCGTGGCCGGGGACATGCCCGTCCCCTTCACGAAGTCAGGGGTGTTGTGCCGCGTCCGGGGGTGCGCGGCGGCGGTCGTGTCGTCTCCCGTCCAGGCGCCCGCGGGAGAGTCGGGAAGGCATCCGGTGGTGGGGGCCGACCCGCATTCCGCACCTGAACGACTCGCCCTCCGCGAGCAGAACCAGAGGTGACCTTGTGTCGTCGTCGGCCGTGACCCAGCCGATGCCGTCCCGTGGAGCGACGGACCGCTCCCTCTCCCAGAACGGGATGACGGTGTGACCACCGCGGAGCCGGAGGTCCTGGGCGAGATCGGAAAGCTCCTGGTCAGGCTCTCGCCCGAGGGATTCTCCGGTGTGCTGCGCGTCGAGGGCGGCCCGGGAGGGGCGCTGTGGCTCAGGGACGGCCTCGTGGTGGCCGCCACGACGCCGGTCGCCCCCGGCCCGGAGTCGCTGCTGCTGCGGTCGGGCAGGGTGTCGGAGAAGGACTGGACCGACGCGTACGCGACCGGTGCCCCCGCCGACCGGCTCGCCGCCGAACTCGCCGGGCGCGGCGTCATCGGCGAGGCGAGCCTGGAGGCGGTGTGCCTGGCCGCGCTCTTCGACGCGGTGTTCGCCATGGTCCTCTACGGCGTCGAGTCGTGTGCCGCGGAGACGGTGGGCCCCGGCGACCGCCTGCCGCTGCTGCCCGTCCTGCCCGGGATCGGGCGCGAGCGGCTGGCGAGGGAGACCGCGCGCCGCATGGGACACGTGGAGACCTGGCGGCGGCTCGGCCTGTCCATGCGGGTCAGGCCCGTGCCCCCGGCCGTCCCCGTTCCCACGCCGCTCGGCTCCGACCGCATCCGCCGTGCCGTCCTGGAGCGGGCGAACGGGCGCCGGACGCCGCGCGACATCGCCTTCGTCCTGGGCAAGGGCCTGTTCGCGGTGATGAGCGAGATCGCCAGAATGGTCGAGGAGGGGGTGCTCGACCTCGGCGGTCCCCCGGCGGGGGAGGAGACCCCCGCTCCCGAGCCCACGGCGGAGGATCAGGACGAGAGCTCGGATGCCCGGCTGCCGCGCCGCCACCCGGGCACCAGCAAGATCAATGAGGTGCTGGCCGCCATCGGGGGAGGACTGATCCGATCCCGGCCCATCCTCGCCCCCCGGCCCCTGCCCCCACGGGAGCCGGAAGAGATCGGCCCCGCCGGTGACTGACGGCTTCGACACCCTCGCGGCGGCCCGGACCGCCACCTTCCCGCTTTCTCTCCCCGGCCCCGCTCGGGCTTCCGGGAGAGTCCCTTCGTGCGGCGTCGTGTCGCGTTCCCTCCCTGGGCCCCGAGGCCGGGGTCGTCTCCACGCTGGAGGTATGTGATGAGCAGGCAAGCGGTGCTCGCCGAGCTGAAGATCCTGCGCGATCGGGTGGTGGGCGTACTGGAGACGGCCGTCGCGTCCGTGGACGGGCTGCTCGTCGCGGCCGACAGCGAGGGGGCGAGGCCCGAGGTGCTGGCGGCCCTGGCCGCCGCCACGCTGGGGCTGGGCAAGCGGACGGGCTACGAGGTGGGCATGGGGGAGCTTCGTGAGGTGGTGATCCGCTGCCGCAGCGGATACATCGTCGTCTACGCCGTCCGCCAGGAGGCGCTGCTCGTCGTGCTCGCCGACGAGGGGCTGGACGTCTCCCGGTTGCACGTGGAGTCCCGGCCCACGGTCGAGAGGCTGGGCGTGCTGCTCGCCGGAGCCTGACCGGGACTCCATCCACCACCTTTACCCGCGATGGAAGTGGTAGGTCGTCGGTACCTGCCGCTTGGCACAGGACGTCGCGGCGGGCAGGTTCACGGCAGGCGGGCCGTCCGGTCCCTCTCCATGACCGCCCTGTGTAGCCTGGCACGCATAGTCAAGCACGTGGCACCAACGATCAAAGACATTTCTCCGATGGTTTCCGATCCTGGAATCAGCGCCTGCGAACGACGAACCACAAACGCGCGGCGCGATATCCCATCTGAGAAAGGATCAATGAATGATCACACGCCGTCGAATCAGCACCATTGCGCTCGCAGTAGTGTGCGCCGCTGTGCCGCTGACCACTTTCTCCGTGTCCGCGGCCCAGGCAGGCACGAGCGGCACAGCCGCTTTCGGCCCGACACGGTGTATCAACATCGGGAACGGCGACCTGTGTGCCACCGGCATTCCCGGCTCTCCCGCCGGTTACGACGCGACCTACATCAAGAGAGCGGGTTCCGCGCTGACCGCGCGGTTCCACCTGCAGTGCCAGAACGGTTTCCGGCGATCCGACAACGGCGCCTTCTCGATCTCGGCGGGTCAGAGAAGAAGTTTCGTTTTCTCGGTTGGCAACCAGGGGCAGTGCCAGGTGAAGATGCAGGACATTACCAACAACCAGAACTTCCACAGCGCCTGGGTACAGCCCTGAGCACACCGGTCAACGGTGACCGGGCCGAGACGGCGATCGGTTCGCGCCCTCACCGGGACCGCACTCGGTCCCGGTGAGGGCGCGAACCGTGGTGGTGCGGGGACCGTCGGTGAGATGGTTTCCGGGGTCCGGGCCCGGTCAACGCGGGCCCGGACGTCACGGTCGCGGGCCGGTCACCTCGGATCGAAGGGGCGGGTCACGGTCTGTTCGACACGGTTCCCATCCTTGTCGCGGGCCCGCGCGCAAGGTGACGTGATCTACTCCGCAGGGAGCGGGAGCCGCCGTCGCCCCGGCAGGTCGTTCAGGACACGTCGACCCAGTCGAGGGTGCGCTCGACCGCCTTCTTCCAGCCCGCGTAGCCGGTGGCCCGCTGCTCGTCCGACCATTGGGGCTCCCAGCGGCGGCCCTCCTGCCAGTTCTGCCTGAGCTCGTCGGTCGACTTCCAGAAGCCGACGGCCAGCCCCGCCGCGTACGCGGCCCCCAGGGCGGTCGTCTCGGCCACGACGGGCCGGGAGACGGGCACGCCGAGCAGGTCGGACTGGATCTGCATGCACAGGTCGTTGGCGGTGACGCCGCCGTCGACGCGCAGGACGTCGAGGGTGACGCCGGAGTCCTGGCGCATCGCCTCGACCACGTCGCGGGTCTGGTAGCAGATGGACTCCAGGGTGGCCCGCGCGAGGTGGGCGTTGTTGTTGAAGCGCGACAGGCCGACGATGGCGCCCCGGGCGTCGGACCGCCAGTACGGGGCGAAGAGACCGGAGAAGGCGGGCACGAAGTAGACGCCGCCGTTGTCCTCGACCTGCCGGGCGAGCGCCTCGCTCTGCGCCGCCCCGGAGATGATGCCGAGCTGGTCGCGCAGCCACTGCACGGCGGAGCCCGTCACCGCGATGGAGCCCTCCAGCGCGTACACCGGCGGCTCCTCGCCGAAGCGGTAGCAGACGGTGGTGAGCAGGCCGTTCTGGGACCGTACGAGCTCGGTGCCGGTGTTGAGCAGCAGGAAGTTGCCGGTGCCGTAGGTGTTCTTGGCCTCGCCGACGCCGAAGCAGACCTGCCCGACGGTGGCGGCCTGCTGGTCGCCGAGGTCGCCGGAGAGCGGGACCTCTCCCTTCAGCGGGCCGGTCGCCCGGGTGACGCCGTACAGGCCGGGGTGGGAGGAGGGGGCGATGGACGGCAGCATCCGGCGGGGGATGCCGAAGAACGACAGCAGCTCGTCGTCCCAGTCGAGGGTCTCCAGGTCCATCAGCATCGTGCGGCTGGCGTTGGTCGGGTCGGTGACGTGCGCGCCGCCGTCGGTGCCGCCGGTCAGGTTCCACAGCAGCCACGTGTCGGTGTTGCCGAAGATCGCCTCCCCCGCCTCGGCCGCCTCGCGCACCCCCTCGACGTTCTCCAGGATCCACTGGATCTTGCCGCCGGAGAAGTACGTCGCCGGGGGCAGGCCCGCCCTGCGGCGGATGACGTCGCCCCTGCCGTCGCGGTCCAGGGCGGAGGCGATCCGGTCGGTGCGGGTGTCCTGCCAGACGATCGCGTTGTGGTACGGGCGTCCGGTCCTCCGGTTCCAGACCACCGCGGTCTCGCGCTGGTTGGTGACGCCGAGCGCGGCCAGGTCGGAGGCGGCGAGACCGGCTCTGTTCATCGCGGTCTCGATCACCGCCCTCGTACGCTCCCAGATCTCCGTGGGGTTGTGCTCGACCCATCCGGCCCTCGGCAGGATCTGCTCGTGTTCGAGCTGGTGGCGGCCTATCTCGTTACCGCCATGATCGAAGATCATGAAACGGGTGCTCGTCGTTCCCTGGTCGATCGCTCCGACGAAGTCAGGCATGGATGGTGCCTCCTCTGTGAGACTCTCCGGGAGATCTGCCGCTCTCCCCGTGACGGTTCCCGGCCGCGGTCGTCGTCCCGCTTCCGTTCAGGCGGTGTCGGTCCTCTCCTCGGACGGCGGGACCCGCCCCACCTCGGGCGCGGCGTCCTCGGGGGGAAGGAACCTGGCGATCAGGATCTGGTACAGGAACGCCCCGATCAGGCCCCCGATCACCGGTGCCACGATCGGCACCCAGAAGTAGAGCTGGCCGTACTGATCCTGCCAGGCGGTCTCGTACCCGGTGAGGTACGAGGCAAGCCGCGGCCCGAAGTCGCGGGCGGGGTTGATGGCGTACCCGGCGTTGGTGCCCCAGGCCATGCCGATGGCCACGACGACCAGGCCGACCACGAAGGGGGCCAGGTTCGCCATCGGCGCCGAGTTGCGCACGTCGGAGACGGCGAGGATGAGCAGGAGCAGGATCGCGGTGCCGATCACCTGGTCGCGGAAGGCGCCCCAGGTGCCGATGGGCAGGCTCCCGTTGCCGGGCAGGGTGGAGAAGACGCCCTGGGTCTTGATGGTGAGCCCGGGATCGGCCTTCTGCAGCACCTCGCTGTAGTTGAAACGGACGATGAGCGCCGCCACGAACGCGCCCGCGGTCTGCGCCAGGGAGTACGGCAGGACCTTGCGCCAGGAGAAGCCCTTGAAGGCGGCGAGCGCGACGCTGACGGCGGGGTTGAGGTGGGCCCCGCTGGTGCGTGCCGCGACGTACACGCCCAGGGTCACCCCGAGCCCCCACGCCCACGCGATGCTGTCGTGGTCGCCGATCTCGGCCGCCACGACCTGGGCCACCACCGCGACCCCGAACAGGATAAGGATCATGGTGCCCGCGAACTCGGCCGCCAGCTCCCCGACAAGCCCCCGGTTCTTCAGGCGCTCCGCCATCTTGCCCCCTCACGATGCCGCTCGGATGCCCGGACGGTAAGCGCGAATTTCAGGGCAGTCAACGGTAACGTGACGGAATTATTGAATTATGGTCAACAATCTAAGTCATCGGTAACGTCACCGAAATATGATCCGACGTCATTACTTGCGACGTCTCCGCCGGGTGAGAACCCCGTCACCGCCCGGCGTTCCCACGCGAGGAAACCCCTTTCTCATCGGGGCCACAAGGTGCCGCCAAGAGCCGCTCCGGCGCGAACCTTTGCCGGGTGCGGAGGTCAACCCGCAGGTCAGAGGGGGATGAGAAGCGTATCGTCAGTGCGCTTGGAGGAATTCGATGGGCTGTCTCAGAATGGGCAGGGCCGGTGTGGCCGTCGTCGCGACAGGAGCCGTACTGGCCGGATGCGGATCGACGGGGTCGGACGAGGGCGACGCGCAGAAAGCCAAGATCGCGGCCTCGGCGAAGGCGTCGGCCGCCGCCGCCTCGCAGGCCAACCTCCTCAAGGCCAAGACGGCGGCCGCGGCCAAGGTCAAGGCGAACGAGCTCGGGCAGGTGCCCGTCCTCATGTACCACCGGGTGGTCGACAAGCCCTCCACCCAGGACGACCGCACCCCCAAGCAGTTCCGTACCGAGCTGGAGAGACTGGCCAAGGAGGACTACGTCGCGGTCACCGCCGCCGAGTACGTCACCGGGCGCATGGACATCCCGGCGGGCAAGCACCCCGTCGTCCTCACCTTCGACGACTCCTCGCCCTCGCAGTTCGAGCTGGACGGGATGGGGCTGCCCAAGCCGAACACCGCCGTCGCGATCCTCCAGGACGTCGCCAAGACCTACCCGGGCTTCCGCGGCGTTGGAACGTTCTACGTCACGCGAGACATGTTCGGCAAGGCGACGCCCGAAGAGGGCGCGCAGATGCTCCTCTGGCTCACCGACAAGGGCTACGACATCGGCAACCACACCCGCGACCACCTCAGCCTGGGCGGCAAGCCGAAGAAGGCGGTCAACGCCGAGGTGGCGGCGGGCCACCGGCTCATCACCGGCCTGATCAAGCTGCCGCCGGTCACGCTGGCGCTGCCGTACGGCAACCAGCCGGACGGCAAGGAGTGGGGTCTCAAGGGTTCCTCCGGCGACGTCTCCTACGACTACGGCGGCGTGTTCCTCGCCGGGTACACCCCGGCCATGTCGCCGTTCAACAAGAAGTTCGACCCGCTCGGCATCCCGCGCATCCGCTCGATGGACAAGAAGGGCGACTGCGTCAAGTTCTGCTCGGTGGCCTGGCTCGACTGGCTGAAGGCGAACGCCGACGAGCGCTACACCTCCGACGGCGACGTGAAGACGGTCGCCTTCCCCAAGTTCAAGGCGCCCTTCGTGGCCAAGTCCTTCACCGACCGCGTCCTGCCGTACTGACCGGCACTGACCGGCACTGACCGTCCCGGCCGCCCCAACCGGGCGGCCACGGTGACCCCGCGGCTCCCCGCGGGGTCACCGAGCCGGGCACCGAAGACGGATCAAGGCTGCTTCGTAGGGCTGCTCCGTGGGGTTTGACGGAGGGTCGCCAGGACGGCCAAGTCACCGGACGACCGGGTCACCGAGAGCCAAGAGCAGAGAGCCGGGTCGCCAGGTCGTCAGGTCGCCGGGATCGGCCGTTCGCCGGGATCAGCCGCCGGGGAGCTCTTCGAGGGGAACGACCACGGTGGTCGTCGAGCCGTCGGGGCGCAGGATCTCCACCTTCGCGTCCTCGCCGGGCTTGAGCTGCGCGAGGACCGTGGACAGCTCCTGGGTCGACGGTGTGGGGGTGCCGTTGACCGAGACGATCAGGTCTCCGGCCTCAAGCCCGGCCCTCTCCGCGCCGCTGTTCCTCTGCACCCGTACGACGCTGATGCCCGCGGGCTGCCCGTTCATGTCGATCACGGTCCGTACGACGACGCCGAGCGCGGCCCTGCGGGTGTTGGTGACCCGGCCGTCCCTGATGATCTGCGTGGCGACGTCCTTGACGATGTTGGCCGGGATCGCGAAGCCGATGCCCGGGGCCTGGGCGTTGCCGAGTTCGGGGTTGACGGCGGTCAGGGTCGGCACGCCGACGACCTCGCCCCTGAGGTTGACCAGGGCGCCGCCGCTGTTACCCGGGTTGATGGGCGCGGAGGTCTGGATGGCTCCGCTGATCGTCGCACCCGGCGAGTTCTCGCCCACGGGCTCGGTGATCGTGCGGCCCAGCGCCGAGATGATCCCCTCGGTGACGCTGCCCGACAGGCCCAGCGGGTTTCCCATCGCCATCACGATCTCGCCGACCCGCAACCTGGCGGAGTCGCCGAAGACGGCGGGTTTCAGCCCGGTCGGGTCGTCCACCTTGATCACGGCCAGGTCGCCCAGCTCGAACGAGTTGACCAGCCTCGCCGTACGCGGGGTGCCGCCGTTGGCGAGCGTGACTTCGAAGCGCTTGGAACCCCCGACCACGTGGGCGTTGGTGATGATGTGCCCGGAGGTGTCGTACACGATCCCCGAGCCGAGGCCGTCCCCCGTGGTGATCTGCACGATGGACGGCAGCACCTTGGCGATGGTTTGTTCGTACGCGGCCTCCAGGGTGTCCGGGGTGAGGGGGTTCGTCGGAGAGGCTCCGGCGGAGATGCTCGCCGACGCGCCGGGGGTGGGGGCGCGGGGTGGGCCGAGTGCCCCGGACGTTTGCAGTTCCAGGCCCTGACCGCAGCCCGCGAGCGTCATGACGGCAGCCGCCAGTAGCGCGGCGCCTGTCTTTGATACCCCCATACAAGGGTATTTGCCCAGCTCAGAGAGGAAGATACGTCTTGCGATGATTACTGCGACTGAGCTTGCCAGCGGCATCCGGTCGCGGTGCTAGATCATCCGGAGTGCGTGAGGCCGTGCCATCCGAGACGCGCAGTGTCGACTAAGGTCAGGGGTCAAGGCCGCGGGGTGGGGTCTGGCAGACCCTGAAGACCGGTCATGTTGGGTGTGCGCCGGTCGGTCATGGGACGCCGCGCGGTCGGCGGCGTGTCCGGGGTCGGTCGCCGCAATCTCGTGGGGGCCCTTCGTGGCCCTTATGGCGCGACCGTATAGAACGACATTCTGTTCATGGAAAGGGAAAGACGGTCACCTGGGCTGATGTGCACCTCGTGGCCGAAGCGTAATAAACGGCGATGCGTCGAATCTTTCCGGGGTGACATAACCTGACGCTTATGGCGGACGTCGGCGGCAACTCCTCCGGGCGCTCTCACGAGAGATACATCCCCTCATATGAGGCGCCCACGGCTCCCATACCAGCCATACCCGCCGAAGACGGTTCGATTATCAGCCCCCGGGTGCCCCGGAGGTTCCCCATCGGTGACGGCGAGGAGACCGCTCTGGTCTCCAGGCCCCCTGGATCGTTCCCCCGCCCGCAGTCCTCGCCCGGCACGACGTCCGGCGACCGGCGGGACGAGCAGGGAGCGGACGCCGAGCAGGTACGCGAGTCGGGCGGGCTCGGGACGATCCCGGTCAGGCAGGTGGGCGGTTCCGCGGGTCCCTGGCGCCCCGACCGGACCGGGACGCCCGGCCGGCCGGGCGCGTGGTCTCCGGCGGGCTCGGACGACGGGCAGGGGGGTGGGCAGGGCGCGGCGGCCGGATGGCCCGGCGCGGCGCAGCGGCCCGGCGTGTTCGCGGACCCCGGCGCCCAGGACCAGTCCGGCGCGCAGGGCGGCCCGGGGGCGAAGGGCGGGGCGAAGAGGTCCGGCGGCCTGCTGATGCGGATCGGCGACATCCCGATCCGGGTCGCCTACAGCCTGGGGGCCGCCGTCCTCACCGGTGTCGTCGTGGCCCTGATCTTCGTGCTGTTCTCCGGTGACGAGCCCGGGGATCCGGCCGGGGTCGGCCGGGCCGTGCTGCCCACCGCGAAGCCCTCGCCGACCGTCTCGCCGATCACGTTGCCCGCCCTGCCGGGCGCGACCGCCCTGCAGGTCCTGCCGGGCAGGCCGAGTACGGTGCTGGGCGCGGTGACCGACACGAGGTCCGCGCTGACCTACGTCAGCCTGGGCGCGCCGTGGGCGACCAAGGCCGTGCCGTCCTTCTCCGTCGGCCAGCAGGTCGGCGCGGCGCGGCTGCCGCGCACGGTCATCGCCTCGGGGCCGCTTCCCGGCGCCACCCCGGCCAAGGCCCTCAAGAGCGACGCCGACTACCGCAGGGCGGCGCTGAACGCGGTGAGGTGGACGATCCGCAACCACCACCCCGCGGGCGGCAAGGTCGCCTGGACCGCCTCGCAGCGGCCCGCCGGAGGCAAGGGGTGGACGCTCGGCTACCGGGTCACCTACGAGATCAAGGGCGAGCGGCACACCTCGCAGGCGGCGCTCGCCGTGATCGACGTCGGCCGCCGCAAGCCCTCCGTGCTCTTCGTGACCGTGCCCGACACGCGCAAGCGGCTCTGGGCCGACATCGCTCCGCTGATGGCGAGCGTCCGCGCCCTCTGAGGTTCTCCCCGCTTTCCGGAGACGAGATCTCCTGACCGTGTTTCCCGACCGTGTTCACGGCGTGAGGCGCCGTACCCGGGGATAGGCTCGCGCGTTGTGATGGAAGTACCTTCTAGAATATGGTTCTGGCAGTGAATCCTGTCTGGAGGCTGGCATGGCGATCGGGTTGAGCGAGGAGCACGAGGCGCTCCGGGAGTCGGTGACCGGGTGGGCGGAGCGCAACATCCCGTCCGAGGTCGTGCGCTCCACCGTCGCGGCGGCAGGTGAGGAGCGTCCCGGCTTCTGGGCGGGGCTGGCCGACCAGGGCCTGCTCGGCCTGCACATCCCCGAGGAGTACGGCGGCAGCGGCTACAGCCTGCTGGAGACCGTCGTCGCCGTCGAGGCCCTCGGCGAGCGCGTCGCCCCCGGTCCGTACGTTCCCACGGTGCTCGCCGGTGCCGTGATCCTCGCCTCCGACGGCAAGGCCCACGCCGAGCTCCTGCCCGGCCTCGCCGACGGCACGCTGACCGGCGCGGTCGCGCTGGGCGCCTCGATCACCGGCAGCCGGGGCGAGGACGGCACCCTGACGATCGGCGGCGCCGCCGAGTTCGTCCTGGGCGGCGCGTTGGCCGACGTCCTGGTGCTCCCGGTGAACACCGACCGCGGTGAGGAGTGGGTCGCGGTGGACGCCGCCACGGCGACCGTGACCCCGGTCAGGTCGCTCGACCTCACCCGGGGGGTGGCCAGGGTCGAGCTGGACGCGGTCACCGTACCGGCGGGGCGGGTCCTCGACGGGCTGCGGGGTCCCGGGGTCCTCAACCTGGCCGCGATCCTGCTCGGCGCGGAGGCCGCGGGCGTCGCGTCGTGGTGCGTGACCGCCGCCGCCGGGTACGCCAAGGTCCGCGTGCAGTTCGGCCGCCCGATCGGGCAGTTCCAGGGCGTGAAGCACAAGGCCGCCCGGATGCTCGTCGCCCTGGAGCAGGCCCGCGCGACCGTGTGGGACGCCGCCCGCGCCACCGAGGCCACCGAGGCCACCGAGGGCGCGACCGACGAACCGGCCTACGCCGCCGCGATCGCTGGTGTGGTCGCCCCCGACGCGGCCGTGCTCTGCGCCAAGGACGCCATCCAGATCTTCGGCGGCATCGGCTACACCTACGAGCACGACGTCCACCTGTACTACCGCCGCGCGCTCACCCTGCGCGCCCTGCTCGGCTCCTCGGGAGAGTGGGCCGAGTCGGTCGCGGAGCTGGCGCTGAACGGCGTGAGCCGGGAGATGGAGATCGAGCTGCCCGAGGAGGCCGCCGAGCTGCGCGAGGGCATCCGGGCCGAGATCGCCGGGTTCGCCGCGCTGGAGGGCCAGGAGCAGAAGCGGGCGCTGGCGGGCGCCGGATACGTCATGCCGCACCTGGCCAGGCCCTGGGGCCGCGACGCCAAGCCGCTGGAGCAGGTCCTCATCCTCCAGGAGCTCAAGGCCGCCAAGGTCAGGCTGCCCCAGATGATCATCGGCGCCTGGGTGGTGCCGTCGATCGCCACGTACGGCACCCCCGAGCAGCAGGAGCGCTTCCTGCCGCCCACGCTGAGCGGCGAGATGATCTGGTGCCAGCTCTTCTCCGAGCCCGGCGCGGGTTCCGACCTGGCGAACGTGCAGATGAGGGCCGAGAGGGTCGAGGGCGGCTGGCGGCTCAACGGCCAGAAGATCTGGACCTCCGTGGCGCACTTCGCCGAATGGGGCATCTGCATCGCCCGCAACTCCTCCGAGGGCTCCAAGCACGAGGGCATCACGTACTTTCTCGTCGACATGAAGGGGCCCGGCGTCACGGTCAGGCCGCTCACCGAGATGACCGGGGAGAACCTGTTCAACGAGGTCTTCCTCGACGACGTGTTCATCCCGGACGAGCTCGTCGTCGGCGAGGTGGGCCAGGGCTGGAAGGTCGCCAGGAACACGCTGTCCAACGAGCGGGTCTCGCTCTCGTCGGGTTCCGGCGGCACCGGCTCGTCCGTCCCCGACCTGCTCGGCCTGGCCGGGCGCCTCGGCAGGGAGCTGACCCCCGCCGAACGCCAGGAGCTGGCACGCGTCGTCTGCGAGGGCCACTCGATCGCCGCGCTCGGACTGCGGGTGACCCTGAAGCAGCTGACCGGCCAGGAGCCCGGCGCCGACGCCTCGGTCCGCAAGCTCCTGTCCACCTCGCACGCCCAGCACGTCTCGGAGTGCGCGGTTTCGCTGCTCGGTTCCTCGGCCGTCATCGCCGCCGACATGAAACTCGGCGACGCCGGCTACTGGAACCGCGCCGTGCTCTCCACCCGGGCCATGACGATCTACGGTGGCACCACGGAGGTGCAGCTCAACATCATCGCCGAGCGCATGCTCGGCCTGCCGCGCGACCCCGAGCCGGGGAAGTGACCCGCCCGCCGTCGTCTCCGTGATCCCGTCCGCCGGGACCCGTCACGTCCGGTACGGGGTGGGTTTTGACGCTTCGGTTAGGCTTCGCGCATGTCGATGCGGTTCCGGCCAGGTGTGGTCGTCCGGAGCGCCGTCGCCGGTGCGATCCCGCTGCGCTGGTTCGGCGCCGTGATCCGCCGGGTCTACCCCCGGCTGGACGCCGAGCTGGCCCGTGCCGGGGAGTTCGTGCCGCGCGGCGGCACCGCCGTCGACGTGGGCGTCTGGTACGGGCCGTGGACCGCGAGGCTGCGGAGGCTCGATTGCGACGTCGTCTCGATCGAGGCCAACCCCCGCCTGGCCGCCATGCTCGGGCGGACCTTCCCCGACGTCCGGGTGGTCGCGGCCGGCGCCTCGGACAGCTCCGGCACGGCGCGGCTGTGGATACCCGGCGGCGGGCGGGGAGCGGAGGCCACGGCCTCGCTCGTCCACGGGGAGGGGACGCCGGTGGACGTCCCGACCGTCACCATCGACGAGCTGGACCTGAAGGACGTCCGGTTCATCAAGGTCGACGTGGAGGGCCACGAGCTCGCCGCCCTGCGTGGCGCCGCGCGGACCGTCCACCGGGACCGGCCCGTCCTGCTGGTCGAGCTGGAGACCCGGCACCAGGACATCGGCCTTGTCGTCGACCAGCTCGCGGAGTGGGGCTACACCGGCTCGGTCCTCACCGGCGGCGCCTGGGTCCCGCTGGACGGCTTCGACCTGGCCGCCCACCAGGAGGCCGCGGTCGGCGAGGTGGAGCGGAGCTTCATCTCCCGTCTCCTTCGGCCCGGCGGTGAGTACGTGAACATGGTGCTGTTCCGCCCCGCCGCCTCGTAGTGCGCCCCCTTCGCGGCGTCGTAGAGCGCGCCCTTCGCGCTCCCGCCCCGCGCCTGGCCGCTTCCGCCTCCCACTCGGCCGCTCCCGTTCCGAGCTTGGCCGCTTCCGCCTCCCACTCGGCCGCTCCCGTTCCGAGCTTGGCCGCTTTCGCCCCGCGCCTGGCCGCGCGGCCCGTTCCCGTTCCGCGTCCGGCCGCGGGGTGGCCGACGTGAGCCGCCTCGACCGCGCCCGGCCGTGGGCCGCGCGCCTGGCTCCGGCCCTGGTGGGACTGGTCCTCGGGGTGCTCGCGCTCTGGCCCGCGCTCGGTCCCGGTTTCGCGCTCCGCTACGACATGGTGTTCGTGCCGGACCCGCCGATCCCGGCGTTCCCGCCGGAGAGCGGCGGCTTCCCCCGCGCCGTGCCGAGTGACCTCGTGGTGGCCCTGCTCTCGTCGGTCCTTCCCGGGCAGATCGTGCAGAAGGCGATCCTGCTGGGGATCTTCGTGCTCGCCGCGACGGGCGCCGCCGCCCTGGTGCCGGGGGAGCGCCGGGCCGCCCGGCTGGTCGCCGCGGCGTTCTACGCCTGGAACGTCTACCTCGCCCAGCGGCTGCTGCTCGGCCAGTGGGCGCTGCTGCTCGGGTACGCGGGCCTGCCGTGGGCGGTGCGCGCGGTCACCCGGGCGGGGGTCTGGAGGACGGTCCTGGCATTGCTCCCCGCGGCGGTCGGGGGTTTCCAGGCGATGCTCGTCTCGGCGATGGCGGTCGTGCCCGTGGCGGGCCGCCGTGCCCCGCGAGCCCTGCTCGCCGTCGCCGTACTGAGCCTGCCGTGGCTGGTCCCGGCGCTGGGCAGCGCCGCCGTCACCGACCCCGCCGGGGTCCGGGCCTTCGCGCCACGGGCGGACGGGCCGCTGGGCACCCTCGGCAGCCTGCTCACCCTCGGCGGTGTGTGGAACTCCGGGGCCACCGTACCCGGACAGGAGACCTGGTGGTCGGCCCTGGTCCGGCTGGCGGTGGCCGTGGCGGCGGTGAGCGGGTACGCCCTGCTCGCGAGGGAGCGGGACGGCGGCGGGCGGCCCGCGTACTGGGGCGGGCTGGCGGTCGCCTCGGTGGCGGGGCTGGTGGTGGCGTGCGCCGGGGCCTTCCTGCCGGGGGTGGTGGAGGCGCTGGTCGGGCTGTGGCCCGGCTTCGGGCCGCTTCGCGACGGGCAGCTCTACCTCGCTCCCTTCGCCCTGCTGCAGGCGGTCGGCCTGGCCGAGGTGACCGCGCGCCTGTCCCCGGCGATCCGCCCCGGCATGCTCGTGCTGCCCCTGCTGGTGCTGCCCACCTTCGCGATGGGGGCGTTCGGCAGGCTGGTCGCGGCCGAGTACCCCCCTGACTGGCCCGGGGTGCAGAGGATCGTGGACGCGGATCCCGCGCCGGGGGCGCTGCTGACGCTGCCGTGGGGGGCGTACCGGGCGTTCGGCTGGAACGGGGGCCGGGTGGTGCTCGACCCGGCGGTCAAGCTCTTCCAGCGCAGGGTCGTCTGGAACGACGGCCTGTCGGTCGGGCTGGGAGACGGCCGCACGCTCACCCTCGCCACCGAGGATCCGCTGGCGCGCAGGGTCGGCGCGGTCCTCGCGGGGACGGGCCCGCTGACCGGGCCGCTGGCCGAGGAGGGGATCAGCCACGTGCTGATCCAGAGATCGAACGAGAACTTGTTCCGTTCCAGACTTCCTGGCGCACGGCTGGTCTTCGCTGGTCAGGACCTGCTTCTCTTCCGCCTCTGATCCCGGGAGGTGTGGCTATTTCGTGATTTACCAGCTGGTAACGTTATTTATCACATTTTTACCGATTGACTGGCGAGGACCTGTATCTGGTTCTACTGTCGGGCACACCGCATGACCACACTGTGGAGGGAGAGCTCGGGTGTTGCGAGTGATTGCCGCCCTGGCGATAGGGGCAATACTGGCGGTCGGTGCCTCGGTGGCCGTCGTGAACGTCGCGTCGCCGACCCCCGAGCCGCCCAACAGGCCGCTCTACAACTACGGCACCAGGTGACGCGCGGGGGCCGCAGGCCGGTCCCGGCGCCCACCTGAGCATCCGGGCCCCCGGCGCGGGAAGATCCCACATCGGCAGGACGGGACCCGGCGGCCGCGTGCGCGAAAACCCCCTGGCGCGGCCGTTCTCGCATGCCGCACAGGGACGTTCACCCGGGGACGCGTCGCGCAGCGAGATGGCGTACGGAGAACGGAGATAGGAGTGGTCGTGGCCGGACAGGGCGCCAGGGCGACCCGCCGGGCGTCGGGCCCGTCCCCCGCCGGCCTGGTGGCCGCGACGGCGCGGCAGCGGCCGTCCATGCGCGGGGTGCGCGTCGCCGTCCTGAACTTCCGCGAGCCGCTGCAGTCGGTGGCCGGAGGCGCCGAGGAGTACGCCTGGCAGGTCAGCCGCCACCTGGTGGGGCAGGGGGCGTCGGTCACCTTCGTCACGTCGAGGGAGGCCGGGCAGTCCCCGGCCGAGGCGCGCGACGGCATCGCGCTGCGGCGGATGGGTAACCCGTTCCTGGTCTATCTGCTGGTCCCGCTCTGGATGCTGCTGCGGCGCAGGCGCTTCGACGTCGTCATCGACTGCATGAACGGCATCCCCTTCTTCGCCCCCCTGGTCGTGAGACGGCGTACGGTCGTCATCTCCCTGGTGCACCACGTGCACGACCGCCAGTTCTACGCCTTCTTCCCGCGCTGGCTGGCCCGGATCGGCTGCTTCATCGAGGGGCCGGTCGCCCGGCTCGTCTACCGGCGCCGCCCGACCGTCACGGTCTCGGAGTCCTCCAGGAACGAGCTGCGCGAGCGGCTCGGCTGGCTCGCGCCGATCCAGGTCGTCCCGAACGGCAGCCCCGCGGCACGCCTGGTCGCGAGCGGCGAGGACGTGGCGGGAGACCCCGCGGTGGTCTACCTCGGCAGGCTCGTGGGCCACAAACGCGTCGAGCGGGTGGTGGACCTCGCCGGAGACCTCGAAGCGGCCTGGCCCGGCGTCCACGTGCACGTCATCGGGCGCGGCGGCGAGCAGGAGCGGCTCGCCGCCCACGCCGCCCGTCGCGGCCTTGAGGACCGGGTCCACCTGCACGGCTTCCTGCCCGAGGCCGCCAAGAACGCGATCCTGGGGGCGGCGCGGGTCAACGTCACCGCCTCGGAGTTCGAGGGCTGGGGGCTGACGGTGATCGAGGCCGCCGCCCTCGGCGTCCCGACCGTCGCCTTCGACGTCGCGGGACTGCGCGACTCGGTGCGCGACGGCGTCACGGGCTGGCTGGTCAGGGAGGGGGAGGCGCTGGCCGACGTGGTGGACCGCGCGTTGCGGGAACTGTCGGACCCGGCCAGGCGCGAGGAGATCCAGCAGGCGTGCAGGCTCTGGGCCGCCGAGTTCACCTGGGGGAGAACGGGCGCTACGATGACCGGACTAATCACCACAGAGCTCTCTAAAAACGGTCGTCACCTCCATGTATCCGATCTCTGTCTCGCCGCGGGTGAGACCGATCCGCCATAAGTGACCGCGACCTCCGAGGCGTGGATCAACCGCCTGGCCGCACCTCCCTCCGAGTTCGGAGCCTCCGACACCGGGCTGCGCCTCCGGCTCAGGCTGCTCGCCGGATGTCTCCTCCTCGCCGCCGTCGCCTTCAACATGGCGCCGGGCAAGCTCATCGCCGAGACGAAGCTGGACATGCCGATCAACCCGATCGGCTTCCTCTCCCAGGCGCTGAACATGTGGGACCAGGACTACCTGGGACACCTGCAGAACCAGGCGTACGGCTACATCTTCCCGATGGGCCCCTTCTACACCCTGCTGATCAACGCGGGCATGCCCCCGTGGGTGGTGCAGCGGCTCTGGGTGACGCTGATCCTGTGCGTGGCCTTCGTCGGCGTCGCCCAGGTGGCGAGGGCGCTGCGGATCGGCGGGCAGCTCGCCGGGGTGCTGGCCGGTCTCACCTACGCGCTCGCCCCGCACGCGCAGGCGCTCATGGGGTTCAACTCCGTGGAGTTCGCCCCCAGCGCCGTCCTGCCCTGGGTGCTGCTCTTCCTCGTCAGGGGCGCGCGGGGGGAGACGAGCCCGCGCCGGGCCGCCTGCCTGTCGGCGCTGGTGTTCCTGCTCGCCGGTGGCATCAACGCCGCCGCCGAACTGGCCGTGCTCGTCGTACCGATGATCTACCTGTTGACCCGGGCGCGCGGCCCGCGCAAGCGGCGGCTGATCGCCTGGTGGCTCGCCGCGATCGCCGCGGTGTCGTTCTGGTGGCTCGCTCCGCTGGTGCTGCTGGGCAGGTACGTCTTCTCGTTCCTGCCCTTCACCGAGAACGCGCGGACGACCACGCTGGTCGGTTCCCTGACCAACGCGCTGCGCGGCGTGAACAACTGGGTGGCCTTCCTGCCCGTGGACGGACGGCCGTACCTTCCCGCGGCCTACGAGCACGCGACCGTGCCCTGGCTGGTCCTGGTGACCGCGCTGGTCGCGGGACTCGGGCTCGCCGGGCTCACGCTCCCCGCCACCCCCGAACGTCTCTTCCTCGTCACCACGGCACTCGTCGGCGTGGCCGTCCTCGTCATGGGGTACGCCGGGCCGCTGGCCGAGCCGACGCGGGCGCTGCTCGACGGGCCGCTCTCACCGTTCCGCAACCTCCACAAGTTCAACGCCCTCGTCAGGCTGCCGCTCGTTCTCGGCCTCGCGGCGCTCGTGTCCTACGTGGGAGCCCGCCGCGCGGCGGTCAGGATCCCCGTCGCCGCGACGTGCGCCGGGCTGATCGGGCTCACCCTCGTCCCGGTCGCGAGCGCGGGCATCGCCCCGAGCGGGGCCTTCCCCGACGTTCCCGGCTACTGGCGGGAGGCGGCGGCCTGGCTGGACCAGCGGGCCGACCAGGGGACGGTGCTGATCCTGCCGGGGTCGCGCAGGGGTGAGTACACCTGGGGACGGCCCATCGACGAACCGTTCCAGCCGCTGCTGAGGAAGGCCCGGTGGGTGAGCAACACCATCGTGCCCTGGGGGACGGCGGGCTCCTCACGTCTCGTCGACGCGATCGACGACCGCTTCGCCAACGGCCAGGGCTCCGCCGGGCTCGCCCGGACCCTGCGCCGCGTCGGCGTCCGCTATCTCGTGATCCGCAACGACCTGGACCGCGTCTCCTTCGGCGGCGCCTGGCCCGCCCGGGTGCACCAGGCGCTGGAGAGCTCTCCCGGCATCGTCCGGGTGAGCGGGTACGGCCCGCCGGTCGGCTTCACGGAGTCGGGAACCGGGTCCGGCTGGCTGGACCAGCCGTACACCGCCCTGGAGATCTACGAGGTGACGGACGCGAGACCGCCGGTCGGCACGGTGAGCGCGCGGCGCCCGCTGCGGGTGTCCGGCGGACCCGAGGCGCTGCTCACGATGGCGGAGGAGGGCGTGCTCGACGACGACAGGCCCGTCATCCTGGGGGACGACCCCGGGGCGGAGAACGTGCCCGCCGCCGACACCGTACTCACCGACACCATGCGCAGACGGGAGCTGGGCGTCAGCGACCTGCGCAGGTCGCTGACCGAGACGCTTCCCGCCGACGAGCCCTTCGAGACGGAGAGGCCGGTCAGCGACCTCACCGACCCCGCGTGGGAGGAACCGAAGACCGTCGCCGTCCTGAGCGGCGCCGACCGCGTGACCGCCTCCTCCTCGGACTCCCGGCTGGGCGCCCCGTGGAACGTCCGGGACCCCGGACGGCAGCCGTACGCCGCCCTGGACGGTGACGTGCGCACCGGGTGGCGGTCCACGGGGTGGCGGCCCCCGGCCGAGGAGTGGCTGGAGGTGCGGTTCACCGAGCCCACGGCCGTCCCCTCGCTGCGGGCGGCCTTCGACCGCTCCGACGAGACCGCGCTGGTCTCCGAGGTGTCGGTGGAGACGGACGCGGGCGCGGTACGCACCCGGGTGGACCCGGCGGCCTTCTGGCAGGAGCTCAACGTCAGGCCGGGCAAGACCTCCAGGTTGCGCGTGCGGATCTCCGGGGTGGCGACGGAGCGGAGCAACAAGGTCGGGATCCTGGACCTGTCGATCCCCGGCCTCCAGCCCGGCCGCTCGCTGCTCGTACCCACGGTGCCCACAGCGTCGGGCACGGCGCTGAGCGCGGCGCCGAGGGGGGCGGGGCCGGTCGTGCCGGACAGGGGCGGACCCACGGTCGTGACGAGCCGTACCGACCGGGCCTCCGGCTGCATGCGCGGCTCCTACGCGTGGACCTGCGCCGAGGAGCTGGGCATCGTGGGTGAGGACGGCTACGGCTTCGACCGCACGGTCCTGCTGGAGAATCCCGGCAGGCGCGTGATCAGCGGCCGGACGGCACTGACCGACGGGAATTCGGCGGTCGGCCTGCTGACGCCCCCGGACCTCTACCCGAAGGTCACCGCGTCCTCCACGAAGAGCGACATCCCCGCGACCGGCCCCTGGGCGGCGTTCGACGGTGACCGGAGCACGATCTGGTACGCGCACGGCGACGACCTCGCCCCGTCCCTCACCGCCGACCTGGGCAGGACCGTCGAGCTCTCGCGCCTGCGCGTCGACTTCCCCGACGTCCGCACCGGCGCGCCGCCCGTGCGGGTGACGATCACCACCGACGGCGGGACCCGGTACGCGTGGGCCTCCGCCGACGGCTGGATCGACTTCAAGCCGCTCAGGGCGAGCCGGATCACGCTGGCCTTCGGCGTGCTCGGCGCGTGGAGGACCGAGGTGGTCGACGTCTCCATCCCCGGTGTGAAGCCGCTGCCCTCCTACCCCGACCGGCCGCTGCGCCTCCCCTGCGGCTACGGCCCGACCCTGAGGGTGAACGGCACCGCCGTGGCCACCGAGATCATTTCGGGGACCTACGCCGACCTGCTGAACGGCCGCCCGCTCGGCTACCGGGGCTGCGCGTCGCTCCCCCTGGGAGAGGGCGTCGCGCGGTTCACCGCCTCCTCCTCGCAGGGCTACCGGGTGGACTCGCTGGTCGTCACGGACGCCGGGCGTACCCGGGGGACCGGTACCCGCACCGGGCAGAGCGGGGAGGCCGGTGAGGTCGTCATGCGACCGGCCGAGGTCGAGAGCTGGGACGCCTCGCGGCGCGTGGTCAGGGTCAGTACGACCGAGCCCTCCTACCTGGTGGTCAACGAGAACCACAACCGGGGGTGGCGGGCCTCGATCGACGGACGCCCCCTCCAACCCGCACGGCTGGACGGGTGGCGCCAGGCGTGGTCGCTCCCGCCGTCCACCGGAGTCGTGGTGATCACCTACGAGCCGGACGGGCTGTACCGGGCCTCGCTCGTCGCCGGGGGGATCCTCGTCGCACTGGTCGCCGCACTCGCGCTGCTCCGTTCCCGTTCCGGTCCGGGTTCCCGCCCCCGCTTCCGTTTCCGCGCCGAGAGTCCCCGTCCTGAGAGTCCCCGTCTCGGGCGGTTTCTTCCCGAGGCGGCGCCCGCGCGGGTGCGCGCCGCCTGGCTCTGGCCCCTCGCCCCGCTGCTCGGCTTCTGGGTCCAGGGCTGGCCCGGCGCGCTGCTCGTCGGGGTGGTCGCCGCCCTGGCCCTCTGGCTGCGGGAGGTCGCGACCGCGGAGCACAGCGCGGGCGGCCTGCCGTACCGGGCGGGCAGGGTGTTGACGTCGCCGTCGCCGGTGGTGGCCGTCCTGGGGGCGGCCGGGGCCGCGCTGGGGTACGGCGGCGACACCGGGCAGACCGTGGCGCAGTATCTCTGCCTGGCCGTGCTCGGCCTGCTGTTCGCCGCGATCGGCACCCGGCCCCTTCCCCGGTCGTGGCTGCCCGCGCCGACGGTTCCCCGGCCCCTCCAGCCCGAGGGGAAGCCATGATCGACCGTCGGCTGCACGGTGTCGTCGCGATCGCGGTGGGAGCGTTTCTCGTCACGCTCGCGGCACTGGTCCGTCTCCATGTCTATCCCGGCGCCATGCTCCTGCCCGCCGAACAGGACCGGGTCACCAGGATGAGCTCCGAGTCCGGCACCTACTTCGACACCGCGGCACTGCGTACCAGGCGGGGGGTGCCGATCGACGTGGCCGTCGCCCGGTACGGCGACCTGGTCAGGTCGACGGCGGACGTCGCCGTCTGGACCGAGTTCGTGTCGGTCCAGACGCGTACGGGCGGCCGGATCGACTACCACGAGCGGCGGGCCGCCTTCGACCGCCGCACCGGGCAGGCGGTCGACTGCTGCGACGGCTACAACGACATCGATCCCCGGCCCCGGCCCCGAGGGCTGGTCTTCCGCTGGCCGCTGGACGCGCGGCCGATCTCCTACCCGGTCTACGACCCGCTGGCCCGGCGCGCGGTGACCGCCAGGTTCGAGGCCATCGAGACCCTGTACGGCGTGCGGGTCCACCGCTACGCGCAGCGCCTGGTCAACGAGCGTCTCCAGCAACCCGCGATGAACCTGCCGGGCACCGTGCTCGGCCTGGACCGGCCGGAGGAGGTACCGGCCGTCGCCTATCTGGACGGCACCCGCACCTTCTGGGTGGAACCCGCGAGCGGCATGGTGATCGGGGTCAGGGAGAACCTCACCAAGACCCTGCGCACGGCCGACGGCCGGGGCAGGCTGGTGCTCTTCTCCGCCGACCTGCGTACGTCCTCGGGCGACGAGCGGTGGAACGCCGGAGAGGCCGGGCACTTCCGCTCGTGGTCGCTCGTCGTCGGGGTGGTGGTGCCGCTCAGCCTGGCCCTGCCGGGGCTGGCCGCCCTGCTGCTGGGCCTGCGCCGGCAGCTCAGACCTGACGGGCCCGATCCCGCTCCTGATCCCGTTCCCGGTCCTGACCTTGACCCTGCCCCTGACCCTGATCCCGGTCCTGACTCTGATCCCGGTCCCGGTTCCGGCCCTGGGGAAGCAGCCGGTACAGCCGCTGGGCGGGACCCTCGACCAGCCGATGCGTGAGGTCGGCGATCGCGACGGTGAGCGCGGTGCACACCACCAGCGTGGTCACCAGGTCGCCGGTGAAGGCGGCCTGCCCGGTCAGCTCGTACCAGGCCACGATCACCACGAACTGCCACAGGAAGACGCCGTAGGAGATCCGGCCGAGATAGCGCATCACGCGGTTGCCGAGCAGCGAGCGCAGCGGCGAGGGGCCGGAGGTGAGCAGGGCGACGGGGGACAGGAAGGCGAGGACGAAGGCGGTGTAGAGGACGATCTCGAAGACGTCCGTCCACAGGTCCTGCAGCTCGAAGAGGCGCCCCCCGGCGATCGGGGTGGCGGCGATGGCGAGGACGAAGGCGGCGATGACCCAGCAGGTGAACCACGACTCGCGGATCCCGCGCGTCAGGCGCCGCACCGGCGCCTCGGGGTCGGGTTCGGCGCGGGCCCAGAGCGAGACGACCGCCAGGGCCATGCCCGCGCAGAAGTAGACGAGCAGCCGGGGCAGCCACAGCCCCAGCTCGGGCCGGTGGTCCGGCACGTGCGTGAAAATCGTCCAGGCGAACGAGGTCGAGGCCAGCGCTCCGAGGCAGAACAGGAGCCGCACGGCACGCGCGGACGGTGACGCGCCCCGTCCCGCGACGGCTCGCAGCAGCACGGCGATCACCGGCAGGGCGATGTAGAAGGACATCTCCACCGACAGGCTCCACATCTGCCCGAGCCCCACCGGGCTCGCCCCCTCCCACCAGGGGGTGGTGACGTAGTTCTGCCCGAGCAGCAGCAACGGGAGCCATTTCAGCGGGTCGCCCGCCGCGCCCGGTGCCCACAGCACCATGGCCACGACCACGACGAGCCAGTACGCGGGCAGGATGCGCAGGGCGCGTCTCCACAGATAGCCCGTCGTCCCGGGAGCGGACGTGCCCTCGATGACCTGCCGGGCCCAGGGGCGGTAGAGCAGCAGCCCCGACAGGAGGAAGAAGATCGGCACCCCGATGTCGCCGCGGGCGATCAGGCCGCCGACGAACCCCTCCCGCAGGGACACGCCCGTCTGGGCCGCGACATGATAGAAGAGCACGCAGAAGGAGGCGACCGCCCGGACCCCGTCCAGCGCGTCCAGACGACCGTCGACCGCGGGAAGGTCTCGCACGTCCGAGGGGGTTACCGGCCGGTAGGCCGGTGGAGAGCCTGCTTCGGTCACTTTTTGGCATCCCTCGTGACGTAGGTCATCGCCGCCACTAACATATCGCGAAATGGAACTTGTTATAGCGCGATCGGCACCCCTGCGCAGCGGACAGCCCCTGGAGGAGCGATGCGTCGCGTCGTCGGTTTGACACTGATCGGAATCGGGGCGTTCCTCATCGTTCTCGCGCCGCTCGTGCGGTTCCAGGTCGCGTCCGGCCTCATCGCCGCCCCCGCCGACCAGTACGGCATCAGCAAGCTGGAGGCCGTCGGCGCCCAGTACTTCAGTCCCGGGGACCTGAAGGTGATGACGGGCGACCTCGACATCACCGTCACGACCAGGGGCGACGTCGCAGCGGCCGAGGGCGACCGGGTCGTCTGGGAGGAGGCCATGGTCGTCAACGACGTCACCAACCAGAACCCCCTCATCTCGTTCACCGAGCGCCGCAGCGCGTTCGACAAGTACACCGGCGAGGGCGTCAACTGCTGTGACGTCAACGTCGACAAGGACCCCGTGCGGCTCCAGGGGCAGATCTACAAGTGGCCCTTCGACGTCGAGAAGAAGACGTACAGCGTGTTCAACGCGGTCACCGGCAAGGCGTTCGACGCCAGGTTCGCCGGTGAGGAGCAGGTCGGAGGGCTGTCGGTCTACCGGTTCGAGCAGACCGTCCCGCCGACCAAGACCGACACCATCACCGCCCCGGCCTCCGTCCTCGGCATGGACGACTCCGGTGACGTGCAGGTGGACCGCGTCTACGACGCCGTCAACACCTTCTGGATCGAACCGGCCACCGGCTCGCCGGTGCGGCAGGAGCAGCAGCGCCACGAGGTGCTCAAGACCGAGGACGGGGTCGAGCGCTCGCTGGCCTTCGTCGCCACCGCGAAGATGACCCAGGAGACCGAGGACGAGCTGGTCAAGAACGCGATCGACGGCAGGAGCACCATCACGATGCTCAGGACCACGATCCCGCTGGTGCTCCTGCTGCTCGGGCTGGCCCTGGTCATCACCGGCTTCGTGCTCATGAGGCGCCGCGCGTACAACTGACGTTCTCGACGGGACATCGTGACGGGGAGGCCGCGGGCGAGAGCGCCCGCGGCCTCCCCGCTTTTTCCCGCCTCCCCGCCGCACGCTTCTCGCCGGAACGCCACCAAAGCGTTCGCCGGAACGCTCACCGGAATGCCGCTGGAACGTGTTTCACCCTTTTCCCCCGTTGATTACTCGCGAGTAGCTTTGAGTTCCGGCCGAAGGAAAGACCACACACTAGAACACGTTGCAGTTAATTTCCGGCGGTCGTACAGTCAACGCATGCGGACCCGTGTCACCGACATGCTCGGGATAGAGTTGCCGATCTTCGCGTTCAGCCACTGCCGTGACGTCGTCGCCGAGGTGAGCCGCGCCGGGGGGATGGGGGTGCTCGGAGCCCTCTCCTTCACCCCGGAGGAGCTCGAAACGGAGCTCACGTGGATCGACGCCCACGTCGGCGGCAGGCCGTACGGCGTCGACGTGGTCATGCCCGCCTCGTACGCCGGATCGGACCTCGGTGTCGACTCCCCGGAGGACCTCGTGGGACGGCTCCAGGGGATGATCCCCCGGGAGCACCGGGAGTTCGTCGACGGCCTGCTCGCCGCCCACGGCGTGCCGCCGCTGTCGGCCGACGCGGACGCGGGGAGGGTGCTGCTCGGCTGGACCGATGCCACCGCCCGCCCGCAGGTCGAGGTGGCGCTGAGGCACCCGATCGCGCTGCTCGCCAACGCGCTGGGCCCGCCCCCCGCCGACGTGGTCGGCCAGGCCCACGCCAGGGGGGTGAAGGTCGCCGCGCTCGCCTCCACACCCCGGCACGCGGTCAAGCAGGTCGAGGTCGGCGTGGACATCGTCGTGGCCCAGGGCACCGAGGCGGGCGGGCACACCGGGGAGATCTCCACGATGGTCCTCGTCCCGCAGGTCGTGGACGCCGTCGACGTCCCCGTACTCGCGGCGGGCGGCATCGGCGACGGCCGCCAGGTGGCGGCCGGGCTCGCGCTCGGCGCCGAGGGCGTGTGGACGGGGTCGATCTGGCTCGCCGTGGAGGAGGCCGACACCTCCGAGGTGGTCAGGCGCCGCATCCTGGAGGCCACCTCGCGCGACACCGTGCGCTCGCGGTCCTGGACCGGCAAGCCCGCCCGGCTGCTCAGGAACGAGTGGACCGACGCCTGGGAGTCCCCGGAGTCGCCCGGCACGCTCCCGATGCCGCTGCAGTTCATGTTGATCTCCGAGGCGCTCCGCCGGATCGGCCGCTCCGGCGCGACCGAGCTCGCGACCTTCCCCGCCGGGCAGATCATCGGCGCGATGAACCAGGTGAGATCCACCCGTGACGTCGTGTTCAGCCTGGTAGAGGAGTATGTGGCGGCCAAGGACCGGTTGGATCGCATAACGGGCGACTGAGTGGCACCGGTGTTCGGATGTGCGCTACAAACTCATCAACGACGATGTGGTTGACGAGGTTGGAGATGGATGGCGCACCCCGAGGTCGACCGGGCCCCTGGCGAGGAGGCGGCGGACCGGCCGCGTTCCCGTAGTCGGTGGGTGCCCGCCGCCCTGGCGCCCGTCCCGGGTGAGGGAAGGCGACGTCGCGGCGAGCGGTGGGTTCCGGCCGTCGCCCTGGCGCTCATCGCCGCCCAGCTGGTCTGGCACGGCGTCCTCCTCGGCCGTGGCTACTTCTTCCTCGACGACCTCACGCTCACCGGCAGGGCGGCCTGGCAGGGGTTCGGCTGGGAGTTCCTCACCCAGATCTACGGCGCCCACCTGATGCCGGTCCCGATGGCGATCGTCGGAATCGTCACGGCCGTCCACCCCTACGGCTGGGGCCTGGCCGCCGCCTCGCTGCTGCTCCTGCAACTCGGCGCGTCGCTGGCCGTGCTCCGCATGCTCGGGGTGCTCTTCGGCGGGCGCGCGGCCATCCTGCTTCCCCTGTCGTTCTACCTGATCACGCCCATGGCCTTCACCGCCTCGTGGTGGTGGGCGGCGGGACTGCAGGCGCTCCCGCTGCAGATCGCCATCGCGATGGCGTTGAGCAGCCACGTCCTCTATCTGCGCGACGGCAGGTTCTCGCACGTCCTCGCGGCGGCCGGATGGACGCTCCTCGGGCTCCTGTCGTTCCAGCTGAAGGCCACCGTCGCGATCCCGCTCCTGCTGCTGCTCGTCACGGTCCTCTACTTCCCCGAGCGGCCCCGCTCGCGGGTCCTCACCCGGCACGCACGGGCCTGGGGGGTGTACGCCGGGCTGATCGCCGTCTACTCGGTCTACGTGCTCACCAAGCTCGACGAGCTGCAGCAGTCGGCCGGGCTGCCGACGCCCGCCCAGGGGATGGCGTTCGTCACGCGGTTCTTCGGCGTCACCATGCCGACCTCCATCATCGGCGGTCCCGGCCGGTGGACGGACGAGCTGTCCGATCCGCCGGTCGCGGTGATCGCGCTCGCCTGGGCCGTCATCGTCGCCGTCGTGGTGGTCACCCTGCTCTGGCGGCGGGGGGCGTGGCGGGCCTGGACGATCCTGTTCCTCACCCCCGCGGTGCTGATGGTCCCGGTCTTCCTGGGGCGCGGCCAGTTCTTCTTCTCGGCGCAGGACACCCGCTACCTGGCCGACAGCGCCCTGGTCGCGACGCTCGCGCTCGCCCTCGCGACGCTTCCGCTGCTCGGCGAGAAACGGCCCTACCGCCGCCGTGTCCCCCGGGGCCGGTCCGTCCGGGTGGCGGGGGGTGTGGTGGTCTGTGCCTTCCTCGCCTTCTCCGTCGTGTCGGTCGAGGGCTACGTCGCGGGGCAGGAGGACCACCGCGCCAGGACCGAGCGGTATCTGGAGTCCGTACGGGCGACCCTCGCCTCGGCCCCCGAGACGACCGACATCTACCCGCGCCCTCTCCCCGACGACCTGCTCTGGCTCTCCTTCGGAGAGGAGAACCTCAGCTCGCACCTGCTGAGCCCGCTGGCGCCCCCCGGCCTGGCCGCCCTCATGCGCCATCCGAGGCCGACGACGAACCCGCTGGTCCTCGACGACCAGGGCAGACTGGTCCCCGCCGAGGTCCGCGGCGGGTACGCCGTGCCCGCGTCCGGCGAGTGCTTCCCCCGCGTCGGCGGCCTCGTCACCGTCCCGCTGCGTCACCGGGGCGGCACGGCGACGCTCAGCCTCTCCTACGTTCGCGCGGAGGAGACCGCGGCCTACGTGCGGCTCGGCCGGCTCGGTCAGCTCGGTCAGCTCGGTCAGGAGGAGATCGAGGTCGCCTTCGCCAGGGGCGCGGGGAGGGTCTTCCTACCGGTGAGCGCCGCCACGCCCTCGATCCAGATCGAGATCCTGTCCCCCGACGCGGACCTGTGCGTCACCCTCGCCACCCTCGGCGGCGTCGTCCCCGCCTGACGAGCGCGCCTCTCCCGTGCCGGACGTGGAGTTCGGCGGTGTGCGGTGTCCCTCCATGGGGTTTTACCGTCAGGGCCGACATGGGCAACCGGGCGTCACATGCGGGCCGCCGCCATTAGACGGTCTCCCAGGGTACGGAGTCCCATGCCTTCTCCAGCATCGTGAACGCCGCCGGGGGGTTCGCGAACGACACGTCGTCCAGACTGGCCAACGGCTGTGCCGGACACCAGGAGTAGCTGGCGAACGCCGCCTGGTAGTGGGCAAGATCCTGCGCGACCACCGGCCTGGTCCGCGTCCGCACTCCGATGCGGTGAAGGCCCATCGTCAGCAGCTGTTCGGTCACGCCTGGCAGCTTCGGCCCCTGTGGCCAGGTAACGGTTTCACCGTCCCAAAGCCCGAGGTTCCAGATGGAACCCTCGAGGATGAGCCCGTCCGGCCCGATGAAGACGGCATCATCGAAGCCTTGGGACCTGGCGGCGCGGCGAGCCCTGATGAGTCCCATGGTCGCGGCGTGTTTCAGATGTGCTGATTCCCGAAGGTATGGGATGGAGCACACGCTCCACGGTGTCTGAGGTGTTTCAGGAACCGGATCGCTCAGCGACACCATGACGGCGAGATCAACGTCTGGGGTCGGGACAGAGATGTCGCCTGACCTGGCGAAGACGGAAATCCGTGCGGACACGTCGCCCGGCCCATGGTCCAAAGCCTGTCGTAGAAGCGAGCGTACGCGGTCGGTTCCCGGCGTCGCCGTGAAGAGTTCCTTCGATGCGTCGTCGAGCCTGCGCAGATGCAGGTCCAACCCACGAACCCGGTTCTCCCGCACCTGCATCGAGGTGAAGTGTCCGTAGTTGACGACCGCTACGCGGTGCAGGTCGGCTATTGAGGGAGCAGCACCGTTGATCTCCACGTACAACATCCCCGCAGAGTACGCCAGCAACCGATGCGGGACACTCGTCCGGTCGACACGGCGACGACCACGGTCGCAGCCGAACCGCTCCGCTCGCGGAAGGGTGGGCGGCGCCGCAGCACCCTCAACACCTCGCGGACCCCGAAGCGATCGGTTTGTGGACAGGCACCGATACCTTTGCTCTGCCGGTATCCCTCCTGGCCGCCGATCTCGTTCAGGCACTGGGCCGCGCCGAGGCTCGGTCAGGGGGCGAGGAGTGAGCTACCCGCCGCGCGTTCCGGCCAGTTCGCGGATGCCCTTCAGCAGCCTGTCCACGTCCGACTCGTCGGTGTAGGGCGCGATTCCGGCCCGGAGGGCGCCGGTGTCGCCCAGGCCCAGGCGGCGGGAGCACTCCAGCGCGTAGAAGCTGCTCGCGGGCGCGTTGACGCCGCGTTCGGCCAGGAAGCGGTAGGCGTCGGCAGGGCTGACGTGGTCGACGGAGAACAGCGTCGTGGGGGTGCGCCTGCGCGACGCCGCGCCGTACGAGGTCACCCCGGCGGTCTCGGCCAGACCGGCGTCGAGCCGTTCGAGCAGGGCGTTCTCGTGCTCCTCCAGCGTGGCCATCGAGCGGGCCAGGCGTTCGCGCCGGTCTCCCTCGCCCGGTACGAGACCGGCCAGGAAGCCGACCGCCGCCGTCGTACCGGCGAGCAGCTCGTACGGCAGCGTGCCCAGCTCGAAGCGTTCGGGCACCGCGTCGCTGGAGGGGAGCAGCTTGTCGGGGTGGACGGTCTCCAGCAGGCCGGGGTCGGCGGCGAGCACGCCCAGGTGCGGGCCGAGGAACTTGTACGGCGAGCAGGCGTAGAAGTCGGCGCCCAGCCCTCCGACGTCGACCAGGCTGTGCGGTGTCAGGTGCACGCCGTCGACGTAGAGCAGCGCCCCGGCCGCGTGCACCCGCTCGGCGATCGCCGGGATGTCCGGGCGGGTGCCCAGCAGGTTCGACGCGGCCGTGACGGCCACCAGCCTGGTGCGCCCGGTGAGCAGGTCGGCGATCGCGGCGACGTCCAGCTCACCGCGCTCCGGGTCGAAGTCGGCCCAGCGCACCGTGACCCCGCGCGCCTCGGCGGCCTGCGTCCAGGGCCGGATGTTCGCGTCGTGGTCCAGCGTGGTGACCACGACCTCGTCACCGGGGCGCCACTCCTTGGCGAGCGCACGGGCCATGTCGTAGGTGAGCTGCGTCATGCTCCGGCCGAACACGATGCCGCCCGGCGTGGCGCCGAGCAGGTCGGCCATCGCCCGGCGCGCCTCGGTCACGATCCCGTCGGCGCGCCGCTCGGCGGCGGTCTCGACGCCCCGGTTGGAGACGGCGGACCGCAGCGCACCGGCCACGGCCTCCGCGACCTCCGCGGGAACCTGCGAGCCCCCCGGCCCGTCGAAGTGCGCCGCGCCCTCGTCCAACGCGGGAAAGCGCGCCCGTACAGCCGCCACGTCGTATGCCATGAGACCTCCCGGATCGCTGTCGACAATACGGAAGTGCCCCGCCTCTCCGCGAGAGGCGGGGCACCGGAACCGGACATGTCAGAGCAGTTCTCGGACGAGATCCACGGCTCGGGCACTCACGGCACCCACGTTTTCCACGGGATGCACTTCGGCGCCCAGCGTGTGGAAGACCTGCTCCGCCTCTTCGTAGGCCGCCTCCTGCTGAATCGTCTCGGGTGTCGCGATGACCACCTGTAGATTCACGTCTCGGGCGACTTCACTCAAGCGCCCCTGAGCGTCCACCACCCGCGCCTCGTCACCGCGGCGCAGGCGTTCCAGCGCGAAACCCCAGGCCTTCACCTGTGTGAGGAGCCTTTCCATGCCGGTGACCCGGAAGGACCAGCCCTGTGCCAGCTGTGCGACCTTGCCGTTGGCGATGGCCATGTCGATGGCGGAATGCAGTTTGTCGCCGATGAACACTTCGGATTTCGGTCTCAGGAGGTGCGCTGGTATCTGTGCCTGCGCATAGGCTTTACGAAGGTCCTGAACGACTCGGTCCTTTCCGACGGTGACCTGTCGCGGCTGTGACGCCGGATCAATGATCATTCGCCCGAAGATGATGTCCAGTGCGGCCTCAGCGTGGTTGGCGACGATCGGAACCGGAGGGCTGAGCTGCACGATGTTCCGATGGTCGTGATGCAGCTTGAGGAGCCAGTCGTCACCGAACGGGTGACTGTTATCGGTTTCCAGGCTCTCGCGCGCCTCGGCTATCTCGCTGCTCAGCCGGACCATGAAACGGTCGGTGACATCGATCGCCGGGGCCGGTGCGAACTTTTTGATCCGTTCGGTGTTGCTCAAGCGCCGGACGGCCCAGTCGCCGGTATTCGGATCGCCGGCTATGGCGCCGACGTTGACGAATTCCCCGGTTCGCGGGTCAGGGAGACAACGAACGATCGAGTAGATGTATCTGCTCACTGGATGTCACACCCCCTTCAGGCTAGGGCTCGTAGACGGCTCGCCACGGCGGATGCCCGGTGCTCAAGAAACCAGCCGAGCGTCGCCAAAGCTTCGTCGCTCACCGGCCACGATGCTGGCACGGCGCGCAGGATGTTGACGAGAGCATCGCGATCTATTTTCTCAAGGGCTCTCGCGACGGTTTCGACCGCCTTCGGATCCAACCCTTTCGGGGCGTCGGGCAGCACATTCGGTTCGTCGGCGGACTGCTTGAGTATGTTGGCTTCGATGCCGCCGTGGTTGGGCGGAAAGTACAGGCCGTGATCATGCGAGTAGATCGACCGGTCGTCGTCGAGATCGTAAAGCCACTGGGCGTCATCTCCGTAACACCAGTCATACAGTGCGTAGACGCCGACATGGCGGGCTCGGTTGTGATCCTGGTTGCGGTACGCCAGGTGGTCGCGTTGCTCGTCGGCGTGCTCCAACGCCTTGCTGGCGTGGGCGATTCCCGGTACGAGGGGAATGCCGGGGCGAATCTCGTCGCCTCTGAAGTCCTCGGGTATGCGGATCAACCTGCTGTCACACACCGGAGCTTCGATCAGCTTTCCCGCTCTGCCGACGATGTACTCGACCGCGAGTGACCCTCTGGCCCAATCTCGTCGACAGGATTCCAAGGTCTTGACGAAATAGTCGTTTCCGTCATCGGCGATCGCGCGGAAGGGACTTGCCCAGCTTTGCCCGCCAGGGGCGACGACCGCGACCAACTGGAGGGCGTCGTAGTCGTCGCTGCGGCCGCTGACCAGGCCGTACCAGCTGGCAAGATCGACCAAGGCTGCCTCCGCTCACTCACCGACGGTTCATCGCGGCAGCATAAACGGGGCGTGAGCGCTGCGGCCGGTGGTTGCCGAAGAAGGAGTCGGTGGTGTCCCGGATCAGGCGCCCCGGTAGGTGGCCGGGCGTTTTTCGCGGAAGGCCCGGGAGCCCTCCCTGGCGTCCTCCGAGGCGATGACCGGCCAGCCGATGGTGTCGGAGACCTTCAGGGCCTCGGCCTCGGGCAGGCCCAGGGTCTCCCGGTAGGCGCGGAGGATGGCCTGGACGGCGAGGGGGCCGCACTCGGCGACCTGGGCGGCGATCTCCAGGGCGGCGGTGAGTGCCTCCCCGTCGGGGACGACCCGGTTGACCAGGCCCATGTCCAGCGCCTCCCGCGCGGTGACGGCGCGGCCGGTGAGCAGGATGTCCATGGCGAAGGCGTACGGGATCTGGCGGGGGAGGCGGATCGCGGAGCCGCCCATGGGGAAGAGGGCGCGGCGGGCCTCGAACAGGCCGAGGGTGGCGGACTCGGCGACCACCCGCAGGTCGGTGCCGACGAGCAGTTCGGTGCCCCCGGCCACGGCGTACCCCTCGACCGCGCAGACGATCGGCTTCGTCGGCAGCGCGCCGGAGTCGCGGAGCAGGCCCTTCCAGTGGAAGTCGGGGATGGCCGCGGCCCGCTCCCTGACCCGGGGGTCCTGGGACGGGGTACCCATGGCCTTGAGGTCGGCACCCGCGCAGAACGTCCCGTGCGCGCCGGTCAGGACGGCGACGCGGACCCCGGGCTCCGCCGAGACGTAGGCCCAGGCGTCGGCCAGGCCGACCAGCATGTCGGTGGAGAGCGCGTTCCTCGCCTCGGGCCGGTCCATCGTGACGACCACGATGTGCCCGTCGCGTTCGATCCGGCAGTGCGGCGTGCTGATCGGCAGGAGTTCCACGGGACGACCTCCGTTGATTCACCAGGTGCCTGATGGGAGATTCCGGGTCTGTATCGCTCTCGCGCGGTGTGGGGGAGCCTCGGTCGCTTCTGTGTGCCCTGGCGGCCCGGGGTTTTCGTGTGGTCCGACGGCCCGGGGTGGGGGCCGGTCGTTCCCGTGCGGTCTGGCCATCCGGGGTTTCCGGTGGTGTGGGGTGAGACGTCCTCCGAAGGCCGGTCCCTCACGGATGGGGCGGGTTCCGCGCTAAGTCAAGCGCTTGCTAGGTGTATCTCCCGGGGTTACTCTGCCCATGCGTACAAGAACAGATTCTTGTTCTATATACCCCGTTCCGCCAGGGCTTGTCGCGATAAAGAGAACGTGATGCACTCCGGCGTACCGGGGCCTTTCCACCGAGAGGATGTCCGATGGGTACGCTCGGTTTCTGGAGGCTGGCGCAGGCGGACCCCGGGTGGGTGGCCGCCGTCGACCCGGACGGCACCGAACACCGCGCCGGTGACCTGCTCGCCCGTGCCAACCGTCTCGTCCACGGCCTGAGAGAACTCGGTCTCAAGACGGGCGACGGCATCTGCGGGCTCATGCCCAACGGCTCCGACGGGCTCACCCTCTATCTCGCCGCCCTGCAGGCCGGCTGGTACTACACGCCGATCAACTGGCACCTCACCGGTCCCGAGATCGGCTACATCGTCGCCGACAGCGAGGCGCGCGCCTTCTTCGTGCACGAGCGCTACGCCGAGGAGGGCCTGCGCGGCGCCGCGGAGTCGGGCATCGCCCCCGGCCGCGTCTTCACGTTCGGGCGGGTGGAGGGGGTGAGGCCGGTCTCCGAGCTGACCGAGGGACAGCCGGACACCGCCCCCGCCGACCGTACGGCGGGCGCCACCATGCACTACACCTCCGGCACCACCGGCAGGCCCAAGGGCGTGCGCCGCCCGCTCAACGGCCTGGACCCGGACGACGGGGCCGAGTCGATGACGTTCCTGCTCACGCTGTTCGGCATCACCCCGGGCAAGGAGAACGTCCACCTGGTCACCTCGCCGAACTACCACACCGCCGTCACCCAGTTCGGGGGGACGGCCCTGCAGATGGGGCACACGCTCGTCTACATGGACAGGTGGGACGCCGAGGAGACGCTCCGGCTCTGCGAGAGGTACCGCGTCACCAACTCGCACCTGGTTCCCACCCACTTCAAGCGCCTGCTCGCGCTCCCCGGCGAGGTGAGGTCGAAGTACGACCTCTCCTCCCTCAGGTGGATGATCCACGCCGCGGCCCCCTGCCCGGTCCCCGTCAAGTGGGCCATGTTGGAGTGGTGGGGCGACTGCGTCTACGAGTACTACGCGGCCACCGAGGGCGGCGGCACCATCGCCACCCCGGAGGGCTGGAGGAAGCACCCCGGCACCGTCGGCACCGCCTGGCCGATCAGCGAACTGCTTATCGTGGACGAGAACCTGGAGCCCGTGCCGACGGGAACCCCCGGCACCATCTACATGAAGATGCTGGGCACCGGCTTCGAGTACAAGGGCGACCCGGCCAAGACCGAGGCCAACCGCCTGCGCGACCACTTCACCGTCGGCGACATCGGCTACCTGGACGGGGAGGGCTTCCTCTTCCTCTGCGACCGCAAGGCCGACATGATCATCTCCGGTGGGACCAACATCTACCCGGCCGAGATCGAGAACGAGCTGACGGTCCACCCCAAGATCGCCGACGTGGCCGTGTTCGGCATCCCCGACGAGGAGTGGGGCGAGCAGATCAAGGCCGTGGTCGAGCCCGCGCCCGGCGTCGTCCCCTCGCCCGAGCTGGCGGCCGAGCTCATCGAGTCGCTGCGCGGCCGCCTGTCGAGGATGAAGTGGCCGAAGTCCATCGACTTCATCGCGGAGATGCCCCGCGAGCCCAACGGCAAGCTCCTCAAACGCAAGCTGCGTGACCCGTACTGGAAGGGACACGAACGTGCCATCTAGCGAAGACACCCGGGCACGGCACGTGCTGGAGTTCCCCGGCGGATACACGCGCACGACGGGACCGGTGATCGGGCGCTTCCTCACCGAGCTGCGGGACGGACGGCTCGTCGGGGTCCGCACGGCGGCGGGCCGCACACTGGTGCCGCCACTGGAGTACGACCCCGAGACCGGCGACGCCGTGACCGGTGAGTTCGTCGAGGTCGGCCCCGCCGGGACCGTCGAGAGCTGGGCGTGGGTGACCGCCCCCAGGAAGGGCCACCCGCTGGACCGGCCGTTCGCCTGGGCCCTGATCCGGCTGGACGGCGCCGACACCTCGCTAGTGCACGCGGTGGACGTGGGAGACGCCGGGGACGCCAGGGCGATGCGCCCGGGGCTGCGGGTACGCCCCCGCTGGCGGGCCGGGCGCACCGGGCACATCACCGACATCGAGAGTTTCGTCCCCGAGGTCACCCGGATCGTCTCCGAGGTCCGCGTCGAGTACACGGTGACGCCCGGCCTCGCGCTGACCCGCTTCCTGGAGGGCGTCGCCGAGGGTGTCCTCATCGGCTGCCGGTGCGGCACCTGCCACAAGGTCTACGTGCCCTACCGGCTGTCGTGCCCCGAGTGCGGGGTCTCGATCACCGAGGAGGTGGTCGTCCCGGACACCGGCACGATCACCACCTTCGCCATCAACAACCTGCCCGACCCGCGCGCCCCCGAGGTGCCGTTCGTCTCGGCGTACATCCGGCTCGACGGCACCGACATCCCGATGATCGCCCTGGTCGGCGGGATCGCGGCCCACGAGGTGCGCCAGGGCATGCGGGTGCGGGCCGTGTGGGTGCCCGAGGAGGAGTGGACGACGTCCATGTCGAACATCAAGTGGTTCGCCCCCACCGGCGAGCCGGACGCGGAGCTCTAGATGCGGGAGATAGCGGTCGTCGCGTTCGCGCAGACCCGGCACAGCGCCGTCGACGAGGGACAGAGCGAGTCCGAGCTCATCCTGCCCCCGCTGGAGGAGGTGAGGGCCGCCACCGGGCTGCGGAGGTTCGGCTTCACCTGCTCGGGGTCGTGCGACTACCTGGCGGGCGCGCCGTTCTCCTTCGTCTCCGCGCTCGACGCGCTCGGCGCCTGGCCGCCGATCTCGGAGAGCCACGTCGAGATGGACGCGGCCTGGGCGCTGTACGAGGCCTGGGTCAGGCTCCAGCACGGCGACGTCGACTCGGCCCTGGTCTACGGCTTCGGCAAGTCCTCCCAGGGGGATCTGCGGGAGATCATGACGCTCCAGCTGGACCCGTACTACCTGGCTCCCCTCGGGCTGGACCAGGTCTCCTTCGCCGCGCTGCAGGCGTCGGCCACCGGGGCGGACCGGGCCGAGCTGGACGAGATCGTACGGCGCAGCCGCGCCGACGGCAGGGCCAACCCGTACGCCCTCGACCTGCCCGACCCCGAAGGGGAGGCCGCCGAGGTCGCGCCACTGCGGCCGTACGACATCGCCCCGATCACCGACGGCGCCGCCGCGGTGGTGCTGGCGGCCGGTGACCTGGCCGGGGAGCTGTGCGAGCGGCCCGCGTGGATAACGGGCATCGCCCACCGCATAGAACCCCATTACCTGGGCATGAGGGATCTCGCCCGGTCGACCTCCGCCGCCGACGCCGCACGAGCGGCGGGGGTCGGCAAGGGTGATGTCGACGTGGCCGAGCTGCACGTCCAGTTCAGCCACGAGGAGCTCATCCTGCGCGAGGCGCTGGGGCTCCCGGAGGGCACGCGCGTCAATCCCAGCGGCGGCCCCCTCGCCGCCAACCCGGTCATGGCCACCGGTCTCATCAGGATCGGCGAGGCGGCCGGGCGCGTCATGGACGGCACCGCGAGCCGCGTCCTCGGGCACGCCACGAGCGGCCCCTGCCTCCAGCACAACCTCGTCACCGTGATGGAGGCCCAGAGACGTGACGGGGCTTAGAGACGTGATGGAGGCATAGGAACCATGGGTAACCCCTGCGCTGTCATCGGGGTCGGCCAGACCCGCTACACGACCAGGCGGCACGACGTCTCCCTCGCCGGGCTGGTCCGCGAGGCGGCCCTGCGCGCGCTGGAGGACGCGGGTCTGACCTGGAAGGACATCGACGCGGTCGTCATCGGCAAGGCGCCCGACCTGTTCGAGGGCGTGATGATGCCCGAGGCGTACCTCGCCGACGCGCTGGGCGCCGCGGGCAAGCCGATGATGCGGGTCCACACCGCGGGTTCGGTCGGCGGGTCCACCGCGCTCGTCGGCGCCTCGCTGATCCAGGGCGGCGTGCACGACCGGGTGCTGGTGGTGGCGTTCGAGAAGCAGTCGGAGTCCAACGCGACCTGGGCGCTCTCCACCCACCTGCCGTTCAGCGCCTCGCTGGTCGTCGGCGCGGGCGGTTACTTCGCCCCGCACATCCGCGAGTACATCCGCCGCTCCGGCGCCCCCGGGCACATCGGCCACCTCGTGGCCGTCAAGGACCGGCGCAACGCCCTGAAGAACCCGTACGCCCACCTGAGGATCCCCGGCATCGACCAGAGGATGGTCGAGTCGACCCCGATGCTGTGGGAGCCGATCCGCTACCTCGACACCTGCCCGTCCTCCGACGGCGCCTGCGCGATGGTCCTGGCCGCGGAGGACAGGCTCACCGGCAGTACCCCCGCCTGGGTCCTCGGCGCGGCGACGCGCTCCGAGCCGATCTTCCGCGCGGGCCGCGACACCGTGAACCCGCGGGGCGGCAAGGACTGCGCGGCCGACGTCTACCGGCAGGCCGGGGTCACCGACCCGCGACGGGAGATCGACGTGGCGGAGGTGTACGTGCCCTTCTCCTGGTACGAGCCGATGTGGCTGGAGAACCTCGGGTTCGCCGCGGAGGGGGAGGGCTGGAAGCTCACCGAGTCCGGGGCCACCGCCCTGGACGGCGACATCCCGTGGAACGCCTCGGGCGGCGTGCTGTCGAGCAACCCGATCGGGGCCTCGGGGCTGATCCGGTTCGCCGAGGCGGCGCTCCAGGTGCGGGGGATGGCGGGGGAGCACCAGGTGGACGGCGCCAGGCGGGCCCTCGGGCACGCGTACGGGGGAGGCGCGCAATTCTTCGCGATGTGGATGGTCGGCAGCGACAAACCCTGATCCCCCAGGAGGGGTGCGAATGGAGTTCAACCACGCGGATCTGTTCGAAGGACTCGCCGACGCGATCGGGGATCGTACGGCCGTCGTCTGCGGCGACCGCCACATGACCTACGCCGAGTTGGACGCGCACGCCAACCGGCTCGCCCACTTCCTGGAGAGCAGGGGCGTGCGCCCCGGGCAGCACGTCGGGATCCACCTGTACAACGGCGTCGAGTACGTGGCCGGGCTGCTCGCCACCCTCAAGATCCGGGCGGTGCCGGTCAACGTGAACTACCGCTACGTCGAGGCGGAGCTGCTCTACCTCTACAAGGACTCCGACATTGTGGCCCTGCTGTTCGACGTGGAGTTCGACGCCCGGGTGGCGGCCACGGCACCGCACGCCCCCGCCCTGCGACACCTGGTCGCGGTGGGGGGACCGTCCGAGGTCGAGGGCGCGGTGCCGTACGAGGAGGCGCTGGCCGGGCGGCCGGAGACGCGCGGGTTCCCCGAGCGGTCGGGCGACGACCTCTACATCATCTACACCGGCGGCACGACCGGCCTGCCCAAGGGCGTGATGTGGCGTACCGAGGACCTCTTCTTCGCCTTCGGCGGCGGCAACCCCTACGGCGAGCCGCCCACCACCCCGGACGAGGTGATCGAGGCGGCCGTCGCCGCGAGTGAGATGACCATGATGGCCGCGGCCCCCCTGATGCACGGCGCCGCCCAGATGGGCACCTTCATCGCCTGGTGCATGGGCGGCACGATCGCGTACGTCCGCAGGTTCGACGCGGCCGAGGTGCTGCGGACGGTCGAGCGGGAGCGGGTCCTCACGCTCAACATCACCGGGGACGCGATGGCCCGCCCACTGGCCGACGAGATCGCCACCGGCGCCTACGACCTGTCCTCGCTGTTCGTGCTGAGCTCCACCGGCGCGATCCTCAGCGGTTCCGTACGCGAGCGCCTGGAGGAACTGCTGCCCGGCAAGATGATCGTCGACAGCTTCGGCTCCACCGAGTCCGGCTACACCGCCTCGGCGGTCCCCGGCTCCTCCCCCGAGTCCGGGCTACGCTACCAGGCGAACCCCCACGCCGGGCTCGCCGTGCTCAGCGAGGCCCTGGAACCGGTCGAACCCGGCTCGGACCAGCTGGGCACCGTGGCCAGAAGCGGCCGCATCGCCTCCGGCTACTACAAGGACGAGGCCAAGACGGCCCGTACGTTCGTGACGGACAGGGGCGGCGTCCGCTGGCTGCTCACCGGCGACCTGGCCAAGGTCGAGGCGGACGGCACCATCGCGATCTTCGGCCGGGGCTCCGCCTGCATCAACACCGGTGGGGAGAAGGTCTTCCCCGAGGAGGTCGAGGCGGTGCTCAAGGGCCACCCGGCGGTCTTCGACGCGGTCGTGACCGGTATCCCGGACGAGCGGTGGGGCACCCGGGTGGCGGCGGTGATCGAGCCGCGCCCCGGCACGGCACCGACGGCCGAGGAACTCGGCGCCCACTGCCGGGGAAGGATCTCCGGCTACAAGGTGCCCAGGACCTTCGCCTTCGTCGACGAGATGGTCCGCTCCCCGGCGGGCAAGGCCGACTACCGCTGGGCCAGGAAAATCGCCGAGGCCGTCCGTTCCTGACGGTCCTCCCGATGTCACCCGCCTCCTGGTGTCACCCCGCTCCGGCCCGCCGGGTGGGCCGGGGTCAAACGCCACCGGCGTACGGGCTCCCGGTCCGGAGAGGCAGGGAGGGGGCCGCGTGGCCCGGCGAGGCGTGAACCGCTCGGGGGGCCGGTCCGTTTCAGGGGTGTGATGCGCTTCCTGCTCGCCGCCGTGCTTCTCCTCCTGACCGGCTGCTCCGCGACCACCGGAACCACCGCCACCGTCGAGACCACCGCGCCGACCGCGCCGGGCGGGACCATCGCGCCGACCGGTGCTCGGCCCGGTGACGTCGTCATCCGGTACGTCAGCTGCGGCGGGATGACATGCGAGGGCGGCGACAGCATGGCCGTCACCGCCGACGGGCGGGCCGTCTCGCTGCGCGACGGGGAACTCGTCGTCGTCCCGCTCCCGGAGGCCGAACTGCGCGACCTGCGGGCCGGGCTCGTCGCCTCCCTCGCGGGACGGGAGGGCACGCTCGACCGTAAGGGAGGGGCGACCGACCAGCCGTTCGCCGTCGTCACCGTGGTGGACCCCGGCGGAAAGAAGCACGAGACCCGGCTGGAGGGGACGCCGCTGGCGGAGGACGAGCCGATCGTCGCCGCGACCGAGCGCCTCTCGAAGCTGACCGCAAGGATCCGCTCCACCGGCACCCCCGACCCCGCCGCGCCGATCACGGTGACGATGTACGAGGACCCGAGCGCCCGGCCCATCCGGCAGGCGACCTGGCCCGAGGGGATCACCACACCGATCGAAGCCGCGTCCGGCGGGAACTTCGGCACCCGGACCTACCAAGGACGCGAGGCGACGACCCTGCGTACCGCCCTCGGGAAGGCGGGGGACAACGTGACGGTGACCCCCGGAGGCAAGACCCTGATCGCCCGCTGGGAGGCGGTGCTGCCGTGATTTTGCCTCCGTAACATGATGGGTTGTTCGGTTGCGCGATGAGTTGTGTTCACGGGCGAGCCGGTGCCGGATACCGGGGCAGGCGGCCCTTGGGCGGGCATCGTCAACTTTTGTGTTCGGCTACCGCGCCTGCCCGGTCAGCACCTGCCGCCACATCTCCCGCGCTTCGCGGAGCGTCCACCGTCCGGCGAAGGCGTGTTCTGGCGGTCTGTTCTGAATCACCCTGTGGATCATGTAGGTGCCACCGCAGGAGATCAGCTCGTAGAAGACCATCCGGCAGGAGCACGTGTGCTCTGTGACGCGGTAACGCCCCTGCGGTACCGACTCCCAGTCGAGCGCCAGGCGCTTCGAAGTGACGCGTACGGGGTGTGCGCTGACACCGGGGCAGGGCCAGGTGACGCGGGTGTCCGGATCGCCGCTCTGAGTGTCGGGGGTGGCTGGCATCGCGTGCTCCTCTCCGAGGTGCGGGGGCCGGGCGACGACTCCCGGCCCCGCGCCTCGCCTCGCCGCGTCCCCTGGTCGTGCACCACCGCCTGCGGGGAGTGTGAGCGCGACGGCATGGGAGGCCACTCGCCGTGCCGTCGCGCCGCTCATGGGGCCGTGGTCGGTTCGGTGTAGTGCTCGCCGAGTCGCCGGGCGATTCGGCGTGCGACCTGCGGTACGTCGTCGGTTCGAGCGGACTCGGCGGGCTCCTCCATGTGGACGGCTCCCCACGCGAAGAACTCGCCTTCGCGGTCGGCCCACACGGTCAGGTCGGCGCTGATGACGAGGCGCGGTTCGCCCTCGTCGTAGGAGATCGCCGGGTAGATCCGGTGGTCGTGCAAAACCGTGCGCAGGTGCCGCAGGGCGGTGATGGCGCCGGGCCGCCAGGTGGCCGCGCCGAGCCGGTCGC